>JAGHZY010000037.1:0-13519 GCA_017745175.1 Sphingopyxis sp. | reverse complement strand
GCCCCGGCTGCGGCAAGGTGCTGACCAGCGACGACCGCGTGCGCAAGTTGACGTTCACCGGATCGACCGAGGTTGGCCGTATTCTCTATCGGCAGTCGGCCGACACCATCAAGAAGCTTACGCTCGAGCTTGGCGGCAACGACCCCGGCATCGTGCTGGAGGATGTCGACGTCCGCGAAACCGCGCAGGGCATTTTCAACGCTGCCTTTCTCAACTGCGGACAGGTCTGTCTCGCGATCAAGCGCGCCTATGTTCACGACAGCATCTATGACGCGATGTGCGACGAACTGGCGCGTCTCGCCGAAGCGGCGGTGGTCGACGACGGGCTGGCGCAGGGCGCGCAGATCGGTCCGATCCAGAACAAGGCACAATATGAGAAGGTGAAGGCCTTCCTCGAAAGCGCGCGCCGCGACGGCATGATCGTCGCGGGCGGCGAGGTGATCGACCGCGCCGGATATTTCCTGCGCCCGACGATCGTCCGCGACGTGACCGACGGGCACGAGATCGTCGACGAGGAACAGTTCGGGCCGATCCTGCCCGTCATCCGCTATTCGGACATCGACGATGTCGTCGCGCGTGCCAATGCCTCGCCCTACGGCCTTGGCGCCTCGGTCTGGTCACGCGACGTCGACCGCGCGGTGGCGGTCGCGAGCCGGATCGAGAGCGGATCGGTCTGGGTCAACCAGCATGTCGCGATCGGCCCGCATATCCCGATGGCGGGGGTCAAATCCTCGGGCCTCGGGGTCGAGCAGTCCGAAGAGGGGCTCGCCGAATATACCCAATTGTCGGTGATCAATGTGGCGCGCGGCGGATGAGCGAGGCCTTCGACTGGAATCCGCCGACGGATTATAATTTCGCACGCGATGCGATCGGCCGGCTCGCCGCGGAGCGCCCTGACGCGCGGGCGCTGCTATGGACCGACGGCGCAGGCGCGGTGATCGATCGCAGCTTCGCCGAACTCGCCGAACATAGCGCGCGCGCCGCCGTGGTACTGAAGGCGGCGGGGGTCGGACGTGGCGACACGGTGCTGATCCTGATGTCGCGCGAGATCGAATGGTGGGAGCTGATGCTCGCCTGCCTGCGGCTCGGCGCCATCGCCTCGCCCGGCACGGTGCAACTGACGCCGAAGGATATCGCCTATCGCTGCAAGGCGGCCGATGCGCGCTGCATCGTCGCCGGGATCGACGTCGCGCCGCGCGTCGACGAAACGCCCGTCGACGCCGCGATCCCGCTGATCCACGTCGGCGGAGCCCGGCCCGGCTGGACCGATTACAGCGCCGCAAAGGCCGCCGCCGAACCATTTCCGGAAATCGCCGACACCGCGTTCGACGATCCCGCGCTCTGCTATTTCACCAGCGGCACGACCGGCCAGCCGAAGATGACGATCCACGGTGCGGGCTATCCGCTCGCGCACGAGATCACCGGGCGCTTCTGGCTCGATCTCGGCCCCGGCGATCTCCATTGGAACATGTCCGACACGGGCTGGGCGAAGGCGGCGTGGAGCAGCCTGTTCGCGCCCTGGCTGATGGGTGCCGCGATCTTCGTCAACCACGCGCCGGGGTTCGATCCCGCCGCCGCGATGGACCTGCTCGAACGCTATCCGGTGACGACGCTGTGCGCACCGCCGACCGCCTATCGCATGTTCGTGCGCGCTGATCTGGAAGGCCGGTCCTTTCCGCACCTGCGCCACTGCGTCAGCGCCGGCGAGCCGCTCAATCCCGAGGTGATCGACCTGTGGAAAAAGGCAACGGGGCTCGATATCCACGACGGCTATGGCCAGACCGAAACGGTGCTGCTCTGCTGCAACCGTGCGGGCGCGGCGCGGCAGGGGGCGATGGGCCGCCCGACGCCGGGCATCGATCTTGCGGTGATCGACCATGACGGCGCGATCCTGCCGCCGGACGAGGAAGGCGACATCGCACTCCGCGTCGGCGAGGGCCGTCCCCCTGGGCTGTTCCTTGGCTATCGCGGCGATCCCGACCGCACCGCCAGCGTGTTCCGCCACGGCTGGTACCTGACCGGCGACCGTGCGACGGTCGATGCCGACGGCTATTTCTGGTTCGTCGGCCGCGCCGACGACGTGATCCTCTCCTCGGGCTATCGCATCGGGCCGTTCGAGGTCGAAAGCGTGCTGTTCGAGCATGAGGCCGTGGCCGAGAGCGCCGTCGTCGCCAGCCCCGACCCGACGCGCGGCGAGGTGGTGAAGGCGTTTGTCGTCCTCGCTGCGGGACACAGCCCCTCCGACGAACTGGCGAAGGCGCTGCAGGACCATGTGAAGGCGACGACCGCCCCCTATAAATATCCCCGCCGCATCGAGTTCGTCGGCAGCCTGCCCAAGACGGTCAGCGGCAAGATCCGGCGCAAGGAATTGCGCGACGCGGAATTCGGGAAAGTGAGTGCATGACCGACAGTTTCGTTCGCGGTGACACGAGCGGCACGCTGATCGAAATGACGATCGGCGAATGCTTCGACCGGACCGCACAGCTTCATCCCGACGGTGAAGCGCTCGTCGTCCGTCACCAGGGCGTGCGCTGGACATGGCACGAATTGAAGGCGCGGGTCGACGCGGTCGCGGCGGGGCTGCTCGCGCGCGGGCTGACGCCCGGCGAGCGAGTCGGCATCTGGGCGCCCAATTGCGCCGAGTGGGTGATCGTGCAGTTCGCGACCGCGAAGGCGGGACTGATCCTCGTCAACGTTAACCCGGCCTATCGTGTCGCCGAGCTTGATTACGCGCTGAACAAGGTCGGCTGCGCGGCGCTGATCCTCGCGCCGTCGCACAAGACGAGCGATTATGTCGCGATGCTCGGCGAACTCGCGCCCGAGCTTGCGTCCTCGGCGCCGGGAGCCTTGCGCGCGGCGCGCCTGCCCGACCTTCGGCTGGTGGTCGTGCTCGGCGACGACGAGCATCCCGGCTGCCTGCCTTTCGCCGCGCTCGCGAGCGACGACACAGCCTCGCTGGCGGACATCCGGCTCGATCCGGACATGCCGGTCAACATCCAGTTCACCAGCGGCACGACCGGCTTTCCCAAGGGCGCCACGCTGTCGCACCGCAACATCCTGAACAACGGTGCTTTTGTGGGCGCGCGGATCGGACTCGGCCCCACCGACCGATTATGCATCCCGGTGCCGCTCTATCATTGCTTCGGCATGGTGATGGGCAATCTCGCCTGCACGGTGCACGGCGCGACGATCATCTATCCGGCCGAAGCCTTCGATCCCCATGCGGTGCTGGAAACGGTCGAGGCCGAGCGTTGCACCGCCCTCTATGGTGTCCCGACGATGTTCATTGCAGCACTGGCGCATCCCGAATTCGGCCGCTTCGACCTCTCGTCGCTCCGCACCGGGATCATGGCGGGCTCGCCCTGCCCGATGGTGGTGATGCGCGAGGTCATCGACCGGATGCACATGGAGCAGGTGACGATCGCCTATGGCATGACCGAGACCAGCCCGGTCAGTTTCCAGAGCGATACCGACGATCCGCCCGACCTGCGCGTATCGACGGTCGGCCGCATCCAGCCGCATCTCGAGGTCAAGCTCATCGACCTTGGCGGCAACATCGTCGCGCGCGGCGAGACCGGCGAGCTGTGCACGCGGGGCTATTCGGTGATGCTCGGCTATTGGGACGATGCCGAGCGCACCGCCGAGGCGATCGATGCCGAGGGCTGGATGCACACCGGCGACCTCGCGACGATCGACGAGGACGGCTATTGCCGGATCGTCGGCCGCATCAAGGACATGGTGATCCGCGGCGGCGAGAATATCTATCCGCGCGAGATCGAGGAATATCTGCTCACCCATCCCGATATCGCCGACGTCCAGGGGGTCGGCATTCCCGATGAGAAATATGGCGAAGAAATGTGCGTCTGGATCGTCCTGCGGTCCGGCGCCGTGCTGGGCGAAGAGGAGGTCCGCGCGCATTGTCGCGGCCGGATCGCGCACTTCAAAATTCCGCGCCACATCATGTTCGTCGACGATTTCCCGATGACGGTGACCGGCAAGGTCCAGAAGTTCGCGATGCGCGAGCAGACCGTACAAATGCTGAGGCAACAGCAGCTGAGCACTCATTCCAAGTGAAGATTGAGCAAAGTTGTCGCATCCCAGTTCTGCAAGATCGCTGATCCGGGATTCAGGTGCCTCGCTGCCGCGCGAGCCGGAAATGTGGTGATGGCCGGTAGCGGACGAGCTGTTTTCAGGTAGCAATCCAGAGAAGCGGCCATTCGTCGCCGCTCCGGCGATTTGGCCCCACGTCACGCTGCATCGGCTGCTCGGCATCGAGTGAGGCGTGACATGGCGCGTGGCGCGATCGGTCTGTCGGTCATATTCAACGGCAAAACGGTCGCAGCTGCCTGCGACGCCCGGAGAAACGCTTTGGAAATTCGACTTTCGGCCCCGGTTACGTCCGGCGCGATCAACGCAACGGCAAGATCGACATCTATTTTGCCGGAAGCGGGATCACCGTCTGGTATTTTACGACCCGCAGCGCAAAATGCGAGGCGGCACCAGCTACGGCCTCATTGCGGAGCAGCGTCTGCATCAGGAATATCTCGTAATCGGCGACATCGGTCGCGACGACGCGGATCTGGTAATCCCATTCGCCCGACATCGACAGACACTCCATGATCCGGTCCTGATCGCGGACGAAATCCTCGAACAGCGCGGTATGCTCGGCCGAATGGCTCTTGAGCCGGATGTTGCAGAGGACATTGACCCCCTGCCCGATCTGCGCCGCATCGACGAGCCAGACATTTTTCGCGAGCACCCCCGCCTCTTCGAGCAGCCGGATCCGCCGCCAGCACGACGGCCCGGTACTCCCCACCCGCTCGGCCAGCTCGGCGTTGCTGAGGCTGCCGTCGCGCTGCAATGCGTCGATGATCTTGCGATCGAGGGCATCGAGATGGATCAATTTCTCTCCGTATCGCCATATCGTGATAATATTTTTCGACAACTAGCCGATACCTTGCGAGTTTGAAAAGATTTATCGCGCACTTGCTGCGATATTTCGCGCATGACGACCGATCTTCCCTCGCCGCCGCCCGCGACCCTGCACGACCCCTTCGCGCCGCTGATCGCCCAGCCCGCCGACGCACTTCTCGGACTGATCGCGCTCCACCGCGCTGACCCGCGCCCGGGCAAGACCGACCTCGGCGTCGGGGTTTTCCGCGACGACGCCGGGCGAACCCCGGTGATGCGCGCCGTCAAATCGGCCGAGGCCAGGCTCGCGGAAACGCAGGACAGCAAATCCTATCTCGGAGCCGAGGGCGACGCCGCTTATACCGAGGCGCTCGCCGCGATCATATTTGGCGCCCATCGCGCGACCGGCCGGCTGACCGGCGTGCAGACCCCGGGCGGCACCGGCGCCCTCCGCCTTGGCGCCGAGCTGCTGGCGCGCGCCAACCCCGCAGCACGCGTCTGGATCGGCACGCCGACCTGGCCGAACCACGGCCCGATATTTGCCGAGGCGGGGCTGGAGGTGCGCAGCCACCGCTTCTTCGATCCCGCCACCGGCGCGATCGACTTTGCCGCGATGGTCGACGACCTCGCCGAGGCGCGCGCCGGCGACGTCCTGCTGCTCCACGGCTGCTGCCACAATCCGACCGGCATCTCCTTCATGCCCGACGAGTGGCGCGCGATTGCCGACCTGTGCGCCGCCCGAGGCCTGACCCCCTTCATCGACCTCGCCTACCAGGGGCTCGGCGACGGGCTGGCGGACGATGCCGCCGCGACGCGCATGACCTTCGGCACACTGCCGACCGCGCTACTCGCCTATAGCTGCGACAAGAATTTCGGCCTCTATCGTGACCGCGTCGGCGCCCTGTGGGTGCAATCGGCCGGCACCGCGACCGCCAGCCTCGTCCGCTCCAACATACTGACTCTCGCGCGCAGCCTCTGGTCGATGCCGCCCGACCATGGCGCCGCGATCGTGCGCATCATCCTCGAAAGCGAGGCGCTGCGCACCGAATGGGAGGCCGAGCTCGACACGATGCGCGCGCGGCTCAACGCGCTCCGTCAGGCGATCGCTGCCGCGGATTCGCGCCTCGCGCCGATCGCGGGACAGCGTGGCATGTTCGCGATGCTGCCGCTTTCCTCCAGCGCGATCGCGGCGCTGCGCGAGGACCACGGCATCTATATGGCTCCGAATGGCCGCATCAACATTGCCGGGCTGCGGACCGACACCATCCCGGCCTTTGCAGCAGCGCTGCTGCCGCATCTCGACACCGCCGGAGAGGCACGATAATGCGCCGGCCGGTCGATGAAACGCATGATCCCGCCCGCACCTCTTGGGTCGCATCGGCAAACGGGCATCGCGACTTTCCGGTCCAGAACCTGCCCTACGGCATTTTCAGCCCCGCCGGAGAAGCTGCGCGCGCCGGTGTCGCGATCGGCGACGCGATACTGGACCTTCGCGCCTGCGCGGCCGCCGGCCTGTTGCCCGCGACCGCACGCGAGGCATGCCGGGACGACACGCTCAACGTGTTGATGGCGCTCGCCACCGCCGACCGCGCCACTTTGCGCCAGCGGCTGAGCACGATACTCTCCGATCCCGCCATGGAGGGCATGGCCGCGCCGCTGCTCCACGACAGCGCCGCGTGCGCCATGCATCTTCCCGCGCGCATCGGCGACTACACCGACTTTTATGTCGGCATCCATCACGCGAACAATGTCGGCCGCCAGTTCCGCCCCGACAATCCGCTGCTCCCCAATTATAAATATGTCCCGATCGGCTATCACGGCCGCGCCTCGTCGGTGCGCGTATCGGGCGAGCCCGCCGTCCGGCCGCGCGGGCAGCGCAAGCCGCCCGAAGCCGGCGCCCCGCGGTTCGAGGCGACGCAGCGGCTCGACTATGAACTCGAACTCGGCGTGTGGATCGGCGAAGGCAATGCGCTCGGCACCTCGATCGCGATCGGTGATGCCGAGCGCCATATCGCGGGCCTGTCGCTGTTCAACGACTGGTCGGCGCGCGATTTTCAGGCGTGGGAGTATCAGCCGCTCGGCCCCTTCCTCGCCAAGAATTTCCACTCGACCGTCTCGCCCTGGGTTGTGACGACCGAGGCGCTCGCCCCGTTCCGCGTCGCCCAGCCGTCGCGCCCCGAAGGCGACCCGGCGCCGCTGCCCTATCTGTGGGACGCCGACGATCAGGCGCACGGCGCGCTCGACCTGACGCTCGAGGTCTTTCTGCTCACCGCCGCCATGCGCGCCGCGGGCGCTGCGCCCGTCCGGCTGAGCCGCGGCCCCGCAACGAGCATGTACTGGACGCTCGCACAGATCGTCACGCACCACGCGTCGAACGGCTGCAACCTGAACCCCGGCGACCTGCTCGGCACCGGCACGATCTCCGCCGCGACGCGCGAGGGCTTCGGCAGCCTGCTCGAACTGACGACGGGCGGCCGCGATCCGGTCGCACTCCCGAACGGCGAGCAGCGCGGCTTTCTGGAGGATGGCGACGAGATCATCCTGCGCGCCTCCGCCGACGCCGATGGTTTTGTGCCAATCGGCTTCGGCGAATGCCGCGCGATCATCCTGCCCGCGCGCTGATCCGCCGGTCAGCTGCTCGCGAAAAAACTGTCCAGTTCAGCGAGCAGCAGTTCAGGCACCTCTTCCTGCGGGCTGTGCCCGCACGGCAGCGCGCATCCGCGGAGATCGACCGCCTTGGGCCGCCAGCTTTCCATGACGTCGAACAGCTCGCCCACCGTGCCCTGTGCGCCCCACAGCAGCAGCAGCGGCGCCTCGATCCGCCGGTCGCTGTCGGCGGCATCATGGTCGAGGTCGATGCTCGCGGCTGCGCGATAATCCTCGCAAATCGCGTGGCGCGTCGCGGGATCGCGGTAACAGCGGCGGTATTCGGCGACGATACGCGGGTCGAGCGCGCCCTCGACCTTGACCTGTCCGGTCAGATGGCGGTCGAGGAAATGATCGGGATCGGCCGCGATCATCCGTTCGGGCAGATCGAACGGCTGGATCAGGAAAAACCACCAGAAATAGCGCGTCGCAAATTCCTTGCTCGTCTGGGCGTACATCGTCGCCGTCGGCGCGATATCGAGCAGCACGAGCCGCGCGAGGCGATCCGGATGGTCGAGCGCCATCCGGTGCGCGACGCGTGCACCGCGATCGTGCGCGACGACGTCGAAGCGGTCGAAACCGAGCGCCGCCATCACCGCGACCTGATCGGCTGCCATCGCGCGTTTCGAATAATTCGCGTGCGCAGGATCGCCCGGCAGTTTCTGGCTGTCGCCATAGCCGCGCAGGTCGGCCGCGACGACGGTGAAACGTTCGGCCAGCGCGGGCGCGACCTTGAACCAGGTCAGGTGCGTCTGCGGATGGCCGTGGAGTAACAGCAGCGGCGGCCCCGATCCGCCGATCGCGGCGCGGATTCGCACTCCGTCGGCGTCGACATCTTCCCAGCGAAAGCCGGGTAAAAGGTCGGGATATTCAGGGTGTGCGCTCATCACTCCTGACCGGCTATAAGCCAAGGCTTGCGTGCGAGATAGGCGTTCTCGAACGCACGAATGCTCTCGGCATGGGTCAGCGTTTCGCCGATCCGGTCGAGCCCCAGCATCAACGCGCGCCGCACTGCAGGGTCGATATCGAAACCGGCCGCATGGCCATTGACCTCGATCCGCTGCGTCTCGAGGTCGACGGTCATCGCGCCGGCGCCGTCGTCGAGCACTGCCGAAAGCGCCGCGACTTCCTCGTCCGGCAGAGACAGCAGCAGCAGGCCGTTGTTCGCGGCATTGTCGGCAAAGATCGCGCCGTAGGACGACCCGATGATCCCGCGGATGCCATATTGCAACATACCCCACACGGCATGTTCGCGCGACGAACCGCAGCCGAAATTGGGGCCGACGAGCAGAAAGCGCGTGTCCGCCATATCGGAGCGGTTGAGGATGAAATCGTCCCGCTCTGCGCCCGCCTCGTCGAAACGCAGGTCGTGGAACAGTCCGATCGCCAGCCCCGACCGGTCGATGCCCTTCAGATAGGCCTTGGGCATGATCACGTCGGTGTCGATATTCGCCCCCGGCATCAGCGCGACGGGGCCGGAGACCCGAAGAAAGCGCTCCATCCTATGCCTCCACTGCGGCAAGCGAGCGCACATCGGCCAGCCTGCCGGTCACGGCCGCTGCCGCAACCATCGCCGGGCTCATCAGGTGGGTGCGCCCGCCGATCCCCTGCCGCCCCTCGAAATTGCGGTTGGTGCTCGACGCGCAGCGCTCGCCGGGCGCGAGGCTGTCATCGTTCATCGCGAGGCACAGCGAGCAGCCCGAGCGCCGCCATTCGAAGCCGGCATCGATGAAGATGCGATCGATCCCCTCGGCCTCCGCGGCGCGGCGCACATTGCTGCTGCCCGGCGAAATCATCGCGCGCACACCCGGCGCGACCTTGCGCCCCTTCAGGATTTCGGCCGCATCGCGCAGGTCAGACAGCCGCGCATTGGTGCACGAGCCGATGAAGGCGCGGTCGATCGCGATGTCCTGCAGCGGCGTGTTCGGCGCCAGCCCCATATAGGCAAGCGCGCGAACGGCGTCGGCGCGACGCACGGCGGGGATGTCATCGGGATCCGGGATATGGCCGGTGATCGCGAGCGACTGGTCGGGGCTGGTCCCCCAACTCACCATCGGCGGCACCTCGCTTGCGTCCAGCGCAACCTCCTTGTCGAAGCGGGCGCCGGGATCACTCCGCAGCGACGCCCATTCGGCACGCCCCTGTGCCAGCAGTTCGGCCGAGGGCGCGCGCGGGCAGCCCGCGATATAGTCGATCACCTTGTCGTCGGGCACCATCAGCGCGACGCGCGCGCCGCATTCGACCGCCATGTTACAGATCGTCATCCGTGCCTCGACCCCCAGCGCCTCGATCGCCGTGCCCGCGAACTCGACCGCATGGCCCGCCGCGCCATCGGCGCCGATCCGGCGGATCACTTCCATGATCAGGTCTTTTGCCGTCACCCCTGGCGCCAGCCGTCCGCCGACGGCCACGCGCATCGTCTTCAGCCGGCGATAGACGAGCGTCTGCGTCGCGAGCAGATGCTCGATGTCCGACGTGCCGATGCCGAAACCGACGACGCCGAACGCGCCATAGGTCGTCGAATGGCTGTCGCCTGCAGCGATGACCATGCCGGGAAGCACCATCCCCAGCTCGGGCATCACGACATGCTCGATGCCTTGCCGGGGATCGAAAAGATCGAAAATCTCGATCCCGAAATCCCGGCCATTCTCACCCAGATATTCGATCTGTCGCCGCGCGCCGTCGTCGAGCGTGCCGGCGCCCGGATCAGGATTCGTCGAATTGACATGGTCGACCACGCCCAGCGATGCGGCGGGCCGCCAAGGCGTCCGCCCGGCCTCGCGAAGCCCGCTGAACGCTTGGGGGCTTGTATATTCGTTAAGCACCGTTCTATCGATGTAGAGCAACAATCGTTCACCGGCGCCGCCAGATTCGCCGAAAGATAATATGCGGTGTTCGTCGACGATCTTATCGTAAAGCGTTTTTGGCGCCGACATTCTTCTACCCTTCACTGCGGGAATCGCAGGCGGGGCTTACCGTGCGTGGCTCGAACGAAGCCAATGCCGGGACAGTATCAATTGATGCGACGGGTGGACTGCAAATGGATATCATGTGGCTGGAAGACTTCATCAAGCTCGCAGATGAAGGCAATTTTTCTCGGGCGGCTGAAGCGCGCAACCTGACCCAGCCGGCATTCAGCCGCCGCATCCGCGCGCTTGAGGATTGGGTCGGCGCGACGCTTGTCGACCGCGACACGCATCGCATCGCGCTGACCGAAGCCGGCCAGGCCTTCCGCATCGTCGCCGAGGAAATTTTGCGCCGGCTGACCCTCGGCCGCGATCATGTCCGCGAAATCGGCGGGACGCTCAGCAACGAAATCCGCTTTGCATCGACTCATGCGCTGTCGACGACGTTTTTCCCCGCTTGGCTCCGCAGCCTTCACGGCGGTCAGGAGGCGGGCACGATCACGCTGATCGCCGACAATATGGCCGCATGCGAACGCCTGATGCTCGAGGGCAAGGCCGACTTCCTGCTGTGTCACCACCACACCGCCGCCGCGCACCGGCTTGACCCCGCAGGCTTCGCGTCGCTGCAGCTCGGGCAGGATGTACTGATGCCGGTAGCCGCACCGCTCGCCGATGCCGCACCGATCTGGGCGCTGCCGGGATCGGGCGGCCAGCCGCTCCCCTATCTGGAGTTCGAGGACAAGTCGGGTATGGGCCGCATCCTCCAGGCGGCGCAGGTCATCTCGGCCGGGTCGGCGTCGCTGCGCACCGTCTTCCGTTCGCACATGGCGACCGCGCTTTTGTCGATGGCGCGCGACGGGCGCGGGCTGTGCTGGGCACCGCTCAGTCTCGCCAGCGAAGATCTCGAAAGCGGGCGGTTGGTGGCGGCCGGCGATGCGCGCTGGCATGTGCCGATCGAGATCCGCATCTACAAGCCGGTCGCGCGCCGCAGCCCCAGCGTCGAGGCCTTCTGGAGTATACTCAAAAGCCGGCTGAAGGCCGAAGCCGACTGACTTGGCTTCGCGACCGCACTCAAAAAACCTGCGCAATAAAGCTGCGCCCTAGCCCCTCTCGCCGCACGAATGATTCTATGTCGAACCGGCATTGGGATCGATGACCGCATGTCCATAGACAGAATGGGCCCTCGCACTAACCGACGAACGGACGGCTTTGGCAGGGTTCAGGGCGGAGAAAAAATATGATCCAGGGACCGGCAACGGCGGACAGCCGCAGATTTAACATTTCGACTTCTTTCCTCGCGATCTCCCTTTTCGCGGGACTGGCGGGCCTCGGCGGCACCGCGCACGCTCAGGATGCGAGCGAACCAAGCGAATCGAGTGACGATCAGGCTGTACCGGCGGGCGGCGACATTGTCGTGACAGGCTCGCGCATCGGCCGCCCTGTCCTCGACCTGCCGACGCCCGTCGGCGTCGTGACGTCGGACGCGCTCCAGAACAACAATGCCCAGTTCGACATCGGCCGCGCGCTCGCGCAGCAGCCGTCGATCGGCTTTTCGGGCAGCATGCAGCAGAGCCAGCAGACCGGCGCATCGGGCTCGCGCGGCGAAAACAGTGGCGGCCTCGCTGTCGTCGACCTCCGCAGCCTCGGCTCGAACCGGACGCTGGTACTCGTCGACGGCAAGCGCCGCGTCGCCGGTGCGACCGACAGCGCCGCGATCGACCTCAATTCGATCAACCCCAACCTGATCCAGCGCATCGAAGTCATCACCGGCGGCGCGTCAGCCATCTATGGCTCGGACGCCGTGTCGGGCGTCGTCAACATCATCCTCAAGGATGATTTCGACGGCGTTCGCGTGTCGTTCAGCGGCTCGCAGCCGACGCGTGGCGGCGAAGGCCTCACCTATGGCGGCAGTCTCGTCGCCGGCACCAATTTCGGCGAAGGCCGCGGCAACATCACTGTCGCCGCCGACTATGCCAAGGTGAAGGAAATCACCCCGAAGCAGGCCGACATGCACAATTATGTCGCCATGATTAATCCCGCCGACACGGGTCCGAATGACGGGATTCCCGACTTCATCATCGCACCAGGTGCCGAAGCGCTTCGCTTCTCGGGCTATGGGGTCGTCGGTTTCAGCAACGACACCGGCGGCCTCGGCCGCTTCGCATTCAACGATGACGGCACCGTGCGCCCCTTCCCCACGCCCAGCCTGACCGACGGCAGCCTGTTCGGCGTCTTCGACAATTGCGGCACCGCCTGTTTCCGGTTCGACGATTCGATTTCCATCGTGCCGGATATCGAGCGCTACAACCTCAACCTCAGCGCGCATTATGACTTCAGCGACAGCGTCACCGCCTATTTCGGCGCCGACTATAACAATACGTCGAGCTACGGCCGCGGCCAGCCGGTGATCCGCTCGGGGCTGGCGATCAACGTCGCGCAGAACGCCTTTCTCAATCCCGACTTCCGTCAGCGGCTGCTGACCGCGGGCGCGACCACGCTCCGCCTCGACCGGCTCTTCACCGACCTTGGTCTTCGGTACAGCCAGGTCGACCGCAACAGCCTGTCGTTCGTCGGCGGCCTGAAAGGCGAGATCGAGACCGGCTTCTCCGACCTTCGCTATGACATCTACGGCACCTATGGCCGGACGAAGGCGAAGTTCATCGGTTACAACCGTCTGGTCGTTCCCAATCTGCTCGCCGCGATCGACGCCGTCGTCGATCCCGCGACGAACCAGATCCGGTGCCGGATGGACGTCCCAGCACTGCAGCCCGTCGGCTATGTGCGGCCGAACATTCAGGGCGGCGGGGTCTGCCAGCCCTTCAACCCCTTCGGCTCGACCGCCAGTTCGCAGGCGGCGCGCGATTTCGTGACGGCAACAACGATTTCCGAAGCCTTCATTCGCCAGACGACCGCCGGTTTCTCGCTTTCGGGCGATACAGAAAAGTTCCTGACGATGCCCGGCGGCGGCGCGATCGGCTTCGCGCTCGGCGCCGAATATCGCAAGGAGCGCAACGGCCGCACGACCGACCCGCTCGTCAAGGCCGGCTTCACCAACC
>JAGHZY010000036.1 GCA_017745175.1 Sphingopyxis sp. | reverse complement strand
GCCTCGTCTGCGGCGATGTCGGCTTCGGCAAGACCGAGGTCGCGCTGCGCGCCGCCTTCGTCGCAGCGATGGCGGGGGTGCAGGTCGCGGTCGTCGTGCCCACCACCCTGCTCGCCCGCCAGCACTACACGAACTTCGTCGAGCGTTTCAAAGGCTTCCCGGTCAATATCGGCCGCCTGTCGCGCCTCGTTCCGGCAGGCGAAGCGCAAAAGACGCGCGACGGCCTCGCGAGCGCGCAGATCGACATCGTCGTCGGCACCCACGCGGTGATCGCCAAGGCGGTCGAGTTCAAAAATCTCGGCCTCGTCATCGTCGACGAGGAACAGCGTTTCGGGGTCGTCCACAAGGAGCGGCTGAAACAGCTCAAGGCCGACGTCCATGTGCTGACACTGACCGCTACCCCCATCCCGCGCACGCTGCAGATGGCAATGTCGGGGCTGCGCGAACTGAGCGTGATCCAGACCCCGCCGGTCGACCGCCTCGCGGTTCGCACCTATGTGGCGCCATGGGATCCCGTCGTGATCCGCGAGGCGCTGCTGCGCGAGCACGACCGCGGCGGGCAGAGCTTTTTCGTTACGCCGCGGATCAAGGACCTGCCCGACATCGAGGAATTCCTGCGCACGCGGGTGCCCGAAATCAAATATGTCGTCGCGCACGGCCAAATGGCGCCGGGCGAGGTCGAGGAACGGATGAGCGCCTTCTACGACCGCAAATATGATGTGCTCGTCTCGACCACCATCGTCGAAAGCGGGCTCGATATCCCGAGCGCGAACACGCTGATCGTCCACCGCGCCGACCGCTTCGGCCTCGCGCAGCTCTACCAGCTGCGCGGCCGCGTCGGGCGCTCGAAGACGCGCGCCTATGCCTATCTCACGACGCTCGAAGGCGGCGCGATTACCGACACCGCCGAAAAACGGCTCAAGCTGCTCGGCGATCTCGACACATTGGGTGCGGGTTTTCAGCTCGCGAGCCACGATCTCGACATTCGCGGCGCGGGCAACCTCGTCGGCGACGAGCAGTCGGGGCATATCCGCGAGGTCGGCTTCGAACTCTACCAGTCGATGCTTGAGGAGGCGATCCTCGTTGCCAAGGCCGAGGGCATGGGCGCCGCGCCGCCGCGCGAAGCGCTGTCGCCCGTCATCACGGTCGACGCGCCGATCCTGATCCCCGAGGATTATGTCCCCGACCTGCCGCTGCGCATGGCGCTCTACCGCCGCCTCAATGAGGCCGGCGACCGGCCGGCGCTCGACGCCTTCGCTGCCGAGATGATCGACCGCTTCGGCCCGCTGCCACCCGAGACCGCGAATCTCATCCAGCTCATGGAGATCAAGGCGAACGCAAAGCTCGCAGGCATCGCCAAGCTCGACGTCGGCACCAAGGGCGCGCTCGTCAGCTTCCACGGCGACCAGTTCGCGAACGTTCCGGGCCTGATCGCCTATGTCGAACGCCTCAAGGGCCGCGCGCGCATCCGTCCCGACAACAGGCTGTCGGTGAGCGGCGACTGGGTCAGCACGGGCGCGCGGCTCAACGGCGCGCTGCAACTCTCGAAGGGGCTGGGGAAGCTGGCGAAGCAGGCCGCCTAGGCAGCCATCAGTGCCAGTAGCTGATCCGAAGGCACCGGCCCCGACTTCAGGAACCCCTGCCACGTCGCAACGCCAAGCTCGGACAAGCGCGCAAGCTGGCGCTCGTTTTCGATCCCTTCGGCAACGACAAGCAAGCCCAGCGCGCGGGCAAGATCGACGATCGCGCGCACGACGATGCGGTCGCGATCGCTGCCGTCGATCGTGCGGGTGAAGCCGCTATCGATCTTGAGATAGTCGATCGGCAGGCGTGCGAGCAGCGACAGGCTGGAATAGCCGGTGCCGAAATCGTCGATCGCGATCGCCGAACCGAGCGCGCGAATCTGGGCCAGTTGCTCGGCGGCGCTTGCCGGATCGCTCAGCATCGCCTGTTCGGTGAGTTCGAGCGTCAGCCGGTCGGGGTCGATTTTCGCGGCCTTTGCCATGCCGGCAAAGCGCCCGGCAAATTCGGGATCGCCAAGGTCGGCGGCGGTGATGTTGAGCGAGACGCGCAGTCTGGCCAACGCCTTGGGCCAGGTCGCCATTTCGGCGAGCGCGACACGGTGCGCATGTTCGGTGAGCTCGCATTCGAGCCGTGCCGCGCGCGCCGCCGTCACCAGCGGCCCCGCGCCGAGCAGGCCGAGTTCGGGATGCTGCCAGCGCAGCAGCGCCTCGACCCCGGTCATCTCGCCGGTCGCGACGTCATATTGCGGCTGGTAATGGATCACGACCTCGTTCCGCGACAGCGCCGCGTGGACCATCACCCCATCGCGCGCCGATGCAGGCCGTGCGAGCTGGTCGCCCGCGGCACGAAGTTGTTCGGCAACCGATTCGTCGCGCGTGATCAGGGCGGCGACGATGCGGATCGACAGGCGGCCGTTCGGGTCGCCCACGATCGGTTCGGCGAGCGCAACGTGCAGCGCGCGCTCCTGCGCGCGCAGCGCGCCGAGCGACATTGGCGCCGAGGGGATGATCAGGAAGCGCGGCCCGTCGAGCCGGTCGACGCACGATCCCTGCCCGAATTCGTCGCTCGCGAAATTTTCCAGCCGTCGCCCGATTTCCTCGAGTACCGAATCGCCCGTCGCGGTGCCCGCGCTGTGATTGATACGCGCCATCTGGTCGACCTGGACCAGAATGACGCCGACGTCGGCGTCGTGCCGCGCATGCAGGGTTTCGAGTTTGCGGGCACAGGCGGAAAGGGTCTCGGACAGGCGATTCATCGCATTCCCCTAGCAGGCTTTGCTTGCCAAGCTCTTGCCTTTTGCATCACAATGCGCGCGTGGCTGCCACATTTTCCCAACGCGCCGGTTCGACGGCACCCCTGATCGACGGACTTGGCCGGCGGATCAGCTACCTGCGCCTGTCGGTCACCGATCGCTGCGACCTGCGCTGCCGATATTGCATGGCCGAAGACATGAACTTCCTGCCCAGATCGGCGGTGCTCAGCATAGAGGAAATGGCCGAACTTGCCGAGCGTTTCGTCGCGCGCGGGATTCGCCGTATTCGCCTGACCGGCGGCGAACCGCTTGTGCGGCGCGGGATCGACACGCTGGCGATGCGGCTGGGCGCGCTGATCGGACACGGCCTCGACGAACTCACGCTCACGACAAATGCGATGCGGCTTGCCGAACATGCTCCGATGCTGGCCGCCGCGGGTGTCCGCCGCATCAACGTCAGTCTCGACACGCTCGACGGGCAAGCCTTTCGCCATATCACCCGCGTCGGCGACCTCGGCGTCGCGCTGCGCGGCATCGATGCCGCGCGCGATGCGGGGCTGGCGGTCAAGATCAACATGGTCGCGCTCGCGGGGCTCAACGAGGACCAGCTGCTCCCGATGCTCGACTGGTGCGCTACGACCGGCTGCGACCTGACGCTCATCGAGACGATGCCGCTCGGCGAGGTCGAGGACGACCGCAGCGATCATTACATCCCGCTCCACCGGTTCGTCGCCCCGCTCCGCGAAACCCGCGCCATTTGGCCGGTCGACAAGCGTACCGGCGGCCCAGCGCGCTATTTCGCGGTCGAGGACAGCCCGGTGACATTGGGACTGATCACCCCGCTCAGCGACAATTTCTGCGCGACGTGCAACCGCATCCGCCTGACGGTCGAGGGGCGCGTCTATATGTGCCTTGGCCAGGACGATCATGTCGACCTGCGCGCCGCGCTGCGCGACGGCGGCGATGTCGATGGCTTGATTGATACCGCTTTGGCTGGCAAACCCCGCGCGCATGACTTTCATATCGAGCGAAAGTCCGAACCGGCGGTCGCGCGTCATATGAGTGCAACGGGCGGCTGACAGGCAGCCCCGATTTTTGAGGGCACGGGGGAAAGCGGACCGTTATGCATCGCAAGATCGCGCTAGTCGCATCGAATGCGCCGGCGGCCATGGAGGCCGAGGCCGAGCTGCGCCCGCTCTATGAGTTCGTCGATCTGGCCGAGGCCGACATGCTGATCGCGCTCGGCGGCGACGGTTTTCTGCTGCACATGCTGCACCAGCTGCTCGACCAGCGCCGCAGCCTGCCCGTGTTCGGGATGAACCGCGGCACGATAGGCTTCCTGATGAACGAGTTTCGCGTCGAGGGGCTGCTCGACCGCCTCGCCGCGGCGCGCCCTTTCCTGATCCATCCCCTGTCGGGCGACATCACGACGATCAGCGGCGAGCGGCATATCCTGCCCGCGATCAACGAGATTTCGCTGCTGCGCGAAACGCGTCAGGCGGCGAAGCTCGAGGTGCTGATCAACGAAAAGACGATGCTCGAGGAACTGGCCTGCGACGGCGTGCTCGTGTCGACGCCGGCCGGATCGACCGCGTATAATCTCAGCGCCAACGGGCCGATCCTGCCGCTCGATTCGGCCATGCTCGCGCTCACGCCGATCAGTCCCTTTCGCCCGCGGCGCTGGCGTGGCGCGCTCGTCCCCGAATCGACGAGCATCCGCTTCAACGTCCGCGAGGCCGCAAAGCGGCCGGTCAGCGCGGTCGCCGACCAGCGCGAAATCCGCGATGTGAAGACGGTGCTGGTCACGACGGACCGCAGCCGGCCGCTGACCCTGCTCTTCGATCCCGACCAGGGCCTCGACGAACGCATCGCGATGGAACAATTTATCGTTTGAGGGCTTGATTAATCCCGCGACCGACGGCAAAGGAGCCGCCTTGCCCGCATCGGCGGCGTGTTCCTCGGTAGCTCAGCGGTAGAGCAATCGACTGTTAATCGATCGGTCGTAGGTTCGAATCCTACCCGGGGAGCCATTTCTTTCAAGACATGCGAAAGGCTACGCCAAAGCACCCCAGCTTTGCGCGACGTTTGCCGACGGCACTCCCCCGTGCTCCGGGGCAGCGATGAAAAGAGCCTCAACTCTTATCGCAGAGCAGAATATCGTAGGTCGCCCCGATACCGCAACGGGAAAATCTACTTCGCGTAAGCTGGCGAAGAAATACAAGCCATAGGTTTGCTTAGCGCTCCTGTGGGCACAACAGCATCGCTCTGCGAGCCTTCCGGTTACACTGGCGTAGCCTTCAGCCAGCACAAGCCGGTTGCTGCCATTCTAGGGTGACGAATGCAAAATACTGTAGCCGCGGCGCGGACCAAGCTGCGGGTTTCTGACGAATGCGAGAATATGAGCGGCTGCCCTCGTGGACGGCAACAGTGCCCAAACGCCTACCGCCGTCAACTAGTGACACCGGTCCTCGGGTCGCCTAGCAGGGCTGCCATGAACCTGAGCAGCTTTATCTGGAACATTGCCGATGACGTACTGCGCGGCGTGTACACGCGCGGCAAGTATCGTGACATCATCCTCCCCATGACGGTGATCCGGCGTCTGGATGCAGTGTTGGAGCCGACCAAGGCTGAAGTATTAGCGCGCAAGGCAGAGCTTGACGCGCTCAGCCTGCCGCCCGCCGCTCAGGAACCGGCGCTCAACAAGGCGGCCGGACAAGCGTTTCACAACGGCTCTCGCTTCACGCTCAAGCAGCTCCTCTCGCGACCCAACCCGACCACGCAAAGGTCCGACTTCGAAAGCTACCTTGACGGATTTTCGGCCAACGTCCGGGAGATCGTCGAGCAGTTCGGCTTCCGGAAACAGATCGATAAACTCGAGCAGGCGGGCATCCTGCACGCCCTGCTGGAGAAATTCTGCGACGAGAGAGTGAATCTCTCGCCGCTACCGGTGCGTGATGACGAGGGCCGGGTCCGTTTGCCCGCGCTGGACAATCATCGGATGGGCACACTGTTCGAGGAGTTGCTCCGCAAGTTCAATGAAGACAATAATGAAGAGGCGGGTGAGCACTTCACGCCGCGTGACATCGTCGAGCTGATGGCCGAGCTAGTTTTCCGGCCGGTTGCCGAGGAAATCAAAAGCACCACCTATCTGCTCTACGATGACGCGTGCGGCACGGGCGGGATGCTCACGGTCGGTGAAGAGAAACTAGCCGACCTTGCAGCCCAAGCAGGAAAGGAGGTCGAAATTCACCTGTACGGGCAAGAGAGCAACCCGGAAACCTACGCCATCTGCAAAGCCGACCTGCTTATCAAGGGTGAGGGCGCCGAGGCACGCAATATCGCGCCGAACTCGACGCTGTCGGCCGATGCCCATGGGCGCGCCGGGCTGCGCTTCGACTTCATGATGGCCAATCCGCCGTTTGGAAAGACGTGGAAGGTCGATCTGGCGGCGATGGGGGGCAAGGCCGGGGCTCTGGACCCGCGCTTCGTGGTCGAGCATCCGGGCGTCGAAGGTGACGACAAGCGTCTCCGCCTGTTCCCGCGCGTGTCGGACGGGCAGCTCCTCTTCCTGGTCAACAAGCTGTCCAAGATGAAGGATACACCGCTCGGCTCCCGCATCGCCGACATTCACAACGGATCGGCTCTGTTCACCGGCGAAGCCGGATCCGGCGAGAGCAACGTGCGCCGCTGGATCATCGAGAATGACTGGCTGGAGGCGATTGTCGCCCTCCCCCTCAACATCTTCTACAACACCGGCATCGCTACCTATGTCTGGGTGCTGAGCAACCGCAAGGCCGAGGAGCGCAAAGGCAAGATCCAGCTCATCGATGCGACGAAGCTGTACCGGCCGCTCCGCCGCAACCTGGGCAAGCGCAATTGCGAGATGACAGCCGAGCACATCCAGACGGTGCTCGACGCATATGAGAGCATGGCGCCGAGCGACACGTCGGTCGTGCTACCCAACACGTCGTTCGGCTATTGGAAGGTCGTCGTGGAAAGGCCGCTACGCCTGCGTTCGCGTTTCACGCGCGAGGCGGTCGAGGCGTTGCGGTTTCAGAGCGGGCACCGCGCGCTGCGGGAGGCACTCCATGCCGAATTCGGCGACGCGCTGCTCGACGACTTCGCCGGCGTGGCGGATCGGCTGAAGGCGCATCTCGACCCGCCCGAAACGGAATCCGAAGAGCCCATCGAGGGCGACGAGGAAGCAGCCGGCGACGGCAATGAAGCCGCGGACGCCGAAGATGCCGTGCCGAAGCTGCCGCGCCGGACGCTGAAGAAGCTGCTCGACGGCGCGACTTGGACGCGCGACCGGCGGCTCCACCGCGCCGCGGAGCGGCTGATGGCCGTGGTGGGTGATGCCGAGCATGACGACTATGCCGCGTTCGAAGCAGAAGTCGCCTCCGGGGCCAGGGCGGAGAAGCTGTCGCTAAAGCCAGCCGAGATCCGGCTGATCGCCCGAGCGATGAGCTGGCGCGCGCCGGATGCCCAGCCGATCGTCAAGTCGGTGTCGAAGAAGGACGCCGATCCGCGCGGCGGCCTGTTCGAGGCGCCAGAGAACTTTAAAGGCGTGAAGGGCAAGCGGGCGGTGGTGTCCTACGAGCCGGACAAGACACTGTCGGACACCGAGATCGTGCCGTTCGAGGAGCCAGGCGGGATCGAGGCCTTCTTCGAGCGCGAGGTGCTGCCGCATGCACGCGACGCTTGGATTGACCGAGGCGCGACGAAGATCGGCTATGAGATTTCGTTCGCCCGCCACTTCTACAAGCCCAAGCCGCCGCGTCCCCTCGCCGAGATCAAGGCGGAGATCGACGCGCTGGAGCGCCAGACCCAGGCGCTGCTCGACGCGGTGCTGATCGAGGCGGACGCGTGAGTTCCAGCCTGAAGCCATATCCCGAGTATCGCGACAGCGGCGTCGACTGGCTCGGTCCGGTGCCGGCGCGCTGGGACGTGGTCCGTTCCAAGCGTGTGTTTCGGGAAATCGATGAAAGGTCAGGGGACGGGAGCGAGCAGCATTTGGCGATGAGTCAGAAGCTCGGGCTTATTCCGAGCGCGAACCTGACGACGAAGCATACGCGCTCTGCCTCCTACACCGGGGCGAAGCGATGCATGCCTGGCGATATCGTTCTAAATCGATTGAAAGCGCATCTTGGCGTTTTTGCACGATCATATCACCAAGGAGTGGTAAGCCCGGACTACACGGTGTTGCGTCAAATTACTGAAATAGACCCACGCTACTTTGAGTATGTTTATCGATCTACCGCATTTCGCGGCGAGCTACGGAAATCCGTGAAAGGGATAGTCGAAGGTTTCTGGCGTCTATATTCTGCAGACCTAGGACGTCTCATGATCCCGGCGCCTCCCCTTAAGGAGCAGCGTCGGATTGCGGACTTTCTCGATACATACATAATTCACATCCGTTGCCTCGTCGACGCCAAACGGCGTACGATCACGCTGCTCACCGAACGAAAGCAGGCAATCTTGACGGAGTTGCTTCGCGATGGATTGGATGGGGGAAACACAGTATCGAACGACCTCGCTTGGATCGACCGACATCCGATCGGCTGGCGGGTAAATCGCCTGAAGCCCTTCGTAAGCAATTTGACCGAGCTTGGAACGGCGCCTCCTCAGTCTGAGGCGATCATCACACTTGATCGAGTGGAGAGCTGGTCAGGTCGCCTCCTTGATGAATCGCCGGGCAAAGGCGAAGTTTTCACAGGAAAGCGCTTCGAGCAAGATGACATTCTCTTTGGCAAGTTACGACCATACCTGGCCAAAGTAATGAGAGCGAGCACAGTAGGATTGGCTGGAACGGAGTTTCTGGTCTTGCGGGGCAAAGCCGGGACCTTTCAACCTCGCTTTCTCGAGCAACTGCTTCGTTCCGAGCCATTTATCAATTATGTATCCAGCCATAGCGTCGGTGCCAAAATGCCGCGAACGGAATGGGAGAAAATCGCGTCGATCACTGTAGCTATTCCGTCGATTTCCGAACAAGATCGCTTCTGTGATAATTTCGCTTGTGCAACCAGTGGTTTAGACAAGGCAATCCAGAGGGAGCGGGCTCAGATCGAGCTCATCACGGAATATCACGACAGCCTCATCGCAGCCATTGTGACAGGCAAGCTTGACGTTCGGGAAGCGGAAATCGCAGCCATCGAGAGCGAGGACTTTATGGGCGAGTCAGTCGACGACCCCGATGATCTGGAGGGCGCGCTCGATGCCGTCGACTGACGTGAGCGAAGCAGGGCTGGAGGCGTTGATCGTCGCCGCGCTCACCGGCGCCGCGCATTCGGCCTCCTCCGCGGCTAGCGGCGTCGCCGAGGAGCCCGCGCCGTTCGCCGGCCCCGACGACTATATCGAGGGCGATCGCAACGATTACGATCGCGTCCACGCGCTCGACATGGTCCAACTCGCTGCTTTCCTGCGTTCTACCCAGCCGTCGCTCGTCAGCCCTCTGTCCCTCGACGCCGACACCTCGACCCGCCGCGCCTTCCTCGCCCGCGTCCGCGACGAAATCACCTCGCGCGGCGTCATCGACGTGCTGCGCACCGGGGTCCGACATGGTCCGCACGACGTGAAGCTCTATTTCCCGCTGCCTTCACCCGGCAATCCCGCCGCCGCCACGCGTTTCACGCAGAACCGCTTCTCGATCACGCGCCAGCTCGGCTATTCGCAGGATGCCGCCCGGCGCGCGCTCGACCTTGCGCTGTTCGTCAATGGCGTGCCGCTGGCGACCTTCGAGCTGAAGAACACGCTGACCGGCCAAACCGTCGCCCATGCCGAAATTCAGTACAAGACTGATCGTGATCCCAAGGAACTGATCTTCCGGCCTGCTCGCTGTGCGGTCCATTTCGCCGTCGACGACCGGGAGGTGCGGATGTGTGCCGCGCTCGGCGGGCAGAAGAGCTGGTTCCTGCCGTTCAACAAGGGCTGGAATGACGGCGCCGGCAATCCGCCCAATCCGGACGGAATCCGTACTGACTATCTGTGGCGGGAGATCCTCGCCAAACGCAGCCTGGCCGACATCATCGAGAATTTTGCCGGCATCATCGAGGAACGCGATGCGCGCGGCCGGATCATCGCCCGCAAGCCAATCTTTCCGCGCTACCACCAACTCGACGTGGTCCGCGCGCTCTGCGCCGACGCGACGGCAAGCGGCGTCGGTCGCCGCTATCTGATCCAGCATTCCGCCGGGTCCGGCAAATCGAATTCGATCGCATGGACCGTCCATAAGCTGGTGGGGCTCGAGAGCAACGGCGTGCCCCTATTCGACACCGTCATCGTCGTCACCGACCGGCAGGTCCTGGACAAGAATCTGAAGGATACCATCGGTGGCTTTGCGCAGACCGCGCGGCTGATGGGGCATGCGGAGAGCGCCGAGGGGCTGCGGAGCCTGATCGACGCTGGCAAGAAGATCGTCGTCACGACGGTCCAGAAGTTTCCCTTCATCCTCGACGGCGTAAGCAGCGCGCGGAACCGACGCTTCGCCATTGTGATCGACGAGGCGCACTCGAGTCAGGGAGGCCGGGCCGCGGGAGCGCTGAACAGGGCGCTCGGCGGGACCGACGACGACGACGAAACGACGACGGAAGACCGCATCCTGGCTGTGATCGAAGGTCGCAGGATGCTCGACAATGCAAGCTATCTCGCTTTTACCGCGACGCCGAAGAACAAGACGCTGGAGCTGTTCGGTGCGCGTTACGAGCAGGACGGCGAGGTAAAGCACCGCCCGTTCCATCTCTATTCCATGAAGCAGGCGATCGACGAAGGCTTCATCTTGGACGTGCTGGCGCACTACACGCCGGTGTCGAGCTGGTATCGCCTCGCCAAGACCGTCGACGATGATCCCGATGTCGACGTCTCTCGCACGCTCAAAGCGCTACGCCGCTATGTCGAGGGCCATGACCACGCGATCTCGACCAAAGCAGGGATCATGGTCGATCACTTTCTTGACCAAGTGATCACGCGAAAAAAAGTGAGCGGCGAAGCCCGCGCCATGGTGGCGACGGACGGCATAGACCGGGCAATCAATTATTGGCGCGCCGTCAATGCGGCGCTGGAAAAGCGTGGCTCGCCTTACAAGGCGATCATCGCCTTCTCAGGAACGGTCGAAGAGGCCGGCGATCAGCGCTCCGAAGCGTGGTTCAACGGTTTTCCCAGCAATGAGCTTGAGGACAAGTTCGATGCCGACCCGAATCGCTTTCTCATCGTCGCCGACAAATATCTGACCGGCTTCGATCAACCCAAACTGTTTGCGATGTACGTCGACAAGACGCTGGCGGGCGTCAAAGCGGTGCAGGCGCTTTCCCGGCTGAACCGCGCACGGCCTGGCAAGAGCGACCCGGTGGTACTCGACTTCCGTAACGATCCGGCGGTGATCGAGGCGGCGTTCTCCGACTTTTATCGCGCGACTATCCTGTCGGGAGAGACCGATCCGAACAAACTTCACGATCTGAAGCGCGTGACAGATGACACCGGGATCTACGTCCCCGATGACGTTGAGGAAGTCGTCTCACTCTTTCTCGCAGCCGCACCACGCGATCGGCTGGACCCCATTCTCGATGCGTGCTCCGCGCGGTACGAAGCGCTGGCCGAGAACGAGCAGGTCGCATTCAAGGGCGCTGCTAAAGCGTTCGTGCGCACATATGCCTTTCTGGGCGCCATCTTGCCCTACGCCGTGCCGGAATGGGAGAAGCTCTCCACATTCCTGTCGCTGTTGGTTCCCAAACTGCCCAATCCGAAGAGCGACGATACTCCGGTCGACATGCTCAAAGCCATCGACATGGACAGCTATCGCGTTGAGATCGAAGCCGCGATGGAGATCGCGCTCGCCGACGTCGACGCCGAGATCGAGCCGGTGCCTACCGGGGCGGTCGGTGGCGCCCCCGAGGCAGCGTTCGACCAGCTCAGCAACGTGGTTCGCGAGTTCAACGAGCGGTTCGGCGCAACCGATTTCCGTGACCAAGATCGAGTCACGCGCTTCCTCTTCGAGGAGTTGCCTGGGAAGATTCAGGCTAATGGCCGGGTACGGAACGCACTGCGCAACAGCGACGTGCAGAACGCACGCATCGAGCATGATCGTGCACTGGACGACGAACTCCTCGGCAGTTTGTCGGATCACACCGACCTTTATGCCCTCTATAATACCGACAGGGTTTTCAAGGCATGGTTGCAGGAACGGCTGTTTTCTGCGGCCACGTCGGCACGAGCCAAGCCTTCGCTCTCTGTCGAAGACCTTAAACGGCAGATTGCCGCAGGATGGCCAAAGGAAGCGGCGGGCCGAATTTCGCAGGACATTCTCGATGCGATGAGCCGAATGCCCGAGGCAGCCCTGCACAGTCTTACCGTCGTCGACCTTCTCACAGCAGCGAGGCTCGAAAGGGTCGACGAGGATTTTCTCGGCGCTCTTGCAATCTTGACGAGCTCCAACGTGCGGGCCTTGAATGCGAAGGCAGAGCTTCGCGAGAATGGTAAAGCGATTCCGTTGGGCGCACGAGACATATCCGGAGCCATCAGGGGACGGTTCAGGCACCCCCGCACCGGCGCACTGCTGATGATCGAGGCAGGAGGCGCCACCATCTATCCCTATTTCGAACCCTCCAGTCGCTTCTGGGAGGCGCGACGGTGACGGAACAACGCTATTCGCTCTGGGATCTGCAGTTGCTGACGCGTGGTAGCGTGTCTGCGCAGATTTCGCTCGCATTGATCTTCGCGGACACCGCGGAGGACATGCTCGAGCAGGTCGATGCTGCAATCGATCATATCGCCCAGGATTTCGCTCGGACACCCAAGGAACGGCAGGGGCGCTCTGAAGACGGACTCACGACAGATGTCATCACATCGCTACGCAATATGGGCTTTCAAGCATCCCACGACACGACGGTCGGCGGGCATTGCGATATCGTCATCGAGGGGTGCAACAATTTCCTCTGGCTGGGTGAAGCCAAGATACATCGGAGCTACGATTGGCTCCTCCAAGGCTTCAACCAGCTCGATACGCGCTACGCTACAGCATCGCTGGATCAGGATCACGGCGGGATCATCATCTACTGCTACGAAGGCCGAACCGACGTGATCATCGACGAGTGGGCGATGCGGCTCAGACAGGCTCGTCCGGATGTAGATGTAACCGATCGCGCTTCTGGAGAGCGCTTCTTCAAGTCGTCGCATCTCCATCACCGGACCGGCAGGCCCTACAGCGTGAGACACGTTCCAATAGCGCTTCAATGGAAGCCGCTCCGCGAGTCTTCCCAAGGGTGATGCGTTGCTTGGCGGCAAGCATCCCGCGTGACTCCGTAATGTACAATCGCCTTTTTTGCTGCTTCTGAGACTATGGAATAATCCGAAGAATATCGGCTTTGAGGCGCAAAGTAGCCATCGAATATGCCCTGAGAGCAAGTGAGTTGAGTCAGGCGCGCCAATCCGGCGCTTGTCTGAAGGATGCTCGCAATGACTTCGAAAGCCCCACCATTTCGCTATTTGCGTACACCCGAGGCTGCACGATTCCTCAGCCTGTCGCCGCGAACGATGGAGAAGCACCGGCTCTATGGAACCGGCCCGCGGTATTGAAAACTTGGCGGCCGCGTCGTCTATTCCATTCCGGATCTGCAGGATTGGACCGATCAGAATATCCGTATCTGCTCATCCGATCACAGATCCGGCGCGTAACTTCAAATCCCCGTGAGCATGGTCACCATGCTCACGGCTTGCGCATTTCGTCGATCAGCAGTTCGTCCAATATGTCACCGAACCATATTTCGACAACATCGAGAATCTGAGGAGTGATCGGTGTGACTTCCGGAAGGTCGGCAACAACAGTCCATTCCTCGGCAGCGCGCCGCCTGTGCGCCGGGCCATAATAATCGAGCAGGTCATATTCCGTCACGGCAATGTCGCTGCGCACGGCGTGACCGTCGATGATCTGATACTTCCACTCCAGCGCAGCAGAATAAAAAACGCGTCAGCATTGTCGACGACAGGCTTCGGACATGGGAGAGAAACGGGAAGCTTGCAGGCGTCGAGAAGTGACGCCTTGGGTAACGAATAGCCGTCATTCGGAGTAAAAATCGGACGGTTTGCAGAGTTCGATCACCGTGAAACGCCAACCGCCTCCGGCCTGATCACGCTGGAAGCGGAGTCGGCAGCGGCTCGGTAAACGCCATAGCTCACGCGAATGAGGAGCCCCCGGCATTTTCGCGACCCTCGCCCCAGAGATGGCGCAGGATCGGCACGACATGGGGCCGCAGGTCTGCGGGAACGCGCTCGAGCAGGCTCGCCTCGAAAGCATGGATGACCGCCAAAACACGCGCAAGGACGGCCTTGCCGTCGGTTGACAGCAACAAGGCTTGCGAGCGCCCGTCGACCCGCTCCCGCACCAGCAACCCGCGCCCCTCGACCCGGGCAACCAGGCCGACCATGTTGGCGCGCTGTATCCCCAGCATACGCGCCGCATCGCTTTGCGTCAGGCCGGGGTTCGCGTCGATCAGGATCAGCAGCGACGCATCGGTATGGTTGACGTCGATCCCGGCTAGCCGCTGGTTCAGCTCGGCAATGAGCGACGATGAGGCGCGGCGCAGCAGATAGCCGGGCAAGGAGGAAAGTGGATCCTGCATGAGGCGCTTTCTAGCAAATGCTATTGATCATAGCAATCTGTACCGTTATGCCCCATAGCAATCATGGGAGAGACTCAGATGGAATTCGAACGAATCAATCCGCTGACGGGACAGGTGGCATCGACCGCGGCCGCGGTGCAGCCCTCCGACATCCCTGCGATTGCCGCGCGCGCTGCCGCCTCCTTTCCGGCGTGGGCGGCGATGGGTCCAAATGCCCGTCGCGCCGTGTTGATGAAGGCGGCCGCCGCGCTCGAGGCGCGCGCCGACGCCTTTGTCGAGGCGATGATGGGCGAGATCGGTGCGACGAAGGGCTGGGCGCTGTTCAACCTCGGTCTCGCGGCGTCGATGGTACGCGAAGCCGCGGCGCTGACCACCCAGATTACGGGCGAGGTCATCCCGTCGGACAAACCCGGCTGCCTCGCCATGGCGCTGAAGGAACCCGTAGGCGTCATCCTCGGCATCGCGCCGTGGAATGCCCCGATCATCCTCGGCGTGCGCGCGATCGCGGTTCCGCTGGCGTGCGGCAACAGCGTGATCCTCAAGGGCTCGGAAAGTTGCCCGCGCACGCATGAACTGATCGTCGAAGCCTTTACCGAGGCGGGCTTTCCCGACGGCATCGTCAATTTCGTGTCCAACGCCCCTGCCGACGCCGCCGATGTCGTCGGCGCGCTGATCGACGCGCCTGAGATCAAGCGCATCAACTTCACCGGATCGACCGCGGTCGGCAAGATCATCGCGCGGCGCGCCGCCGATCATCTGAAACCGTGCCTGCTCGAACTGGGCGGCAAGGCGCCGTTGATTGTGCTCGAGGACGCCGACCTTGACGAAGCGGTGAAGGCTGCGGCGTTCGGCGCCTTCATGAACCAGGGCCAGATCTGCATGTCGACCGAACGCATCATCGTCGTCGATGCGGTGGCCGACGCCTTTGCGGCCAAATTCGCAGCCAAGGCGCAGTCGATGGCGACCGGCGACCCGCGCGAGGGCACGACCCCGCTGGGTGCGGTGGTCGATCGCAAGACGGTCGACCATGTCAACGGCCTGATCGCCGATGCGCTAGCCAAGGGCGCGGCGCTGCTGAGCGGCGGTCCGGCGGACAGCGTGCTGATGCCGGCAACGGTGGTCGATGGCGTGACCGACGTGATGGCGATCTATCGCGACGAAAGCTTTGGTCCGGTCGTCGCGATGATCCGCGCCACGGACGAAGCCGACGCGATCCGGATCGCCAACGACAGCGCCTATGGTCTGTCGGCGGCGGTCTTCACCCGCGACACCGCGCGCGGCCTCGGCGTCGCGCGCCAGATCCGGTCGGGCATCTGCCACGTCAACGGCCCGACCGTGCACGACGAGGCGCAGATGCCCTTCGGCGGCGTCGGCGCCTCGGGCTACGGCCGCTTTGGCGGCCGCCAGGGCATCGACAGCTTTACCGAAACGCGCTGGATCACGATCGAGACCCAGCCCGGCCACTATCCCATCTGAATCCAAGGAAGATTTTCATGACCGCAGCGCGTACCGAAGAAGACACCGTCGCCTTCACCGTCGAGAATGGCATCGCCTGGGTAAGCTTCAACCGGCCCGAGAAACGCAATTGCATGAGCCCCAGGCTCAACCGCCAGATGGGCCGCGTGATCACCGACCTCGAGTTTCGCGACGATGTGAAAGTACTCGTCCTCGCCGGCGAGGGCGAAGCCTGGTCGGCGGGCATGGACCTGAAGGAATATTTCCGCGAGACCGAGCAGCAGGGCCTGAGCGCCATCCGCAAGTCGCAGCGCGAAGCCTATAGCTGGTGGGACCGGCTGCGCTGGTACGAAAAACCGACGATCGCGATGGTCAATGGCTGGTGCTTCGGCGGCGGCTATGGCCCGCTGTTCGCCTGCGACATCGCGGTAGCGGCCGAGGATGCGCAGTTCGGCCTGTCGGAAATCAACTGGGGCATCCTGCCCGGCGGCGGCGCGTCGAAGGTGGTCGCCGATCTGATGCCGCTGCGCAAGGCGATGTACCATGCGATGATGGGCGAAAATCTGACCGGCATCGAGGCCGCCGAGCAGGGGCTGGTGACCGAAGCCGTGCCCGCCGACCGGCTCAGGGCGCGCGTGCTGGAAATCGCCGAGGCGCTGGCGAAGAAGGACGGCCATGCCCTGCGTGCGACCAAATGGGCGGTGCGGCGCATGACCGAAATGACCTATGACAATGCCGAAGATTATCTGATCCGCGCACAGGAAGCGCTGCACAATTTCGGCGGGGTCGAGGCGCGCCACGAAGCGACGCGTCAGTTCCTCGACGAAAAATCGTTCAAGCCGGGCCTCGGCACCTTCGACACCAGCAAGATCAAGCGCTGACGGGATAGAACGCCGCCATGGTGACCGCCACGCTTGCCCGCCATGTGGTGGCGCCGACGCGGAGCGGATCGGTGGATGCGCCCCATGGCCCCGATCCCTCCGCCAGCGAGATCGAAGAAATGCTGCGTTCGGCGGAGGCGTTCGCCCAACGCTGGCTGGCGCCGCTCAACGCCGAAGGCGACCGGATTGGCAGTCGGCTTGTAGATGGACGGGTGGTCACTCCTGCCAGCCACAAGGCGGCATGGCGGACCTACCGCGACGACGGCTGGCTATCGATCGACGCCGACCCGGCGCATGGCGGATTGGGCCTGCCGACAGGCGTGGCATCGGCGGTGCAGGAAATCTTCGACCGGGCGTGCCCTGCCTTCGGCATGATGCCGGTGCCGATCCGCGCCGGATCGCGGCTGCTCGCCGCTTATGGCAGCGCCGGGCAACAGGCCGAATGGCTGCCCAGGCTCGCGAGCGGCGACTGGGCCGCGACGATCTGCATCTCTGAACCCGACGCCGGGTCCGACGTCCGCCGCATCCGCACTTCGGCGCGGCCCTCCGCCGACGGACGCTGGTCGATCGAGGGTGAGAAATGCTGGATCAGCTTTGGCGACCAGGATCTGACCGACCGCATCGGCCATTTCCTGCTCGCCAGGACCGGCACCGACCGGATCAGCCTGTTCCTGGTCCCCGATCGTTTCGGCGCGACACGCAACCGCATCGTCGTGCGCCGCGTCGAGGAGAAGCTGGGCCTCCACCTTTCGCCGACCTGCGCGCTGGGCTTCGAAGGCGCGACGGGCTTCCTGCTCGGCGAGGAGGGGCGCGGGCTGCAGCAATTGTTCGTGATGATCCGTCACATGCGGCTGGCAACCGCGGTGCAGGGCGCGGGCATCGCGGCGCAAAGCTATAGGGTCGCAAAAGCCTATGCCGCCGAGCGCCGTCAGGGCGGCAGCGGCCCGCAGCCGGTGCCGATTGAAACCCACGCCGACATCCAGCGGCAATTGCTGTCGATGGCGGCGCGGCTCGAATGCCTGCGCGGCCTGATCCAGATCACCGCCGGGCATATCGACCGCGCCGACCGCTCCGGCGATCCTGAACAGCGCGCCCATTCGGCGGCGCTTACCGCGTGGCTGCTCCCGATCATCAAGACGATGGGCGGCGAAACCGGCTTTGGCGTCGCCAGCGATGCCATCCAGATACTGGGCGGCGCGGGCTACACAAGGGAATGGCCGGTCGAACAGGGCCTGCGCGACGCGCGCGTGTTGACGATCTTCGAAGGCACGACCGGCATCCAGGCGCAGGATCTGCTGTTCCGGCAGCTGCGCAAGGACGGCGGCGCGCCCTATCGCGCCTTTCTGATCGAAGTGCGCTGCGAGGCGGAGAATTGCCGTCCGCTCGCCGGGGCGCTCGATTGCCTCGGGCGGACGACCGCGCGGTTGACGCACCCCGGCCATGACGCGCGCGCGGCCGAGTGGAACGCGACCGGCTACCTGGCCCTCGCGTCCGCCGTCGCGGCCGGCTGGATCGCGGCGACATTGTTGCGGACGGCCGGCGACGACGCTGCGGCGCGGCATTTGCGCGCCGCGGGCGCCGAAATGATCGACGATATGCTGCGCCGATTGCCCTGTCTGGAACAGGCCGCGCTTGCCGATGCTTCCGATCCGGCGCGGTTCGACGCGCTGATATGACCCCGCAGGCCCGCCTGCGAACAGAGGAAAAACCAGAGCCATGACCGACCCGACGAACAGCGTTCCCGCCAAATCGATCGACCGCCTGCTGCGTCCGTCATCGGTCGCGATCATCGGCGCGTCGGCCACCCCCGGCGCGCTGGGGGCGACGGTGCTTGCCAATCTGGAGCAGCAGGGATTTGGCGGCGACATCCACCTCGTCAATCCCAAGCGGCCGATGATCGGCTCGCGCCAGGCGCTAGGCGCCATAGACGAGCTGCCATCCGGCGTCGATGTCGCGGTGCTCGCGATCCCGCGCGCCGCGGTGCTCGACAGCATCCGCGCGCTCGCGGCGCGCGGCGCCAGCGCGGCGATCATCTTCTCCGCGGGCTTCGCCGAAGGCGGCGAAGAGGGGCTCGCCGAACAGCGCGAGATCGCGCGCATCGCCGATGCCCATGGCATGGTGATCGAGGGGCCGAATTGCCTCGGCCTCGTCAACTATGTCGACATGATCCCGCTGACCTTCGTCGAAACCCCCTCGGTCCCGCTGAGCGATCGCCAGGGCGTGGCGATCGTGTCGCAGAGCGGGGCGATGGCGGCGGTCCTCGCCGTTACGCTCTTTTCGCGCGGGATCGGCGTTTCCTATTCGATCTCGACCGGCAACGAGGCTGCGAGCGGGGTCGAGGATTATGTCGAATATCTGATCGATGATGCCGGAACCAAGGCGATCGCGATGATCGTCGAACAGTTCCGCCAGCCGCGCCGCTTTCTGGCGCTCGCCGAAAAGGCGCGCGCCGCGGGCAAGCCGATCCTGTTGCTGCACCCCGGCAAGAGCAGCGCCGCGCGCGAATCCGCCGCCACGCACACCGGCGCGATGGCGGGCGACTATGCGCTGATGCGGGTCAAGGTCGAACGCGCCGGGGTGCTCGTCGCCGATACGCTGGAAGAGCTGGGCGACACCGCCGACATCGTCGCGACCTGCGGCATCGTGCCGGCGGGCGGCGCGGCTGTGCTGACCGAATCGGGCGCGTTCAAGGCGCTGACGCTCGACCTTTGCGAAACGGTCGGCCTCCCCCTCCCCGCCATCGGCGATCATGACGCGCCGGCGCTCCGCGCGGCGCTGCCGCCCTTCGTTCCGGTGTCGAACCCGGTCGATCTGACCGCGCAGGCGCTCGTCGATCCCGACCTGTATCGCCGCGCACTGTCGGCCTTGCTCGACGACGACCGTTTCGGCAGCGTCGTCTTCGCGATCATCCAGACCGACGCGGCAACCTGCGCCCTCAAATTCCCGCCGATCATCGATGCGATCCGGACGCTCCAGCCCGCCAAGCCCGTGATCTTTGCCGGCATGGACGATGGCGCGCGGGTGCCGCCCGACTATATCGTGGCGCTGCGCGATTTGAATGTGCCCTATTTCCCGACCCCCGACCGCGTCTTCCGCGCGATGGCGCAGCTCAATCGTTTCGCCGCACGCGATGCCAATGTCGCGGCCCCCGCGGCGGTGTCGATCGCGCTGCCTGCGGCCGGCGTGATTCCGGAGCATCGCGCGAAGGAGCTGCTGGGTCCGTTGGGCATCCTCTTCCCCGCGGCGCGGCTTGCTCGCACCCCCGCCGAAGCAGAAGCGATTGCGGCCGAGCTTGGCTATCCGGTGGTGCTCAAGGCCCAATCGCCTGCCCTGTCTCACAAGAGCGACGCCGGCGGAGTGATCGTCGGCGTCGGCGATGGTGCCGCGGTTGCGGCGGGCTGGGCGCGGATGCAGGCGAGCGTCGCGGCTTACAGTCCGGGGCTCGTTCTCGACGGTATATTGGTCGAGGCGATGGGGAAACGCGGGCTGGAACTCATCATCGGGGCCAGGAATGACCCCGAATGGGGACCGATCATCCTCGCCGGCCTCGGCGGCGTGCAAGCCGAGATATGGAAGGACGTGCGCCTGTTGCCGACCGACCTGTCGCGCGCCGCAATCATTCGCGAACTGCACGCACTCAGGAGCGGGGCGCTGCTCGAGGGCTTTCGCGGATCGCCCGCGATGGATGTCGGTGCGGTGGCGGACATGGTGCTGGCGCTCGGCGCGGTACTGGAGGCCGGTCCTGCAATCCGCGAGATCGATCTCAACCCGGTAGTCGTCTATCCCGACGGCGAGGGCGCGGTGGCGCTCGACGCGCTGATGCTGATCGGTTGAGCAGGCATAAGCCCATCCCGCGAACGCGAGGGGCTCCGGGGTGGCCGCCCTAATCGGCGGCACGCTCCTTCAGCATCAGCAGCGCGATCGCGGCGAGCAGTGACCCGAAGCCCATGCACAGCGCGACGGTCTGCAGGCCGAAGCCCGCGGCGAACAAATAGCCCGCGAGCACCGGCGCAAGCGCGGCACCGCCGCGCCCGACGCCGATGGCGAACCCCGTTCCGGTCGCGCGCACATGCGTCGGAAAGACCTTGGCGAACAACGAATAGAGGCCAACGATCGCGCTGTTGGTGAAAAAACCGGTCGCCGCGACCATCATCGACAGGCGCGCCAGATCATCGGCGCCCGAACCGAACCACATGATCATGCCCGACGAGACGACGAGCGCGACCATCGTCAGCGGCTTCAGGCCGAAACGGATCGCCAGCATTCCGAACACTGCACCGCCGGTCGCGCCGCCAACGTTCGCCCAGGTCAGAACGCCCGCGGCCGCCCGCGGCTCGAAGCCCATGTCGACGACAATCTTGGGCACCCATTTCAGGATGAAATAGAAGCTGGTGATATGCGCGAAATAGGCGAAGGTGATGAGCAAGGTCGTCGCGATCAGCGCCGGCTTGAAGATGTCGGCGATCGACCTTTCGGGCGCATCCGTCGCCTCGACCGAAAGCGCCGCGACCGCGGCGTGGCCAAAGCGGACCAGCGTCTTGTTGACGCGCTGCAACGCCCCCTCGGGACGCCGGCGATCGAGGAAAGCCGGGGTTTCGGGAACGAAGAACCAGACGAGCGGAATGAAGGCGGCGGTCGCCCACGCGCCAAAGGAAAAGACGTCGCGCCAGCCGCCCGCGACCAGCAGCTGCTGCACCACGAGCCCGCCGACCACCCCGCCGATCGGATAGCCGATGACCATCAGCGACATCGCGAGGCTGCGATAGCGATTGTTCGAAAATTCCGCCGCCGCCGCGTTGATCGCGGCAAGCATTCCGCCGATGCCTAGTCCGGTGAGCAACCGCCAGCCGAGCAGTTCGTTGACGCTGGCTGCGACCCCCGCGAAATGCATGCCGATCGTCATGGCGACAAGGCAGCCCAGCATTGTCGGGCGCCGCCCGACCTTGTCGGCAACGCCGCCGAGCAGCACCGATCCGATCGCCATGCCGAGCAGTTCCATCGACAGGATCCAGCCCAATATGCTCTGGTCGACACCCCATTCCCTGGCGATGCCGGGCGAGGCAAAGCTGATCGACAGCACGTCGAAGCCGTCGAGGCCGTTGAGCCCGACGGTGATCGCCACCGCCAGCCATTGCCAGGCGTGCATCGGACCGTCGTCGATCGCCGATTTAGGGTTGGCCCCCGCCATCATGTCTCTCCCGAATATATATTTGTCACTCGTGAATGCGGCTCAGCATCTCGATCAACTTGCCCACTTCCTTGTCGGTGAAGCGGCTTTTGAGCCAGTTTTCATGGTCCAGAATTGCCGCCTTGGCCTGCTTCAGCGCGCCGCGTCCGGCATCGGTCAGGTTCAGCGTCTGCTTGCGCCCGTCGTCGGGCGATTTGCCGCGCACCAGATAGGATCGCGCCTGCAAGCGGTTGACGATCGCCATCGTCGTCGCGCGGTCCATGCGCATCCGCTGCGCCAGATCGGTCTGCGCAATGCCGGGATGATCGTCGATCAGCCAAAGGACCGAAACCTGTTTCTGGGTCAGGTCGACATGCGCGAACGTCTCGGTGAAATGGCGGTACACCGCGCCGTGCGCCAGGCGAATATGGAAACCGACGATGTTGCGGATTTCGCCGATGTCCTCGTCACCCTCGACATGCGGCGTCGTCGGCACGAGCGTTTCTTTTTTCCTGGTCATCGGCATGTTCTGACGATTGTCAGTGCAACATACAAGTGACGACGAACGTCAGCCTGCATGCCGCCGATCATAACCGACAATCCAGTCGACCGTCGCCTTGACGCCGCCAAAGGGATAGAAATGCAATCGCACCCGCCCATGCTCGTCGCCAAGCCCGTCGGCAAAGACATCGACCAGGCGATCGGGGCCGGCGCTTCCGATCAGGCTGGTCAGCGAGATGCCGTATTTCTTCATCACGCTGGTCGATGCGCCGACGCCGCAGCGTGCGGCGAAACGCAGCAGCGTCCTGATGCTTGCCGGGCCGGGAACACCGATCCGGATCGGCGTGTCGATCCCGCGCTGCCGCGCTTCCTTTAGCCAGCCGAGAAAGGCGTCGGGGTCGAAGCCGAACTGCGTCACGACCAGCGGCGCCATGCCGCGCCGCTCGATATCGCCGATCTTGCGTTCCAGCACCTGCCAGCATTCGGCCGGCGACATCACCGGATGGCCTTCGGGATGGCCGCCGACGCCGATCGCCCTGATGCCCGCGCGTTCGAAGGCGCCCGTGGCGATCAGCGCCGACGTATCGAAAAACGGCCCCTGCGGCTCGGGCGGATCGCCCGCGACGATGAAGCAGCGCTGCACCCCCGCCTCCTGTGCGACCGCCGCCAGATAGGTTTCGAACTCGTCGTGCGAGACGATCCGCCGCGCCGAGAAATGCGGCATCGGTTCAAAGCCGAGCTCGCGCACCGCGACCGCGGCGGCGATACGCGCCTGCGCTTCCTCGCCAGGCAGAAAGGTGATCGCGACCGGCGTTTCGGCCGGGACAAGCGGCGCCGCCTCGCGCAGCGCGGCGACGTCCTTCGCGGTGATTTCCAGCGAATATCCGTCGGTCATGCTGACCGGCGGCCTCGCCCAATTGGGGTGGATCAGGGGTACCGTCATTCGGCCCTCCTCGTCAGGCGGCGGCGACCCTCGCTGCGCCGATGATCGACGCGGCGGGGATAGCGCGGCCGGTTCAGCGCTGGGTGCGCCAGCCTTCGGCGTAGGTTTCACGCGCAACGCGGCTGTAGGGCACCGGACTCACGACGGCGCGCACTTCAATCTGCTTGTGCCGCTCGACCGTCGTCTTGCGGGTGCCGCCATTCTCTTCGCCCCAGACGACGCGCAATTCGGTGCCGACCGGGATTTCGTGATCGACGGTCGCGAGGCTCAGTGCCTGCTTTTCGTTGAAGCTGTAGCCGGTGAACATCGAGAGGCCGACCGTCCGGCCGCCGGCATCGACGACGCGATCATAGTTGGACGAGGCATAGTTGGCGAGCGGCACGTCGAAGAATTTATACTGGTCGCCGTCGGGATCGAACAGAGAGGCCATGATCTTCGCCATGTCGTCGGGATGCCAAGCGAGCGTCACCTTGGCGCGCTGCTCGGCGGGATTGAGCGCCTCGAGCGCTTCGCGGCCGTGGAAATCATGGTCGAACTTGACGAAGGGGCCGTAGCCCAGTTCCCACGGGTTGAGATAATAATCCTCGATATTGTCCGACACGAAGCTGCCGCCGATCGATCCGGTTGCCTCATAGCTGTCGGCGCCCAGCCATTCGCGATAGGATTTCAGCTTGTCGCCGGTGTAGATGGCCGGCAGCGGCGACGGGATCCAGCCCGATTCGAGCGTGTTCGAGGGGTAGGCGCGGCTGCCGCACGGCACGATGCCGAACTCCTTGCCCGCCTCGAGGATAGCGGCGCGAACCTCTTCCTGCTCCTCGTACGGACCCCAGATTTCGAGACCCGGTGCGCCCGACATGCCGTGGCGCAGCGTGCGGATCGTCTTGCCGGCGATGTTCATCGTCGACATGTTGAAGAAGCGGAGCTGTTCGAGCGGGCCGCCGTGCAATTTCTCGATGATCGCCCACGCCTTGGGCCCCTGGATCTGGAAACGCCAGCACGAGCGGGTGACGGGCTTGCCCATCGGGCGCATCGGCGAACGGTCGTCGAGTTCGAGCTCGACGTCATAACCGCCGGTTGCGGCCTGGAAGCGCAGCCAGTTCGACGCGGGCGCACGTCCGACATAGACGAACTCCTCTTCGGCGAGCCAGAAGATGATGCCGTCGCCGATGACATGGCCATAGGGCGTCGTCGGCACATATTGCTTGGCCTTGTTCACCCCCCAGCCCTTGGGCGAGTTGATCATCGTTTCGGTGAGCAGGCGGAGCGCGTCCTTGCCGCGGATATAGAGGTTCACCATGTGGTGCGACTGGTCGAACAGCACCGCGCTGTGCTGCCACGCCCACTGTTCGTCGCGCCAATTGTGAAATTCGGGCGCGACGACGGGATAGACATAGGCACCAAGCTGCGAATTGCGCAGCATATCCACCGTGTTTCCCGCAGCCGCCAGGACCTGCTCCAGATTTTTTGCCGACATGAATCGCCTCTCCCATTTCCAAAAATCTATATGCAATACATATCAATCTTTGTATGCAACACAAACAATAATTTGAGGAGAGTGACCCTGTCATGTCGGAAAATCGCTATATCCTGACGCTTTCGTGCGACGATCGTCCCGGGCTGGTCGCGGGCGTCACCCGCATTCTCGCCGACAACGGCGGGAACATCGACGAATCGCAGCAGTTCAACGACGCCGAATCGCGCCGCTTTTTCATGCGCGTCGTCTTTTCGCTGGCAGCGAACGCCGACGCCGGGCGCCTGCGCGCCGCCTTTGCCTATTTCGCCGAAGCCAATGCCCTGACCTGGACGCTGCGCGGCACCGCCGACCGCCGCAAGGTGATGCTGATGGTGTCGAAGTTCGATCATTGCCTCGGCGATCTTCTGTATCGCCAGCGGATCGGCGAATTGCCGATGGAGGTGGTCGGCATCATCTGCAACCACCCGCGCGAGGCGTTGAAAATCTCGCTGATCGGCGACGTCCCCTTCCACCATCTGCCGGTCACCAGGGACACGAAGGCGCAGCAGGAGGCGCAGATCAAGGCGCTGATCGACGAGACGGGAGCCGAACTCGTCGTGCTCGCGCGCTATATGCAGATCCTGTCCGACGACCTCGCGGCCTTCCTGTCGGGGCGCTGCATCAACATCCACCACAGCTTCCTGCCCGGCTTCAAGGGCGCCAAGCCCTATCATCAGGCGTTCGACCGCGGCGTGAAGATGATCGGCGCGACCGGCCATTATGTCACCGCCGACCTCGATGAAGGTCCGATCATCCATCAGGATGTCGAAGCGATCAGCCATGCCGATTCACCTGACGATCTTGTCCGCAAGGGGCGCGACATCGAACGCCGCGTGCTTGCACGCGCGGTCCATTATCACCTTGAGGACCGGGTTCTCGTCAACGGCAACAAGACCGTGGTGTTCCGGGATTAGCGCCTTGCGGTTTTGCCGGAATCAAGCCCCTCCCCTTCAGCGGAGGGGCTTGTGACAGGACAGCCGCAATGACCGCGCGTGGCCGGTAAAAACCGTCAGGCGAGGCCGAGCAGCCGCGCCGCATTATCCTTCATGATACCCGGGAGCACCTCTTCCCTGAAACCGACCTGCCGTGCGGCCTCGATCCATTTTTGCGGATGGATCAGCGGGAAATCGCTGCCGAACAGCATCTTCTTGCGAAGCTGGCCATTGGCATATTGGATGATCTGCGGCTGAAAATATCTGGGGCTCCACCCCGACAGGTCGATGAAGACATTGTCCTTGTGCAGCGCCATCGACAGGCTTTCGTCGACCCACGGCCAGCTGGGATGCGCGAGGATGATCTTCATGTCGGGGAAATCGACCGCGACATCGTCGATCAGGATCGGCTGGCCCCATTTGAGCCGGACTCCGCCGCCGCCGCGCATCCCCGTCCCCATCCCCGAATGGCCGGTGTGAAAGATCGCCGGCAGCCCATATTCGGCGATCACCTCGTAAATCGGATAGGCCATGCGGTCGGCGGGATGCGCGTCCTGCATGATGCCATGGAACTTGAAGCCCCTTACCCCGTAATTCTCGATCAGGTCGCGCGCCTCGCGCGCGCCGAGCTTGCCCTTGTGCGGATCGATCGACGCGAAGGCGATGCAGATATCGCTGTTCCGCGCCGCATGTTCGGCGATCTCGTAGTTGGAGACGCGCTTCGCGCCGATGCCGCTCTCGCAATCGACGGTGAACAGGCAAAAGGCGATCTGCTGTTCGCGATAGAGTTCGATGATCTCCGGAATTTTCGGCCGCTCGCGCGGCGCCTTGAAATAGGCCGAAGCGGCGTCGAAAAAGCGCCCCATCACCGGATCCTCGGGATCGTGGCACGATATTTCGGCGTGCACATGCACGTCGATGGCTTTGATTTTGGCAAGATCGATCATGGGGCGCTTTCGACAGGCCGGCGATCCCGGGCCAATGGATTATAGCTGGATGATGACCGACTTGGTCTCAAGATAGGCTTCAATGCCCTGGCGGCCCTGTTCGCGGCCGATCCCCGATTCCTTGAAGCCGCCAAAGGGCAGCGCGGCGTCGATCACCGCGTGGCAATTGCCCCAGACGGTGCCCGATTTGATCTTCGCCGCGAGCTTGTGCATCACCGCGACGTCCTTGGTCCACACGCCCGCGCCCAGCCCGAAGCAGGTATCATTCGCCGCTTTCGCCACTTCGTCGAGGTCGTCGAAGCGCTGCGCAACGACGACCGGCCCGAAAATCTCCTCGCGCACGACGCTCATTTGCGGGTTGACGTCGACCAGCACCGTCGGGTTGACATAATAGCCGTCGGCGACGGGCGCATCGCCGCCCATCGCGACGCTGGCGCCGTCGCGCTTGCCCGCCTCGATATAGCCCATCACGCGATCGAACTGTTCCTTCGACACCAAAGGCCCGGCATGCGCCTGCGGATCGAGCGACGGGCGCGGGGCCCAGAAGGGCGCGGTCGCGGCGACCCCCTCGATCACCTGATCAAAGATCGAGCGGTGCGCGAACAGCCGCGAGCCCGCGATGCACACCTGCCCCGAATTGAAGAAGATCGCCCCCGCCGCGCCGGGCGCCACCTGCGCCACATCGACGTCGGGCATGATCACGACCGGCGACTTTCCGCCGAGTTCGAGCGTCACATGCTTCAGCGTATCGGTCGCGTTGCGGTTGATCAGCTTGCCGATCTCGGTCGATCCGGTGAACGCCACCTTGTCGACGTCGGGATGCTTGACCATACGGTCGCCCGCGGTGTGGCCATAACCGGTGATGATGTTGATGACTCCCGCCGGGAAGCCCGCTTCGGCGACGAGGTCGGCGAGGCGCAGCGCGGTGAGCGGGGTCTGTTCGGCGGGTTTCAGCACCAGCGTGCAACCCGCGGCCAGCGCCGGCGCGATCTTCAGGCATGCCATCAGCAGCGGAAAATTCCACGGAACGATCTGCGCGGCGACGCCGACCGGCTCGCGGAGCGTATAGCCGAACACCGCGCCTGTCGGCATGGTATAGGGCTGGATCACTTCGCCGTTCAGTTTCGACGCCCACCCCGCCATGAAGCGCAGCTGGCTGATCGCGCCGGGCACGTCGACCGCCGCCGCCATCCCCTTGGGCTTGCCATTGTCGATCGCCTCGATCTCGGCAAATTCGTCGGCGTGCGCTTCGAGCAGGTCGGCAAGGCGGTTGATGATCCGCTCGCGCCGGATCGGCGGCAGGCCGGTCCAGCGGCCGTCGTCGAACGCGGTGCGCGCCGCGGCCACCGCGCGGTCGACATCGCGGTCGGATGCATCGACGATGCGACAGATTTCCCTGCCCGACGACGGATCCTCGACCCCGATCGTCGCATCGTGCGAGGAGGCGGTCCATTCATTGTCGATGAACAATTTGGGCGCGCGCGACAGGAATGTCTTCGCCGCCATCGAATAGGCGCTCTGCTGGTAATCGATGGGGGTCATGTCGTTCATCGCGTCATCCTCTCAATGGTTTTTCGCACGACCCATCCATGCTCGAATCGGTCGCTATTGGTTTGTGTCACATACGATCATATTTGCCCGGCGCTGGCAATCGCATCCCGGCCCCGCATCGCGCGCCGTCCGCCATTTCCTTGACGGATCGCGCTGCAATTTGTATGCATTGCATACAAGATGGAGGATCGGATGACGGCGAAGATCATTGACGGCCTGGCGCTCGCGAAAGCGATGCGCACCGGCTTTGCGGACCGGGTCGCGGCGCTCGCCGGGCATGGCGTGACACCCGGGCTCGCGGTCCTGCTCGTCGGCGAGGATCCGGCCTCCGCCGTCTATGTCGGACGCAAGATCAAGGCCTGTTCGGCGGTCGGCATCCGTTCCTTTGCCGAGCATCTGCCGGTGTCGATCGGCAATGCCGAGCTGCTGGGCCGTATCGTCGAGCTGAACGCCGATCCCGATGTGCATGGCATCCTGGTCCAGTTGCCGCTGCCGCCACATATCGACATGGCGCGCGTGCTCGAGACGATCTCGGCCGAAAAGGACGTCGACGGGTTCCACCTCTATAATGTCGGCGGGCTGGTCACCGGCAGCACCGTCTTTTCCCCCTGCACCCCCTATGGTGTCGTCAAGCTGCTCGAGCATGAAGGCATTCCGGTCGAAGGGCAGAATGTCGTGGTCGTGGGCGCGAGCAACATCGTCGGCAAACCGATGGCGCTGATGCTGATGGCGCGCGATGCGACCGTGTCGATCTGCCACGCCAAGACGCGCGACCTCGCCCAATATACGATCCTCGCCGACATATTGGTCGTTGCCGCCGGCGTCCCCGGGCTGATCGTGCCGCAGATGGTCAAACATGGCGCGGTCGTGATCGACGTCGGCATCAACCGCCTGGCCGACGGCCGCATCACCGGCGACGTCGATTTCGAGGGGGTGCGCCGCAAGGCGGCCGCCATCACCCCGGTGCCGGGCGGCGTCGGGCCGATGACCGTGACGATGCTGCTGGAAAACACGATCAAATCCGCCGAACGTCGGCTCGCGCTCGCGGCCTGAGGCCGTAGCGCCAAGGGTCACAGCGGCAGTCCGACGTAATTTTCGGCGATCGCCGTCTGTGCCGCGCGCGACGAGGCGATATAGTCGAGTTCGGCCATCTGCATCTGCCGCTCGAACGGGCCATCATCGGGGAACCGGTGCATCAGCTTGGTCAGCGACCAGCTGAAGCGCTCGGCCTTCCAGACGCGCGCCAGCGCCTTCGCCGAATAGGCGGCGATGCCGTCCTGCTCGCCGCGGCAAAAATGACGGGTCAGCGCATCGGCCAGATAGGATACGTCCGACGCGGCGAGATTGAGCCCCTTGGCACCGGTCGGCGGGACGATATGCGCCGCGTCGCCCGCGAGAAACAGGCTGCCATGGCGCATCGGTTCGAACACATAGGAACGCAGCGGCGCGATGCTCTTTTCGATCGCGGGCCCACGGGTGATGCGCGCCGCAGCCTCGGGACCGAGGCGGATCGCCAGCTCGTCCCACAGCCGATCGTCGGACCAGTCCTCGACCCGTTCGGTCAGCGGCACATCGATATAATAGCGGCTGCGCGACTTGGACCGCATCGAGGCGAGCGCGAAGCCGCGCGCATGATTGGCGTAGATCAGCTCGTCGTGGCACGGCGCGACATCGGCCAATATGCCGAGCCAGCCGAACGGATAGACGCGTTCATATTCGCGCGCCGCCGACGCCGGGATCGCCCGGCGCGACGGGCCGTGATAGCCGTCGCAGCCGGCAATGAAGCGCGCGTCGATCCGCCGCTCGCTGCCGTCCCTGATAAAGCTGACATAGGGCGCGTCGCCGTCGATGGCATGGAGCGCGACGTCTTCGGCTTCATAGATGATTTCGAGGCCGCGTTCGGGGGCGGCGTCCATCAGGTCGCGCGTCACTTCGGTCTGGCCATAGACGGTGACATGCTTGCCGGTCAGACCGAAGGTGTCGATGCGGATCAGCCGTTCGCCGTCGGCCAGGCAGAATCCCTCTTCGCGCAGCCCTTCGCGATGCAGCCGTTCGTCGATGCCGAGCCGTTCGAGCAGATCGGTGGTCGTCCGTTCGAGCACCCCCGCGCGGATCCGGCCGAGCACATAATCCGCCGCGGCCCGCTCGACGATCACGCAGTCGACCCCCTCGGCACGGAGCAGATGGCCGAGGAGCAGTCCGGCCGGGCCGGCGCCAATAATGACGACCTGCGTCTTCACCGGTCAGAATTGCTGTTCGAGGTCGTGCAGCACCTTGTAGCAGGGCAGCACCTGCGCGACCGAGCTGTTCGGCTCGCGCCCCTCGCGGATCGCGGCAATGAATTCGCGATCCTGCAATTCGATGCCGTTCATGCTGACATCGACGTGGCTGACGTCGATCACCTCTTCCTTGCCGGTCACCAGATCGTCGTAGCGCGCGATATAGGTGCCCGTATCGCCGATATAACGGAAGAAGGTGCCGAGCGGCCCGTCGTTGTTGAAGGACAATGACAGCGTACAGATCGCCCCCGACGCGGCCTTCAGCTGGATCGACATGTCCATCGCGATCCCGAGGTCGGGATGGTGCGGGCCTTCGATCGCATTGGCCTGGACGATCGGGCCCGCCTGGTAAGCAAAAAGGTCGACGGTGTGCGCGGCGTGGTGCCAGAGCAGATGATCGGTCCAGCTGCGCGGCTCGCCCTTGGCGTTCATATTCTTGCGGCGAAAGAAATAGGTCTGAACGTCCATCTGCTGGATATTGAACTCGCCCGCGACGATCCTGTTGTGGACATATTGGTGCGACGGATTGAACCGCCGCGTATGCCCGACCATGCAGACGAGCCCGGTTTCCTTCTGCTTGGCCAGCACCGCCTCGGCCTCGGCCCAGCTGTCGGCGAGCGGAATTTCGACCTGCACATGCTTGCCCGCGTCCATGCAGGCGATCGCCTGCGCCGCGTGCATCTGGGTCGGGGTGCACAGGATCACCGCATCGACATCGTCGCGCGCCAGCGCATCCGCCAGCTCGGTCGAGCTGTGCCGCGCGCCATATCTGGCGGCGACCGCGGCGGCCTGATCGGCGGTCCGGCTGATGATCGAAACGATTTCAACGCCGTCGATCAGCTTCAGCCCGTCGAGATGTTTTTCGCCAAAGGCGCCGGCACCGGCGAGAGCGATACGCATGTCATTCTCCATTTTGCTTGGGCGCCACGCGCCGTTCGGCTTTCGCGCTATTCGGCCGGTTCGAGGACGATATGCCCGATCGCGGTGTTGCTGCACGGGATGTGGTAATGACGATGCAGGCAGCGCGTCTTCGCACCCAGCGCGCCGCGCATCACCAGCCACATCACCATCTCGATCCCCTCGCTGCCCGTTTCGCGCAGATATTCGATGTGCGGAATATGGCGCGCGGCGTCACTGTCGCCGACCAGCGCGTCGAGGAATCTGTTATCCCACTCGCGATTGAGCAGGCCCGCGCGCGGTCCCTGGAGCTGGTGGCTCATGCCCCCCGTCCCCCATATCTGGACGTTCAGATCCTCGGGGAAGCTTGCCACGGCGCGTGCGATCGCTTCGCCCAGCGCCCAGCAACGGTTGCCCGACGGGACCGGGTAGGTGACGACATTGACCGCCAGCGGGACGACCTTCACCGGCCATTTGTCGGGCGTACCGAACATCATCGACAGCGGGACGGTCAGGCCGTGGTCGACGTCCATTTCGTTGATGATCGTCATGTCGAAATCGTCGAGGATCAGGCTCTGGGCGATGTGCCAGGCAAGGTCGGCGTGCCCCTCGACGTCGGGAACCTGCCGCGGCCCCCACCCCTCGTCGGCCGCCTTGTAGCGTTCGCCGCAGCCGATGGCGAAGGTCGGGATCACCTTCATGTCGAATGCCGAGGCGTGGTCGTTATAGACGAGGATCACGACGTCGGGCCTTGCGGTGTCGCTTTCCCATTGCCGGGTCCATTCATAGCCCGCGAAGATCGGGCCGAAATAATCGTCGCCGGTCTTGCCCTGATCGACCGCGACGCCCAGCAACGGCACATGGCTGGACCCGACTCCGGCGGTAATGCGCGCCATTTCAATAGCCTCCCTTGATCGATCGATTGCCCTCGGGCGGGCGTCCGCCTTGCAGCATCATGTCGCGATATTCGGGGAAGCTCATATCGGTCATCGTCGACACCGCCTCGGCGAAGCTCAGGCCATCGGTCGAGAAGACCTTGGCGAGAAAATAGACATTGCCGCCGAGGTCGAGGCAGCGATTATAATCGCGCGCGAGGATCGCCTCCTTCTGTTCGGCGGTCATCGGCCAGTCTTCGAGATATTGGCGCTCGCCGGCCTTCCATCGCTCGCGATTTTCAGGCTTCATCAGACTCATCGCGAACTGGTTGAGCCAATAGCCCCGGCGCGCCCGCGCCGCAGTGAACACCCGCGTTCCGGGAATATCCTCCAATTCGGCCAGATATTCGTGAATATCCTGTTTCACCGGCCCTGCTCCTTCAACCGGGCGTCGAGCCGGGGAAAGACCCGGCGCGCATTGCCTTCAAAAATCATGCGACGCTCTTCGTCGCCGATATCGAGCGCATCGACGTAACGCTTGGTATCGTCGAAATAATGACCCGTCGTCGGGTCGATCCCGCGCACGGCGCCGACCATTTCGGATCCGAACAATATGTTCCTGTTGTCGATCACGTCCGCGAGCAGATCGATCCCGGGCTGGTGATAGACGCAGGTGTCGAAAAAGATGTTGTTCATGAGGTGCGTGTCGAGCGACGGCTTTTTCAGCATGTCGGCGAGCCCGCGATAGCGCCCCCAATGATAGGGCACCGCACCGCCGCCGTGCGGGATAATGAACCTGAGCGTCGGAAAGTCGGCGAAGAGATCGCCTTCGAGAAGCTGCATGAAGGCGATGGTATCGGCGGCGATATAATAGCCGCCGGTCGCATGCATCGCCGGGTTGCAGCTGCCCGAGACGTGGATCATCGCCGGGACATCGAGCTCGACCATCTTCTCGTAGAAGGGATACCAGTAGCGGTCGGTCAGCGGCGGGTGGGTGAAATGCCCGCCACCCGGATCGGGGTTCAGGTTGCAACCGATAAAGCCGAGCCGGGTAACGCAGCGTTCAAGCTCGTCGATACTTGCGCTCATGTCGGCGCCCGGCGATTGCGGCAGCATGCACACACCGGCAAAGGTTTCGGGAAACAGGTCGACGACGCGCGCGATCAGATTGTTGCAGCGATACGCCCATTCGGTCGCGACCCCCTCGTCGCCGACGTGTGGCGCCATCGCCGAGGCACGCGGCGAAAAGATCGTCATGTCGGCGCCGCGTTCCCTGATCAGCCGCAGCTGGTTCGCCTCGATCGTCTCGCGGATCTCGGCGTCGGAAATCCCCGGATAGGGCGGCGCCGGAACACCCGCCTTGTACGCCGCCTTCTGCTCCTCGCGCCACGCGTCGTGCGCCTTGGGCAGCACCGTATAATGGCCGTGACAATCGATAATCATGGCATTTTTCCGATTATTGCGCCGAGCTTGGCCTGCAAGCCGTCGGGCACGGGTGAAATCGCAAGGTCGCCGATCGCCTGCTGCCAGCCGACCGTCCCCTCGGTGAGCATCGGCGACACGCCCAGCGACGACAGCGTCTGCGCCGCTTCGGCCATTTCGGCCGCACGGCGCAGACCATGCGCCAGCATCCGGTCGAGCCGATAGTCGGCGCCGGTCGCCCAGTCGTTGCCGAAGCTGCCCAGCACCTCGTCGGTCACGCCGGCGCGTTCGCACGCGACCAGACATTCGGCGGTCAACGCCTCGACGCCTTTGTACATCACCGAACGCAGCATCTTGATCGTCGAGGCGCGCCCGACGACATCGCCGACGATCCGCAAATTGGTGAAACCCAGCGCCGCGAGCGCCGCCTCCCCCGCTTCGGCGTCGGGTCCCGACAAGAGCAGGGGCGTCGCCAGTCGCGACGGATTGACCGGCGCCATCACCGCAACATCGACATAAAGCGCGCCCGACGCGGCGATCGCCGCCGCTGCCGCACGCTTGGTGTCGGGGGCGACCGAATTCATGTCGAAGAAAAATGTGCCGGGTGCGATCAGCGCTGCGGCTTCCTGCGCAACCGCAAGGGAATTGTCGGCGGTGACCACGCTGAGGACCGACGGCGCGCCGGCCAGCGCCTCGGCAAGCGAAGCGCATCCCCGGACCGCGGCGGCGTCGAAATCGACCGGGCGAATGTCAAAGGCGCGCGCATCGCCTTCCCAGCCCGCGGCGCGGGCAAAGGTCGAGCCAGCCTCTCCAAAGCCGATCAGGGTCAGCATCTGTGTCATTGCGGCTACCCTGCCAAACCGGCGCGCGTGCGACCAATCGGAAGCGGCGGCGATCCATAAGTTTTACCTAATTCTTCAGCGCAACGGGCGGAACCGGCCGGCGACGCCGATCAGCGACGCGCCGCCGATTCGAGGTGATGCAGAAAGGCCGCCTGCATCGCGGTCGGTCGCCACGCCGCACGGCGCGTCAGGCCGATGTCGCGTACCGTGTCGGCGGGCAACTCGGCCACCACTTCCAGCCATCCTGCCTCCAGTTCGACCGTCACCTGATCGCGCGACAACAGGGTCAGGAAATCGCTGTCGAGCATGATCTGGCGGATCATCATCACCGAGCCACAGGCGATCGGAACCACGGGCCTTGCAAGGCCCGCAGCGTCGAAAAGCCGCGCCCATTGCGCACGCAGCGGCGTCCCCGTCTCGGGAAGTATCCATGGAAAACCGGCGAGCACGGGCAAGCGTGCGGACCAGTCGCGGACCGCCGTACGCAGCGCCGGATGACCCGCCCTCCCCAGGACGACCGGATGATCGCCGAACAGCGACTGCTGGGCGAGGTCGTCGCCGGGCGCCAGGGCACGGAGCGCGCCGACCATCACGTCGATCGCCCCGTCGCGCAGCGGCTCGACCAGCTCGTGCCACGCGCCTTCCATCACGCTGATCCGCGCATCGGGATAGTCGCGGTGGAAGGCGGCGATCGCAGCGGGCAGCACGCGCGCCCGCGACAAGGGCATCGCGCCGATCGCGATCCGTCCCGTCTCGGCGCCCTTCAGCGCCTCCATCTCGGCGAGCCCCGCCTCGAGCTCGGCGCGCGCGAGGCGAAAGGCGCGCAGCGTCTTGCGCCCGCCGTCGGTGAAGGCGATGCCGCGCCCCCGCCGCTCGACCATCGCGCGCCGCAGCACGAGCGCGAGATCACCGATCGCGCGGTGCAGCGATGGCTGCGACAGCCCCGTCAGCACCGCTGCGGCGCTGTAGCTGCCCACCTCGCCCAGCGCGAGCAGCGCCCGCACCTGCGCCATCGTGACGCGGTTGCTGCCGACATAGGCGAGCGCGGCGTCGATACGCGCCGACAATTGCAGCGCCGCGGCGGTGGGCTCCATGCCGTCGGGCCGCCGCCCGAACAGCGGCAGGCCGAGCAGCTGTTCGAGCCGCGCCACCGCCTGCGTGATCGCCGGCTGGGTGATGCTGATCGCCTGCGCCGCCGACGAGATGCTGCCCAGCCGGGTGACCGCCGATACCGCGCGCAGGTGGCGAAGGTTGAACTGCCAGAGCATAAGGATGATGAATTAGCATGACCTTATATCGGTTTCAAACTTCCGAATGTCTTTTCCCGGGCGGCTTTCCTAGACATGCTCGATCAACTGCCCCCGATGGACAGGGGCTTGCGCCGGAGACTCCTATGAGCGGTATCGTCGTCCAGAATATCGAACGCGTCGACGCGGACGTCATCGCGGCGCTCGAACGCTGCGGCGTGTCGACGGTGCACGAGGCGCAGGGCCGCACCGGACTGCTCGCCAGCTCGATGCGTCCGATCTACGCCGGCGCGCGGGTTGCAGGCAGCGCGGTCACCATTTCGGCGCCGCCGGGCGACAATTGGATGGTGCATGTCGCGATCGAGCAGCTCAAGGCCGGCGACATCCTGGTCATCGCGCCGACGAGTCCCTGCGAGGACGGCTATTTCGGTGACCTGCTCGCGACCTCGGCGCAGGCGCGCGGCTGCAAGGGGCTGGTGATCAACGCAGGCATCCGCGACGTACGCGACCTCACCGAAATGAGCTTTCCCGTCTGGTCGAAGGCGGTGTTTGCGCAGGGAACGATCAAGGCCTCGCTGGGATCGGTGAACGTCTCCGTGGTCTGCGCGGGCGCGGCGATCGAGGCGGGCGACGTGATCGTCGCCGACGACGACGGGGTCGTCGTCGTGCCGCGGGCGAAGGCGGCCGAGGTGGCACAGGCCGCCGAAGCGCGCGAAGCCAACGAGGCCGACAAGCGCGCGCGTCTGGCCGCCGGCGAGCTGGGCCTCGACATGTACAAGATGCGCGAGAAACTCGCCGAGATGGGGCTGAAATATGTCTGACGGCACGCGGTGCATGTGGATGCGCGGCGGAACGTCCAAAGGCGGTTATTTCCTGAGCGATGACCTGCCGCGCGATACCGCCGCGCGCGACGCGTTGCTGCTGCGCATCATGGGTTCGCCCGACCCGGTGCAGATCGACGGCATGGGCGGCGCCGACCCGCTGACCAGCAAGGTCGCAGTGGTCACCAGATCGACGCGCGCAGGCGTCGACGTCGACTATCTGTTCCTGCAGGTCTTCGTCGATCAGGCGATCGTCAGCGACGCGCAGAATTGCGGCAATATCCTCGCCGGGGTCGGCCCCTTCGCGATCGAACGCGGCCTCGTCGCCGCGACCGGCGACGAAACGCGCGTCACCATCTTCATGGAAAATACCGGGCAGGTCGCGGTCGCGACGGTTGCGACCCCCGGCGGGCAAGTGACCTATGACGGCGCGGCGCGGATCGACGGGGTGCCCGGGACGCATGCGCCGGTCCCGATCGAATTTCGCGACACGGCGGGATCGTCCTGCGGCGCGCTGCTCCCCACCGGGCTGGCGGTCGAGGCGGTCGAGGGCGTCGCCGTCACGCTGATCGACAATGGCATGCCGTGCGTCGTGATGAAGGCCGCCGACGTCGGCATCACCGGCTATGAGGACCGCGAAAGCCTCGACGCCAATGCCGGACTCAAGGCGCGGATCGAGGCGATCCGGCTGGCGGTCGGCGAACGAATGAACCTTGGCGATGTGCGCGGGAAATCGGTGCCGAAGATGATGCTGGTCGCCCCGCCGCGCGGCGGCGGCGCGGTCACCGTGCGCAGCTTCATCCCGCACCGCGCGCACGCCACGATCGGCGTGCTCGGCGCGGTCAGCGTCGCGACCGCCTGCCTGATCGAGGGATCGCCCGCCGCCGAGGTTGCCAAGGTGTCGCCGGGCCGCCGCAAGACGCTGTCGGTCGAGCATCCGACCGGCGAAATGAGCTGCATCCTCGAACTGGACGACGACGGCGCAGTGCAATCGGCGGCGCTGCTGCGCACCGCGCGCAAGTTGATGGACGGAGTGGTTTTCGGATGAGCGAGCGGATCACAAGCTGGCACGGCAGCCCGTCGAAACCGCGCTATACGCCGCCGCCGGGCGCGGTCGACGCACATTGC
>JAGHZY010000035.1 GCA_017745175.1 Sphingopyxis sp. | reverse complement strand
CAGATGGACGTGCCCCGGCACGAACTGGGTGAAGCTGTTGACCACCGCGATGATCGGCTTGCCGAAGTCGCTGTCCTTCATCCCGGTCGCGCGCCAGAGGCCGCGCGCACCCGCCATATTGCGGCCGTGGGTGGTAGTGCGCGAACGATATGAAGGCATTTTTGGGCAATCCTGATAATTTTATTTCAAGAATAAGCGAAGAGACGCGCCTCTACACGCCTATTCGGCCAGATTCAATGCAACTTTGCTGCACATGCGAGAAAGCCGTTCGGCGAACAGCGCCTGCCCGGCAGTGTCGCCGATCAGATCTTGCCGCATCTCGATCCCGACATAAGGGATGGAATTCGCTTCGGCATGGCGGTTCATCGTCGCGTTGAGCAGCTTGCCCGAATAGGGCTGCTGGTCGCCGACGACCATATCCTCGGCCTCCAGCGCGGCGATTGCTGCGCCCGCCAGCCGGTCGTCCTCGTTATAGAGCACGCCGACATGCCACGGCCGCGCCTGATCGGGATGCGCCGCAAGCGAGGGTGTGAAGCTGTGCAGCGACAGGATCATCGCGGGCCGCTGCGCCGCGATCGTCGCGGCAATATGATCGTGATAGGGCCGGAAGAAGCGTGCGAGCCGCGCCTCGCGCGCGGCGTCGTCGAGCGCATTGCCCGGTACCGCATGGCCATCGCTCGCAATCGGCAGCACGCCCGGCGCATCCTCGTCGCGGTTGCAGTCGACGACGAGCCGCGACACGCCGCCGAGGATCGCGGCATCGACCGCGCCGCTCTCGACGAGCAGCGCCGCGATCTCCGCTACACCGATATCGATCGCGATATGGTTGCGGAGCAGCGCGGGATCGATGCCGAGATCGATATCCCCGGGCACAAGGTTCGAAGCATGATCGGCGACCAGCAGGATGCCGCCCGCCCGCGCTTCGCCGATCTGCCGCCACGCCTCACTCACCGCAATGCTCCTGCCATCAGCCACCAGTCGGGATGCCGGTCCGCAAGCGCCGCCGCCGCCGCGTCGCGCCCCGCCGCCGCGTCAAACAGCGCAAAACAGGTTGCGCCCGACCCCGACATACGGGTCAGCCACGGGCGCAGTGCGCCGAGTTCGAGCAGGATATCGGCAATCGCCGGGCATTGCGCAACGGCGGGCCGCTGCAGATCGTTGCGCGCGCCCAGCAGCTGCGCGCGCAGATCAGCGCCGGTGAACAAGGGGCCGCGATCGATCCCGTCCCATGCGGCGAACACCGGCCCCGTCGTTACCGGCTGCCGCGGATTGACGAGCAGCACCGGCGTCCCGCCGAGCTGCAGCCCCGGAACCGCGCTCAGTTCTTCGCCGACGCCGACGCCAAGGCACGCCTCGCTTGCGACGCAGGCGGCGATATCGGCACCGAGCGGGCTCACGAGCCGCGCCAGCGTCGTATCGCCGATCTCGGGCAGGAAATGCGCCCGGATGAGCCGTGCCATCGCCGCGGCATCGGCCGAGCCGCCGCCGATCCCCGCCGCAACGGGAAGCGCCTTCGTCAGCGTCACCGCCAGTGACGGTACGCGGTCGGCGCCGTAGCGGTCCCGGAGGAGCGTCAACACCTTCATCACCAGATTGTCGCTGCCCGGGCTCAGCCCTTCGCCGAATTCGCCGTCTATCGTCAGAGTGTCGGTATCCGCCAGCCCGGCAGCGATCGCATCGCCGCCGTCCACAAAGGCGAACAGCGTCTCGATTTCGTGATAGCCGTCGGCCCGCCGCCGCCTGACGTGCAGCGCAAGGTTGATCTTGGCCCAGCCGGTCTCGCGAAACGCCGTCATGGCGCGGTCGTCGCGGGGGTCAGCCCGTCGCGCAGCTTGGCTTCCAGCCGCGTTGCCATCTCCGCCTCGGCCAGCAGCGCCGCCGCGCGCCATGTGTAGCGCGCCCGGAATTTCTGCCCCGCCTGCCAATAGGCATCGCCCAAATGTTCGACGATCACCGCATTTTCGGGCTCGCCCGCCTGCGCCTTTTCGAGCAGCTTGATCGCATCGTCGGTGCGTCCGGTCAGGAAATAGGCCCAGCCGAGCGAGTCGCTGATGCTGGCATTCTGCGGTTCCTGTCGCCACGCTTCCTCGATCCGCGCGAGTGATTGCTTCACGTCCCTGCGCCGTTCGAGCGCCGAATAGCCGGCGAAATTCAGGATCGAGGCATCGCCGGGGCGCAGCGCCACCGCCTTTTCGATCAGCGGCGAAGCGGCATCCCACTGCCCCGCCTGCAACAGCAGTTCGGCCCGCGCGATCAGCAAGGTGCCGCGCAGCGCCCCGTCGTCCCCATCGTCGCCCAGCGCGGCTTCGAGCCGCTCATAGGCACGCGCCGCGGCCGCCGGATCGTCCGAGCGCCGCGCGATATCGGCAAGGCGCACAAGCAGGCTGCGCGCCGGATTCGCGTTCGCCGCGGTCTCGGCAAGCCCTGCCGCGCCCACAAGGTCGCCCGCATCGGCCATCAGTTCGGCACGCCGCATCATGAGGACCGGCGGCAATGCGGTTCGTCCCGTAGCGAGCAGCGCCATCGCGTCGGCATCCTGCCCGTTCCGGTCGAGCGCCTCGACCAGCGCCGCCCGTACCGCCCAGTCCTGCTCGTTGAGCCAATAAGCCGTGCGCGCGAACAGCAAAGGCAGTTTTGCGCTGCCGTTCGGCGTGCGCGCAAGGCCGTCCGCCAGAATGCCGAGCCATTGCGCGATGCCGGCGCGCGGCGTCGCGACGGGCTGGTCGGGCAGAAGCAGCATCGGATCGTCGCGCTGTCCCGACGCGAGTGCGATCCGTCCGCGCAGCCGGCCCGCCGCGTCGCTTTCGCCGGCCTTGTCGAGCGTCGCCGCGACGCGCAGGCCGACGAGCTGGCTCGTCCGGTCGGTCAGCGTGATGCTGTCGGCGAGCGCCGCGGCCGAGTCGGCACGCTTTGCAGCGATCTGCACCAGCACAACCTGCAGCGTCAGCGTCGGCTCGGGCCGGGTCCGGCTGTTCGCCGCGAGCAAATGCCGCTCGGGAAATTTTTCGCGCGCGCCGACATCGATCCACGCGTTGACGGTGGGAAGGATCAGCCGCGCGATCGTGTCGGCGCCCGCCTTGTCGGCGCGCCCTGCCGTGAATTCGCGCGCGGCTTTCCAGTCCGACCGGCGCATCGCGTCGACCATCAGCACCAGCTGCGCATCGAACCGCCGGTCCCCCGCGGTCCATAATCGCAGCGCGGCAGCCCGCGCCGCCTCGAGATCGCCCGCCTCGATCGCCTGCTCGAGAATCCGTCCGCGCAGGCCGGGCAGATCGGGCGCAACGCCCGATACGGCGGTCAGCGCCGACAGCGCCGCTGCATGCTCGCCCCGCTCTTCCGCCAGCCGCGCCCGCACGAGCGCGTTGAGCGCCGCGCCATTGTCGTCGACCGCCCACGCCGGCGCCGCTGCGGCAAGCGTGCCGGCGATCAGCAACAGGCGCGCGAGCTTACATATTCGGGTAATTGGGGCCTCCGCCGCCTTCGGGAGTGACCCAGTTGATGTTCTGGGTCGGGTCCTTGATATCGCAGGTCTTGCAGTGGACGCAATTCTGCGCGTTGATCACGAACTTCGGATCGCCTTCGGCCTCGCCGACGATTTCATAGACCCCCGCCGGGCAATAGCGCTGCGCGGGCTCGTCGAACATCGGCAGATTATATTCGACCGGGATCGACGGGTCCTTGAGCTGCAGATGAACCGGCTGATCCTCCTCATGGTTGGTGTTCGAGATGAACACCGAGGACAGGCGGTCGAAGGTCAGCACGCCGTCGGGTTTCGGATAGTCCGGTTTCGGCATGATGTCGGCGCGATAGAGGCTTTCATTGTCCGGATGATGCTTCATCGTGAAGGGAACCCTGATCTTCAGCGTTTCGAGCCACATCGTCATGCCCGACAGAATCGTGCCGAAGAAATCGCCATATTTCTCGACGAGTGGCAGCACGTTGCGGACGACGCTCAGTTCCTTCTTCACCCAGCTCGCGTCATAGGCCGTCTGATAGGCGTCGAGCGTGTCGCCCGACCGGCCCGCGGTGACCGCAGCAAAGGCGGCCTCGGCCGCCATCATCCCCGACTTCATCGACGTATGCGTGCCCTTGATCCGGGGAACGTTGAGGAAACCGGCGCTGTCGCCGATCAGCGCGCCGCCCGGGAAAGCGAGCTTCGGCACCGACTGGTAGCCGCCGTCGCTGATCGCGCGCGCGCCATAGGAGACGCGCTTGCCGCCCTTGAGGATCTTCGCGATCTCGGGGTGCGTCTTCCACTTCTGCATCTCCTGGAACGGGGAGATGTGCGGGTTGCGGTAATTGAGCCACGTCACGAAACCGAGCGCGACCTGCCCGTTCGCCTGATGGTAGAGGAAACCTCCGCCATTGGCGTTTTCGTCGAGCGGCCAGCCCTGCGTGTGGATCACGCGGCCCGGCGCGTGATTTGCCGGATCAATATCCCAGAGCTCCTTGATGCCGAGGCCATAGACCTGCGGCTCGCAGTCCGCGTCGAGCGCGAACTGCGGCTTGATCATCTTGGTCAGATGGCCGCGCACGCCCTCGGCGAAAAACGTATATTTCGCGTGGAGTTCGAGGCCCGGGGCATAGTCGGCCTTGTGGCTGCCGTCGCGCGCGATGCCCATGTCGCCGGTCGCGACGCCTTTGACCGAACCATCCTCATTGTAGAGAATTTCTGCCGCCGGAAAGCCGGGGAATATCTCGACGCCCAGCCCCTCGGCCTGTTCGGCGAGCCAGCGGCAGAGGTTGCCGAGGCTGCCGGTGTAGGTGCCGACATTGTGCATGAAGGGCGGCGTGATGATGTGCGGCAGGCTGAACTTCCTGCTTTTGGTCAACACCCAATGCTGGTTGTCGTTGACCGGCACTTCGGCGAGCGGGCAGCCCTGCGTCCGCCACTCGGGCAAAAGCTCGTCGAGCCCTTTGGGATCGATCACCGCGCCCGACAGGATGTGCGCGCCGACCTCGGATCCCTTTTCGAGGATGCACACCGACAATTCGCTGCCGGCCTCGTTCGCCAGCTGCTTGAGGCGGATCGCCGCCGAAAGCCCCGCCGGCCCTGCGCCGACGATGACCACGTCATAGGGCATCGATTCCCGTTCGCTCACCGCAAATCCCTTTCTGCCGTCCCGACGCCGGACATTCATCGTGCCCTGCGCTCATTCTGTCACGATTTGCGATGCCCGCCAATTGACGCGCCCGTCAACTGTCTGTTTCAAACAATTTCATGGGTGGGCGAAACTCTGCGTTGCTGGCGGAAAGCTATAGCGACTGGTGGTCACTGGCGGGCGTTGATGCGCTCGTCGGCGAGGAACCGGCGGGCTGGCTCGTTGCGCCACCCGCAAATGACGCTGCGGCGGCCAGGCCGAAACGCGTACCCGACGCCGAGCCCGAATTGCCCCCGCTTCCCGTCGCTCTCCAGCGTCAAGAGGTGCCCGAAGCCGCTGCACCCAGGGGGCCGGTCGTGTTTCCGGACGACTGGATGGCATTTCAGGGCTGGCTCGCGACGAGCGACGAGGTGCCCGGCAGTCAATGGGATGCGCGCCGCGTGCTTCCGGCGGGAGAGGCCGGCGCGCCGCTGATGCTGCTTACCGCCTTGCCCGAAATCGACGACCAGCAGGACGGCACGCTTTTCTCCGGCGTCGCGGGCAAGCTGCTCGACGCGATGCTTCAGGCGATCGGCATGGCGCGCGGCGACTGTTATGTCGCCAGCCTTGCCGTCACCCGTCCCGCCGGCGGCCGCTGCGACGGCGCCGAAGCCGCCGAACTCGACCGCCTGCTCTGGCATCATCTGCGGCTGGCCCGGCCCGGACGCCTGCTGCTGATCGGCAGCGACATCGTCCGCATGGCGGCGGCCACCGCACTGCCCGATGCGCGCGGAAAGTTACTGAATATTAACCAAGACGGCAGCAAATTGGAGGCTGTGGCTGTGGCGCATCCCGCGATGCTGCTGGCCCGCCCCGCCCAGAAAGCGGCGGCATGGGATAGCCTGAAACTGTTCAACCGGGGACGTTGACGGATGCAGAATATGACCAGGACCTTCCTCTCGTGCGCCGCTGTGGTGCTTTCGCTCACCGCCGCGCCGGCTTTCGCAGCCGATGCCGGAAGCCGCGATTTCGTCCCGGCGCCGCAGACGGTGCCCGACATCCTGTCGTCGAAGCAGAAGCAGCTTTACACGCAGGTGCTCACAGCGATCCGCGGCCAGCGCTGGGCCGATGCGAAGGCGCTGCTCGACGGTAGCGACAACGGCCCGCTCACCGACTTTTTGCGCGCCGAACTGCTGACCGCCGCGAACAGCCCGCGCGCCGAAGTCGCCGACATCATGCCGATCCTGTCGCGCTCGCCCTTCCTGCCGCAGGCCGAGCAACTGGGCCGGCTCGCGACGAAACGCGGCGCGACCGACCTGCCGGCATTGCCCTTGCAAAACCGCCTGTCGTGGGCGGGAAGCGCGCCGCGCCGTCTCGGCGCCGATGCCGTGAGCAGCGATCCCGTTGCGGCGGGGCTTGCCCGCACGATTCCCGAGCGGATCAAGAATGACGACCCCGCGGGCGCCGAAGCGCTGCTCAACGCCGTCGCCGACCGGCTGACCCCCGAAGCGCGCAACGAATGGCGGCAGAAGGTCGCCTGGTCCTATTATATCGAGAATGACGACGCCAACGCGCTCCGCCTCGCAGGCGATTGCAGCGACGGTCAGGGCGCGTGGTCGACACAGGGCGCGTGGGTCAAGGGTCTCGCGGCTTGGCGCACTCGCGATTATCGCGCCGCGCTGACCGCCTTCGACCGCGTCGCGAAGGAAGCCCCCGACAGCGAACAGCGCGCCGCCGCCTATTATTGGGCCGCGCGCGCCGCGATCGCCGTTGGCGAGCCCGCCTCGGTGCAGCAGCGCCTGCGTGCCGCGGCGTCGAACGAGGAAACTTTCTACGGCCTGCTCGCCGCCGAAACGCTCGGCGTCGAAACCACGGCGCAGCGCGAGAATGTCCGCGCCGATCGCAGCGCGTGGCGCGCGCTCGAGGATCTGCCCAACGTCCGCGTCGCGATGGCGCTCTCCGAAATCGGCGAGGATCAATATGCCGACAGCGTGCTGCGTCATCAGGCGCGCATCGGAGACGCCCGCCAGCATGAGCGGTTGCTCGCCATCGCCGGCGCGCTGAGCCTTCCCGAAACGCAGCTCTGGCTTGCGCACAACACGCCGCAGGGCCGCAAGCCTGCCGCGCAGACGCGCTATCCGCAGCCCAGATGGGAACCCAATGGCGGGTGGAAGGTCGATCCCGCGCTCGTCTTTGCGCACACGCTGCAGGAATCGCGCTTCCAGCGCGCCGTCGTCAGTCCGGCCGGCGCCTTCGGCCTGATGCAGGTTCGTCCGGGCACCGCGCGCGATATCGCGCGCTGGCGCGGCGACAGCGGCACCGGCGACCTCCGTATCCCCGCGGTCAACATGGACATGGGGCAAAGCTATCTGCAATATCTGAGCCGCGACCCGTCGACCGGCGGCCAGCTCCCCAAGGTCATCGCCGCCTATAACGCCGGCCCCGCACCGATCGCGCGCTGGCAGACCGAGATTCGCGATAACGGCGACCCCCTGCTCTACATCGAATCGATCCCCTATTGGGAAACACGCGGCTATGTCGGCATCGTGCTGCGCAATTACTGGATGTATGAAGCGCAGCAGGGCAAGCCATCGATCAGCCGCGCCGCGCTCGCGCAGGGCAAATGGCCGCGTTTCCCCGACACCAAGGACCGCACGCGCCTGACCTGGGCTGGCAGCCTCGCGAATGCCGATTGACGAAAGCCTGACCTTCAGACCCGTCCGCATCGCGCTGCTGACGATTTCGGACAGCCGCAGCGCCGCCGACGACCGCTCGGGCGACAAGCTCGAGGAACTGCTTGCCGGCGTCGGCCATATTCTTGCCGCGCGCGCGATCATCCGCGACGAGACCGACCTCATCGTCTCGCGCCTCCACAACTGGATCGACGATCCCGAGGTCGATGTCGTCATCACCACCGGCGGCACCGGTCTAACCGGGCGCGACGTGACGCCCGAGGCGCTGCGCCGGCTCGACGGCAAGGACATCCCGGGATTCGGCGAGCTGTTCCGCTGGCTCAGCTATCAGAAGATCGGCACGTCGACGATCCAGTCGCGCGCCTGCGCGATCGTCGCGCGCGGCACCTATATCTTCGCGCTGCCCGGTTCGACCGGTGCGGTGACCGACGCGTGGGAAGGCATTTTGTCGACCCAGCTCGACAGCCGCTACAGGCCCTGCAATTTCGTCGAGCTGATGCCGCGACTGACTGAATAGGCCCCGCTGTCTCGTCACCCGGACTTGATCCGGGGTTCATTGCCAAGCCGGAGGATGGATGCCGGATCGGGTCCGGCATGACGACGAAGATGTCTTCAATGACATTCGTTCTTTATTTGTTCTCATCAGAGCGATACTCTGTCCCGATGGAATCATCGAAGCCCCTCCCCCCGATTCCAGGGCGCGGAGCGCCAACCAACCTCCGGCCCACGCGCACCGGATCGGCCGAACGCGTCGCCGATGGCGACTGGCTCGACGCAGCCGAAGACATCGACGGCGAAGCTCCACGCCTCCGCACCACAGTCACGGTCGAGCATCCGAAGACGATCATCGCGCGCAACACGTCGCCCGATATCGGCTTCGACCGCTCGATCAACCCCTATCGGGGCTGCGAGCATGGCTGCATCTACTGTTTCGCGCGCCCGACGCACGCCTTTCACGACCTCTCGCCCGGGCTCGATTTCGAAAGCCGGCTTTTCGCAAAGCCCGACGCCGCGCGGCTGCTCCGCGCCGAGCTGGCAAAGCGCAATTACAGCGTCGCTCCGATCGCGATCGGAACCAACACCGACGGCTACCAGCCGATCGAGCGCGAATGGGGCATCACCCGCTCGATCATCGAGGTGCTCGCCGAAACGAAACACCCGCTGCTGATCACGACCAAGTCCGACCGGCTGCTTCGCGATATAGACCTGCTCGCTGCCATGGCACGCGACAATCTTGTCGGCGTCGCGGTCTCGGTCACCTCGCTCGACCCGAAGATCGCGCGGACCCTCGAACCGCGCGCCCCGCACCCGCGCCGCCGCCTCGCCGCCATCCGCAGACTGATCGACGCCGGGGTGCCGACACAGGTCAATATCTCGCCGATCATCCCCGCGATTACCGATTACGAGATCGAGGCGATCATGGCCGCCGCAGCCGACGCCGGCGCCATTCGCGCCTCCTATATTTTGATGCGCCTTCCCCATGAGGTCGCGCCGCTGTTCCGCGCCTGGCTCGCCGCGCACTATCCCGATCGCGCCGACAAGGTGATGCACATGGTGCAGGATATTCGCGGCGGCCGCGACAACGACCCGAATTTCTTCACGCGGATGAAGGGCCACGGCGTCTGGGCACAGCTCATCCGCACCCGCATCAGGCGCGCCGCGCGCGAGCATGGCATGGACAGAAGCTTCCCGCCGCTCCGCTGCGACCTCTTCCGTCCGCCCGAGCGCGACGGCCAGATGCAGCTGTTCTGAAAAACCGTCATCCCCGCTTCGCGGGGGGCGACGTCTCCTTATGCCGCATCCAGCGACCGCAGCCGGTAATCCTTGTAATCGTCGCGGATCTGGCGCTTCAGTATCTTGCCCGTCGCGGTGTGCGGCAATTCGCTGACGAAGACGACTTCGTCGGGCAGCCACCATTTGGCGACCTTGTCCCTGAGATAGTCGACGATCGCCGCCTCGCTCGTCTCGGCGCCCGGCTTTTTCACGATCAGCAGAATCGGCCGTTCGTCCCACTTGGGATGGAACACGCCGACCGCGGCGGCTTCCTGCACCCCGGGCGCGCCGACGGCGGCATTTTCGAGCTCGATCGAGCTGATCCATTCGCCACCCGACTTGATGACGTCCTTCGCACGGTCGGTGATCTGCATGACGCCGTCGGGATGGATCACCGACACGTCGCCGGTATCGAACCAGTCGTCGCCATCGGTGGCGTCGGCATCGGCCCTGAAATAGCGCCGGATGATCCACGGTCCGCGAATCTGCAGCCGCCCGCTCGTCACGCCGTCGCGCGGCAGCTCCCTGTCCTCGTCGTCGACGATGCGCAGCTCGACCCCGAACGGCGGGCAGCCCTGCCGGCAGACGATATCGACGCGTTCGTCGAAGCCAAGCTCGTCCCAGTTCCACGGCCGCTTGCCCATCGTCCCGATCGGCGACGTCTCGGTCATCCCCCACGCATGTCCGACATCGACTCCGGCCCGCATGAATCGCTCGATCATCGCGCGCGGCGCCGCCGATCCGCCGATGATCACGCGATAGAGCTTGCCGTAACCGATGCCCGTCGCGTCCATATGCGCGAACATCGCGAGCCAGACGGTCGGCACGCCCGCGCTGTGCGTAACGCCCTCATCATGCATCAGGTCGCACAGCACCTGCGCGTCGTTGGTCGCCGAAAAGACCAGCTTGGCCCCCACGGTCGCCGCGGCGAACGGAATGCCCCAGCTGTTCGCATGGAACATCGGCACGATCGGCAGGATGACGCTGCGGTTTGACATGTCAAACACGTCGGGCTGGATCTCGGTGATCGCGTGGATGACGTTCGAGCGATGCTCGTAGAGCACGCCTTTGGGATTGCCCGTCGTGCCGCTCGTGTAGCAGAGCCCGACCGGATCGCGCTCGTCGAGCTCGACCCATTCGAAGCTGCCGTCCTCGGCGTCGATCAGGTCGCGATACGAAAGATAGCCCTCGCGCGCAGGCGCATCGAACAGGATGAAATGTTCGACCGTCGGGAGCTCGCCGCGCAGCCGCTCGACGATCGGCAGGAACATCGCGTCGAACAGCAGCACCCGGTCTTCGGCATGGTTGATGATATAGATCAGCTGCTCGTCGAACAGCCGCGGGTTCACCGTGTGGAGCACCCCACCCATGCCCGCGCTGCCGTACCAGCTGACGAGATGATGGCCGTGGTTCATCGCCAGCGTCGCGATGCGGTCGCCCTTCTTCATCCCCAGCTTCGTCATCGCGGCCGCGAAGCGGCGCGCATCGGTCCCGACCTCGCCCCACGTCGTTCGCGTCATGCTGCCATCGGCCCAGCGCGAAACGATTTCGCGCGCTGCATGTTCGCGCGCGGCGTGGTCGATCAGGCTGGTGACGAGCAGCGGCTGGCCCTGCATTCCCATCGTGCGGCATCCTCTATTCTATCGTTGCCTCCCGGGGATAAGGTCGGAGGCAAAGCGCGCGCAAGCCCAAACAGGTCAGGCCGGAGGCGAAAAGCGCAGATTCAACCGGGAAGGCCGTCCATATGGGGGACATCGGCAAGCTCGACGTCCCATTCGGCACGGCTTGCACAGCTGATATGCGCCGTCGGACGGATGCCGACCGGGCCATCGAGGCTGCCCGCCGGAACGACGAGCAGCGCGCCATTCATCCGCACGCCCGGAAGCGCCGAGCCGCAGGTCTTGCAGAAGCTGCGCTCGTGCCGCGTATCGGGCACGCGATAGGATGCGATATTCGCTTCGCCCGATAGCCAGACGATGGTCGCACCGGAGGCGAACAGGTTCGCGCCGTGCGCCGAACCGCTGTTCTTGCGGCATCGCGAGCAATGGCAGAGAAAAAAGGCGTCGAAGCCGCCCCATATCTCGAACTGCACGGTGCCGCAGAGGCAGCTTCCGGGCGTGGTGGTTACAGCCGCCATCGGTCGCTACCGCACGCGGAACTCGCGCGGTGCGACGAGCGAGAGCGCGGCTTCGGTCACGCCGGCGACCATTTCGAGGCGCGAGACCGTGTCCGGCCCCAGCGCGAAGCCGCGGCCGAGTTCGACACGGATATCCTCGTCGGTCAGCGGATCGCGCGTCGCGATCACGACCTTGCCACGCGCATCGTCGCGCCTTTCGAGCAGGCGCGCGATCTCCGCCATCGCGTCGGGCAGTTCGACCCGGCACGCCAGCTGCAGCGCCGCGGTCGCTGCGATATCGGCCAGCGCCTGCACGCCGCGCACCGTCACCCGCGGCGTTTCCTCGCCTTCGAGCAGGTCGAGCTCGACCGACAGGATCGCGCAGCCGCCGTCAGCCGCTAGCGCCTCGAGCGTCTTGCCCGCCATCTCGTCGAAGCAGCTCGACTGGAACTGGCCGCTGCGGTCCGACAGCGTGAGGTTGAGGAAGCGGTTGCCACGCTGCGACACGCGCGGTCGCGCGCTTTCGACCATCGCCGCCATCACCATCGGAATGCGCGTGCCCGGCGTCATTTCGACATTGTCGCAGATATCGCCATAGGAACGCGCGCCGCGCGCCGAGACGATCGCCTCATATTGCTCGACCGGATGCGACGAGAAATAGAAGCCGAACGCGTCCTTCTCGCGCGTCATCCGCTCGGCGAGCGTCCACGGCTCGGCGGCGGGAAGCTGCAGCGCCGGCGCGATCGCGATGTCGCCGCCGAACAGCCCGCCCTGCCCCGTCGAACGCTCGTGCGCCGAGCTGTTCGCACAGGCGAGCAGGCTCTCGGCCCCGGCAAAGGCGCGCGGGCGGTCGGGTTCGATACAGTCGAACGCCCCCGCCCCCGCCAGCGCCTCGATCTGGCGCCGATTCAGCAGCTTGGGGTCGATGCGGCTCGCGAAATCGTCGAGCGACGCGAAATCGCCCTTCGCCCGCTCGGCGACGAGCGCCTCCATCGCCTTTTCACCGACGCCCTTGAGCGCGCCGAGCGCATAGCGGACGGTCAGCCCCTCATCGCCGCGCCCGACCGAGAAATCGGCCTCGCTTTCGTTGACCGACGGCGGCGCGATGCCGACGTCGAGGCGGCGCATATCGTCGATGAAGATCGACAATTTATCGGTCTGGTGGCTGTCGAACGACATCGACGCCGCAAAAAACTCGTGCGGATAATGCGCCTTCAGCCATGCGGTCTGATACGACAGCAGCGCATAGGCCGCGGCGTGGCTCTTGTTGAAGCCATAGCCCGCAAATTTGTCGATCAAGTCGAACAGCTCGTTCGCCGCCTTCGGCGCGATCTGGTTATGCTCACCGCAGCCCTTTACGAAGGTCTCGCGCTGCGCGTCCATTTCGGCCTGGACCTTCTTGCCCATCGCGCGGCGCAAAAGGTCGGCGCCGCCGAGGCTGTAGCCCGCCAGGATCTGCGCCGCCTGCATCACCTGTTCCTGATAGACGAAAATGCCGTAGGTTTCGGCGAGGATGCCCTCAAGCAACGGATGCGGATAAGCAATTGTCTCGCGCCCGTTCTTGCGCGCGCCGAACAGCGGGATATTGTCCATCGGCCCCGGGCGATAGAGCGCGACGAGCGCGATGATGTCGCCGAAATTGGTCGGCTTCACCGCCGACAGCGTGCGCCGCATACCTTCGGATTCCAGCTGGAACACCCCGACGGTCTCGCCGCGCTGGAGCAGCGCATAGACTTCCGCATCGTCCCACGCGAGCGCGTCGAGATCGACGTCGACGCCGCGCAGCGCCAGCAGGCGTTTCGCTTCCTTCAGCACCGACAGCGTCTTCAGCCCAAGAAAGTCGAATTTCACCAGCCCCGCGGTTTCGACATATTTCATATCGAACTGTGTCACCGGCATGTCCGAGCGCGGATCGCGATAGAGCGGGACGAGCTGGTCGAGCGGGCGGTCGCCGATCACCACGCCCGCGGCGTGGGTCGAGCTGTGCCGCGGCAGGCCTTCCAGCTGGCGCGCCATGTCGAACAGACGACGGACACCATCGTCCTGCTTATACTCGGTCATCAGCTCGGCGACGCCGTTCAGCGCGCGCTCGAGCGTCCAGGGGTCGGTCGGATGGTTCGGCACCAGCTTCGCGAGCCGGTCGACCTGGCCATAGCTCATCTGGAGCACGCGGCCCGTGTCCTTCAGAACCGCGCGCGCCTTCAGCTTACCGAAGGTGATGATCTGTGCGACGGTATCGCGGCCGTATTTCTCCTGCACATAGCGGATCACCTCGCCGCGCCGCGTTTCGCAGAAGTCGATGTCGAAGTCGGGCATCGACACGCGCTCGGGATTGAGGAAGCGTTCGAACAGCAGGCCCAGCTTGAGCGGATCGAGGTCGGTGATCGTCAGTGCCCAGGCGACGACGCTGCCCGCGCCCGAGCCGCGCCCCGGCCCCACCGGAATATCGTGCGCCTTTGCCCATTTGATGAAGTCGGCAACGATCAGGAAGTAGCCGGGAAAGCCCATCTGGGTGATGACGTCGACCTCGAAATCGAGCCGCGTTACATAGGCCTCGCGATCCTCATCGCTCAGGTCAGGATAATGCGCGAGCCGCGCTGCAAGCCCCGCATGTGCGTCGGCCTTGAGCTGCGCCGCCTCGCCTTCGCGGTCGCCGGCAAGGCTCGGGAGGATCGGTTTGCGCTTCGGCGCCATGAACGCGCATCGCTGCGCGATGACGAGCGTGTTGCGGATCGCCTCGGGAAGGTCCGAAAAGGCATCCTCCATCGCCTCGGCAGGCTTCAGCCAGGCTTCGGGGCTCGAAACGCGCCTATCCTCGCTCTCGACATAGGCCGATTGTGCGATGCACAGCATCGCATCGTGCGCGGCGTGGAACTGCGGTTCGACGAAATTGGCGGGATTGGTCGCGACGATCGGCAGCGCGCGCGCATAGGCCATGTCGACCAGCGCCGCTTCGGCTGCCATCTCGGTGGCATCGCCGCGGCGCGACAGCTCGATATAGAGCCGCCCGCCGAACAGCGCCTCGAGCTGCTCGACATAATGTTCCGCGCTGCTCTGTTGCTCGCCCGCGAGTAGCCGCGCGAGCGCGCCCTCGCCGCCGCCGGTCAGGCAGATCAGCCCGTCGGTCTTGCCGGCGATGTCGGACAGCAGCACATGCGGCTCCTGCTCGACCGGACGGCCGAGATGTGCCGCCGACACAAGCGCGCACAGATTGTCGTAACCCGTGTCATCCTGCGCATAGAGCGCCAGCCAGTCGATTTGAGGCGCCCCGTTCGCGAGCCGTTGCCCGGGTCGCGCGACGCTGAGCAGCGCGCCGACGATCGGCTGCACGCCCGCCGCCTTGCATGCATCGCCGAAGGCCATGACGCCATAGAGCCCGTTGCGGTCGGCAACCGCGATCGCGGGAAACCCCCGCTCGCGCGCGGCTTTTGCAATCGCCTTGGGCTCGATCGCCCCCTCCAGCATGGTGAAACTGGAAAAGACGCGCAGGGGGACAAAGGGGCTGTAGGCCATCGGATGACGCTATGCGGACGGGATGATTCGGGGAAGCAAAGAGTGACGCAATTATGAAACACGTCACCCCGCGAAGGCGGAGGCCGCTTGGGACGTCGCGCAAGGTCGACAACGGCCCCCGCCTTCGCGGGGCGACGTGTCAGCCGAGCAGTTCCTCGATCTCCTTGCGCAATTGTTCGGGTTTCGTCGTCGGCGCGTGGCGCGATACCGTCCTGCCCTCGCGGTCGACGAGGAATTTGGTGAAATTCCACTTGATCCCGCTGCCGAGCAGCCCGGTCTTTTCCTTCTTCAGATGCTTGAAGATCGGGTCCGCATCGTCGCCGTTGACGTCGATCTTCGCCATCAGCGGAAAGGACACGTCATAGGTCAGCGAACAGAAATTCTTGATCTCTTCCGCGTCGCCCGGCTCCTGCGCGCCGAACTGGTTGCACGGGAAGGCCAGTATCTCGAACCCGCGATCCTGATAGTCACGGTACAGCTCCTCCAGCCCCTCATATTGCGGGGTGAAGCCGCATTTCGACGCGGTGTTGACGATCAGCAGCACCTTGCCGCGATAATCGGCGAGCGATTGCGATCCGCCATCGGGCAGCTTCGCCGAAAGATCATAAAGCGCCATAGTCCATCCCCTCCATACTAAACCGTTCGTGTCGAGCGAAGTCGAGACACCCGTCGGCCCAGCGTGCGGTCGAGGGGCATCTCGACTTCGCTCGATGCGAACGGGGAATGGACTTGTAATCGATACGGCGAGACTACGCCTCGATGTGCCCCTCGTGCAAGCGCAGTACCCGGTCCATTTTCGCTGCCAGTCGCTCGTTATGCGTCGCGACCAGCGCGGCCGAACCATGGTCGCGCACCAGCTTGACGAACTGGTCGAAGACCCGGTCGGCGGTCGCCTCGTCGAGATTGCCCGTCGGCTCGTCGGCGAGGACGAGCAAGGGACGGTTCGCGAGCGCGCGCGCCACCGCGACGCGCTGCTGCTCGCCGCCCGACAATTTGCTGGGTTTGTGATGCAGCCGTTCGGCGAGACCGAGCCGTCCGAGCAGGTCGGCTGCGCGTTCTTCGGCCTCCGCCTGTCCCGCACCGCGGATCAGCTGCGGCAGCACGACATTCTCGATCGCGTTGAAATCGGGAAGCAGGTGATGGAATTGATAGACGAAGCCGATCTTCTCGCGCCGCGTCCTTGTCCGCTCGCCCTGCTCGAAGCGCGTGACATCCTCGCCGTCGATGCGGATCGTGCCGCCGAATCCGCCTTCGAGCAGGCCGACCGCCTGCAGCATCGTCGACTTGCCCGACCCCGACGGCCCCAGCAGTGCGACGATCTCGCCGCGCCGCAGCGACGCGTTGACGCCGCGCAGCACCTCGATCGTAACGTCGCCCTGGCGGAAGCTGCGCTTCAGCCCGATCAGTTCCAGCGCGACATCATTCATAGCGCAGTACCTGCACGGGGTCGGTATTGGCGGCCTTGTATGCGGGATAGAGCGTCGCGAGGAAGCTGAACACAATCACCATGATCACGATCGCGGTGATTTCGAACGGATCGGGCTTCGACGGCAGTTCGGTGAGGAAGCGGATCGAAGGATCCCACAGCGGTCGACCGGTGATGAATTCGACCCCGCGCAGCACGCCCTGCCGGAAATAGAGCAGCGAAAAGCCGACGATCATCCCGGCGATCGTGCCCGCGATGCCGATCGACAGTCCGATCGCCATGAAGATGCGCATCACCGCGTCGCGCGGCGCGCCCATCGTGCGCAGGATCGCCATGTCGCGGGTTTTCGCGCGCACGAGCATGATCAGCGACGAGATGATGTTGAACGAGGCGACAAGAATGATCAGCGACAGGATCACGAACATCGCGACGCGCTCGACCGACAGCGCCTCGAACAGGCTGGCGTTCATCGACCGCCAGTCGGACACCACCGCCTGCGCCGCGACCTTTTCGGCGAGCGGCCGCATGATCTCGCCGACGCGGTCGGGATCCTCGGTCTTGACCTCGATCATCTGGACCTGGTCGCCGGTAAGGAGGAGGAGCTGCGCATCCTCCATCGGCATCACGATATAGGCCTTGTCGAAATCATAGACGCCGATTTCGAAAATCGCCGAAACGCGATAGCTGATCTCGCGCGGCACCGTTCCGAACGGCGTCGAACGCCCCTGCGGGTTGATGATCGTCACATTCGACCCGACCTGCGCGCCCAGATTGCGCGCGAGTTCGCTGCCGATCGCGACATTGCCCGAATTCGGCGTCAGGCTGGTCAGGCTGCCCTGCAACACCTTGCCGCCCAGCGTCCTGTTGTTCCGGATGTCCGGCACGGTCATACCGCGCACAAGCACACCCTCGACGCGCCCGCTGAAGGTCGCAAGCAAGGGCTGCTCGATCAGCGGGGTCGCCGACACGACGCCCGGCGTCGCCTTTGCCTGTTTCAGGACGTCGCGCCAGTCATCGATCCGCCCGCCGAAGCCCTGCACGACGGCATGGCCGTTCAGCCCGACGATCTTGTCGAACAGGTCGCTGCGCACGCCGTTCATCACGCTCATCACCACAACCAGCGCCGCAACGCCGAGCATCACTGCGGTAAAGCTGAACGCCGCCGCGACGAAGATGAAGCCCTCGCCGCGCTGCGGTAGCAAATAGCGTTTGAAGATGGTGCGTTCGTACGGACGCAGGATCATGAAGCGATCAGCCTTTGCGGCGCTCTGAAAGGTTCGCGCATTGCGCCGCTTTAGGCAGGTCGGACAGTGCTGGCAATGGGCGCTCGCACGACATCAAACCCCAAATGATTATATGAATGTGTTGCCCATAGGTCACAGCCGCTTGCAAAAGCAGGGCCAAACACCCGTGAGAGGGTGACAAAGCCCCCCCCAGGACCTACCCCGAGGCTTCTGGTTCAACGCGGCCCAAAGGCCCGGCTCCAGGGAGTGCAGGCCTTTCGCCAGGCCTGCAACAAGGGGGATGGCGACGTTCGTCACAGGCGCCCGGGTCTCGGAAACGAGGCCCGGGCGTTGTGATTCCCGGCTCTCCGCAATTCGATATCCGTTTTGAGGTGGAGAGCGGTCATTTCTTCCTTCATCGGCTCCCGGTCGAAACCTGCCCTACCCCTCGCTCTCGCTGATATCCTCGAGCATCTCGGCGTCGAGCACGCGCACGCGCCCCTGCTCGAGCGAGATCACGCCCGATTCCTCCCAGCTCTTGAGCTGGCGGTTGATATGCTCGCGGCTCATGCCCGCGAAATTGCCGAGCTCGGTCTGGCTCAGCTCGACGCGCTGTGACGCCTCGACATCCTTGCGGATCAGCCGCTTCAGGTAACGCGCGAGCCGCGGGCCCGAGGCATAGGCGCGGTCGCTCTCGATCGTCTGGTCGGCCGTGCGCAGCCGGCGCGCAAGCTGCTGCATCAGCGACCAGGTGAATTCGGGATGGCTCGCGGCGAAATCCTTGAGCGCGTTGCGCCCGAGCTGGAGTGCGCTTCCCGCGCTCGTTGCCGTGACCGATGCCGTCCGCTCGCCGCCGTCGAGCAGCGCGATCTCGCCCAGCACCGCGCCGGGCTCAGCATAGGCGAGCACGATCTCGCGCCCGCCCGAGGTGAGCATCGACACGCGCGCCGTTCCTTCGGTCAGGATCAGCATCATATCGCCCGGGTCGCCCTGGACGAGCAATTCCTTGCCCTTGGCGAAATTGACCTGCACCGCGCGACGCGCGATTTCGGCCCAGTCCTCGACCGAAAGACCGGAAAAGATGCTGTCGGGGCCCTGCAACTCGGCGAGTTTCGCGTGATCCATAACCCCTGTGTCCCTTTTTCCCGGCGTCAGACCAGCCGGCTCTGCTTTACCGCCGCCTCGATGAACCCCGCGAACAGCGGGTGCGGGTCGAACGGCTTCGACTTGAGTTCCGGGTGGAACTGCACCCCGATAAACCACGGATGGTCCGGACGCTCAACGATTTCCGGCAGCATGCCATCGGGCGACATCCCCGAGAAGACGAGCCCGCCCTTTTCGAGTTGCTCGCGATAGGCGTTGTTGACCTCATAACGATGGCGATGCCGCTCGCTGATGTCGTTGGCGCCATAGACGCTCGCGACATGGCTGTTCGGCGACAGTTTCGCCTCATAGGCGCCGAGCCGCATCGTGCCGCCGAGGTCGGTGTCGGCGCCGCGCTTCTGCAGACCTTCGTCGCTCATCCATTCGGTAATCATGCCGACGACGGGCTCGTCGGTCGGGCCGAATTCGGTGCTCGACGCGTCGGCGATACCGCTTGTGTTCCGCGCGCCCTCGATGCACGCCATCTGCATGCCGAGGCAAATCCCGAAGAAGGGCACACCCCGTTCGCGCGCGAAACGCACGCTCGAAATCTTGCCCTCGGACCCGCGCTCGCCGAAGCCGCCGGGGACGAGAATGCCGTGCATCGGCTCGAGGTTGGCGGCGAGATCCTCGTCGCGCTCGAACATCTCGGCGTCGAGCCAGCGGATATTGACCTTGACCCGGTGCGCCATGCCGCCATGGACCAGGGCCTCGTTGAGCGACTTGTAGGCGTCGGGCAGCGACACATATTTGCCGACGACGCCGATCGTGACCTCGCCCTCGGGATGCTGCTTGCGGTCCATGATGTCGTACCAGCGCGACAGGTCGGGTGCCGGCGCGTCATGAATGCCGAACGCGCGCAATACTTCGCTGTCCAGTCCCTCGCCATGATATTGGACGGGGACGGAATAGATGCTGTCGGCGTCGAGCGCGGGGATAACCGCTTCCTTGCGGACGTTGCAGAAAAGCGCGATCTTCGCGCGTTCGCTCTCGGGCAGCGGCTTTTCGCAGCGGCAGAGCAAAATATCGGGCTGGACGCCCAGCGAGGCGAGTTCGCGCACGCTGTGCTGCGTCGGCTTGGTCTTCAGCTCGCCCGCGGCGGCGATATACGGCACCAGCGTGACATGAACCGAGATCGCGTTTTCGCGCCCCTCTTCGTTCTTCAGCTGACGGATCGCTTCGATGAACGGCAGCGATTCGATGTCGCCGACGGTGCCGCCGATCTCGCACAGCACGAAATCGAGGTCATCGGTCTCGGCGCGCGCGAATTCCTTGATCGCGTCGGTGACGTGCGGGACAACCTGCACCGTCGCGCCCAGATAGTCGCCGCGGCGCTCCTTGGCGATGATGCCCTGATAGATGCGGCCCGAGGTGACATTGTCGCTCTGGCGCGCCGCAACGCCGGTAAAGCGCTCGTAATGGCCGAGGTCGAGGTCGGTCTCGGCCCCGTCGTCGGTCACATAGACCTCGCCGTGCTGATAGGGCGACATCGTGCCCGGATCGACGTTGAGATACGGATCGAACTTCCGGATGCGGACACGATAGCCACGCGCCTGCAACAAGGCTGCGAGGCTAGCCGCCATCAAACCTTTGCCAAGCGAGGAGACCACGCCGCCGGTGATAAAAATGAACCGCGCCATGGGAGGAAAGACTTACTCAACGGGAGGGGGACGGCGCAAGCCGTCGAATCGCATCCGGCGGAAATTATTTCCGCCGGGCGGGCTGGGTGGAGGCCGGAGCCGCCGGTTATTTCTTGGCGGGGGGTGCCTGTGCGGGAACCGAAGCGGCTTCCCGGCTCGCCGCCGCGGCGGCAGCGGCTGCCAGCGGATCGTCGCTCGCCGGGGCGGGCGCCGCGCCGGCAGGTGCCGCTTGTGCGGGCTGCGCCGGGCCGGTCAGCGACGACGACGGAGCCGCGCCGCTCGTCTGCGCTGTCTTCGACAGCGAGGTATCGATCGTCGAACCGCTGCGGCCGACCGAGGCCATTGCCGCGAGCAGGATCGACAGCGCGACGAACGCCGTCGCGAGGATCGTTGTCGCGCGGGTCATGAAATCCGCCGCGCCGCGCGCTGACAGCAGACCTGCGGGGCTGCCACCGACGCCCAGGCCGCCACCTTCCGACTTCTGCATCAGAATGACGCCGATCATCGTCGCGGCGACGAGCGCCTGTACGACGAGTATGAAGGTGAAGAGGCTGGACATCATATTTTCCCGAACTCGCGCGGCCTCACACGGACCGCGCCCGCGGCGCACATAGAGACGAAGCGGCTTCGCTTCAACCCATACGTCGGCACCCGATCGTCGCCCCGCCTTCGCAGGGGCGACGATTATAGATCGGCCGCGGCTGCGATGATCGGCACGAACTTCGCAGCCGTCAGGCTCGCGCCGCCGACGAGCGCGCCGTCGACATCGCCGGCATCGAGCAGCTCGGCGGCGTTCTCGCCATTGACCGAACCGCCGTAAAGGATGCGCATATCCTCTGCCTTGCCGCCGAACCGCGCCGCCAGCGCCCCGCGGATTGCCCCGTGTATGGCCGCGACATCGCCGACGGTCGGCACCAGTCCGGTCCCGATCGCCCAGATCGGTTCATAAGCGATCGCCAGGCGCGCCGGATCGAATTCGCCGGGTACCGAACCCGCAATCTGGGCCAGAACAAAGTCGATCGCGCCGCCCGATTCGCGCACGTCGCGCGGTTCGCCGACGCACAGGATCACCGACAGGCCGGCGGCCAGCCCGGCTTCGGCCTTGGCGCACACATCGGCATCGCTTTCGCCGAAGCCCTCGCGCCGCTCGCTGTGGCCGACGATCACGAGGCTCGCGCCGATATCGGCGAGCATCGGCGCCGCGACCGATCCGGTGAAGGCGCCCGATGCCGCACTGTGGCAATCCTGCCCGCCGACGGTTCGCCCCGCGGCGGCGGCAGCCATCGCGCCGATCAGCGTGAAAGGCGGGCATATCGCGACATCGACCGCCGGATATTCGCCGGCTGCGGCGAAAATCGCCTGCGCTTCGCCGATGGCCTCCGACAATCCGTTCATCTTCCAGTTGCCGACCACATATTTGCGCCGCGTCATCTTGCCGCCTCTCCCTTCACGCTGGACATCGTCAGCCCCTAGCGGCGCCCGGCGTGACTAGGCAAGCCGCCTCGCGCAGCGCGAAAAGCCCCTTTCCCGCCTTGATGCCGTGCCATCACGCCTCTAAAGCAGCGCGCAACAGCGCTCGATGCGCCCTGTCCGAAAGAATGCCCGCTTCATGATTACCGCCATTCGCGCCATGTTTTCCTCGACGATCGGCAAGTTCCTCGCCCTCGCCTTCGTCGTGCTCGTCGGCCTTGCCTTTGCGCTCGGCGACGTCACCGGCAATTCGAACTTTGGCGGCCTCGGCGGCGCCAATGTCGCCAGGGTCGGCAGCGAACAGATCGGCGTCGGCGAGCTGCGCGAGCGCGTTCGCCAAGCCTATAATCAGGCGCGCCAGCAGCAGCCGGGCCTGACGATGGCTGCGTTCGTCGAATCGGGTGGGCTCGACACCGTGCTCAATCAGCTTGTCGAGGGAATCGCCTTCGACCAGTTCGCGACCGATATGGGTTTTGGCGTCAGCAAGCGGCTGATCGACGGCCGCATCGCCGATCTGCCCGCCTTCGCCGGCGTGTCGGGCAAGTTCGACCAGAAGGTCTTCGAGACTTTCCTGCGCCAGAATGGCCTGACCGAAACGCAGCTCCGCCGCGATCTGCGCCAGCAGCTCCTCATCGAACAACTCGCCGCGCCGATCGCGTCGATGCCGCGGATCGCGCTGGGCATGGCGCAGCCCTATGCCGCGCTGCTGATGGAACAGCGCCGCGGACAGGCGACCTTCATCCCCGCCAGCCCGTTCGCGCCCACCGCCGATCCCGGCGACGCGGCGCTGCAGACCTTCCTCGCGCAGAACAAGGCACGGTTCACCGTGCCCGAACGCCGCGTCATCCAGTACGCCCTTTTCGACCGCAGCGCGGTCCCGGTTCCCGCCGTGACCGATGCCGAAATCGCCAAGGTCTACAAGGACAATGCCTCACAGTTCGCCGCGAGCGAGACGCGCCGCTTCTCGCAGGTGATTGTACCCGATCAGGCCGCGGCCAATGCGCTCGCTACAAAGGTCCGCGGCGGCACCTCGCTTGCCGCCGCGGCGCAGGCCGCGGGCCTGTCGGCGTCGACCACCGGCGACCTGACTCAGTCGGCCTATGCCGCAACGAGCAGCGCCGCGGCTGCGAAGGCCGCCTTTGCCGCGAAGCGCGGCGACGTCATCGGCCCGGTACAAACCGGTCTCGGCTGGAGCGTCGCGCGCGTCGAGGAGGTGACGGCCAAGCCGGCGCGCAGCCTCGCCGAGGCCAGCGCCGAGATTCGCACCGAACTTGCCAAGAACAAGGCGAACGAGGCGATCGTCGACTATTACAACGCGATCCAGGACGCGGTGAATGGCGGTGCTTCGGTCGAGGAAGTCGCCGCCGACCGCAAGCTCCAGCTTCTCGAGACGCCGGCGATCCTTCCGAGCGGCCGTTCGCCGGCGCAGCCCGCCTTCGTTCCGGCTCCCGAACTCGCGCCGCTCGTCGCACAGGCCTTCCAGGCCGCCGGCGAGGGCGAAGGCCATATCGCGACGCTCGTCGAGAACGAGAAATTCGCCGTCTATGCGGTGAAGTCGATCGTTGCCGCCGCGCCGCCGCCCTTTGCGCAGATCCGCGCCGGCCTGCTCGGCGAATGGCGCTTTGCCGAGGGACAGAAGGTCGCCCGCGACAAGGCGCGCGCGATCGTGAAAGCCGTCGAGGGCGGCAAGAGCCTCAATGAAGCCGTCGCCGCTGCCGGCCCCAACATCGGCAATGTCCAGACGATCGGCGGGCGCCGCGCCGAACTCGGTGCGAATGGCAAACCCGTTCCGCCCGAACTCGCCCTGCTCTTCTCGATGGCGAAGAACAGCGTCAAGACGCTCGAAATCCCCGGCAACCGCGGCTGGATGGTCATCGCGCTCGATGAAGTCCAGCGCCCCGACCCGAAGGCGATCGAACCGCAACGCGTCGCCGCCATCGCGCAGCCGCTCGCTCCCGCCTTCGGCAACGAGCTGATCGAGCAGCTCTCCGCCGAAGCGAAGCGCCGCGTCGGGGTGACGATCAACAAGAAGCTCGTCGACCAGCTGCGCGCCGAACTGACCGGCAACGCGCCGGTCGCCGAATAAGGGTGACGCTCGAAGGCAGGGCCGCCGCGCTCGAAGCGCTGGCGCAGGGGCGCGGCGCGGTCGTCTGGCAGCGGCTGATCGCCGATATCGAAACCCCCGTGTCGGCGGCGCTCAAGCTCATCGAGCCGGGCCGCGGCGACTGGGTGCTCGAATCGGTCGAAAGCGGCGAGACGCGCGGGCGCTACAGCCTGCTCGGCCTCGATCCCGACCTGATGTTCGAGGTGACGGGCGACGCCGCGCGCATCAACCGCGACTGGCGCACGGATCGCGAGGCGTTTCGCCCGCTCGAGGCCGGCGCGCTGGCGGCGCTGCGCGATCTCGTCGCCGAATGCCGCTTCGATGTGCCCGACGGGTTGCCCAAGGCGCTCGCGACGCTGGTCGGCTTCTTCGCCTATGAAACGATCGGCCTCGTCGAACGCATCCCGCGTGCGCCGGGCGCGGGGCTCGGCCTGCCCGACATGATCTTCGTGCGCCCGACGGTGATCCTCGTCTTCGACCGGCTCGCCGACGAACTTTTCCTGATCGCGCCGATCTGGCCCGATCCCGGCGGCGCGATCGACCGGATGATCGACACGGCGCAGGAGCGTCTCGATACCGTCGCCGCGCGTCTTTCAAGCGCCAGCGCGCACGGCGATCGTGCCACGACCGGGACGTTGCCCGAAGCGATCGCGGCGAACCCCGCAACCACGCCCGCGCATTTCGCCGAAATGGTCCGGACAGCGAAAGAGTATATCGCCGCCGGCGACATCTTCCAGGTCGTGCTGTCGCAGCGTTTCTCGACCCCGTTCGACCTGCCGCCCTTCGATCTCTATCGCGCGCTCCGCCGCGTAAATCCCTCGCCTTTCCTCTATTTCCTCGACCTTCCCGGCTTCGCGCTGATCGGCTCGTCACCCGAAATCCTCGTCCGGGTGCGCGATGGCGAGATCACGATCCGTCCGATCGCAGGCACCCGCCCGCGTGGACGCACGAGCGCCGAGGATGTCGAGAATCGCGACAGCCTGCTCGCCGACCCCAAGGAACGCGCCGAGCATCTGATGCTGCTCGACCTCGGCCGCAACGACGTCGGGCGCGCCGCCGTCGGCGGGTCGGTGACCGTGACCGACAGCTATACGGTCGAATATTACAGCCACGTGATGCACATCGTCTCGAACGTCATCGGCCGCATCGCGCCCGACAGGGACGCGATCGACGCGCTCTTCGCGGGCTTCCCCGCGGGTACCGTCAGCGGTGCGCCCAAGGTCCGCGCGTGCCAGATCATCGCCGAACTCGAAGCCGACGCCCGCGGCCCCTATGCCGGCGGCGTCGGCTATTTCGCGCCCGACGGCAATATGGACAGCTGCATCGTGCTCAGGACCGCGATCGTCAAGGACGGCGAAATGCACGTCCAGGCTGGCGCGGGCATCGTCGCCGACAGCGATCCCGCCTACGAACAGCGTGAATGCGAGGCCAAGGCCGGCGCGCTCTTCGCCGCTGCGCGCGAGGCCGTGCGGCTTGCGGGAACGCCGGGGTACGGGCAGTAGCTTGACCTTGCCCGGCGGCGCGCTAGCGTCGCCGCCCATGCGCAAGATCCTCGCCTCGCTCGCCCTGCTGTTTGCCAGCGTCAGCCCCGCCCACGCCGAGCCCTGGCAATTCAGCGTCGACGGCGCCGCCGGGGTCGATGCCGTCCTCGAAGACTTCACCTTCGCCAGCGGCGAAAAGCTGCCCGAACTCACCCTTCGATACATCACGCTCGGCACGCCGCAGCACGATGCCAGGGGCGATGTCACCAACGCCGTGATGATCCTCCACGGCACCGGCGGCACCGGAAAGCAATGCTTCCAGCCGCAGTTCGCCGACGAGCTGTTCGGCCCCGGCCAGCCGCTCGACACCGGCAAATATTATATCATCCTCCCCGACAATATCGGCCATGGCGGCTCGTCGAAGCCCAGCGACGGGCTGCGCATGAAATTTCCGCATTACGATTATGACGACATGGTCGAGGCCCAGTACCGGCTGCTCACCGAGAAACTGGGCGTGAAAAGGCTCAAGCTCATCCTCGGGACCTCGATGGGCTGCATGCACGCCTTCGTGTGGGGCGAGACGCATCCGGGTTTCGCCGAACGGCTGGCGCCCTTCGCCTGCCAGCCGGTCGAGATCGCGGGCGAGAACCGGATGTGGCGCACGCTCTCGATCGACGCGATCAAGGCCGATCCGCTGTGGAAGGACGGCAATTATACCGATCCGCCGCTGTCGGGCCTGCGCACCGCCGCATCGCTGACGCTGATCGCGGGCGCGAACCCCTATGCGCTGCAGGCACAATATCCGACGCGCATCGCCGCCGAGCGATACAAGGACGAGGCGTTCGCGCGCGCCTTTGCCCGCAACGATGCGAACGACACGATCTATCAGCTTGATTCGTCGCGAAATTACAATCCCTGGCCGAATCTCGAAAAAATCACCGTGCCCGTACTCTGGATCAATTCGGCCGACGATTTCATCAACCCGCCCGGCTACAGCTACCCGCAGGACGGCGTGAAACGCATGCCGCGCGCGCGTTTCATCCTGATCCCCGCCAGCCCCGAAACGAAGGGTCACGGCACACACACCTGGGCGAAATTCTGGAAGGACGACCTCGCAAAGCTGATGACCGAATAACGAAGGAAGAGTTGAACGCCGAAAAGCTTCTATCCCTTCCCCCATCCATGCAAAACCGTTAGTGCGCCCTCCATGATCCTCGTCATCGACAATTATGACAGCTTCACCTTCAACCTCGTTCATTATCTGATCGAGCTCGGGGTCGAGGTGCGCGTCGAGCGCAACGATGCGCTGACCGCCGCCGACGCGCTCGCGACCGGCGCCGACGCGATCCTGATCTCGCCCGGCCCCTGCACGCCGAACGAGGCGGGTATCAGCCTCGACCTCGTCGCCGCCTGCGCCGACGCGCGCCGCCCGCTGCTCGGCGTCTGTCTAGGCCATCAGGCGATCGGCCAGCACTTCGGCGGCACCGTCCAGCGCGGTCATCTGATGCACGGCAAGACGTCGCCCGTCTGCCACGACAACAGCGGGCTCTACGCCGGCCTGCCCTCGCCCTTCCGGGCGACGCGCTATCACAGCCTCGAGGTCGTCGACATTCCCGCAAGTCTCGTAATCAACGCGACGAGCGACGACGGCGCGGTGATGGGTTTCCGCCACGCCGAACTGCCGATCCACGGCGTCCAGTTCCACCCCGAAAGCATCGCGACCGAGCATGGCCATGCGATGCTCGCCAACTTCCTCAGGATCGCGGGGCTGCCGGTCGCCGAGCGCAAGGCGGCATGAGCCGCTTCGGCCCGTTTCCCGACCCCTCGGAGCTGCTGGGTCACGATGAGGCGGCCGGCGCCTTCGCGACGATGCTCGATGGCGGCGCGAGCGACGAGCAGGTCGCCGAATTCCTCATCGCACTCTCCGACCGCGGCGAAACGATGGTCGAGATCGCCGCCGCGGCGCAGGCGATGCGCGACCGGCTGATCCCCGTCGCGGCGCCCGCGAATGCAATCGACGTCTGCGGCACCGGCGGCGACGGCCATCATACGCTCAACGTCTCGACCGCGGTCTCGATCGTCGTCGCCGCGTGCGAAGTTCCGGTCGCAAAACACGGAAACCGGGCCGCTTCCTCGAAATCGGGTGCGGCCGACACGCTGGAGGCGCTCGGCCTCGACATGGACCGTGCCGACCGCATGGCCGAGCAACAGCTCGCCGACCTCGGCATCTGTTTCCTCTTTGCTGGCACGCGCCATCCGGCGATGAAGCGCATCATGCCGATCCGCAGGGCGATCGGGCGCCGGACGATCTTCAACCTGATGGGCCCGCTCGCCAACCCCGCGCGCGTCACGCGCCAGCTCGTCGGCATCGCGCGCCCCGCCTATGTCGCCGTCTATGCCGGGGCGCTGCACCGGCTCGGCACCGAGCATTCGCGCGTGATTTCGGGCGACGAGGGACTCGACGAACTGTCGCTCGCGGGCGGCAACGAGGTCGCGGTCGTCACGCCCGAGGGGGTCCGCATGCAGCGCAGCACCGCCGCCGATGCCGGTCTTCCGACGCGCTCGCTCGCCGAAATCCGCGGCGGCGATGCCGGGTATAACGCGAAAGCGCTGCGCCGCCTGCTCGAGGGCGAGCCGGGCGCCTATCGCGACGCCGTGCTTTATAATGCCGCCGAAGCGCTCGTCGTCGCCGGCGCCGCCGATACGCTCGTCGGGGGCGTCGAGGAAGCCGCCGAGGCGATCGACAAGGGCCTTGCCAACGCGCTGCTCAATTGCTGGATCGCCTATAAATGAACAAGCTCACCCAAATCCTTGCCACCAAGGCCGATGAAGTCGCCGAACGCCGCGCGGCCCGCTCCGTCTCCGACCTCGATGCGGTCGATGCCGGCCCGGCGCGCGGTTTCGCGGCGGCGCTGCAGGCAAAGATCGACGCCGGCGGTTTCGGCCTGATTGCCGAAGTGAAGAAAGCATCGCCATCCAAGGGGTTGATAAGGAAGGATTTCGATCCGGCGGACCACGCCCGTGCCTACGCCGCGGGTGGCGCCGCTTGCCTGTCGATCCTGACTGACGCGCCATATTTCCAGGGGCATGAGAATTATCTGGTCGCCGCGCGCGCGGCCTGCGCCCTCCCCGCGCTCCGCAAGGATTTCATGATCGATCCGTGGCAGGTCGCCGAGGCGCGCGCAATCGGCGCCGACGCGATCCTGATCATCGTCGCCGCGCTCGACGATGGCGTCATGCAGGAGATCGAGGCCGCCGCCTTCGAACGCGGCATGGACGTGCTCGTCGAGGTCCACGACGAAGCCGAGCTCGAGCGCGCGCTGACCCGGCTGAAATCGCGCCTGATCGGCGTCAACAACCGCGACCTCCGTACCTTCGAGACCGACCTTGCCGTCACCGAACGCCTCGCAAGGCTTGTTCCGCCGGGAACCCTGCTCGTTGGCGAAAGCGGCATCGCCAGCCACGCCGACTGCGAGCGGCTGGCACAAAGCGGCGTAAAGGCCTTTCTCGTCGGCGAAAGCCTGATGCGCCAGGGCGACGTCGCGATGGCAACGAAGGCGCTGCTGGAGGGCTGACAAGCCAACCCGGTGCGACTGCCGGACACGATGAATGGCATGGAGTCTTTCGGTGAAGCTGGTCATGCCCCGACAGGAAATTGTCATAGATGCGACAGCCGATCGCGTCTGGGATGTTATCACCGGGGCCGAACCGGGCAACGAATGGCGCAATGCCGACTACGCAACCGATTGGCAGACGGGCTCGGGCATTGCGATTGCGGCGACCGTTGGAACGAAGCGTTTTCGCGACAGGGGCGAGGTTCTGCGCTCCGAAAGGCCCCGGCTCCTCCGGTACAGCTATTGGTCGCGTGTGTCGGGACTGGCCGACACGCCTGAAAATCGCTCGATCATCACGCTCAACCTCTCCGGTGACGATGCGCGCACGCTTCTCGCCGTCGAACAGGATGTGCCGCCATCACCTCCGCGGCGCGGGAACGGGTGGGAGACAAGCGAGGATTCCGGACTGAAGCATTGGCAATTCTATTGGCGTTCGGCTTTGCCGGTCCTGAAGCGGATTGCCGAATATGGCTCGTAAGCCGGACGCGCGCCCGTTCGGCGAGGCGCCTGCCCGTGCGCTTCGAAAGCAGCGACGGGCAGGCTATCCATCCGCGCTACGCTTTCCCGTCGATCGCCCCGCGCCAATGATCGTGAAGCGCACCGACATCCGCGCTGGTGAGGATCGGCATCGCTTCACGAAGCTGATCGTCGGTCCAGCGCCACCATTGAAGCGCGAGCAGCATGGCGATTTCGGCTTCGTCGAAGCGCTTGCGGATTTCGCGTGCCGGATTGCCGCCGACGATGGCATAGGGTTCCACGTCGCGCGTCACGAGCGCGCGTGTCCCGATCACGGCCCCGTCGCCGACCCTTACGCCGGGCATGATGATCGCCTCCGACCCGATCCATACGTCGTTGCCGATTACGGTATCTCCTGCCGGCGCGAAGCCGTTGGCCGCCCCGGCAAAGGCGGGCACCTCGGGCATCCAGAAGAAGGGAAAGGTACTGATCCAGTCATTCCGGTGCCCCTGATTGCCCGCCATGATGAAAGCGGCGCCCGATCCGATCGAGCAGAAGCTGCCGATGATGAGCCGGTCGACGCCCGCGTCGGAAAAAAGGAAACGGGCGCAGTCGTCGAAACTGTGGCCGTGGTAATAACCCGAATAATAGCTGTAGCGTCCGACGACGATGTTCGGGTTCGTGACCTGCCGGTCGAGTGTGATGCCCCTGAAGGGGCTTTCGAAGAAATTGTTCATGAGAGTTACCATTGAATCTGGGCCGCATTCGCGGCTCCGGCCTGTGCGTCCGCGCACGCGAACGCGAACCGGCACGCTATGCGCGTGCCGGCATGGAGGCCTCTCGCGCCGAAACGCGGAAGCCGATTCAGATGGTACAGTCGGCGGACTTCATGCCGAAGCTCATGCCCCGATTCCAGGCCCGGTAGCAAGGCCCTCGACGGGTTTCGATCGGTCATAGCCACCCCGGGCGACCAAAGCGTCTTGCCTTTCCCGCCAGCCGTTGCTTGGCTTGTTCCGCATGACAGACAGACCGACTCACCTTGACGAAACCGGCGCCGCGCACATGGTCGATGTCGGCGCCAAACCCGCAACGCCGCGCCGCGCGGTCGCCGGCGGGCGCATCACCATGTCGCAACAAGCCCTCGCGGCGATCCGCAGCGGCAACGCCCCGAAGGGCGACGTGCTGTCGACCGCGCGTATCGCGGGGATCATGGCGGCCAAGCGCACCGCCGATCTCATCCCGCTTTGTCATCCGCTCGCGCTGACCAAGGTCGGTGTCGAATTTTCCTGGGAAGACAATGGCATATCGGTCACCTCTGTCGTGCAGACGACAGGGCCGACCGGCGTCGAGATGGAGGCGCTGACCGCCGCCTCGGTCGCGCTGCTCACCCTCTATGACATGGCCAAGGCGCTCGACCGCGCGATGATCCTCGGCGATATCCGCCTCATCGAAAAGAGCGGTGGCCGCTCGGGCGACTGGCGCGCCGAATGAGCGGTCTGCTCCCCGTCGAGGAAGCGCAGGCGCGACTGCTCGCGCTGCGGGCCCCGCTCGGCAGCGAGAATATCGCCTTTTCCGAATCGCTTGGCCGCCATCTTTCGGGTGATGTGAAGGCGTTGCGCGACCAGCCCGCGGCGCCGCTGTCGGCAATGGACGGCTATGCGATCCGCTTTGACGACCTGCCGGGTCCGTGGACGATCATCGGCGAGACCGCTGCGGGAGCCGCGCCCGACCGGATGGTCGGGACAGGCGAAGCGATGCGAATCTTCACCGGGGCGATGCTTCCCGAGGGCGCTGACACGGTGATCGTGCAGGAAGATGTCACGCGCGACGGCGACGCGCTGACGCTGACCGGCGACGGCCCGGCATCGCGCGCCCGCCACGTCCGCTCGCGCGCCGCCGATTTCGCGGCAGGGGATTGCCTGCTGCCGGCGGGCACCCGCCTCACGCCCGGCGCCATTGCGGCGGCCGCGATGAGCGGCGCCGGCCAGCTCGCCGTCGGTCGCCGTCCGCGCGTCGCCATCCTCACCACCGGCGACGAACTCGTCCAGCCCGGGCGCCCGCTCGCGTCCGGCCAGATCCCCGACAGCAACGGCCTGATGCTTGCCGCGATGCTTCACGGCGAGGTGTCCGACACGATCCTGCCGCACCACGTCCCCGATGACCGCACGACACTTGCAAGGATTCTCGGGGAGCTGGCGCGACGTCACGACGTCATCGTCACCGTCGGCGGCGCCTCGGTCGGCGATCACGATCATGTCCGCGGTGCGCTCGACGACGCGGGCGGACGGCTCGATTTCTGGAAGATCGCGATGCGGCCGGGCAAGCCGCTGATCGCCGGAACGCTCGGCGACGCGGTCCTGCTCGGCCTTCCCGGCAATCCCTCCTCGGCTTTCGTCACCGCGACCCTGTTTCTCCTGCCGCTCGTCCGCCACCTCGCGGGTGCGCACGCGCCCCTGCCGCCGATGCACCGGGCGGCGCTCGCCGCGCCGCTCGGCGCAGGCGGAACGCGCCGCGACTATTTGCGCGCGCGACTCGAAAACGGCCGCCTGACGCCGATGATCGGGCAGGAAAGCGGGCGCACCCTGCCGCTTGCCTCGGCCAACGCGCTGCTGGTCCGCGAGATCGCCGCACCGCCGCGCGATGCGGGCGACAGCGCGGATTATCTTGTCATCGCTTGACAAGTTCCGCTTTGTTCCACTATCGTTCTCCCTATGTCCGGAATTGGCATCATGGAGAACGACGATGTTGACCGCCAAGCAGCATGAACTGCTCCACTTCATCCAGGAACGCCTCGACGCGAGCGGCATTTCGCCGTCGTTCGAGGAGATGAAGGAGGCGCTCGGACTCAAATCGAAATCGGGCATACATCGGCTGATAAGCGCCTTGGAGGAGAGGGGTTTTCTTCGCCGCCTCCCCAACCGCGCCCGCGCGCTCGAGGTGCTGAGGGTTCCCGAGGCCGCGAAATCGGCCGCGCCGGTTCGCGACAATATCGTCCCGCTCCGCAAGCCCGCACCTGCGCTCAAGCCGATCGCCGCGAACGACGTCATCGAAATTCCGCTGCACGGCAAGATCGCCGCGGGCGTCCCGATCGAGGCGTTCGAGGATCACAACAATCTTGCCGTGCCCGCCGCGCTGCTTGGCTCGGGCGAACATTATGCGCTCGAAGTGTCGGGCGACTCGATGGTCGAGGCAGGAATTTTCGACGGCGATTATGCGCTGATCCAGAAGGCAAGCACCGCGCGCGAGGGCGACATCGTCGTCGCGCTCGTCGACGGGCAGGATGCGACCCTCAAATATTTCCGCCGCGAAGGCCAGATGATCCGGCTCGACCCCGCGAACAGCGCCTACGAGCCGCAACGCTATCCTGCCGAACGCGTCATCGTGCAGGGGCGGCTTTCGGGACTGCTTCGTCGTTACCACTGAGCTGCTGCGGCAGTCGCCACGGATGCGCGTCGCCCGCTTTCAGCGCGGCGACGGCTTCGGGCGTTTCGCCCAGATAGAGCGCCAGTCCGCCGGTTCGGGCGAGACTGTTGCGATCGATCGTCATCCAGCGCCCCGCGCATTCGCGCGGTAGCCAGCGGTCGCTGATCACGACGTCGGCCGCCGCACAGGCGGCCGCCATGTCGGCGCCCTCGATCCGGTCGCGCCCGCGCGACGCGAGGATGATCCGGCGCGCGGCGCCCTGCCCCTGACTCCATCGGCAGAAATCGCGGTTGCACTCGACATGATCGAGGCCGGCAAGCGCGCCGAGCGGTGTATCGACACCCGCTGCCTCGGCCATTGTATCGCGGATATAGTCGCCCGCCCGGTCGCGGAGCAGCGCATAGCCGCCCTCGGGAAGCGCGGCCGCAATATGACGGCCATCGCCGGTGACGAGCAGGTCGGGGCGCGGCTGAAGGAGCAAGGTTGCCGCGCCGATCGCAAGCGGGACGAAGCCCGCCCGGCGCCAGCCTGTCTGCCAGAGCAATATCCACAGCCCGCCAAAGACCGCGAGTGCGAAACCCCATGGCGGAAAGCTTGGCAGCGTTGCCACGGCACCGGGTGCATCGCCGACCGCGTGCGCCAGCCCGAGCAGAAGCCGCAGCGCCTGTCCGGTTACCCACCAGAAGGGGGCGCCAAGGCCGATGGTGTCGAACAGCAGCGCGAGCGCCTCGAACGGCATGATGACGAAGGTGGTGAGCGGGATCGCAACGACATTGGCGAGCGCGCCGTAAAGTCCTGCCTTGTGAAAATGAAACAGCGCAATCGGCGCGAGCGCGATCTCGACGACCAGCCCGGTGATCAGCAGCCCCGCAATTCCCAGTCCCAGCCGGAATGCCGGCGGTTCGTCGCGGCGCGCGAGAAAGGCGCGCATCGGGCGGCTTTCGTGCAGCGCGATAATCGCGGTGACCGCCGCGAAGCTCAACTGGAAGCTCGGCCCCGCGAGCGACTCGGGGCGCCAGACGAGCACGATGAGCGCACCCGCCGCGACGAGGCGCAGCGTCAGCGCCTCGCGCCCCATCAGGAACGCGGCGAGGACAAGCGAGGCGGCGATGAACGATCGCAGCGTCGGCACCTCGGCCCCTGCAAGCAATGTATAGCCGCCGCCGGCCAGCGCCCCGGCGGCGGCGGCGAGCGGCAGCACATAACCGGCGAGCGCCAGCCTCCGGCTCAGCGCGAACAGGCGCAGCGTCAGCAGCATCGCAAATCCGACGACGGCGGTCACGTGCAGCCCGCTGATCGACAGGAGATGCGCCAATCCGCTGCGCCGCATCGCTTCCTCGTCCGCCTCGCTGATCGCGCCGCGATCGCCCGTCACCAGCGCGGCCGCGATGCCTCCCGGCGAACCCTCGATCTGCCCGTGAATATGCGCGCTGAGCCGCGCGCGCAGCGGCGGCGGCGCAGCCCCGTGCCGCGGCGCCCGGGACACCTCGCCGAGCACCGTCCCGACCGCCCCGATGCGGTCGAACCACGCGCGCTGCGCGAAATCATATCCCCCGGGAAGGCTCGCCGTCGGCGGCGGCATCAATCGTGCCCTGACACCGATCGTCTCGCCGTCGGTGAGGTCGGCCGCCTGCTCGCTGCGCAGCGTCAGCCGCACCCGCGGCGGCAGGTCGCCACGGCCTTGCGGCAGGGCGAGAATGCGAATCTGCCCTTTCGCGGGCAGCGGCTCGGCGCGCTCGACGATCGCGGAAAATCCGGTCACCACCGGCGCCGCGAGCACCGGCGCCGCGACCCAGGCGGCGCGCGCCCAGATGAGCAGCACGCCCGCCGCCATCGCGCCGCATCCCGTGACGACGAACCGTCCGGAACGGCTGTTCCACCCGACCAGCAGCCCCGCGCACACGCCGCCTGCGAGCAACAGGATAAACCCGATCCAGTGCGCTTCGCCGGGCAAGGCGAACCAGGCGGCGATCCCGGCGCCCAGCGCGACGGGCAGCCAGAGCCCGATCCGTTCGCGTTCGGCTTCGAGCCGGGTCTCCAGCGCATTGCCGGTCCGGTGCCGGATAGTTGCCCAGCGAGCAGCAATGGGCGTTTGAAGCAGCCTTGTCGCCATGCTAGGGGCTCCCCCGATCCCCGCCGGGACGGCGGCAAATTGAGTGAAAGAGGCCGTAGTGGCAACCGAAAACCCAACCAAAGTGGCAGAAGCGACCGGCAGCGACGTCGTCACGCGCTTCGCCCCCTCGCCGACCGGCTATCTCCACATCGGCGGCGCGCGCACCGCGCTGTTCAACTGGCTGTTCGCGCGCCATCACGGCGGCAAGTTCCTGCTCCGCATCGAGGACACCGACCGCGCGCGCTCGACCGATGCCGCGATCGACGCGATTCTCGACGGCATGCAGTGGCTGGATCTCGATTGGGACGGGGAGACGGTATACCAGTTCGCGCGGGCGCCGCGCCATGCCGAGGTCGCGCACGAACTGCTCGCGAAGGGCGAGGCCTATCGCTGCTACCTGACGCAGGACGAACTTGCGGCGATGCGCGCCGAAGCGCAGGAAAAGCGCCTGCCCTTCCGCGTCCGCAGCCCGTGGCGCGATCGCGACGACGGCGACCCGTCGGTCCCGCACGTCATCCGCCTGCGCGCGCCGCAAGAGGGCGCGGTGACCATCGCCGACAAGGTGCAGGGCGAAGTCACCGTCCAGAACGCCGAACTCGACGACTTCGTCCTGCTGCGCAGCGACGGCACGCCAACCTATATGCTGAGCGTCGTCGTCGACGACAACGACATGGGCGTCACCCACGTCATCCGCGGCGACGACCATCTCAACAACGCCTTCCGCCAGCTCGCGCTGATCCGTTCGATGGGCTGGCGCGAACCCGTCTATGCGCATGTTCCGCTGATCCACGGCGCCGACGGCGCCAAGCTGTCGAAGCGCCACGGCGCGCTCGGGGTCGACGCCTATCGCGACGAGATGGGCTATCTGCCCGAAGCGGTGAACAATTATCTCCTCCGCCTCGGCTGGGGCCATGGCGACGACGAGATCATCAGCCGCGAACAGGCGACCGAATGGTTCGACCTCGACCATGTCGGCCGCTCGCCCTCGCGCTTCGACTTCAAGAAGCTCGAGAATCTGAACGGCCATTATCTGCGCGAAGCCGACGACGCCCGCCTTGCCGACCTCGTCGCCCCGCGCGTCGAAAAGCTTGTCGGCCGCGCGGCGGGCGGCGCCGACCGCGAGCTGCTGGTCCGCGCGATGGAATCGCTGAAGCCGCGCGCGAAGACGCTCGACGAAATCGCCGACGGGGCCGTTTTCCTGTTCCAGGCCGATCCGTTGCCGGTGGACGAAAAGGCTGTCGAGGTGCTAAAGGCCGCGCCCGAAGGCCTGCTCGCTGCCGTGACGGAGCGACTTCGCGGGCTGAATGACTGGACGACAGAAGAGCTGGACGCCGCCGTGCGCGCCGAAGCCGAAGCCGCCGGACTGGGGCTCGGAAAATTGGCCGGGCCGCTACGCGCTGCATTAACCGGCCGGACCGTTTCCCCGGGAATTTTCGACGTGCTGCTGTTGCTCGGACGCGATGTGAGTCTGGCGCGACTTGACGCAGCGCAACATTATCCGGCAGGGGCGTAGCCACTCTCTCTCCCCGCCGTCAGTACAGGGAAAAAACATATGACCGACACCGCAAAAATCACGCTGGGCGACAAGACCGTCGACAGCCCTGTCCTGTCGGGCACCGTCGGCCCCGATGTCGTTGATATCCGCAAATTCTACGCCCAGACCGGCGCCTTCACCTACGATCCGGGCTTCACCTCGACCGCGAGCTGCGAATCGCAGATCACCTATATCGACGGCGACGAAGGCGTGCTGCTCCACCGCGGCTATGCGATCGGCGACCTCGCCGAACATTCGAGCTTCATGGAAACCTGCTACCTGCTGCTGAACGGCGAACTGCCGAACGCGCAGGAACTCGCCGATTTCGACAATACGATCACGCGCCACACGATGCTGCACGAGCAGCTCGCGACCTTCTATCGCGGTTTCCGCCGCGACGCGCACCCGATGGCCGTCATGTGCGGCGTCGTCGGCGCCCTGTCGGCCTTCTACCACGACTCGACCGAGATCCACGATCCGCACCAGCGCATGATCGCCAGCCACCGCCTGATCGCGAAAATGCCGACGATCGCGGCGATGGCGTATAAATATTCGATCGGTCAGCCGTTCGTTTATCCGCGCAACGACCTCAGCTACACCGGCAATTTCCTGCGCATGACCTTCGGCGTTCCCGCCGAGGAATATGAGGTCGTTCCCGCCGTCGAGCGCGCGCTCGACCGCATCTTCATCCTTCACGCCGATCACGAGCAGAACGCGTCGACCTCGACCGTCCGCCTCGCGGGTTCGTCGGGCGCGAACCCCTTCGCGTGCATCGCCGCGGGCATCGCCTGCCTCTGGGGCCCCGCGCATGGCGGCGCGAACGAAGCCGCGCTCAACATGCTGCGTGAAATCGGCCGTCCCGAGCGCATCCCCGAATATATCGCGCGCGCGAAGGACAAGGACGATCCGTTCCGCCTGATGGGCTTCGGCCACCGCGTCTACAAGAATTACGACCCGCGCGCGACGGTGATGCAGAAGACCGTGCGCGAGGTTTTCGACGCGCTGAAGGTCAACGACCCCGTGTTCGAAGTCGCGCTCCAGCTCGAGGAAATGGCGCTCAACGACAGCTACTTCGTCGAAAAGAAGCTGTTCCCGAACGTCGATTTCTATTCGGGCGTGATCCTGTCGGCGATCGGTTTCCCGACGACGATGTTCACCGCGCTTTTCGCACTCGCGCGCACCGTAGGCTGGGTCGCACAGTGGAACGAGATGATCTCGGACCCCGCGCAGAAGATCGGCCGTCCGCGCCAGCTCTACACCGGCCCGACGCATCGTCCGTTCGTTCCGGTCGACAAGCGCTGAGCCTCCGGTACCTGAAAACAGGAAAAGGGGCCGTTCCGCGGCCCCTTTTTCTTTGGGCCAGATAGGCCGCTTTCAGCCGGATATTCCCTGTCATCGTCACCCCGGACTTGATCCGGGGTCCATGACTTCAACGCGGCGGTGGATCCCGGATCAAGTCCGGGGTGACGATTGTCCGGAAATCTACTCCGCGTCCCGAGCCGGCAAACTCAGCGTGAACCTTGCCCCCTGCCCCGGCGCGCTGTCGACGGTCAGGTCGCCGTCCATCGCGCGCGCCAGACGCCGCGCGATATAGAGGCCGAGGCCCGAACCGCCGCTGTCGGTGCGGCCGAGCCGCTCGAATTTCTCGAAGACCACCGCCTGCTGTGCGGCGTCGATCCCCTGTCCCTGGTCGGCGACCGTCACCGTCGCGCGGTCGCCGTCGCGATCGACGCGGATCCATATCTGCGAATGTTCGGGCGAATAGCGGATGGCATTGCCGAGCAGGTTGAGCAGTACCTGCAGCACGCGGCGGAATTCGCCGGTGGCGGGCGCGCGGTCGTCGGTCCGCGGCGCATCGATACGAATGCCCTTTTCCTCCGCCTTCATGCCGAGCAGACCGACCGCGCGGCGCGCGAGGTCACCAAGGTCAATCTCGTCGGCCGCCGCCTTGAACCCCGGGCGCTCGATATTCTGCAGGTCGGCAAGATCGTCGACAAGGCCGAGCAGATGGCGGCCGGCATGCGCTATATCGCCAGCATAGCGGGCATAGTCGGCGCGGATCGGCCCGTCGAACTGCCCCGAAATCGTCTCGGCGGTCGCGATGATGCGGCTGAGCGGTCCGCGCAGCGCGCCATCGATGCGGCGGCCGAACTGCGGATCGGACAGCGGCAGCGAGCCGAACGCGGGGTCGACGAGCGCGCCGCCGCCCTTGGATTCGGCGGGCTCCTGCGCCTCGGCGACCACGGCCAGCCCGCGGAAACCCGTAAAGCGCCCGGTCGCATCGAACAGCGCCTCGCCCGACAGCGTCATCGCGGTGACCGAGGTCCGGACGCGCTGGCCTTCGAAGCGCGACTGACGCGCCAGCGCGCGCAATACCGCGAAACGTCCTTCCTCGTCGGGTTGCAGTTCGAACAGTTCCGAAAGCGAGCGTCCTTCCCAGCCGGCTGGGAGGGCCGGAGCGTCGGGCGCGCCGCGCAACGCGATCATGCGGAGCTGCTGATCGCATTCCCATGTCCAGCTTCGCGGCACCGCCGCGTCCTCGGCGACCGGCGGCATCTGCGGCAGCGCGATCGGGCGCGTCCGCCAGTCGGTGATTTCGAGGCTCGCACCCTCGTCATCGGGCGTGATGCGGACCAGCGCATGAATGTCGCTATGATCGTCGGCCGCGTAGAGCGGCCGGCTGATATCGCGGTGCAGCCGGAGCGCCAGTGTGACGAGACGCGCCAGGTGCGGCAGCGCCAGCGGCTTGTCGAGCCCCGAGCCCGCACGCTGCTGCAATCGCAGCAACGGCGCGTCGGCGCTCACCAGCGCGCCGGCCCGGTCGATCCGTCCGCGGATGATGCGTTCGTTCATCGATCGCGCCCGGCAGGCAGGCCGGCAAGATCGCTCTCGCCCGCCGCGCGCGCCGGCAGCATCGCCAGCGACGCTTCCAGCGGCGCAAGCGCAGCGTGATCGATGCGCAGCGGGGCGAGCAGCGAGGGCAAAGCCACGGTCTCGGCGGTCAGCAGCGCGAGCGCCATGTCATCATAGGTTCGGCGGTGTACGGCTGCGGCGAGCGCGACCAAAGTTGGCCAGTCATGTCCTGCGATCGCCGTCGCGGCGGCATCGGGCAGTCGCTCGCTCCCCAGATTTTCGGCATAGGCCACGCCGGCTTGCGAGATACCGCCTTCGTCCGCCTGAAACTCGGCTGCGGCCCGCACCGCATCGCCCAGCGCGGCGGCGCGCTTCTTGTCCTTGCTCACCTCGGCCAGCCGCCACGCCGCGATATCGAGCAACAGCCCCCGGAAGATATCGGCATCGAGGTCGGCGATCGCGAGCGCCGGGTTCCCGAACGCATCGAACCGCCGCCGGTCCGCGATGCGGAGCGCGAGATAGGCCTGTTCGGCGTCGGACGTGCCGGGTTCGTCCGCCGGCTCTTGCGCAACCGCCGTGCCGGCTTCCGGTGACACCGGCGAGGGGCTGGCCTGCTGCGCCGACTGTTCACGCCAGCGATGCTCTTCGGCGCGCGCGAAGCAGATGCCCGCGAGCCGAGACGTACGCGGCAGACCGCGGACCAGCCATTCGTCCCAGAGCCGCGCCGTGTCGATGTCGCGATCGAGCCGCACCGCGACGTCGCTCACCAGTCGCCGCGCGATTCCCAGCGACAGCGCGCGCTGCTCCTCGGTCAGGCGACCCGCCATGGGGGCAGCCAGATAGTCCGCAAGTTCGCGCAGGCGCGCCGACAGCGTCGGCGACGGCGGATCGATGCCGTGCGAGAAGGCGGATTCATTCATGCGCGTCGGCGATAGCAGCATGTCGTTAATAGGCGTTAAACCTTGAAGCGCTTTGTTTCGGAGCGTTTTCCGGAGAAGAGGCTACCGCGCCTCGGGACGCCGTGCGAGCCGCAGCCAGAGCAATATCTGGAGCAGGGCGAGCAGCGGCAGGATTGCAAACATCAGGGGGGCGAAGCCGAAGATCAGCGCGGGCGCCAGCAGGATCCACGCCTCGTCGGCATCGGGCAACAGCCAGTGAAAACGCCGCCGCTCCCCCGAATCCTCGTACAGCGCGCGCGCGAGCAGGATCGTCGCGGCAAGGCATGGCGCCAGCGCCGCTTCCGAAAACAGCGGCATCCTGTGGTCCGGACCGGCAAGCGACAGCAGCCACGGGAAAACCGCAAGCAATACCCACGCAAAGGTCCGGATCACGTCGCGGATCCGGTCCTGTGCCGCGCTTTCGGCGCGAAATGCCGACAGGAATCGCATGGCGGCAAGCCCCAGTCCGCCGAGGATGGCGACCAGCGCACCCGCCGCGGCAAGCCCGCTCGCGGCGAGCGCTGCGACGCCGAGCCAGAGCGATGCGGTGACATAGGGCAGATAGCGCGCCGTATCGGGCGATTTGACCAGCAACGGCCCCGCCAGCCGGATCAGCGGCATCATGATCGCCGAGCGGCCGAGCCCCATGCCGCCATATTCGACCTGCTGCAGGCTCGATTGCTCGATCAGCGCGGCGGTCGGGCGATCGGCGACGATCGCAATCTCGCCCTGCTCGAACAGCGCCGGTTCGCAGTAAAGGCGCCGCGCCCCCGACTGGACCGCGAGGCGCAGCAGCGTGAGCATCATGTCCCATTCGCCCGGCATCGCGGCAAGCTCGGCGACCATGGGCTGCGAGATGGAGGCGAGCCCGCCCCAGCGCCGCGTCGCGTCGATCCGTTCGAATCCCTGCGTCAATACCGTGTCGCCGGTGACGAGGATCGCGGGCGACCCGGGTTTGGCGATCGCGGCATAATGCATCCCCCCCGCGCGAAGACCGTCGGCGACAAGGATGATGCGGTCGTCGGGCTCGACCAGCGGGATCAGGTCGGCAGCGGCGCGGACCGGCGTAACCTTCATGCCGCGGCGGCGGATGCGATCGCATGTCGCCAGCAGTTCGGCGGGGACCGCCGCAACGGCCACGGCAATATGGGTAACGCCGGCATCGGCCAGCCGCACCGCCTGCCGCTCGATCAGCGTCTCGCCCGCGACGGTAACGAGCGCGCGCAGCGACCCGTCGGGCAGCGTCTCGCTTGCACCGACCAGCGCAATCAGCGCCATCGGGGGCGTCGGGTTTTTGCAGCGGTCATCGACGCGCAGCTTTAGGGCCGGAGCGGCGATTGGCAAGCCCCCGAAAAGGCTCGACATGACGTCACGCCTTCACCCTGTTTTCCGACGCTTTCCGTGCCTTTTCCGCGCACAAAAAAATGCCGCGAAAAGGACCGAATCGCTGGCCTTTTCCGCCCCCGTCGGCTAGGCCGGATTCATCTCCCGAAAGCACAGAAAAAGGCCGGGTCTTGACCGAAGAAAATACGCCTGCGCAGCCGTCCGACGACGGCGTTTCGCCGATCAATATCGTCGACGAAATGAAGACGTCCTACCTCGATTACGCGATGAGCGTGATCGTCAGCCGTGCGCTCCCCGATGTGCGCGACGGCCTGAAGCCGGTGCACCGCCGCATTCTCTATGCGGCGCAGGAGGGCGGCTTCGTTCCGGGCCGTCCGTACAAGAAATCGGCGAAGATCGTCGGCGACGTGATGGGTAATTATCACCCGCATGGCGACAGCGCGATCTACGACGCGCTCGCGCGCATGACGCAGGAC
>JAGHZY010000034.1 GCA_017745175.1 Sphingopyxis sp. | reverse complement strand
CACTTCGCTCGCGCCGGCGTTCGACGCGGCGTCGCGGATCGCGCGGCGTTCGACGCTGGTCGAACCCGAAGGAACGCAGATCACGATTTCGGGGCTGCGGAAAGCATTGGGTTTTCCGCCATGCACCTTGGTGATGAAATGCTTGATCATCTGTTCGGCAACGTCGATGTCGGCGATGACACCGTCGCGCAGCGGACGGATCGCTTCGATGCTGTCGGGGGTCTTGCCCATCATCAGCTTCGCGTCGTCGCCGACCGCCTTGACCCGCTTGATGCCGTTCAGCGTCTCGACTGCGACGACCGAGGGTTCGTTCAGTACGATGCCCTTGCCGCGTACATAGACCACCGTGTTCGCGGTGCCGAGATCGATAGCCATGTCTTGGGAATTGAATTTGAACCAGCGAGAAAAGAAGGACATCGATACTGCTTCCTGTCGTCGAAGCCGTGCCCCCGAAGGACACGCCCCTGTCGTGATTTACCCGTGCGCCCGGCCGGCGACAGCTGCAATCAGGGGGAGATTCCGGCTCGTCCACAGGGGGTGGCTGGACAAAATGATCAGGGCTGTGCGGATGGGTCGCGATTTGCGTTCGACTGCGCTAGGAGAGCGGCCATGTCAATACGTCGCCTGCCGGAAAAGCTAGTAAATCGGATCGCAGCCGGTGAAGTGGTTGAAAGACCCGCTGCAGCGCTCAAGGAACTGGTTGAAAACGCTATCGATGCCGGTTCGACTCGTATTTCGGTGCGAATCGCCGAGGGCGGAATTTCACGGCTCGAGGTCGAGGATGACGGTTGCGGCATGACCGCCGCCGATATGGCGCTCGCGCTCGAGCGTCATGCGACGTCGAAGCTGCCCACCGACGCGATCGAGGATGTCACGACGATGGGCTTCCGCGGCGAGGCGTTGCCGTCGATCGCAAGCGTTGCGCGGCTGACGCTCGAAAGCCGGGTCGCGGGTGGTGACGGCTGGAAACGCGTTGTCGACAATGGCGCGGTGGTGGCTGAAGGGCCCGCGGCGCTGGCAAAGGGCACGCGCGTGATGGTCGAGGATCTGTTCGCGCGCGTCCCGGCGCGGCGCAAGTTCCTGCGCAGCGGGCGCAGCGAATATGCTGCCTGCCTCGATTCCATACGGCGCCTCGCGATGGCGCGGCCCGACATCGGCTTCACCGTCGAGCATGACGGGCGCCGCGTGCTCGACGTCCAGGGCGGGCAGGACCAGCTTTCGCGCGTCGCGGCGCTGACGCAGCGCGATCTGGCCGCGAACAGCATCGGGGTCGATATCGATCGCGGCGAGGTGCATCTGGGCGGTGTGATCAGCCTGCCGACCTACAATCGCGGGATTGCCGACCATCAATATCTGTTCGTCAACGGGCGTCCGGTGAAGGACCGGCTGCTCGTCGGCGCGCTGCGCGGCGCCTATGCCGACCTGCTCGCGCGCGATCGCCACCCCGTTGTTGCGCTGTTCCTCGACGTGCCGACGAGCGAGGTCGATGTGAACGTCCACCCGGCGAAAACCGAGGTGCGTTTTCGCGACCCGCAGCTTGTTCGCGGGATGATTGTCGGCGGCCTTCGCCGTGCGCTCGACGAGCATGGCTTCCGCAGCGTCCAGCGCCCCGCCGAGGCGGCGCTCGCGGCGTGGCAGCAGGAGCCCGTCGCGCCGCAACCGTCGGCGCCGACACTGTTCGCGACGCATGTGGCTCACTCGCAAAACCCGCCTTCGCCTGCGTTCGGCGCGGAAGGTGGTGCGACGACGGCGCTGCTGCGCGACCGCATCGTCGATTTCGCGCCGCCGCGCGACGCCCTGCCGATGGGCCGCGCCGAACCCGCGACCGTGCCGGTACCGGAAGCCGAGGCGCATCCGCTCGGCATCGCGCGCGGGCAGATCGCGAAAACCTATATCGTCGCCGAGGCCGAAGACGGCCTCGTCATCGTCGACCAGCATGCCGCACACGAACGGCTCGTGCTCGAGCAGCTCCGCCGCGGGATGAGCGGGCAGGCTGTGCCGTCGCAGGGGTTGCTGCTGCCCGAGGTCGTCGAACTCGACGAGCCCGCGTGCGACCGGCTCGAGGCCGCGGCACCGCAGCTCGCCGCGCTCGGGGTCGCGATCGAGCGCTTCGGCCCCGCCGCGGTGATGGTCCGCGCAACCCCCGCGATGCTCGGCGCGATCGACTGCCAGAGGCTTGTCACCGACATTGCCGACGACCTTGCGGGCTATGATGCTGCGCTCGGCCTCAGCGAGCGGCTCGAACTGGTCGCCGCGACGATGGCGTGCCATGGATCGGTGCGGGCCGGGCGCACGCTGAGCGTTGCCGAAATGAACGCGCTGCTCCGTACGATGGAGGTTACGCCGCATTCGGGGCAGTGCAATCATGGGCGGCCGACGTGGGTCAAACTCGCCATGGACGATGTCGAGAAATTATTCGGGAGGAAATAGGATGAAGGCTCGGATCGTCGCCGCTTCGCTGGCCGCACTCTTGCCCGCGACCGCGTTTGCCGCAACGGCCGAAAAACCCCCAACGGCCTGTCCCGCCGCGCCCGTCCTGCCGCCCGAACTGGCGGGCTGGTCCCGCGATGCGTCGGGCAGGACAATCTATGCCTATGGCGATGAGCTTGGTGCCGAATGGTCACCGCTTGGCGCCGCGCGAACGGCGCTACCGCTGCACAGGTTCGAAAGTCTGCGCTATGGCGTCGCCCCCGAACGCAAACCCGATGTCCACAAGTTCGGCGGGATGATCCCGATCGATGTGAAGAGGGCGGGGCGGCTTGTCGTCGCGCTCGATGCGGGTGCGTGGATCGACCTCGTTCGCGACGGTGTCATCGTGAAGTCGCTCACCCACGGGCACGGCCCCGCCTGCTCGGGCATCCGCAAGATGGTCGAATTCGATGTGACGCAGGGGCGCTACCAGCTTCAGATCGTCAACGCGCCGACCGTGTCGATCCACGCGATGGCGGTGCTGCGCGACTGGCTAAGGTAGGCGCTTGACCAGCACGCCCGTCGCATCGCTCGGCAGTGGCGCGACCCCGATAAGCCGCATCAGCAGCGGATAGACCTCGATATTGTCGACGATGCCGATATCGCCCTTGAGGCTGGTGCCGCTCGCGACGAACAGCGCGAGCATTTCGGGATCCTGATTGTCATATCCGTGCGCGCCGCCCCTGACGGGCCAGGTCGGCGTGCCCGCGATGATCGACCAGCCGGGTTCGGCGATGCAGATGATTGCGGCGATGCGCGGGTTTTGGCCGTAGTGCAATCGCTTCGGCAGCTCTTCGCGGCGGCTGCACGCCATATGTGCGTGCGGTTTCAGCAGCGCTTCATACACCCGGTTGTCGGTTCCCGCGGCGGGTTCGATTGCGGCATAGGGGCCGGTCTCGACCGCGATGATGCTTGGCAGGTCGATCAGGTCGGCGAGCTGGATCACGCGGCTTTCGTCGATCGCGCGCATCCCGTGGTCGGCGACCACGATCATCCGCGCGGGTTGCCCCATCGCCGCGAAGCCGGCGGTGAGGTCGCCGATGCGCGCATCGACTTCGGCGATCGCGGCGTTCACCTCGGCGCTGTCGGGACCGAACTTGTGCCCGGCATCGTCGACAGCTTCGAAATAGAGGGTGACGAAGGCGGGACGGATGTCGGCGGAGCGCCGCATCCAGTCGAGGACCGTGTTGACCCGCTGCGCATAGCCGACCTCTGCGTCATAGCGCAGCCAGTCGGGCGGCCGGCTCTCGTGGATCGCGACCTCGCTGCCCGGCCAGAACATCGTCGCGCTTCTCACGCCCGCCTTGCCCGCGGTGACCCACGCCGGTTCGGCTTCGTCCCACCAGAAGGGATCGAGCGATTGTTTCGGATCGCCAAGGCTGAACCGCACGTCGGGACGCCGCGGGTCGATCATGTTGTTGCCGACGATGCCGTTGGTGTCAGGCCGCTTGCCGGTGACGATCGCATAATGGTTGGGGAAGGTCTTGGTAGGGAAGGATGGGCGCAGCTTGCCGCGAGCGCCTTCGGCGGCGAGCCGCGACAGGTTCGGCGTGATCCCGCGATCGAGATAGTCGGCGCGGAAGCCGTCGATCGAAATGAGGATGGTGACGGGCTTGCGCTCGCTCGCTTCCTGCGCTTGCGCCGCGAGAGAGAGGAAGAGCGTGAGGATCAGCGAAAGGAAACGGGTCATGCCGGGGCCGCTATGGCTCTTATGTGACCGTCCGGCGACACATCAGGCCATCTTGATTCCGGCGAGATCGCGCTCGACCACCCCCGTCGCACGCTTCGACAGCGTGTTCACCGGCGTCGTCACCTTGTCGACGACCATGAAATGCGTCTGCCATGCGTCGCGATTGACGTCGCACACGACATAGCCGCGCTGGTCGTTCGCGAATTTGAGCTCGGGGTTGAGTTTCAGGAAGGTATCGGTGCCGTTGCGCTGATCGCTGCCGTCGCCGCCGCTCGAGATGGACGTCGCAACAAATTCGGCGCCGACCACCTTGTCTTTGGCCACCAGATCGCCGCAGAAATTCTGATGCTCGTCGCCGGTGAGCACGACATTGTTCTTCAATCCCGCCATGCGCGACAGGATGCGCTCGCGCGGCGCTTCATAGCCCGCCCAGCTGTCGAGATTGAGGACCTTTTTCGGCTCTTCGGCCTTGCGGCGCCGGTCGAGCGACATCATCGTGATCTGCTGCGCAAAGGCGTTCCACGTCGCACCGCCCTTCGCGAGGTTGCGGCCGAGCCATTCCTCCTGCGCCTTGCCGAGCACCTGTGCATTCCTGTCGAACACGCCCGGGCAGGCGGGTTTGAAGCCGTCGTCGCACGGCTGGTCGCTGCGATATTGGCGCGTGTCGAGCAATTGCATCGCCATCAAATCGCCCCAGCGGAACTCGCGGTTCATCGCGACCATGCCGCCGCGCGGCAACAGCGCCTTGCGTACAGGCATATGTTCGTACCACGCCTGCATCGCCGCCTGCTTCTTGAGCATGAAGACCTCGGGCGGCGCGGCTTCGGGGTCGTTGACGTCGAGTCCGAGCTTCCAGTTGTCGATGTCGGAGACCCAGTCGTTGCGGATTTCGTGATCGTCGAAGCTCGACAGAAAGGCGTGGACCGAACGCGCCGCCTGCAGGTCGATGTCGCCAAGCTGCTGGGCATAGGCGGTACGGAAGTCGTTGACGTCGACCAGGGCGCGGAAGGCGTGCTTGCGCACCGGTCGCGTCGGCAGGCCGGTGTTGAACAGATATTCCTCGCTATATTCGTAGATGAAGTCGCCATAATGATAGACGAAGGCAAGGTCCTCGCGCGCGAGGTGGCGATAGGCGCCGAAAAATCCCGCCTCGAAATGCTGGCATCCCGCGACGCCGAATTTCAGCGCGTCGGCTTTTGCGCCGGGAGCGGGCAGGGTGCGCGCGCGGCCGCGCAGGCTGCGCTCGCCAGCCGCGGTAAAGCGGTAATAATAGGGCCGGTCGGGCTGAAGTCCGGCCACCTCGACGTGAACGCTGTGCGCCAGTTCGGGGCGTGCGAGTTCGGTACCCTTGGCGACGACGTCGCGAAAGCCGCTGTCGCTCGCGACCTCCCAGTCGACGGGGAAGTTCGCGAGCGGCATCCCGCCGTGGCGCTCCATCGGTTCGGGCGCGAGGCGCGTCCAGATGACGAAGCCGTTGCTCGCCGGGTCGCCCGCCGCGACACCGAGGCTGAACGGAAATTCGCGGAAGATGCCACCCTCGGCGCGCAGGATCGCGGGGGCGGCAAGACCGGCGAGCGTGGCCCCGGCAAGGAAATGGCGGCGGTTGAACATGGCTGGGCTCCGTGGAGGCGAATCGAAGCTCCTGATAGCCCAGCCATATGTTTCATCAATGATCGATGCGGCCGGGGATCAGAACCACATTCGCGCCATCCACAAAGCCATCGCGACCATCATGACATTTTCGGTCAGCGAGACGAAGCCCAGCGGCACCTTGCTGCTGCCGCCGACGCACGCGCATTTGATGTCGCGCTTGTCGATATAGACCGCCTTGAACACCGACACCGCGCCGATTCCGCCGATGAACAGCGCCAGCGGGATCGACAGCCAGGGCAGGGCATGCGCGGTCATCAGCACCCCCGCGAGGCCTTCGGCGAAGGGATAGATACTCGCGTAGGGCACCCAGCGCTTGGCGAGCAGGTCGTAGTTCAGGAACATCGTCGCGAACTTGTCGACGTCCTGTAATTTCAGAAGCGCGAGCACGATCATGCTGAACGAGATGAACCATTCGGCGGCACGGAGAGTGAAGGCGTCGCCCTCGACCGCGAAGCTCGCGGCGAGCGCCATCAGGGCGGTCATGGAGAAGAGTGCGATCACGGGCGTGTAGCTGGTCGCGTCGGGGTCGGCGACCTTCAGCCCGAAATGACGGCGGAGATCGTCATGGCCGCCGATCCGGACGCCGTCGATGAAGGTCTGCGGCGTCGTCTTGACACCATGCTGTGCCTTGAACGCGTCGGTTTCCTCGCGCGTCGTCAGCCAGCGATCGTCGACCGTGAAACCACGGCTTTCGAGCAGATGTTTGGATTTGAGGCCATAGGGGCAGGTGTGCCCGGGCATGACCATGCGATGGAGGGTTGCCTGTTTTGTCATGCACCCCATATAGCGTCCGTACCATGGTACGGAGTCAAGCGATGCAATTGACGATCGGAAAATTGGCGGCTGCGGGCGATGTCGGGGTCGAAACCGTGCGCTACTATCAGCGCCGCGGCTTGATGGGCACGCCCGCGCGCACCGGCGGCGACGGCTGGGGCGGCGGGATTCGCCGCTATGATGCGAACGACCTCGGACGCCTGAAATTTATCCGCTCGGCGCAGGCGTCGGGCTTCACGCTCGACGAGATTTCCGAACTGCTCGCGCTTGAGGCGAGCGACGATCGCGTTCGCGTTCGCACGCTGGCCAGGGCGCGGATCGAGGTTCTGGATGAAAAGATCGCGCAGATGACCGAAACACGCGCCGCGCTTGCGCGCCTTGCCGATCAATGCGCGGCGAGCGACAAGGGACCGTGCCCGATATTGGCGGCATTCGAGCCGTGATGTGCGATGGGAACCTTTGCGGAAAAGGCCGCTAACCGAGCGGTTGCGGCCGATAGAGATGTGTACCCCGGCGAAAGCGGGGGTCCAGTGCGGAAAGGCGCCAGGCTGGCGCAGGAATTTGGGGAGGGCTTTCGCCGGGGTGCACGAGCGTCCGCCCGCCACCCCGCAGACGACATTTCACCGAAGGTCTGGTACAGCCGTCGGGGGCTGTCGGCACCGGTCGCGCGAAAATCGTGAGAGAGGAGGGCGAGATGGTGGAGAATTTCGGGGCACTGGTTGGCTGGACACACCAGGATGCGGGCGACCGTATCATGCTCCGGCTCGAAAGCGTGCAGTCTTCGGAAGCGGCCAGGAAGCACGACCCCGATCTGTTTCGCTTCCTTATGACCAGACAGCAGGCGGCTATCCTGGGCAATTATCTGGTGCGGCTTTCCGGTCAGCCCCCGGTCGTTCCGAAAAAGCGGGGCTGGTTTCGTCGTCACTTCGGCTGATGGCACGGCGGGGCGTCGCCCGCGTCTCTGCATTGCTCCGATTGCCCCTTCGGATCAGCTGTGCAGGAAGTGCATCACGTCGCCGTCGCTCACGACATAGGCCTTGCCTTCGGCGCGCAGCTTGCCGGCCTCGCGCGCCTTCGCTTCGCCGCCGAGCGTAACATAGTCGTCATAGGCGATGGTTTCGGCGCGGATGAAGCCCTTCTGGAAATCGCTGTGGATCTCACCCGCGGCCTCGGGGGCGCTCGCGCCCTGATGAACCGTCCAGGCGCGCGCCTCCTGCGGTCCGACGGTGAAGAAGGTGATGAGGTGGAGCAGCTCATAGCCGGCGCGGATGACCCGCGCGAGGCCCGTTTCGTGCAGGCCCATCTCTTCAAGGAACTCAAGCCGGTCGGGCATGTCCATCGTCACCAGTTCGCTCTCGATCGCGGCCGACACGACCACGGCCTGCGCGCCCTCGGCCGCCGCCTTGGCGAAGACTTTTTCGGAGAAGGCGTTGCCGTTCGCGGCGCTGCCCTCGTCGACGTTGCAGACGTAGAGGACGGGCTTGGAGGTCAGGAGCTGTGCGGTGCGCAGGACGCGGGCTTCCTCGTCATCCTTCGGTTCGACGAGCCGCGCGGGCTTGCCTTCACGCAGCAGGTCGAGCGCCTGGCCGAGCACCGAGGCTGAGATCTTCGCTTCCTTGTCGCCCTGCGCCGCCTTCTTGGCGAAGGCGGGAACGCGCTTCTCGAGGCTTTCGAGATCGGCGAGCAGCAGCTCGGTCTCGACCGTCTCGGCGTCGGCGACGGGGTCGACCTTGTTCTCGACATGCTGGATGTCGTCGTCCTCGAAGCAGCGCAGGACGTGGACGATTGCATCAACCTCGCGGATGTTGCCGAGGAACTGGTTGCCGAGCCCTTCGCCCTTCGACGCGCCGCGCACGAGCCCGGCGATGTCGACGAAGGCGAGCTGCGTCGCGATGATCTTCTTGCTGCCCGCGATTGCCGCCAGCTTTTCGAGCCGCGCGTCGGGTACCGCGACGTTGCCGATATTCGGCTCGATCGTGCAGAAGGGATAGTTGGCGGCCTGCGCCGCCGCGGTCTCGGTCAGCGCGTTGAACAGGGTGGACTTGCCGACATTGGGCAGGCCGACGATCCCGCATTTGAAACCCATAAAAACTCCGTGAGGTCCGGCGGCCGTTGGATGGGGGCCGGTGTTGCAGCGCCCCTAGCGCCAGATTGCTTCGGGCGCCAGTCTTTGCGCATGGTTTCGCTGTTGCGCGCCGTTCAGACTTGCGGCTTTATCGCAGCGGCCATGACGAAACCCCGCTTCCTTCTCGCCGCCGGCCTGCTTCTGTCTTTCGGCGCGACGGTGACCGTTGCTGCGCAAAGCCGTTTCGAGGAGGGTGTCTTTGCCGAACTCAACCGCTTTCGCAGCGATCCCGCCGCCTATACCGAATATCTGCGTGACTATCGTCCGCGCTTCGAGGGCAAGCTGCTCGTCAGCGACGACGACAGCGAGATCGATATCATGACGCGCGAGGGCGTTGTCGCCGTCGACGAGGCGATCCGCGAGCTGAGCCGCGAAAGGCCGCTGCCGACACTGGAATGGAGCGATGCGCTGGCGCACGCCGCGGCCGACCACGTAGCGGCCCAGTCGCGATCGGGGGCGGTCGGCCATTATACCAAAGGGCGGGGCCCCGGCGAACGGATGAAGGCGCGCGGTGGCGGACCCTATGTCAACGAGGTGATAACCTATGGGCACCACACACCCGAAGGCGTCGTCGACCAGCTGCTCATCGATGATGGCGTGCCCGACCGGGGCCATCGCTTCAGCCTGCTCCGGCCGACGCATCGTTATGCCGGCGTCGCCTGCGGCAACCACCCGGTCCACCGGACGATGTGCGTGATATTGATGTCGCAGACGCGCGATGGGTCGCCGCCACCGCCGCCGAAGCGGCCGGACTGAGGATGGACGCCGCCCGCTCCCGGAAAGAGCGGGCGGCGAGAGCGATCAGTTGCCGACCGGCTGGTTGTCGGTGCGGCGCACGACGATCGTTGACGAACGTGGCTGCTGACCCGCGACCGGCCAGTTGCCCGTCGGGTGCTGGATATTGACGAAGAAGGTACGAAGGTCGGGCGTGTAGGCGAGCCCGGTAATTTCGCAGCCAAGCGGGCCGACGAGGAAGCGCTTCGACTGTTTCGTCACCTGATCGACATAGAACATCGCATTGTGGCCGAAGGCCTGATCGATTGTCCGGCCCGCGACGCCCGAATTGCCCGGGACGCTGTGGTCGGTCTGCACCCACATGCGGCCCTGCGGGTCGATGCGGAGGCCGTCGGGACTCGAGAAGGTGTCGCCGTTGATATTGCCGACGAGGTTGCTGCCGCCCGACGACAGCGACGGGTCGCCCGCGGTCAGGAAGATTTCCCAGGTGAACTTCGTCGCCAGCGGCGAATCGCCTTCTTCGCGGAACTTGATGATGTGACCGTGCAGGTTGGTGACGCGCGGGTTGGCGGAGTCGGCGACACGGCGCCCGCTATTGTTGGTCAGCGTGCAATAGATCGCCTTGTTGTCCGGCGCGACGGTCAGCCATTCGGGGCGATCCATCACAGTGCCGCCTGCGACACGCGCCGCCGACTGGCAGTTGAGTAGCACATCGGCCTGATTGTTGAAGTTGACGGTCGTCGGCGCCGGCGGCGTTGTGCTCTGGCTGACATTGCCCGGATCGGAAGCGCCCGCGACGAGGCCGTTCTGGCCGACGACCAGCGCGCGCCATTCGCCCGTGCCGTCGCCGTTGAAGCGCGCGACATAGAGCGTACCGACGTCGAGCAGGTCGGTGTTCGCGGCGCGGTTCGTGGTGCTGAAGGGCTGGCTCGGGATGAATTTGTAGATGCAGCCCGGCGTCGTGTCGTCGCCCATGTAGAAGGCGACGCGGTTGGCGCTGTTCGTCATGAACGCCACATTTTCGTGATTGAAGCGGCCCATCGCGGTACGCTTTGTCGGCACGGCGAGTTCGCGCCGCGGATCGATCTCGACCACCCAGCCATAGTCGCGCGTCGGCTGCGTCGGGTCGAGATAATTGTCCATCGTCTCTTCGCAGGTGAGATAGGTATCCCACGGCGTGCGGCCGCTCGAGCAATTGTTGAGCATGCCCTTGATGCTGCTCGACAGCTGTGCGGCGGCGGGGCCGCTCGGACGATAGCTGCTGTTGCCGGTGTAGCGGCGGTTGTAGGTCGATCCGGGCTGGACGGCCCATTTGCCGTCGCTGCCGCGTGCAATCTCGACCACGCCGATGCCGACGGCGGACAATGCGATCGCCTTCTGGTCGGCAGTTGCGGTGGCGGCGTTGTAAGTCCCCGCCATCAGGATGTTGAAGTCGGGATATTCGTAGTTCATCGCGAGCAGGCCGCGATTGTTGGCATCGACTCCGGGGAAGGCAAAATATTCCATGCCGTCGTGATTGCCGCCCGCCCATTTCTCGGCGATCGCCGGGGTCGCGGGGAAGCTGCCGGTATAGGGCGTGCCGGCTTCGACCGAATCGCCTGCCTTCAGCAGCACGTCGACGGTGTAGCCCGTCGGGACGGTCACCGCGTCATTCTGGTTCGCGGCGACCGCTGCGAAGCTCGCGGTGAAGCTCGGCGGCGGGGTCGGGGTGGGGGTCGGCGTCGGCGTCGGCGTCGGCCCGGGGGGCAGCGTTATCGTCGGGTCGCCGCTCGTGTCGCCACATGCGGCGAGTGCCATCGCGGGCAGTACCGACAGGCCGAACAGGCCGTTGCGCAGCAGCGTGCGGCGCGTCGGGTTCGCCGCGACGATCGCTTCCAGGCTGTCGGGGCCCGGAAGGACGTCGGTTTCGCCGCGATAAGGCGTGCGGGCTTCGTCGGTAAGATGTGACATGCAAATCCCCTGTTTTCGATTGAATACCGGGACTCGGCGCCCCGGTTTGAGGTGGCGCACCGATTGCAGAGGTTGGTGTCAGTCGCGTTGCTCGAACGCGTCGGAACGCAATGACTTATATGACGCTCATGTGACAGAAATCAGTTGCGTGGACTTGTTCGCGCCACAGAGGCCAACGACCGGCGCGTTTTACGCGAGGTCAACCGTTGAGGCGCAGCGCGAGATCGCTCTGGAAGCGGACATCGTCGCCATCGGCGAGCCATTTCGCCTCGGCGGCGATCGCGCCGAGCAGGTCTGTCAGCGGTTCCGTCTCGCTCTTGTGATAATTGCCGAGGACATGACCGGTGACGCGGTCCTTGTTGCCCGGATGCCCGATGCCGATACGCACGCGGCGGAAATCCTCGCCGATATGCTGGATCATCGAGCGGATGCCATTGTGGCCTGCCGCGCCGCCGCCGTGTTTGACCTTCACCTTCATCGGCGCGAGGTCGAGTTCGTCGTAGAAGGCCGTGACATCCTGCGGCGCCAGTTTGTAGAAATCGAGCGCGGCGCGCACGCTGCGCCCGCTTTCGTTCATGAAGGTGCCGGGTTTGAGCAGCAGGATGCGCTGCGATCCGATGCGGCCTTCCTGGACCCAGCCCTGGAACTTCTTTGCCGGAGCGGGGAAACCGTAAAGGTCGGCGATGACATCGACGGCCATGAAGCCGACATTATGACGGTGCATCGCATATTGGGGCCCGGGATTTCCGAGGCCGACCCAGAGCTGCATGAATCTGCCTTTCCCGGGTCTGTCAGAAGCGCCCCTCCCGCACGGGGGAGGGGCGCGATCCGAAATGCTTAGGCTTCGCCTTCGGCAGCTTCGCCTTCGTCCTTCGTCGTGTCGCCGTCGCTCGACTTGAGCGCCGACGGGGCGACGATGGTGGCGATGGTGAAGTCGCGGTCGGTGATCGCGCTTTCGACGCCCTTGGGCAGGGTGACGTTGCTGATATGGATCGAATCGCCGACGTCGAAGCCGGTGACGTCGATCGCGATCTCGTCGGGAATCTTGTCCGCGTCGCAAACGAGCTCCAGCTCGTGACGAACGATGTTGAGCACGCCGCCGCGCTTCAGGCCCGGCGAGGCTTCTTCGTTCGCGAACACGACCGGCACCGCGACGGTGACCTTGGCATCCTTCGAGATGCGGAGGAAATCGGCGTGGATCGGGCGATCCTTGACCGGATGGAAGGCGACGTCCTTGGGCAGGGTGCGGATGGTCTTGCCACCCACTTCGATCATCACGACCGAGTTCATGAAGTGCCCCGTCATCAGCTGCTTCATCAGCAGCTTTTCCTCGACGTGGATCATCAGGGGGTCTTCCTTGCCGCCGTAGACAACGGCGGGGACACGACCTTCACGACGCAGTTCACGCGAGGCTCCCTTGCCTCCGCGTTCGCGCGTCTCGGCCGTCAGCGTCAGCTGATCGCTCATATCATTTCTCCGAGAAACAGTTACACAGTTCCGTCACGCCTCCAGGGATGACCATGACGGAAGCCGGGGCGCTTAGCGGGGAAGTGGCGGAAATGCAAGCGCCGCGCGCGCTATTGCACGCGCGTCACCTTCAGTCCTTCGGCTTCGAGCATCGCCGGCAGTCCGTCGGCGCCGACCAGATGCCCCGCGCCGACCGCCATCAGCACGGTTCCGGGCCGTCCCATTCGTCGCGTCGCCCACGCGCTCCAGCGCCGGTTGCGGTCGGTGATGATCGCCTTGCGCGCTGCGGGAACGCTGTCGATATCCTCGTTGATCACCTTTGCGAGCGCGGCGACGTCGCCGCGGCCCCAGGCGGCGGTCAGGGCTTCGACATTCTTCACCGCCGCGCCCGATTCTTCGGCTGCGCGCGTCAGCAGCGCGCGCTGCGCTGCAGGGTCGAGCGTCTCGAACAGCATCAGCTGTTCGCGCGCGGTCTCGAGCCCGCTGATCGGCTTGTCCGCGGCCTCGAACCTTTCGGTCAGCCCCGTTTCGACCCCGTCGGCGGGCGACAGGCGGGCATTTTGCGCGACACGCTGTCCCATCAGGACCATCACCGCCCAATCGTCAAGGCCGTCGGCGCCGAAGTTCCGGCCGCTCGTTTCGAGTGCGCGATAGCCGATCAGCGCCTTGCCCTGCAGTCTCGCTTCGATCGCGAGCGGGCTCGCGCGCGGGGCGAGCTCCTGAAAAACGCGTCCCGCGGCGGCGAGTTCGGCGGGCGAGAGTTCGAGGACCAGCTCGTCCGCGGCCGTAATCGCCCCGGCGACCTTGCCGTCGTCCCAGTCGGTGCCCGACGGCAGCGCGTGCATCGTTCCGAGCATATAGATGCGCGTATCGTCATCCTCGACCAGCCACATCGCCGGCCGCGCCCGCGGTCCGGGTTCGGCGGTGCCGCAGGCTGCGAGCAGAAACGGCAAGAGGGCCACCGCGAAACGGCGACCCCCATGGCGGGCCGGGCGCGCGCCGTGGCTCAATATTTGACCCGCTTCACGGTCAGGCCGCGCGCTTTCAGGTAATCCTGCACGCTCTTCTCGCCGGCCAGATGGCCTGCGCCGACCGCAACGAAGACGGTGCCGGGCTGGTCCATGCGGGCTTTCAGCTGATCCGCCCAGCGCGCGTTGCGATCCCACAGCAGCGTTTTGGCGAGTTCGGGGGTTGCCGCAAGGCTTTCGTTCATCGTCACGGCCAGCGCGTCGGGATCGCCCTTCGCCCATTGTGCGACCATCTTGTCGAGTTGCGGTCCCAGCTTGTCGAGATCCTTCACCACCGAATTCAGGAAGGCGATCTGCTGGGTTTCGGGCAATGCATCGAAAAAGCCCAGCTGCTGGCCCAGCGTTTCAAGTCCCGAAACCGGTTTGCCAGTTTTTTTGGCGGAGCTCGTCAACAGTCTTTCGACGCCCTGTTCGGGATCATAGCCGAGCTTGGCGAGCGGCAGTACCGACAGGGTCATCGCAGGAAACCAGGGTTCGAACATATCGAACTGCGCCGGCGCTATCCCAAGGCTCGCCAGTGCGGTCTGATAGGCCTTGAGCTGCTCGGGGTCGAGGCGCGACGAGAGCGTCTTGCCGCTCTGATCGATCGCCAGCGGCATCATTTCCTTCGCCACTGCGGCCTGATCCTCAGGCATGACCATTTCGAGCATCAGCTGGTCGGATTTGTCGAACGCGCTCTTCACCGCCTCGTCGAACCAGCCGAGGCCCGGTTTCAGCACATGGACGGTGCCAAAGAGGTAGATAGTCGTGTCGTCATCCTTCACGACCCACAGTGCGGGGTCGGCGCCGGTCGTTGCAGGTGCCGTCGCCGCTGTCTGCCCGGCGTGGGCGGGAGCGAGCATCGCGGACGATGAGAAAACGACGATCGCGCAAGTGGTGGCAAGCTTCTTCAACCAGGTTTTCATCGGGAAATCACTTTCGTTACGGGCGTTTATGGCCGGATCGAACAGGGAAGGGGAGGGAAAAATGCTCAGCGGTATTTGAGCCATAGCCAGACGATGCAATTGACCACCAGCGCGCCGGCGAACAGCAATATGGCATCGGCGGGTGGGGCAAGGCTGGCGCGATGCAGCATCCACCACGTTGGCGCCGACAGGACGAATGTATACCAGGCAGCCAGGCCCGCCCACAGATAAGCGCGTTCCTCATGATCATCGATAGCGCGGTGATAAATGAACAAGGATACAATCAGTCCGATCACCCAAAGGACCGAAGCGCCGATCGCAAAACCGGGTGTCAAAGGCGAATTGCTCAGGGGCGCAAGGCTTGCGGGCGAGCTGCCAGGGCTGTCGATCTGAAGCCAAGCGCCCATAATGCCGCCGATCAGGGCGGCGATTCCAATCGCAGTCAGATAACGCTTGCGGCGCGGCGACATCGGACGCTTCGCGGGCTTGCCTGCATCACTCACCGCTGCCTCCTTCGAAACCATCATCAAAAATCTCCTCGATCGGCATGTCGAACAGCCGCGCAAGCTTGAAGGCGAGCGGAAGCGAGGGGTCATATTTCCCCGTTTCGATCGCATTCACCGCTTGCCGCGAGACGTCGAGCCGGTCGGCGAGTTCCGCCTGGCTCCAGTTCCGCATCGCGCGCAGCACTTTCAATTTATTGTTCATCGGCGCCTCGCCAGCATTTCCACCCGAAGGATCACGGCCTTCCCATAGCGCATCGAAATGTCGGGGAAGGGAATTTTTGTCTGCGCTTTTGGGGTGGTCGGTATTGGGGGGCAGAACGGGACCGTCCTTCGCGAGGCAAGAGACTGGAGCGCCGTCATAGAGAGGGCGCTCCAGCCCCGGTCGCCAGCCGTCACCGGGGAGGTACGGCGCGAGCGAAGCCGTCCCGATCCGATGTTACCGCGCGGCGTCGATCATCAGCAGCGCGAGCTGCGTGCCGTTTTGTGCGCGGGCGATCGCCTGTTCGGCCTGGGGCTCGACACTGGAAAGGACGTTTGAGACGCATGCCGACTGGCGGGCAGTTTCGGCAGCGCCGCGAAGACCAGTGCGGCAGACGCTGCGCGCTGCGTTTTTCAGCCGGGTGTCGAGGCGCTCGCGATCGGCCGTGCGGGTCAGGTTGAGATCATCGACGCGGACTTCGACGGCGCGATTTTCGGTCTCGACAGCCATGGCGGGGGCAGCGGTGAGCGAGAGGGCGAGGATCAGCGTGCGGGTCATCATGTCTATTCTCCTTGGATCGACTGGGTTTTGGTCAACTCAACCTGTCTTCATGTCATGTATACATGACTATATGTCGCGATTCGCTGACCATGTCAATAAGACCTTACAAAAAGTTTTGTACACCTGACCAAGTCGCGCATTTTCGCGCCGTGACGAAGGGCGGGGAGCCTTGACCATGCGCCGCCGCTAGGCCAATGCGGCGGCGATTTTTGCACCTGCGAAGGATATTGCGGCCGTGGCCGACGGGGCGGACAAGACACCACTCAGCTTTCAGGACATGATCCTGACGCTGCACGCCTATTGGGCGGCGCGCGGTTGCGCGATTCTGCAGCCTTATGACATGCGCGTCGGGGCAGGGACGTTTCACCCCTCGACGACGCTGCGCAGCCTCGGCCCCGAGCCGTGGAATGTCGCTTATGTCCAGCCGAGCCGCCGCCCGACCGATGGCCGCTATGGCGAGAACCCGAACCGGCTGCAGCATTATTACCAGTATCAGGTGATCATGAAGCCGTCGCCCGCCGACCTGCAGGAGCAGTATCTGGGCAGCCTCGCGGCGATCGGCATCGACCCGCTGCTCCACGACATCCGTTTCGTCGAGGACGACTGGGAATCGCCGACGCTTGGCGCGTGGGGGCTGGGCTGGGAAGTCTGGTGCGACGGGATGGAAGTGACCCAGTTCACCTACTTCCAGCAGATGGGCGGCTTCGACTGCAAGCCCGTCGCGGGCGAGCTGACCTACGGGCTCGAACGCCTCGCCATGTATATCCAGAATGTCGACAATGTGTACGACCTGCGCTTTTCGGATGCGGTCGGCGATGTCGCGGCGGTCAGCTATGGCGACGTCTTCCTCGAGAATGAAAAGCAGTTCTCGAAATGGAATTTCGAGGTCGCCGACACCGACACCTTGTTCGCGAGCTTCAAGGCGGCTGAGGCCGAGTGCCAGCGCGCGATCGAAGCGAATGTGCCGCTCGCGGCCTATGACCAGGCGATCGAGGCGAGCCACTTGTTCAACCTGCTGCAGGCGCGCGGCGTGATCAGCGTGCAGGAACGCGCCAATTATATGGCGCGCGTCCGTGACCTCGCAAAGGGCAGCTGCAAGGCGTGGATCGACAGCCAGTCGGAGCGCTGGACCGCTAAATTTCCGGGGTGGACGCTGTGACCGACTTTCTTCTCGAACTGCGCAGCGAGGAAATCCCGGCGCGGATGCAGGCCGGCGCGCGCGCCGAGCTTGAGAAACTGTTCCGCGCGCAACTGAGCGCCGCGGGTCTTGAAGCGGGCGAGCTGACGATCTGGTCGACCCCGCGCCGCCTCGCGCTGATTGCGAAAGGCCTTCCCGAGGCGACCGCCGCGGTCAGCGAGGAACTCAAGGGCCCGCGCAGCAGCGCGCCGCCGCAGGCGCTCGAAGGCTTCCTCCGCAAGACCGGCCTTCGCCAAGACCAGCTCGAAGACCGCGACGGCGTGTATTTCGCCGTGATCGACAAGCCCGGCCGCGCGACCGCCGAGGTGCTCGCCGAGGCGATCCCCGCGATCGTTCGCGCCTTTGCCTGGCCCAAGTCGATGCGCTGGGGCAAGGAAAGTGCGAGCAGCGAAAGCCTGCGCTGGGTGCGCCCGCTGTCGGGCATCGTCGCGATCTTCGGCGAGGAACTGGTGCCGTGCGAAATCGGCGGCATCGCCAGCGGTTTCGCGACGCGCGGCCATCGTTTCCATTGCCCGGGCGAGATCACGATCGGTTCGGCGTCGGATTATGCCGAGAAGCTCCGCACCTGCCACGTCATTGTCGACCATGAGGAACGCCAAGCGATCGTGCGCGACGGCGCCGCGAAAGCGGCGGCTGACGCGGGCCTGACGCTCGTCGAGGACGAGGGGCTGGTGATCGAGAACGCGGGTCTCACCGAATGGCCGGTGCCTTTGCTCGGCCGCTTCGATGAAGCCTTCCTCGAAGTGCCGCCCGAGGTCATCCAGCTCACCGCGCGGGTGAACCAGAAATATTTCGTCGTTCAGTCGTCTAATGGTAAGTTAGCAAACGGCTTCGTCTGCACGGCAAACATCGACGCGAAGGACGGCGGCGCGAAAATCGTCGCGGGCAACCGCAAGGTGCTTGCGGCGCGGCTTTCCGATGCGCGCTTCTTCTGGGAACAGGACCAGAAGAAGACGCTCGCGCAGCATGCCGAGAAGCTCGCGAACATCACCTTCCACGAGAAGCTGGGCACCGTTGCCGACAAGGTCGAGCGCGTCGCGAAGCTCGCCGAATGGCTGGCGAGCGAAGGCATCGTCCCGAATTGCGACCCCGCGCTCGCGCGGCAGGGGGGCGAGCTGGCCAAGGCCGACCTCGTCACCGAAATGGTCGGCGAGTTCCCCGAATTGCAGGGCCTGATGGGTGGCTATTACGCCCGCGCCGAGGGCCTGCCCGATGCCGTCGCCGACGCGATCCGCGATCATTACAAGCCGGTCGGGCAGGGTGATGACGTGCCGACGGCGCCGGTGACGGTGGCTGTGGCGCTGGCGGATAAGCTGGATACGCTTTTCGAGTTTTATGCGATCAATGAAAAGCCGACGGGTTCTAAAGATCCATTCGCTCTTCGCCGTGCGGCTCTCGGTGTGCTGCAAATCCTTACCACTAACGGCTTGCGGCTACCTCTGCTTGATCCGATGACCGTCGTGAGTCGGCGCCTCGTTACCGGCAATTCAAAACAGATTCTGGTTTTCGAAGATGGCTTTAGAACGGCGTTGGGAGATCGAAATACCGAAGGGTTCGCCGCTTACAGCAGCTTGCTGCTGCAAGGTCAGGGCTTTGCGTTGCTCGACTTCTTTGCCGACCGTCTCAAGGTCCAGCAGCGCGAAGCTGGTGTCCGCCACGACCTGATCGACGCGGTGTTCGCGCTCGGCGGCGAGGATGATCTCGTTCGCCTGCTCGCTCGCGTGAAGGCGCTGCAGGCGTTCATGGCGACCGAGGACGGCACCAACCTGCTCGCGGGCTACAAGCGCGCGGCGAATATCCTGAAGCAGGCGGGTGAGGTGAGCGGCACCGCCGCCGCGACGCCGCCGACCGATGCCGACGCTGCTTTGCTCGCCGCGCTCGATGCCGCCGAGCCCGCGGCTTCCGCGGCGGTCGCCGAGGAGCGTTTCACCGACGCGATGGCCGCGCTCGCATCGCTCCGCGCGCCGATTGATGCCTTTTTCGACGGCGTGATGGTCAACGACCCCGACGAAGCGGTCCGCGCCTGGCGCCTCGGCCTGCTGTCGCGATTGACCGGCGCGGTGCATGGCGTGGCCGATTTCTCGAAGATCGAGGGCTGACGCTACGGCTATGCGCCTCTCTTTATACCGCACGAAGTAAAACTGAATCGACGATAACAACTCTCCACCCTATCCAGCCGCAACCTCCTCCCCGGGGCAGCAGGAGCATATGATGACGAAGATGGTGCATTTGTTCGGCGGCGCGGCCACGACGGCCGAGCGCTCGAAGGAATTGCTGGGCGGCAAGGGCTCGAACCTTGCCGAAATGGCCTCGATCGGCCTGCCGGTGCCCCCGGGCTTTACGATCACCACCGACGTCTGCACCGCTTATTATGCGAACGGCGAACAATTCCCGGCCGGGCTGGTCGAGGACGTCGCCGCGGGCATCGCGCATATCGAGGGCATCACAGGCAAGACATTCGGCGACGCGGCCGATCCGCTGCTCGTTTCGGTCCGTTCGGGCGCGCGCGTGTCGATGCCCGGCATGATGGACACCGTCCTCAACCTCGGGCTCAACGATCAAACCGTCGTCGGCCTGGCGCAGGCTTCGGGCGACCCGCGCTTTGCGTGGGACAGCTATCGCCGCTTCGTCCAGATGTACGCCGACGTTGTCATGGGCCTCGACCACGCCGAGTTCGAGGAAGCGCTGGAAATCGCCAAGGAAGACCGCGGCTTCTACCTCGACACCGAGATGTCGGCTGAAGACTGGCAGGCGCTGGTCAAGGACTATCAGGCGATCGTCGAACGCGAAACGGGCGCGCCCTTCCCGCAGGAGCCCAAGGACCAGCTGTGGGGCGCGATCGGCGCCGTCTTTGCGAGCTGGGAAAGCGACCGCGCGAAAGTCTATCGCCGCCTCAATTCGATCCCCGGCGAATGGGGCACCGCGGTTAATGTGCAGGCGATGGTGTTCGGCAATATGGGCGACACCTCGGCGACCGGCGTCGCCTTCACGCGCGATCCGGCCACAGGCGAACGCGCCTGGTACGGCGAATGGCTGATCAATGCGCAGGGTGAGGACGTCGTCGCGGGCATCCGCACGCCGCAGTATCTCACGAAAATCGCACGCGAAAAGGCGGGCGCCAAGCCGCTGTCGATGGAAGAGGCGATGCCCGAGACCTTCGGCGAACTCGGCCGCGTCTTCGACACGCTCGAAACGCATTATCGCGACATGCAGGACATCGAGTTCACCGTCGAACGCGGGACGCTCTGGATGCTCCAGACGCGCTCGGGCAAGCGCACCGCCAAGGCGGCGCTGCGCATTGCGGTCGAAATGGCGGCCGAGGGGCTGATTACAGAGGAAGAGGCCGTGGGCCGCGTCGATCCGGGCGCGCTCGACCAGCTGCTCCACCCGACGCTCGATCCGAAGGCGCCGCGCGACGTGCTGACCAAGGGGCTGCCCGCCAGCCCCGGTGCTGCGTCGGGCAAGATCATGTTCGACGCCGACAGCGCTGAAAAGGCCGCGGCGATGGGCGAGGCGGTGATCCTCGTTCGCGTCGAAACGAGCCCCGAGGACATCCACGGCATGCACGCCGCGAAGGGCATTTTGACCGCGCGCGGCGGGATGACCAGCCACGCCGCCGTGGTCGCGCGCGGCATGGGCCGCCCCTGCGTCTCGGGCGCAGGCGGGCTCAGCATCGATGGCAATGCGCGTGTGCTGCGCGTTGCAGGGCGCGAACTCCACGAAGGCGACATCCTCACCCTCGACGGTTCGACCGGCGAGGTGATGGCGGGCGAGGTTCCGACTTTGCTCCCCGAACTCGTCGGCGATTTCGGCACGCTGATGGGCTGGGCTGACAAGGTCCGCCGGATGAAGGTGCGCACCAACGCCGAAACCCCGCAGGACGCTCAGGTCGCGCGCGATTTCGGCGCCGAGGGCATCGGGCTCTGCCGCACCGAACATATGTTCTTCGACGCCGCACGCATCACCGCGGTGCGCGAGATGATCCTCGCCGACAGCGAGGAGGGCCGCCGCGCCGCATTGGCCAAGCTGCTGCCCGAACAGCGCGGTGACTTTGCCGCGATCTTCGGCGTGATGGCGGGGCTGCCGGTGACGATCCGCCTGCTCGACCCGCCGCTCCACGAATTTCTCCCGACACGCGAGGAAGATTTCGCCGACGTCGCCGCCGCTGCCGGGGTCGGCATCGAGGCGCTCAAGGCCCGCGCGAACGAGCTCCACGAATTCAACCCGATGCTCGGCCATCGCGGCTGCCGCCTCGGCGTCACCTATCCCGAAATCTACGAAATGCAGGCGCGGGCGATCTTCGAGGCGGCGTGCGATGTCGCCGCCGAAACCGGTGCCGCACCGATCCCCGAGGTGATGATACCTTTGGTGGCGACGCGCCGCGAGTTCGACCTGATGAAGGCGGTTGTCGACGCGCAGGCGAAGGCGGTGTTCGCCGAAAAAGGCCGCGAGATCGCCTATCTCGTCGGCACGATGATCGAACTGCCGCGCGCCGCGCTGTTGGCGGGCGAGATCGCCGCGAGCGCCGAATTCTTCAGTTTTGGCACCAACGATCTCACGCAGACGACGATCGGTATCAGCCGCGACGACGCCGGGCGCTTCCTGACGCAATATGTCGACAAGGGAATCTTCCTGACCGACCCGTTCGTCAGCCTCGACGTCGAGGGTGTCGGCCAGCTCATCGAATTGGCGGCGGATCGCGGCCGCAAAACGCGTCCGGCGGTCAAGCTCGGCATTTGCGGCGAGCATGGCGGCGACGCCCCGAGCATCCATTTCTGCGAAAAGACGGGTCTCGACTATGTCAGCGCTTCACCTTACCGTGTGCCCATCGCACGCTTGGCGGCAGCACAGGCGGCGCTGAAGGCAAAATGATCGTCGCCCCCGCGAAGGCGGGGGCTGCTGTCGGCCTTGCATAATGCTGCCAACGGCCCTGCCTTCGCGGGGACGACGGGGAGGCGCGCATGAAGAGCTGGCACCGCTATGCGATCACTCTGGTGGGCGGATTGGCGGTGGGGCTCGGCGGCGCATGGGCGCTCACGAATGGCGGGCTCGGCGACGGCGGAATCCGCAACGGCCCGTGGACGACCTCGCTCGGTTACGGCACCAAGGCGACCGACCCGCTGACGCGCGCAATGGTCGCGCGCTCGGGCCTGCTCGCGCTGCCCGCGAAGGAAACCGTCTACTGGATGGCGAAGACCGACGCGGGGGGCGCGCCGCTCGACGGCAATTGCCGCTACGGCCTGTCGGGCACACCGCTCGACGCGCGCTGGTGGAGCGTCACCGTTTACGACGACAGGGGCTATCTGGTTGCGAACCCGGCGCGCGTCTGGTCGTTCAACGGCGCCAATGTCACGCTCGATGCCAAGGGCGAGTGGCGCGTCACCATAGCGCCCGACAAGCCCGCTGACGGCGCTTGGCTTCCGGGCATCAAGGACCAGCCCTTCCAGCTGACGCTGCGCATGTACAACCCCGGCAAGGGGTTCCGCGCCGATCCGGCAAAGGCCGCGCTGCCGCGGCTCGTGAAGGAGGGTTGCTGAGATGCGCCGCTGGCTCGGCCCGACCCTCCTTGGCCTGCTCGTCGCGGCAGCGACGGCATGGGCGGCGATCGCTCATATTCCCTATGCGCTGATGAATGTCGCGATGGATCGGCTGGGGCAGGGCGGTATCAACACCATGTCCTATGGCAATCTCGCGACGCCCGAGCGCCAGCCCGTTGTGCGACCCAGTCCCGACCTCGCTTATTCGAGCTGCCCCTATGACCTGTCGAAGGGGCCCGTGGCGATCGACGTCACCCCGGTACCGGGCCGCTACAGCTCGCTCAGCATTTTCGACGCCGCGACCGATGTGATTTTCGTGCGCAACGATGTCGAGGCAGCCGGGAAGCCCTATCGAATCATCGTCGCGCGCGAAGGGCAGGCGGTGCCGGCCGGCGCCGAAATCGTCCGCGCGAACCATGATCGCGGCATTGCGCTGATCCGGCTTTTGCTCAAGGACCCCACGGAAATCAGCGCCCTCGACGGGGTTCGTCGCCAATCGTCGTGCCGGACGGTCATAAATCCGAAATAGGGGGTTGCGCCCCTGCGTAACGGGTCCTAAAGGCGCCTCTCCACGCACCCGTAGCTCAGCTGGATAGAGCATCAGACTACGAATCTGAGGGTCGGACGTTCGAATCGTTCCGGGTGCGCCATTTTCCTGCCGGCGACCGATGACACGGCACCGCGGCGGGGATTTTCTTTAAAATCTGCGGGATCGAGTGCGTCGCCGATGCGACGTATTTGAGCGACAGGGCGGCGGACGACCGCCGCCCGTGCAAATCAATGGCGACCGAGCTCCTCGCGGCCGACCACCATATAATGGACCTCGTCGGGCCCGTCGGCGAAGCGCAGGTGGCGTACGTCGGCATAAAGGTCGGCGAGCGGGGTCCAGTGCGAGATGCCAGTCGCGCCGTGGATCTGGATCGCCTGGTCGATGATCTGACATACGCGTTCGGGCACCATCGCCTTGGCCATGCTCACCCAGACGCGTGCCTCGCGATTGCCGAGCAGGTCCATCGCCTTCGCGGCCTTGAGCACGATCAGCCGCATGGCTTCGATCTCGACCCGCGCGCGCGCGATCACCTCGAGGTTCTTGCCGAGCTGCGACAGCGGGCGGCCGAAGGCGGTACGCGAATTGCCGCGCTTCACCATCAGGTCGAGCGCGACCTCGGCCTTGCCGATCGTGCGCATGCAGTGATGGATGCGGCCCGGCCCGAGCCGCATCTGCGAAATCTCGAACCCGCGTCCCTCGCCGAGCAGGATATTCTCGCGCGGGACGCGGACATTGTCGAAGCGCATGTGCATGTGGCCCTGCGGCGCATGGTCGGCGCCGAAGACGCGCATCGGACCGAGTACCTGCACGCCCGGCGTGTCCATGGGGACGAGGATTTGCGAATGCTGCCCCTTGCGCGACGCTTCGGGATTGGTTTTCAACATGCAGATCAGGATCTTGCAGCGCGGATCGCCGGCACCGCTGATGAAATATTTCTCGCCGTTGATGACCCATTCGTCGCCTTCGAGCACCGCGCTCGTTTCGAGATTGCTCGCATCGGATGATGCGACGCCGGGTTCGGTCATCACATAGGCCGAGCGGATTTCGCCATTGAGTAGCGGCCTCAGCCAGCGATCCTTCTGCTCGGGCGTGCCGACCATCTCGAGCACTTCCATATTCCCGGTGTCAGGCGCCGAGCAGTTCAGCGATTCGGAGGCGAGCGGCGACTTGCCGAGTTCGGCGGCGATATAGGCATAGTCGAGGTTGCTGAGCGGAGTGCCCGTGTCGCCGTGCGGCAGGAAGAAGTTCCAGAGACCGGCTGCCTTCGCCTTGTTCTTTGCGCCTTCAAGCAATTCGAGCTGCCCCGGCGCCCAGCTCCAGCGGTCGGTGCGGTTTTCGCCGAGCCGGAAGAATTCCTCGGTGATCGGATCGACATTTTCGGCGATGTGGCGCTTTACCGCATCGAAGAGTGGTTGCGCTTGCTTCGACATGCGCAGGTCGTTGAGTTCGGCCTGAAGTTCGATTTCGGTCATTTACGGGTCTCCAGTGGATGTCACCGGGACAGGCTTAGCGTGGCCGAGTCATCGAAGAAAATGATAGGTGTGAATAAGCTATATTCGTCCGAAGAATGGCTAAACGACTTTCGCAAGCTCATCGGCGATAATCGCACGCAGCCAGCCGAGCCCGGGGTCGGCCTGGGCCGCCTGGTGCCAGTAGAGATAGCTGCCGCCCGGTTCGGCGGGCAGCGGAAGGTCGACAAGCTGCATCGGCCACATCGCGTCGAGCACCGCGGCGTGCGATCGGGGTAGTGCGAAGATCATGTCCGACGCGGCGACGATCTGCCACGCCGTGATTGCATGCTGACAGCGCACCGCGACACGCCGCGTCAGCCCCATGCGCCCGAGGGCCATATCCTCGATCCCGGGGCCATAGGGGCGCGCCGTCGCGATGATATGGTCGAGCGCCAGATAGGTGTCGAGGTCGATCGTGCCGTCGATGCGCGGGTGTCCCTTGCGCGCGACGACGACGAGCGGCTCGGTGCCCAGATAGTGTCGGCATAGCCGGTCGTCGGCGGGCAGCTCGACGTCGAGCGCAAGGTCGAGGTCGCCGTTCGCGAGCATTGCGACGAGGTCGCGGCGGCGAAAGGTGACGCTGGCGAGCGCAATATGCGGCGCCTCTCCGCGTATGCGCGCGACGAGCGAGGAGAAGCGAGGCATCTCGCCCGATAGCCGAACCCCGATACGGAACTCGCGCGTCGAGGCCGCGGGGGCGAAGGCCGTAGCCGCATCGAGCGCGACGTCGAGCCCGTGCAACGCCTCGCGCACCGGCCCCGCGATCGCACGTGCGGCGGACGTAGGGACGAGGCGATTGCCCTGCCGGACGAAGAGTGGATCGTCGAATTGGGTGCGCAGCCGCGTCAATGCATGACTGATTGCGGGCTGCGACAGGTTGAGATGCCGCGCTGCTGCCGACACGCCGCCTTTGGCGAATATCGCATCGAATATCCGGAGCAGATTGAGATCGAACCGGGTGAGGTGCCGCAAGGCGTGCTCCTGGGCGAAATGTAACAATCGATCCTGGCGGCCATGCGCCGAAGTGAACATTGTGGCGGAGCGGGAGGGATTCGAACCCTCGATACGCTTTTGACGTATACTCACTTTCCAGGCGAGCGCCTTCGACCACTCGGCCACCGCTCCGCATGCTCTGGAACGCGCGCCCTAATCGCTTGGCGGGGCTTTCGCAAGCCGATTGGGCGTGGCAGACACCGGTCATGAAATATCTGCTCATGGCCGCCGCCGCCGCGTCGCTTGTCCCTCCGGCATTTGCTGCAGAACCGGCGCCTGTCCTGTCGCCCGGTGAGATTGCCGCCGCTTCGCCGGCCGGCGATTGGGTCGCCATCGCGCCCTCCGACCTGCTGGTGATGGATCTTGCGCCCGACGCCAAGGGCAAGGCCCGCCGCGTCGTCATCCAGCTGATGCCCGCGCCATTCAGCCAAGGCTGGATCGGGAATATCCGCAAGCTTGCCGCCGCGCACTGGTGGGACGGTACAAGTATAAACCGCGTACAGGACAATTATGTCGCGCAATGGGGCGATGCGACGGAGAAAAAGCCGTTGCCCGCGGGATTGGCGATGGTGCCCGAGGACGGATATGTAGCTTCCGACCCGGCAAGCAGCCAAACGGCCATTAATGGTAGGCAGGTGATCCGGCTGTCGAAAGACGAGGCCGAGCGACGGACGAAGCGGGACGAAAAGTTGCGGAAGAGCGACATTTTCGGCGGAACGTCGATGGCGGATGCCTATGCGCCGAACGTAACGTTCGAAGCCGGATGGCCGATCGGTTACTCGGCCGAGCAGGTGCCGGACAGCCGCTGGCCGCTCCATTGCTATGGCGCGGTCGGGGTCGGTCGCAATATGTCGCCGGACACGGGCAGCGGGGCTGAGCTGTATGCGGTCATCGGACATGCCCCGCGCCATCTCGACCGCAATATCGCGGTCGTCGGCCGCGTCATCAGCGGGATCGAGCATCTGTCGAGCCTGCCGCGCGGTACTGGCGCACTGGGCTTTTACGCGAATGCGGCTGAACGCGTTGCCATCACCTCCATTCGCGTTGCGACCGACTTGCCCGCCGCACAGCAGCCGCGCTTCGAATATCTGTCGACCGACAGCGACAGCTTTGCGCGCTATGCCGACGCGCGGGCGAATCGTCGCGATCCCTTCTTCATCCACCCCGCCGGCGGCGCCGACATCTGCAATATCCCGGTCCCCGTGCGTCCGGCGATCACAAGATAACGCGCGTGGAAGATTTCACGGTCTCGACCCCGCTCTGGCGCTGGCAGTCGGCAACGGCGCCCGCGGCCTGGTTCTTCGTCACCATCGCCGGCGATATCGCCGACGCGATTCGGCTTGCGGCGATTGGCGGACAATGGCTTGGCGGGCGCAAGGGTTTTGGATCGGCGAAGGTGCGGGCGACGATTGGCGACACCAGCTGGAGCACCTCGGTCTTTCCGCATAGGGAAAGCGGCGGCTGGCTGCTGCCGGTCAAGGCAGCGGTGCGCAAGGCCGAGGGAATAGTCGAAGGCGACGAGGTGACGGTGACCGTCAGTCTTTAGGCGGGGCGTCTGCTTTCGCGTCGCGCGCCTGCGCCTTGCGCTTGCGCAAATTGTCGCGCAGCGCCTCGGCGAGGCGACGCTCGCGTTCGATGTCGGCTGGAGAGGGCGTCTTGTTCATAAGCGGCCAATCTCGCGAAATCGCCGTATCGTCAAGCCTCGCACCTTGACAGGCGCGGGGCGCCCCGCCATAGGCCGCGCCTGCCCGGCGAACACGCATTCGCGGGCTTCGGTTGCTGCTGTAGCTCAGTGGTAGAGCGCGTCATTGGTAATGACGAGGTCGACAGTTCAATCCTGTCCAGCAGCACCATTTTCCAAGCGATCGGTATTTTCTTCAGCGGGCCGCAGGCCTTTGAGCCATCCGCGCGCGCAATTGATCCGGTTCGGTGCTGGTGCTTCAAGCCCGGGGCGGGCTAGGCACCGGTTTGACCAAGCCCGCACTTTTCACGCCGCGCCGCATTCTGCTTGCAAGGACATATTCATTTTCCGAACAGGATAAGGGGCTGCAGAGAATCATGCGGCTGCTGAGTAACTGGGAAGCTGGATGAATTTGAGATTTGGCAATTTGTTGGCGGCCGCAGGATTGGGGATTGCCGCCATAGCGATCGGCGTGACGCTGACTACAACCGTCAGCAACAGCGCGAAGGCCCAGGTCGATAGCGAGGTCGATAGCGAGGTCGTCTCCGTCCTGAGCTATATTCCCGTTACCCAGCATGCGGCCATCCGCGCCGGTACATCGCGCTTCGACGTGACATCCGCGATCCACGCGGCGCGCGACAAGGTGCAGGGAACAGGGAAAACGCTACTTTTCCCGCCGGGGACCTACTATGTTGGCGAGGTCGTTTTTTCCGGTTCAAATTATCGCATCGGTACGGAGGGTGTAACCTTTCGCCAGAAACCCGGGCTGACGGGCGATGGCAAGGCCCACCCGATCGTCACCTTTCCCCAGGACGCGAACAATATTCGCATGGGAAATATCCGGTTGACCGGAAACATCGCGACCGATCGTGAGGAATATTCGCACGGGATCGCGGTCTTCGCAGCTGACGATATCGTCATCGGCGACATCCATGGCGAAAATATCCGGGGCGACGTAGTTTACACTTACGGCCGGACGACCAGCGAGGCGGAACATCAACGCAATCTGACAACAGGCGTCGTCACCGGCCGGAACATATTCCGCTGCATCGTGGCGATGGCCGGAGGAGACGCGAGGATCGCCGGGATCGTTCAGGATGGCCCGGTCGGCTATCGCGACTATGACGCCGAGCCGAATCGGGACGGCGCATATCAGCCAGTGACGGCACGCATCGGTTTCATACGGGGGTCGGTGGTGCAGATCACGTCCGACGACCCGAAAGTCATTAATGCCGATATCCGCATCGAGCGGCTTGATCTCGACGGGAACAGGATAGCCGATTCGAAGCCGAACTATCCGCGTCATCCCGGCGCGAATGCCATCGCTCTGAGCATCGGTCGCGTGGCATCGGTTCAGATCGGTGAATTGCGTGTCCAAAACTATCCCAGCTATCCGATCGCGCTTTTCGACCTTTGGCGTTCGGTACGGATCGGCTCGCTGGATTTTCACAACAGCAACACCGAGGAAACGACGTACAAGACGATCGTCCTGCAGCACGATATGGCGGGCGATGGCATCCTCACGATCAATCGCCTGACTGGACGGCTGGCGGACCCCTCTCGCATGGTTTTGCGCTCCGATGAGGGGATGCTGAAGGTAGATGTGGGGCGAATGGATACCGCCGGCGGCCGGCGGGGTTTGTACCTCACGGGCCGTATCGATGGCGTACGCCTCAAAGGGAACGGGTATCAATGATGCGGCATTGACGGGGGCTGCGCCGGTTTGTCGCTTCGGCAAGCTGCGCGCCATCCTATTATCTTGACGCCATCATGTTTTTTCCGAAAGAAGCCCGCATCGTAGGCCTTGGTGGAGCTTGGAGTTTGGCGGCTTTCAATCATATTTTTCATGACTTGTCCGAAGCGCCCGACCTTCCGAGTCCGTGGGAGACGCCGCAATGGGTGTCCTACATAAATTACTACGCCGGAAAATTGAGCCGGGTCACGATGGCTGACCGGGCCCGTGAGCTGGCGCGAGTCATCCGATTTGGCAATGGGCTGCCACGGACGATGAGTCCGTTGAAAGAGCTGGTCCAGCGCAACCATGGTGCCCCGATCCTCGATGTCGGCGGCGGCTTTGGCGATAATTTCATTCTGTTGCGAAAGCTTCTCGGCGATACGCCCTATACCGTGGTCGATGGCGCGGAATCCTGCCGGATCGGCATGCAGTTGCTGGGCGACCGCGTCCGGTTCCAGACCGATATGCCGACCGAGGGACAATATGGATTGTCCATCCTGATCGGGACGCTCCAGTATATCCTCGATTCGACCCCGTTCATTTCGGCCTTGTCGGGGTTGTCGAGCGACACGATCTTCGTCAGCCGCTCGCCGCTCCGCCGGACGGGCGATGACTTTTATTCCGTTCAGGAAATCAAGGCTCACGGCCAGGCGGATTCGGCTGGAAAATGTGTCGTACGAATCCGGGGCGTCGCGAATCTTGTCGGCGATTTTGCCCGTGGCGGCTTCGATCTGGTCGAGATGAAGGAAGTCCTGAGTTACCGGGACCAGATGTCGGCGCTCCCCGAAGAATATCGTGATTGCGCCTATTTCAATATGACGTTCAGGAAGTCGCGCTGATATTTCCGCGGCTGACCGGACGGTCCAAGCGAGCCGCTCCTCAGATCTTCGCCGCGAGCAGCCAGTCGTGAAAGAGCTTCACCGCGGGCTGGCGTAGCGCGCGCGGGCGGCACACGAACCAGTAGCTGTACGGGCTGTCGACGTCGAAATCGAACAGGCGGACGAGCCGCGGGTCATGCGCGTCGTCGAGATGGTGTCCGTGCATGAAGGCGACGCCGATTCCCTGTGCTGCGGCCTCGAGTATCAGCGGGCCCGAATCGAAATAGTCGATCCCGGCGGGCTCCAGATAGGGCATGCCGATCGCCTTTTTCCATTCGTTGAAGGTCTCGGGCATTTCCCGGTGGAGAAGTACCGTCATCCGCTGCATCTGTTCGGGAACCGTGATCGTGCGGTTCCCGTCGGCGAGCGTCCGCGAGGCGATCGGGAACACCTTGTCCTGGTCGAGCCGTGCAGCATAGAGCGCCGGGTCGATCGAGCGGGCGAGCGCGATCGCGGCGTCGATGCCGTCACCCAGCCGCGCTTCGGCATGCGACATGGTGTCGATGTCGATATGCAGTTCGGGGTGCTGGCGCCGGAGTTCGGGAAGGCGCGGGAACAGCCGCTGCTGCGCAAAGAGCGGCAGGACGTTGAGGTGCAGGCGGAGCGAGGCGTCGGGGCTGCCGACATGGCCGATCACCGTGCGCAGCTCGTCGAGAATCGGCGACAATTGTTCGTGCAGCGTACGCCCGGTTTCCGTCAGGCTGAGCCCGTGATGATGGCGGTTGAAAAGCGGGCGGCCGACAGCATGTTCCAGCGTCTGGATGCGGCGCGACAGCGCGGGCATCGACAGGCCGAGTTCGGTCGCCGCTGCCTTGACGGTGCCATGGCGGGCAACCTCCAGAAAGGCTTCCATGCTGCTGAGGGGAGGAAGGCGTGGCATCTCGGTTGTCGATGATGGCATGTGGCTGGCGGACATGCCAGAATTTTGTGCAGTGCGTCATAAAATCGCACGGGCCAAAGATGTTTCCGGGGGTCGCAAATCGGGAACCACCATCCTATCTTTCGCATTCTGATGACTTTGCGGGAGACACGCCTTGGCCGACGCAGCGGTAAAAGAAAAACAGGTCAAACTGCAGGTGGCCAACGCCCGGGCTGAAGAAAGCGGCGGAGGGATCGCGCGTATCCCGCGATCCGCGATGGCGGAGCTTGGCGTCGTCGAGGGTGACATCATCCAGATCACGGGCAAGCGCGACACCGCGTCGCGCGTCGTCCTGCCCTATGCCGAGGACGAAGGGCTCGAAGTCATTCGTCTCGACGGCCTGCAGCGCGCCAATGCCGGTGCGGGCGCCGGCGACATGGTGGTCTTGAGTCGCGTCGAAACGCGCCCGGCAATGCGCGTCGTCTTTGCCCCTGCGCAGGAGAATCTGCGGCTGCAGGGATCGGCCAATGCGCTGAAACGCAGCTTCTTCGGGCGTCCGCTCGTCGCGGGCGACACGGTTGCCACCGCCGGGCAACAGCGGCTGCCGTCGGGCGATATGCCCCCGCAGCTCCGCCAGATGCTCAACGCGCCGGCCTATGCGCTGGCCGAGGTGCGTCTGCTCGTCGTCTCGGCGAGCCCCAAGGGTGTCGTCTTTATCGACGAGAATACAGAAATCGAACTGCTCCCCGAATATCAGGAGCCGCAGGACGCACGCCGCACCGACGTCACCTATGACGATCTCGGCGGGCTGGGCGAGACGATCGACCAGTTGCGCGAGATGGTCGAACTGCCGCTGCGCTACCCCGAGCTGTTCCGCCGTCTCGGCGTGGATCCGCCGCGCGGGGTGCTGTTGCACGGCCCGCCGGGAACGGGGAAAACGCGTCTTGCGAGGGCGGTGGCCAACGAAAGCGAGGCGCAGTTCTTTCTGATCAACGGGCCCGAGATCATGGGCAGCGCTTATGGCGAATCTGAAAAGCGACTGCGCGATATCTTCGAGCAGGCGACCAAATCGGCGCCCTCGATCCTGTTCATCGACGAAATCGATTCGATCGCGCCCAAGCGCGGTCAGGTGCAGGGCGAGGCGGAAAAGCGCATCGTTGCCCAGCTCCTGACCCTGATGGACGGGCTCGAACCGCGGACGAATCTGGTCGTGATCGCGGCGACCAACCGTCCCGACGCGATCGACGAGGCGCTGCGACGGCCTGGTCGTTTCGATCGCGAGATCGTGATCGGCGTTCCCGACGAAAAGGGGCGGCGTGAAATTTTGGGTATCCACACCCGCGGCATGCCGCTCGGCGAGAATGTCGATCTCGACGAGCTCGCGCGGACGACATTTGGCTTCGTCGGGGCCGACATGGCCGCGCTGACGCGCGAAGCCGCGATCGAGGCGGTGCGGCGGATCATGCCCAAGCTCGATCTGGAGGCGGGGACAATCCCGCCCGAGGTGCTCGAGGAATTGCGCGTGACGCGCGAGGACTTCAACAATGCGCTGAAGCGCGTCCAGCCCTCGGCGATGCGCGAAGTGATGGTGCAGGCTCCGAAGACGCGCTGGATCGACATCGGCGGGCTCGACGCGGCGCGCGACAAGCTGATCGAGGGGATCGAACTGCCGCTGAAGAATCCCGAGGCGTTTCGCCGGCTTGGCATCCGCGCTGCCAAGGGCTTTCTGCTCTACGGACCGCCCGGAACCGGCAAGACCTTGCTGGCGAAAGCGGCGGCGCGCGAATCCGACGCCAATTTCATCTCGATCAAGTCGTCGGACCTCCTGTCCAAATGGTATGGCGAGAGCGAGCAGCAGATCGCCCGGCTGTTCCAGCGCGCCCGCGCCGTGGCGCCGACGATCGTCTTCATCGACGAGCTCGACAGCCTCGTTCCTGCGCGCGGAAGCGGGACATCGGGCGAGCCGCAGGTGACCGAGCGCGTCGTCAACACGATCCTCGCGGAGATGGACGGGATCGAGGAAATGCAGTCGGTGGTCGTCATCGGCGCGACCAATCGGCCTAACCTGATCGATCCCGCGCTGCTGCGTCCGGGGCGGCTCGACGAGCTTATCTATGTGTCGGTCCCCGATGCCGAAGGGCGCAAGCGCATCCTCGAAATCCAGACCGGCAAGATGCCGCTCGCGAAGGATGTTGACCTCGGCGTGCTGGCCGAACGGTCGGATCGCTTCACTGGTGCCGACCTCGAGGATCTGACGCGCCGCGCCGGCCTCGCCGCGCTCAAGCGCTCGATGAGCAGCGAGACGGTGACTATGGAGGATTTCGAGACGGCGCTGAAGGACACCCGCGCGTCGGTGACCGAGGCGATGGAAAAGGACTATGAAAAGATCCAGGGCGAGATCAAGCAGGCCGCGATGAGCGTCGATCCGATCGGCTTTTTCGCGCCCGGCATGCTCAAGCCGTCGCGCGAGCGCAAGCATGAGGAATCGAAGGATTGAGCCTTTGCTAACCGGTGGGTTGGTCGGGCTGCAGCGCCGACCAACCCCACAGGACCAGCCAGCCGCAAAAGCCCGCCATCAAAGTGTAGGCGACCATCGGGTGCCAGTTGTATAACAGGACGCCGACCGCGGGCGACACGATATAGGCCGAGCCGTTGATCGATGCGGTCATGCCCGCGACGCTACCCTGATCGCGTCGCGGCACCGACAAGGACGCGCCCGCAGTGAAGCCCGGACGGAACAACCCGAAGCCGAGCGATGCGAGCGCGAAACCGATGATGATGCCGTGAAAATCGAAAGAGAGGCCGGTCAGGACGGTTCCGGTCCCGCCCAGTGCGGCGCCGGACAGTACCGCGGTACGCGGTGACATTTTCAGGATCGGGATCAGGCCCCATTGCGACAGCAGGGTCGCGAACGCCCCGGCCATCAGCACAATTCCGGTCATTGCGGCGCCTTCGTCGGGCCGCGGGCGCAGGTTCAGCCGGTCGAGGATCAGGAAGCCGATCACGCCGAGCACCATCGCCTGCGCCTGACCGCCGAGAAGTCCGGCGAAAAGCCAAGGACGCACCCGCCTGTCGGTCCAGCGCAGGGGAGGGTGGGGCTCGCTCTGATCGAGGACCTGCTCCTCGGCTTCTTCGGCGGCGGTCTGGGGGGAGGCGCCGGTCGTCGGATAGGAAACGATCGCGCCGCGCGCCGCAAAGCGCGGGACATCGTCGGGCAGGCGCCACCGCAGGGCAACGAGTACGCCGAAACCGATCAGCGCGAAGACGAGCAGCGGCCCGGCGAGCCCGACAACGGGTAGAATGAAGAAGGGCGCAATCGCGGGGCCGATCACGGTGCCAAGCCCGAATGACGAGGATACGAGCGACAGCGCTTGCGTCCGCTGCTCGGGGTCGGTGCGCGCGGCGACATAGGCCTGCACGGCGGGAGGCGCCGCCGAACCGAGACCGCCGTAGAGGCTGCGGAACAGCGCGAAGAGGATGAAGGTGGTTCCGGCGGCGAGCCAGCCGGACAGGCCAAGCCACAGCATGAGGCCGCACAGCGCCATCGATAACAGAAAGCCGGTCACACCAAGCGCCATCAGCGCCTTGCGTCCGCGCTTGTCCGACTGGCGCGCCCAGTGCGGTGCCGTTAGCACCCACAGCAACGCCGACCAGCTGAAGGCAAGGCTGACCCAGACGTCGGGGATATGCAGCTTTGCGCCGATCGCGGGCAGGATCGACTGCATCGCGGTATTGCCCGCCGCGGCGACGAGCATCACGGCAAAGAGCACCGCCATGCGGTCCGAGGGGATGGAATGCGATGGTGTCGCCATGTCCGCCCCTCCCTGTTTTGTCCGGTAACGCCGCCTCTCCCTACACACGGAAGGCTGCCTGTCCAGAGTCAAGACAGACTCTTTCCTTGCGCGGCGGTCACGATTTTGCCACGCATTTGATCAACCGCAACAACGCGAAAGCCATCATGACCAATTCCCGGGCGCAGGCCCAGCAATCGAAAGCCCCGCTGGCCCGCCGGCTTCGCGAGGGCCTCAAACGCTTTTTCGGGCCGTGGGGCATGTTCGTCCGCGGTTTCATCAAGCATCCGGTCATGGTGGGTTCGATCGTGCCGTCGTCGCCGACGCTGATCCGCCACATGCTGCGTCCCGTCGACTGGAAGAATACAAGGCTGTTCGTCGAATATGGCCCGGGTGTCGGGACCTTCTGCCGCCCCGTGCTCGAGCGCATGGCGGGCGACGCCATGCTGATCGCGATCGACACGAACGAGGATTTCATCGACTATCTGCGCAAGGATATCCGCGACAGCCGTTTCGTCGCGGTTCACGGATCAGCTGCCGACGTCGAGGCGATCGTCCGCGCGCATGGGTTCGAACGGGCCGATTATGTGCTCTCGGGCCTGCCCTTCTCGACGCTGCCGGCCGGCGTCGGCCCTGCGATCGCTGCGGCAACGCACCGCGTGCTGCGCCCCGGCGGCGCCTTCCTCGTCTATCAGTTTCGCGCCCGCGCGCGCGATTTCCTCGCGGCGCATTTCAGCCGCATCGACAATGCGTTCGAATGGGTGAATGTCCCGCCATGCTTCCTCTTCTGGGGCTGGAAGGACTAAACCTCAGGATCCGGGTCGCCCAGCCCGAAGTTGAGTTTCCGCGACACGGTATAGTCGACAACGCCGACGACGAACCAGGCGAGCGTCCAGCGTATCCGCGTCAGCCAGCTGCCGCGTGCCTTGTGCGATTCCGGCGTGATGATTTCGCAGTCGGGCCGCAGGCTCGAAAGGAAATTGCGCATTTTCTCCGCGAAGCCCGCATCGGCGATCCGCACCATCACCTCGACGTTCACGAACAGGCTGCGGACGTCGAAATTGGCCGATCCGATGTAAACGACATCGTCGATGACGATCAGTTTCATGTGCAGCCTGCACGGGCGATATTCCCAGACGTCGGCGGTCTTGCGCAGCAGATAGCCGTAGAGCAGCCGCGAGGCGCCGATCGTTGCGGGATTGTCCGACTTGCCCGCCATCACGAAACGGGCTCGTCCGCGCTGTGCGACGCGCCCGAGCCGGCGGAGCATGCCTTGGCCGGGCGAGAAATAGGCCATCGCCATGTCGAGCTGTCGCGCGTCCGCGAGGTCGGCGCGCACCGCCCGGGCCCACGGCGACAGGCGCTGGGTCGGCCCGCCGACGAGCCATGAGATCGCCCCGCCGTCGATCGGCCACTCGCGGATCAGGCGCCGCAGGGTCAGGACCTTGCCGTCGTCGTTGACCGTATAATCGTAGATTTCCTCGAACCATTGCGCCGCGCGCGCGACGGTTGGCCCCCTGACGATCATTCCGATATCGAACCAGCAGTCGCTGCGCGGTGGGCTCAGATAATCGTCGGCGATGTTAAAGCCGCCGGTGATCGCGGTATATTCGTCGATCAGGACGAGCTTCTGGTGATTGCGGATCAGATAGGTTGAACGCCAGCGGCGCGAGAAGAAGATGACGCTGCCTCCCGCCGCGCGCAGCGGCGCGAACAGGCTGTCGGGTGTGTCACCCGATCCGAAGCTGTCGATGACCGCGCGTACGCGGACGCCGCGCTTTGCTGCGAGGAGCAATGCGTCGACGATCCGGGTGCCCGCCGCATCGCCCTTGAAGATATACATGATGATGTCGATGCTGTGCATCGCGCCATTGACCAGGTCGAGCAGGCGCGCCAGCCGGTCGCCGCCGTCGAAGAGCAGTTCGAGCCGGTGGCCTGCCACGTCCGCCGTCAGACTCCGGTGCTGGTCGGCAGTGGGGCAAGCGTCGGTCATCAACCGCTCATAGGCTGGCGGCCGCAAGGGCCGCAAGAGCGCCGGCGCCACGTCGTCTGAAATGGCAGGCCGCGACGGGATGTCGGGCGGGCCGATCACGCTTTGCGTCTGCGGTCGACCGACCATGTTTCTTTACTTTTGACGGTTACCGGCCTCCTTCGGGTTGAAAGCAATGGAGGGGCGGATGCGGATTTGGGAAGCAGCGGCGGTGCTGGCTTCGGTCATGGTCGCGGGAACGGCGCAGGCGCAAACGACATATTACTGGCCTGCACCGAAATCCCCTCCGGTGGGCGAGGCGAAGCGTTACTATATCCCCATGGGGACCCCGCTGATGCTGCGGACGCGGACCCATATTTCGACCAAGCACAACGAGCCCGGCGATCGTGTCCACCTGGAGGTTGCCGAGAATGTCTCGTTTCGCGGGCAGACGGTCATCCAGGCCGGTACTCCGGTTATCGGCGAGGTGGCGCTGGCGCAGCGCAACGGCCACGTCGGCAGGAAAGGGAAGCTGGAAATCAGGTTGCTCCATGTCGAAACGCCCAACGGCCCGGTTCGGCTGGCGGGTTCGGCCTACGACGAGGGCTCGAGCGGCGCTGCCGTGTCGGTCGCCACCATGCTCCTTGTCTCGCCGCTTGGCGGATTTTTCATTCACGGTACCAGCGCCGAGCTTCCGTCGGGAACCCCGGTGAAAGCACATCTCGCGGAAAACCTGCGGTTCACCTGGAATCCGGAAACAGCGAAGCTCGCTGCACTGCCTGCCCGGCCGGATATATATGGGAATGCGGCGTCCGGATCGGCGGACTAGGGGTATTCGGCGCGGAGCGTTCAGGGGGTTATCGGGCGGTTCCGGTGACGGGCTTCGATTGACATCGGGCGGCGTGCCTGCTAGCGCGCAGCGCTTGCTGCCATGCCCCTTCAAAGGGCTGGCCTCTCCTATACCTAAGGAAACAACATGGCCCGCGTTACCGTCGAGGATTGCGTCGACAAAGTTCCCAACCGCTTCGACCTAGTTCTGCTGTCGGCGCACCGCGCCCGCGAAATCTCGGGCGGCTCGGAGCTGACCGTCGATCGCGATCGCGACAAGAATCCCGTCGTTGCCCTGCGCGAGATCGCCGAACAGACGATTCGTCCGAAGGAACTGCAGGAAACGCTCGTCGGTTCGATGCAGAAGGTTGTCGTCGACGACGACGATACGCCTGATGAAATCAGCTCGATCAGCCGCTCGGCCGAAGCGCTTCGCCTGACCGCTGCTGCGCCGCCGCGCAGCCCCGCAGGCGGTGGCAGCGACTTCGAATAAGCGCCGCCGAAAGCGATAAAAAGGGCCGCAGGAAACTGCGGCCCTTTTCATTTTGCCTGGCTTGCCGCCGAAGGCTAGATGCCGGCATATTCCTTGAGAACGTCTTTCGGCGAAACGCTGGCTTCAGACCTGCCGCGGCGGCGACCCATGAAATAAAATGAACAGGCACCCATCTGCTTTTGGTTTTCCGGAATGATATGATCGAAAAATTTGAGCCAAGTAAAGAACAGGCCAGCCAAGCGGCCCACCGCCTTTGACCGGAACAGTCCCCCGAAAAAAAAGCGCAATGACCAGATCAATGCGACTCCCGGGCCGTCGACAACGCCGGATTTTACAGTGTCGCAGCGGGAAAATAGCAGCCGATGACCGAGCGCGGTAAATCGCATGAAGTCATAGCGTTCGGAATGCACCTGCTGCATGAACGGTGTTTCGGCATAGATAATGCCTCCCTCGCGCAGCACTCGCTCGCATTCCGCAGCGACCTTTTGGGGGTCGGCCACATGCTCGAGGACGGCCTGTATCCAGATGATGTCGATGCTTTCATCGATCAACGGAATATCGTGCCCGTCGGCGACGAAATCGATGTTCGGGCCGTCGTAGACATCGAAAGCGAGCAGATTCACGCGGGGGTCCGCCACCAGATCGTCGATGCCGGGACCAATTGTTCCCCCGCCGACAATCAGGGCGTTGAGCGTCCGGTCTTTCGGAAGCATCGCCAAGAGCTCCTTGGCGTGCGCCGCGGACAAGGTGTAGGAGTGCGAGCGCGCCTTGGACATGAACCGGCGAACGGTTTCATATGTGCCGGTGATATCGCTGCCCGTCGTATCAAACTGTTCGACCTGTACTCGATCAAGATCGACGACTGAACGAGGATCGTCGATCAATACCCACTTGCCGGAGGCCGTGTTTCGGACGGCCTTTTCTTCCAAGGCAGCCTTCCATTTCGGAAGAAGGATGTCATTGAATTTCGGGGGAGCCAGCAAATTTACCTCCAAGGCGATGGGAAAAACCCCCTACAACGCCGAAAATCATAATTCTAGGGTCGCTGGCGGTCGGGCGCCCGATAGCGTCAATCGACCTTCGTCAGTTGAGTAATCCGGATCGCCTTTGATGCCAGCATCGGCTCGAGGATCCGCCCGATGCGGTGCGCACGCGGCGAACCGATGGTGATGTTGAACAGGCTGTTCGCAATGACATCGGCGATCTGGACGCCGTCGCTGCGGCGGCTGTCGGCGAGCGAGGCGCGGCCCCACCGACCGAGCCCCGCCTGAATCTCCTCGCGGATATGCGCGAGGATTTTGGGATCGTAGCGCCCGTCGTCGATCACGACGTCGGTGCAGACGCCGCCTGTTTCGGGCAGCCAGTGGCCGACCGCGCTGTTGAGCAAGGCGCCGTAGAGCGCGAGATCGCTCGGCAAGGTGCCGCCCGGATTCTGCGCCAGCTTGTCGCGCTCGGCGACCGCAACCCATGCGCGGCCGCCTGCGCGATCGAACAGTTCGAGCAGATAGGCGCGCTCGACGATGCTGATGCGGCTTCCCTTGAGTTCGCCGCGCAGGCCGGTGACGCCGCGGAAGCGTGCGTGGATTTCGGCTGCGGTCCCGGGCGTCAGCATCACCGCCGAAAAGGTCATGGCGCCTGCATTGAGTCCGCCCGATTCGTCGCAATAGATCGTCATTCCGAAGGGTTACCGCACGCGTCCGGAAAAGGCGACCGGGCGACCGCAGCCGGAATGTCCCACTTTTTTCCGATCATCGCCGTCTCCTTCGATCGGCTGCACATTGGCGGATCAGGCGGGGCAGGGGTAGCGTTTCTTCATCAGCGCATCGAACGCCGAATAGACGCTGACCTGCTTGCGCACCGGAACGGGATAGCTGCGAAGATGTGCGAGCCATTGATCGGGAGTCAGGCTGCCCGATTCGGGCGGGCAACTCGTCGTCTTGCGGCCCGCGCGGCGCTCGGCATCGATGCGCGCCTTGTAGCGTCTGCCGGCCGCGACGACTTCGCCCTTGAGCCGATTGCCTTGCGGCGTGGCGAGCGCGAGCGGACCGAGCCGTTCGATCGATGCCGCGCGCGCGAGGAACGCCGCGACGCTCATGTCGCCGGGCGCCATCGCGCTCAGCAGGGGGGCCGCGATCAGGGCGGGCAACGCACGCACATATGTCCATCTGGTCATATGCCGCAACTCGTCCCGGTCCAATGAATAGTACCTGAATCGAAGGGGCTAGGCGCCTTGCGGGTTCGCGTCGCCGAACGGGCGCGGTTTGCGCTTGATCTGCGGAATGCCGCCGGCGTGACCCGATAAGGGGGTGCCACGCTTGCTGGCATCATCCTCACGGCCGATGTCTTCGCCCTTGATCGCGCGCTTTGCTTCCTCGCCCGACAGCGTCTCATATTCGAGCAGCGCGCCGGCGAGCAGGTGCAGTTCGTCGAGATGGTCGGTCAGCACCTTGCGCGCGACCTTTTCGCCTTCCTCGACAAGGCGGCGCACTTCGGCGTCGATCAGCTTCGCGGTTTCCTCCGACATATTCTGCGCACGCGACACGCTGTGACCGAGGAAGACCTCGTCCTGGTTGTCGCGGTAGCGTAGCCAGCCCAGCTTTTCCGACATGCCATATTCCATGACCATGGCACGCGCCATGTCGGTCGCCTGCTGGATATCGTTCGACGCGCCGGTGTTGAGCTCGTCCTTGCCGTAGATCAGCTGCTCGGCGATGCGGCCGCCGAAGCAAAGCGCGAGGCGCGCCTTCATCTGCTTCATATTCTGCGAATAGCGGTCGCGTTCGGGCAGATTCCACGTCACGCCGAGCGCGCGGCCGCGCGGGATGATCGTGACCTTGTGGAGCGGGTCATTGTGCTCGACGTGGAGCGAGACGAGCGCGTGACCGGCCTCGTGGTACGCGGTCGCTTTCTTTTCGTCCTCGGTCATGACCATCGAGCGGCGCTCGGCACCCATCATGACCTTGTCCTTCGCCTCTTCGAACTCGTCGTTGGCGATCAGGCGCTTGCCCTTGCGCGCCGCGAGCAGCGCCGCTTCATTGCAAAGATTGGCCAGATCGGCGCCCGAAAAGCCCGGCGTCCCGCGCGCGACGCGACGCAGGTCGACGTCGGGTGCAAGGGGCTTCTTGCGCGTGTGGACTTCGAGAATCTTCTGGCGACCCTCGATGTCGGGGCGTGGCACGATGACCTGACGGTCGAAGCGGCCGGGGCGGAGAAGGGCGGGGTCGAGCACGTCGGGGCGGTTCGTCGCCGCGACGATGATGATACCCTCGTTCGCTTCGAAGCCGTCCATTTCGACGAGCAGCTGGTTGAGCGTCTGTTCACGCTCGTCGTTGCCATTGCCGAGTCCTGCACCGCGATGGCGGCCGACCGCGTCGATTTCGTCGATGAACACGATGCAGGGCGCGTTGCGCTTCGCCTGTTCGAACATGTCACGCACGCGCGATGCACCGACACCGACGAACATTTCGACGAAGTCCGAACCCGAAATGGTGAAGAAGGGAACACCCGCTTCGCCCGCGATCGCGCGGGCGAGCAGCGTCTTGCCGGTGCCGGGCGAGCCGACCAGCAGCGCACCCTTCGGAATCTGGCCGCCGAGCTTCGAGAATTTGGTGGGATCTTTCAGGAACTCCACGATTTCCTCGAGTTCCTCGCGCGCTTCGTCGATGCCCGCGACATCGTCGAAGGTTACCCGGCCCTGCTTTTCGGTGAGCATCTTCGCACGCGACTTGCCAAAGCCCATCGCGCCCGAGCCATTGTTCTTCTGGACCTGGCGGAACACGAAGAAGGCGATGCCGAGGATCAGCAGGAAGGGGAGCGACTGGACGAGCATATACATCCAGAAATTGGGCACTTCGGTGGGCTTGCCGTCATATTTGACGCCATTGTCGTTGAGCATCTTGAGGAGGTCGGGGTCGCGCACGACGTTCGCGCTGAAACGGTCGCCGTTCGACAGCGTGCCCGTTACCCTGTCTTCGGAGAGGACGACGTCCTTGACGGCACCTTCCTCGACCTTCTGACGGAATTCCGAATAGGCAAGCGGATTGCCGGCGGGCTGCGATGCGCCGCCGAACATCGAGGCGACAAGGAGCATGGCAAGCAGGATGCCGCTCCAGATCATCACGCTCTTCATCCAGGGGTTGCCCTGCGGTTCCTTGTCGTCCTGCATCCGGAATCTTTCCTATCGTCGCGCACATCGCGAAGCTGATCCCGGACAAGATAGGATAATCCGGTTAAATGACAATGAGGCATTCAGCCCTTTTTCGTCGCTTTTCGGCGCGGTGCCGCGGAAATGCGCCAGATTGTCCCTTCGAGGCCGCGCACGGCATCGATCAGCAGCGCACCGACCATCGCGCGGCGGCCGTCGAGCATCGCCGCGATCACCCCGTCGAGCGAGGTGCCGCGGAGGACGAGCTGGGGCGCGTTGGCGCGAAGGCGCAGGACGACGATGCGGCGAAACATCTCGGGCGGATAGTCGTCGTTGCGGATCACCGCGATATCCGAGGCGTCGGGCCAGGAGGAGATCAGCCGCTCGACGGCCCAGTCGAGCGCCTCGTCGGCCTCGGCGAGCCACGCCGCCGACCGCGCGGCCGCCAGGGGATCGAGCGCCGTCTGCGATTGCAAGGCGTGACGCAGGCGCGCGCGATCGAAACGGTCGTCGCTGTTCGACGGGTCCTCGACGAAGGGCAGGTCGTTTTCCAGCGCGACATGGACGAGGTCGCTCCGCCGCCAGTGGAGCAACGGGCGCAGGATCGCGCCGTTCTTCGCGCGAATAGCGGCGAGGCCGCCGACCCCGCTCGACCGGTTGAGCCGCATCACGACGGTTTCGAGCTGGTCGTCGGCGTGATGCGCGGTGACGATATGATTCAGCGCATTGGCTTCGCGCCATTGTTCGAGCAGGCGATAACGCTCGGTGCGCGCCGCGGCCTGTTGCGATCCCCTGATCGGCTTGGGCGGGCGCAGCGTCGAATGCGGAATATGCTCGCGCTCGCAAAATCCCGCAACCATCCGCGCTTCGTCGTCCGAGCCCTTGCGCAGCCCGTGATCGACAGTCGCCGCCCGGACCTGCCCGGGCAGCAGCGACGTCATCAGCCAGAGCAAAGCCATGCTGTCGGGGCCGCCGGACACAGCGATGCCATAATGGAGGCGATGCCAGTCGGGCCCGAGAAGCGCGAGGAGGTCGCCGGCGAGCTTGCCGGCAACGTCGCGGTCAGCAGCCTGCTTTTGCTTTTGCGGCGGCAGCATCGGTCCGGACATCCTGCGGCGCCTTGTCGCCATAGACTTCTTCGAGTTCGCGGAACGCCTTGCACGCGTCGGCCTTGCGGCCAAGCTTGTCGAGCGCGACGCCCATGTACATCAGGCTGTGGGGGGCTCGCGCGCCGCTCGGGCGGTCCTTGTAATTGTTATAAAAGGCGACCGCGGCGAGGCTCGGCTTGCCTTCGTCGAGATAGGCGCGGCCGAGCAGGTTCTGCGCGAAGCTCGCCTGACTGCTCTTGGGCCATTTGGTCACGACGGTTTTCAGTTGCGCCTGCGCCTCGGGATAGAGCTTCGCTTCCCACAAGCGATAGCCATAGTCATAGGCGTCCTTGGTCTCGTTGCCGCTGGCCGGAACCTCGACCTTCTTGACCAGCGCCAGCCGCGCGGCGTCCGTCGCGGCGGGTTTGGCCGCCGGCGTGGTGGCCGGCTTTTTTACCGGCGCGGCGGTTGCCGTGGGCGTCGTCGCGGGTGGCTTGACCGTCGGCGCGAGGCTCGCCGGCGTCGCGGTGGGCGCCGCCTCCGCCGCGGGATCGGCGAAGCGCTTGTCCATCTCGGCCTTGTAGGCGGTAAACTGCTTTTCGAGTTCGCGGAGCTGGAAGGCGTTTTGCTCGGTCTGGCCGGTCAGCGCCTGCAGCTGCGATTCGAGCGCGTCGACGCGCGCGGTCAGGTCGATCACCGGCGCGTTGGTGCGCGAACGCTCGCCCGGGGTGTTGTCGGGGGCGATTTCGCCTTCGAAGAAAGTCGGGCTGCCGCCCGGGAAGACCGACCGCTGGACCGCGCGCATTTCCTTTTCGAGCCGTTCGACCCGCTTGACGACCGTATTGTCCTGCGCCGCCGCGGGCATGGTCACGGCGAGCGCGATCGTCGCTGCTCCGAGAAAACTGATCTGACGCATCTTCATCTGCCGTTAGGTCCTCAACTATTAACCAGTTTTGCCATCCATAACGCGGCAAAGCGCCGCAGCGCAAACCCATTTCGGTGCACTGCGGCGTCAGCCGGCTTTACCGGCCGGCGTTTCAGCCCCTGGGGCGCGGTCCGGCGGCGGCGGCGCCCGTGGCTCCGCCGCCTTCGGCGCGTGCCACAAGGTCGGCGGGCTTCAGCGAGACGCCCTTGACCAGCGTATCAGCCGGCCCGATCGAGCCGACATCGCGTCCGCCGACGGTGACCTTCAGCGCCTGCGGTATGCTCGTGCGCAGCGTGAACTGTTCGATATAGGCCGGCGGCACCTCATAGGCTTCGCCGGCATCGAGCGTGCGCCAGTTTTCGGTCTTGCCCTGCGCGTCATCGAAACCGATCCAGACTTCCGAAATGCCGGTCAGCACGACGGGCGCGTTCGCGGCGACGGCAGCGGTACCGGCCTTGGTCGCGGCGGGCGCCGCGGCATCGCTCTGCGGCGCTTCGGATGCGTCGGCGGCGCGATTTTGCGCGGCGATGAGCGCTTCGTCGGGTTCGACCGACAGGAAACGCCACACGCCATAGGCCGACACGAGGATCGCCGCGACGACGACGAGTGTCCAGGTCAGCCGTGCGGTTGGCAGACGCGCCGGATCGGTCGGTTCATAAGCCTCGTAGAGCGGGCGCGAACCATAGGCGTCCTCTTCGAGTTCCCGGCGAACGGCGGCGCCGATTTCGGCTTCGGGCAGGTCGACGGCGCGGGCATAGGCGCGCGCGAAGCCGGTGACGTAAGTCCGGCCCGGAAGCTCCGAGAAATCGGACTTTTCTATTGCGGCGAGGTGGCGCTGGGTGATGCGCGTCCGCGTCGCCACATCGGCGAGTGACAGACCCGCCGCTTCCCGCGCCAGCCGAAGCCGGTCACCGGTGCGCGTGATCGCCAACTCGCCCTGCTCGGGGGCGACGTCCTCATCCGTCATTGCTGTCTCCGTGCCGGTCGTTTGACCCAGGTTCGACCGTGTCACTCGTTCATCGCATTGACGGCGCGCGAAAGTCAAATGAAGTTCGGTAAACGGACGGCTGAAAAGATGCGGATTCGAGGCTGTTGCGTGCAACGCCCTCCTGCGTTTCGGCCAGCGCTGGCTGGCCATTCCGGCTTTCTCCGACAGACCGATGTTGTAATGTGCCAGAAGTATCGGGCCCCATCGAAGGTTGATGACCATTGGCGATCAAGTAACAAAAGCGGGTACTCGCGGGTGGCAAGCAACTTATTTAATTGATTGCATTTCCTGATTCGGGAAGCTCTATTCGCGCGAGAAACTGGTCTTGCCGGATTCGGCGCCAGCTATCGATCGGGGGTTCAAAAGACGATGACGTCAAATCGCAAGCTATCGGCACGCTTCGGTATGCTCGGCTATGTCTCGCTTTTGGCCTTGGCCGGTTGCGGTGGTGGGGGCGGGAGCGATACGCCGCCG
>JAGHZY010000033.1 GCA_017745175.1 Sphingopyxis sp. | reverse complement strand
ATCTTGTCGATGCGATGGTCGCCGCCGCCGACGAGAAATATAGCGACGAGGAAGTCACCGCGATCGAGCGTTCGGCATGCCCCACCTGCGGCAGCTGCTCGGGCATGTTCACCGCCAATTCGATGAACTGCCTGACCGAAGCGCTCGGGCTTTCGCTGCCGGGCAACGGCTCGACGCTCGCGACGCACGCCGACCGCAAGGAGCTTTTCCTGCGCGCGGGACGGATCGTCGTCGAAATGTGCCGCCGCCATTATGAGGAAGACGACCAGAGCGTATTGCCCCGGAATATTGCGACCTTCGAGGCGTTCGAAAATGCGATGAGCCTCGATATCGCGATGGGCGGGTCGACGAATACGGTGCTTCACCTGCTCGCCGCCGCGCATGAGGCGGGGGTCGATTTCACGATGACCGACATCGACCGGCTGTCGCGCCGCGTGCCGTGCCTGTCAAAGGTCGCGCCGGCAAAGAGCGACGTGCATATGGAGGATGTCCACCGCGCCGGCGGGATCATGGCGATCCTCGGCGAGCTCGATCGCGCGGGACTGCTCCACGCGCATCTGCCGACGGTGCACAGCGCGACGCTCGGCGATGCCCTCAACAAATGGGATATTGCGCGGACGAACGATCCCGCGGTGCAGAAATTCTTCATGGCGGCGCCGGGCGGCGTGCCGACGCAGACCGCGTTCAGCCAGGACCGGCGCTGGGACAGCCTCGACCTCGACCGCGAGGCCGGGGTGATCCGCTCGGCCGAGCATGCTTTCAGCAAGGACGGCGGGCTGGCGGTGCTGTCGGGCAATATCGCGCTCGATGGCTGCATCGTGAAGACCGCGGGAGTCGACGAGAGTATCCTCAAATTCTCGGGCCCGGCCAAGGTCTATGAAAGCCAGGACGCGGCGGTCGCGGGGATCCTGACGGGCCAGGTCGAGGCGGGCGACGTCGTCGTGATCCGCTACGAAGGGCCGAAGGGCGGGCCGGGCATGCAGGAAATGCTCTATCCGACGAGCTATCTGAAATCGAAGGGGCTGGGCGCAGCATGCGCGCTGATCACCGACGGGCGTTTTTCGGGCGGCACCTCGGGCTTGTCGATCGGCCATGTCTCGCCTGAAGCGGCCGAGGGCGGCACGATCGGACTGGTCGAGAATGGCGACCTCATCAACATCGACATTCCGTCGCGGACGATCACGCTTGCGGTCGCCGACGGCGTGCTGGCCGAACGCCGCGCCGCGATGGATGCGAGGGGCGATACCGCATGGCAGCCCGCAAAACCGCGCCCGCGCAAGGTTTCGGTAGCACTTCAGGCTTATGCCGCGATGACGACGAGTGCCGCGCGCGGCGCGGTACGCGACCTGTCGCAGCTGAAGGGCAAGGGATGAGAAAGTTCGGGGGGGCATTGCTGACGCTGGTTGCGCTCGCGGGCTGCGATCGTGCGCCCGATAATGGCGACCTTGCCGAAGCCGAGGCACGCGGTTCGCGCGAAGCCGCCGGAAACGGCCGTATCGAATGCGCGCTCGAGGGCGCGAAGCTGTTCGATCGCACCTGCACAGTCGAGGAAATGAGCGGCGACAATGGCGCGATCCTCGTCGTCGGACGCGCCAATGTCGGTTACCGCCGCCTGCAGATCACGACCGACGGCCGCGGCGTCGTGTCGGCCGACGGCGCCGAGCCGGCGAAGGTGACGATCGTCGGCGATAATGTCATCGAGGTGGCGGTCGGCCATGACCGCTATCGCCTCCCGGCCAATACGGGCGGCGCGAAGTAGGCGCGTTCGTCCGATCGTGATAGGGCAGGACCCATGCCCGTTCCCGCCGATGCCCCGATCCTGACCGCCAAGGCGATGCGCGAGGCCGAGGCCGCTTGCGCGATTCAGGGCACATCGCTGTCCGAGCTGATGGAACTCGCCGGCGCGGCGGTCGCCGATACCGCCTGGCGGATGGCGGCGGGCGCGCCGATCCTGATCCTGTGTGGCCCCGGCAATAATGGCGGCGACGGCTATGTCGCGGCGCGGCTGCTCGCCGGGCGCGGTGCAGCCGTGCGCGTTGCCGCACTGGCCGAACCGGCGACCGATCTGGCGAGGGCCGCGCGGATGGGATGGCATGGGGCGGTCGAACCGCTGAACGGGCGCCTTGCGCCAGCGCCGCTGATCGTCGATGCGCTGTTCGGGGTGGGGCTGTCGCGGCCGATCGCGGATGGCCTTGCGGTCATCCTCGGGCATTTTTCCGACCGCCGGATACTGGCAGTCGACCTCCCCAGCGGGGTCGACAGCGACGGCGCGGCGGACTGGATGCCGCCGCTTCCCGCCAACGCGACGCTCGCGCTCGGGGCGCTCAAGCCCGCGCACGTCCTGCTTCCGACCGCGGCCGCATGCGGACGCGTGCTGCTGGCGCCTATCGGCATATCGGCGAACAGGACGATGCGGACGCTGCCGAAAGCGCCGGCGCCCGTGCCGGATTCGGCGGCGCATAAATTCACGCGCGGCATGGTGCTGGTCTTTGCCGGCCCGATGCGCGGCGCCGCCGGGCTGACGGCCGCAGCAGCGCTTCGGGCGGGGGCGGGCTATGTCGTGCTCGACGGGAGCGAGGGGGCACCGCCCTTTTCGGCGATCATCGCCGAAAGCGACGAAAAATTCGGCGAACGGCTGGACGACCCGCGCGTCGGGGCGGTCGTCATTGGCCCGGGATTTCCCGCTGGCGACGATCTGCTGTTCGATGTCGAGGCGGCGCTCGATTCGGGCAAGCCGCTCGTGCTCGATGCCGCGGCGATCGACGCCGCGCTGCCGCGGCTGTCCGAAACACCGCGCAAGGCGATCCTGACGCCGCACGAAGGCGAGTTCGCGCGCGCCTTTCCGCAGCTTTACGGCAGCAAGATCGACCGCGCCAGGGCCGCAGCCGCGCGGACGCGCGCCGTGGTGGTGTACAAGGGCGCCGACACGATCATTGCCGCACCCGACGGCCGCGTCGCCGCCGCGTGGCCGGGCAGTCCGTGGCTGGCGACCGCGGGGACGGGGGATGTGCTTGCGGGCGCGTGCGGTGCGATGCTGGCGCGCGGCGGCGATGCCTTCGATGCCGCGGTCGCCGCGGTGGGCTGGCATATCGCGCAGGCCGCGCGTATAGGCCCCGGCCTTGTAGCCGACGATCTGGTCAGGAACTGAAATGAGTGAAGCTGCGCTGATCGAGCGCATCGCCGCGCGCGGCGACGGCGTGACGGGCGACGGCCGCCATGTGGCGGGCGGCGTGCCGGGCGACCGCGTGCGCGACGACGGAATCATAATCCCCGGCCCGAACCGTGCCGACCCCGTGTGCCGGCATTTCGGCAAATGCGGCGGTTGCCAGTTGCAACATGTCGCCGAACCCGCGTTGGCGGCATTCGTCCGCGACCGCGTCGTCGGCGGGCTCGACGGGCAGGATGTGCCTTATGGCGAAGTCCTTCCGGCGCTGCTGTCGCCGCAGCAGAGCCGTCGCCGCGCGGCGCTCACCGCGCTCCGCACGGGAAAGCAGGTCGCGATCGGCTTCAATGCAGCGCAAAGCAACCAGATCGTCGACATGCGGATGTGTCCGCTTTTGCTCCCCGAACTGTTCGCGCTGATCGAGCCGGTGCGCGAATTGCTGGTCATGATCGCCCAGCCGCGGCGCCCGGTGAAGGTCAAGCTGCAGATGCTCGATCAGGGCGTCGAGCTGATCCTCGAGGGCGTGAAGGCCGAAGGGCTCGATGCGGCCATGGCGCTGCAGGATTTTGCCGGCGCGAACCAGCTCGCACGCTTCGCGATCGACCAGGGCGACGGGCTCGAAATCCTGTGGCAGCCCGAACCGCCGACGATGCGCTTCGGCGATATCCGCGTCGAGGTGCCGCCCTTCGCCTTTCTGCAGGCGACCGCCGCGGGGCAGGCGGCGCTGGTCGACGCGGTGGCCCGGGCGATCGGCGACGCGGGCGCGGTCGCCGACCTGTTTGCGGGCGTCGGCACCTTCGCGCTGTCGGTGCACGCCGGGCGGAAAGTCTATGCCGCCGAAGGCGCGCGCGACGCGATCGCCGCGCTGACCGGCGCCGCGAACCGCGCCCGCGCGCTGGTTGCGACCGAGCATCGCGACCTGTTCCGCCGTCCGCTGGTCCCCGCCGAGCTCAACCGCTTCGGCGCGGTCGTCCTCGATCCGCCGCGCGCGGGTGCCGAGGAGCAGGTGAAGCAGCTTGCAGCATCGACGACGCCGGTGGTCGCCTATGTCAGCTGCAACCCCGCGAGCTTCGCGCGCGATGCCAGGATTCTGACCGACAGCGGCTATACGCTCGACTGGGTGCAGCCCGTCGGCCAGTTCCGCTGGTCGACCCATGTGGAACTGGCGGGGCGTTTCTCACGCCAGGCCTAGTGTAGCACGAAACCGATGAAGGCGTGGACGCAGAGCGCGATCAGCGCGAGGCTCGCGAGCACGAAAACGCCGAAGCGCCACATCACGCGGTTCACCGTGACCTGGATCAGGCTGTGCACAATGCGCAGCGCGACATAGGCCCAGGCGAGCTGCGTATTGAGCCCGCCGCCCATGCCGCCGATCGCGAGCGCGATGGCGACGGCATAGAAGACCGTCGGCTGCTCCATGAGATGATTGTAATTATGCGCCTTCCACTGGACTTCGGGCGGCAGCACGTCGTCGAGCCCCTTGCCCGTGCCGCCGACGAGGTTGATGGCGTCAATCTTCGCGCGGCCCATCGCGGGGAGGCGCGTCGCGTACATCCACACCCACATGACCATCGACCAGAGCGCGAGCGTCGCGACCGGTCCCAATATGGCGTTGCTATCCATTTCTCTCTCCCCCCTCAACCCAGAGTTGCGACGACCGCGAGCAACGCGAGTACCAGCAGGCACAGCGTCGACAGCGCAAAGATGGCAAAGCGCACCGGGATGCGATTCACCGTCGCCTGCCAGAAACTGTGCACGATCCGCAGCGCGACATAGGCCCACGCGATCCACACGAGATAGGCGGGATAACCGCCGATCGCGTGCAGGATCAGGATGACCGCATAGAAGAGCGTCGGCTGTTCGAGCAAATGCGTATAATTGTGCGATTTCCAATTGGTGATCGGCGGCAATATGCCTTCGAGGTCGCCGCCGCGACCGCCCGGCGGCGCGGCGGTCAGGTCGATGCCCGATTTGGCGAGCGCGCGGAAGCGGGTCACCGCAACCCAGACCAGCATGACCAGCGTCCACAGGATAAGCACCGCGCCCGGTGCGAGGATGTTCGGTGTCATCGGTTCCCCCTTTATCGTTCGGCGGCGATGCTAGGGACCGCGCGCCGATATGCAATTGTCGAAATTCTTCAGCCGGGGCGCCCGGCGATCTCCGTCCGGATCGCTGCGCCATCGCCGTCCACGCGCGGCGCAAAGCCGAGATCGCGAGGCGCCATCGCGCCATATTTCACGGGCGGCTGCATTTCGTGGAATGCGCCGACATCGGGGTGCGTGCGATGGCGGAAAAAGTCCGTCGCGACGAAATGCGGATCCGCCCGGATGTCCTGGAGATCGCGCGCCGCCATCGCCGGGATATCGTTGTCGGCGAAGATCACGAGCCATTCGGCGCTGGTCTTCGCGGGCGTCTTGCGCGCGATCTCGCTGTAGATGATCGGCATATGCTGCCCCTTGGCCTTTGCCGCCTCATATCCGGGCGTTTCGAGCAGCTCGGCGCTGCCGAGCAGCCCCATCAGCCGCGCGGTCGATTCGGGGGTGTAGGGGACGATCGCGAGATAGCCGTCGCTGGTCGGGAAGGGCTGGCGCGTCGGGTCGAGCTGGCGCGGATAGCCGGCGGGGCCGATCGGAGGATCGAGCGTGTCGTCGCGCAAATGCTCGGTGAGCATGAAGGCGGCGAAGCATTCGAACATCGGCACCTCGACCTCCTGCCCCTCGCCGGTGCGCAGCTTGTGGACGAGCGCGGCGAGGATCGCCTGCGCGCCGAACTGGCCGGCGATCTTGTCGGCGATCAGCGACGGCAGGTAGCGCGGGCGCGGGTCGCCATCGACGCGCGGGAGCAGGCTGGTCGTGCCGGTGGCAGCCTGGATGACATCATCATAGGCTTGCAGGTCGGCATAGGGCCCGTCCTGCCCGAAGCCGGTGCCATGGACGTAGATGATATCGGGCTTGATCGCCCTGCAGCCGGCATAGTCGAAGCCGAGCCGCGCGATCGCCTTGCCCCGGACATTGTGGAAGAAGACGTCGGCGGTCGCGATCAGGTCGCGCAGAACGGCCGCGTCCGCAGGGTTTTTGAGATCGAGCGCGATCGAGCGCTTGCCACGGTTCACGGTCAGATGGATCGACCCCATCGTCGGGTCGGGGATACCGTTGCCGAGATAGCGCGAGATATCGCCGGTGCCGGGGGTTTCGACCTTGATCACCTCGGCGCCGAGATCGGCGAGCATCTGCGTCGCATAAGGGCCGAAGATGACCGTAGTGAGATCGACGATCCGGATCCCTGACAGCATAGGCGCGCATCCTCTCTTTCCGCTTCGCGCGCAGGATAGAATGATTGCAAAGTAAAACGGAAGGGGTTTCGGGTCTCAGGCTGCCGATGGCGCGGGGTCGCCGGCGGCGTAGGCGGCCGAGATGCGACGATAGGATCGCGACGCGAACGCCGCCAGCGTCAACGCGACGCCGAGGACGCCGGCGATCGTGAAGACGAGCGCGATCCCGCGTTCGGGACCGCGGCCGTACCAGTCGCCGATCGCGTCGGCCCCCGCGCCGCCGGTCATGAACGGGACGAAGACGAACTGGGCGATCGGCGCGATAAGGAAGGCGGTGAGCGGCGAGGCGGCCTGCTCGACCGACTGGGCGAAGCCGAAGACGCGACCCTGGCGCTCGAACGGGACGACTTTCTGCAAGGTCGTCTGTTCGGCCGCTTCGGCATAAGGGCCAAGGAACATCCAGACGAAGCAGCCGATCGCGAGCAGCGGGATCGACGACTGAACCGTGAAGAGGGCAGCGACCGCCCAGGTGACGAGATTGACGAGGAGCAGCGTCCTTACCGGATTTTTGCCGAGACCGGTGCGCGCGATCAACGCGCCGCTGAGGATGAAGGCGCTCGACGTCACCGCCCAGAGCATGCCCCACGCCTCGACCTTCATCAGCGACAGGCCATAGGCGTCCATCAGGGCCATGAACACGCCGCCGAGCAGGTTGTTGAAACAGGCGAAGAGGATCAGTGCGAAAAGGCCGGGGACGGCGAGGACGAGGCGGAAGGTTCCGGCAAGATCGATGCGGCGCGGCGCTTCGTCGGCATCGGCGCCCCGCGGCTCGGCGATGCGAAGGCAGGAAAGGTGGATGATAGCAAGGAGCGACAGGGCGATCGCAAAGCCGAGCGTCGCCTCCATCCCGCCCCATGCCACGAGGAAGCCGCTGATCGCCGAGGTGGCGAGGAACCCGATGCCGCTGACCATGCCGACGAGCCCGTTCGCCTTGTCGCGCCGGTCCTCGGGGACGAGCAGCGTGACGAGCGTCGGCAGCGCGATCATCCGGATATTGCCGGCGATCACGGCGACCATGCACACGAGGATGAAGAGCCAGAGCGTGAAGCCCGGGACCTTGGCATCGCGAATGGCCGGATCGAGCAGATATCCGCCAAATGCGACGCCATAGAGGGTCAGCGAGGCGATGCTCGAGACCATCATCATGTTGCGCTTGCCGTGATGGTCGACGAGGCTGCCGAACCAGATGCCGAGCGCGGCGGTCAGCACGAGGTAGATGCCGGCAATCATCCCCGTCGCGAACACCGACTGCGTTTCGAGGAAGGTCCAGAAGGTCAGCGCGAACCACACGGTGAAATTGGTGATGTTCGCGACCAGATTATTGGCGAGGAGATGGTGGAAAGGCTGCATCGGGGCGCAATCTAGCAGCGGCGCCGGGTCAGGCCATCCCGGAATCCATCGGCCCGGCAGATACTAGATCGCACCGACCACCGCCGCGAGTGCGCGCAGCCGTTCGTCGTTGCGGCGATAGAATGTCCATTGCCTGATACGCTTCGCGGTAACGAGATTGCTGCCCTGCAGGACACGCATATGCTCGCTGAGCGTCGAGGCGCCGATCCCCAGCTTTTCGGCGATCAATTGCCCGCACACGCCGTCATCGACAAGATCGCCGTCGACCTGAGGAGGAAAATGGGCGCGCGGGTCCTTGAGCCACGCGAGGATCTGGAGGCGGCGCTCGTTCCCCAGCGCGCGGAACAGTTCGGCATCGGTCATATCGATAATTTGCCAATCAACGAACTATGTGTCAACGGTCGCGGCGAATCAAACGGAGTTCGCGCCATGGCCCTGTTACCCTTTTCGACCGTCGATGTGTTCACCCGGAGCCGGTTCGGCGGCAACCCGCTCGCCGTGATAACGGGCGGCGAGGCGCTGTCCGATGCGACGATGCAGGCGGTGGCGGCCGAGTTCAATCTGAGCGAGACGACCTTCGTCCTGCCGCCCGCCGATCCCGCGCACACGGCGCGCGTCCGCATTTTCAACCGCACCGAGGAAATGGCGTTCGCGGGGCATCCGATGGTGGGGACGGCGTTCGTGCTGGCGGCCGCCGATCCCGGCCTCGGCACCGCGACGTTCGAGATTCCTGCCGGGATCGCGGAGATCGCAATCGTTCGGAATGCCGAAGGCGCGCCCGTTGGCGCCACGGTTGCCGCGCCGCAGCCGCTCAGCTTGGGCGAAACCGTCGCGCCCGAGGTGGTCGCGCAGATGCTGCGGCTTGTGCCCGGCGATATTGTCGTGACGGCGCATCCGCCGATCGTCGCGTCGGTCGGCAACCCTTATGTCATCGCCGAAGTGAGCGAAGCGGCGCTGTCCCGCTGCGTCCCCGATCTGGCGGCGTTCCGCGACGCGTTGGCGGCGCGCCCGCAGTTCGGCACGCGGCTGTCGCTTCATGTCTATTGCAGGCAGGGGCGCACGCTGCGTGCGCGGATGTTCGCGCCGCTGGCGGGAACATGGGAAGACCCGGCGACCGGCAGCGCGAATGCACCGCTTGCCGGGCTACTGCTGTCGCTGGAGCCCGAGACCGGCGAAGCGCGGTTCGAAATCCGTCAGGGCGTCGAAATGGGGCGGCCGAGCCTGCTCGACGTCACCGCGCGCCGCACGTCCGACGGCATCCGCACGACGCTGTACGGGACATGCGTACCGGTGATGAAGGGCGAGATCGACTGCGGCTGAGCCAGCCGGAAGGAGGGGGCCGGCAAAAGCCGGCCCCGGATCAATTCAGAACAGTTTGGTCACGGTCGCGCTGCGGCGTTCCTGTTCGATTTGGCCGGTGTAGAGGCTCGCCATCGGCTCGTCGCTGACGACATGCGTTTCATCGGCGCCGAAGCCGTTGAACTTCGTGCGCATCGCACAGCCATAGGCGCCGAGCATGCCGATCTCGATGAAGTCGCCGGCCCTGATATCCGCGGGCAGGAAGAACGGCCCCGCCATATGGTCGAGATCGTCGCAGGTCGGGCCATAGAAGCTGAACGCCACCATCTCGGCATCGCTCGCGGCGTCGCGAAGCAGCGTGACCGGGAAGCGCCAGCCGACATGCGCGGCGTCGAACAGCGCGCCATAAGCGCCGTCGTTGATGTACAGTTCCTCGCCGCGGCGCTTTTCGACGCGTACGATCAGCGAGCTGTACTCGGCCGACAGCGCACGGCCCGGTTCGCACCAGAGTTCCGCAGAGTAGCTGATCGGCAGGCTTTCGAAGCTGCGGTGGATCGTCTCGAAATAGGCGTCGAGCGGCGGGGGCTCCATGCCCGGGTAGGACGAGGGGAAGCCGCCGCCGACATCGACGATGTCGACGGTAACCGACGCCGCGACGATCGCGGCGCGGACGCGTTCCATCGCCTGTGCATAGGCGTGCGGGGTCATCGCCTGGCTACCAACGTGGAAGCAGATGCCGAGCGCGTCGGCAGCCTGGCGGGTCGCCATCAGCAATTCGACGACTTCGTCGGCCTCGGCGCCGAACTTGGCGGCAAGGCTGAGCTTCGAATGGTCGGACGAGACGCGGAGACGGACGAGCAGGTTCAGATCCTGCGCGCCCTCGGTCGCGCGGACGATCTTCTCGAGCTCGTCCATCGTGTCGAGCGAGAAGGTGCGTACGCCGTGCTTCCAGTAGGCTTCGGAAATCGCTTCCTCGGCCTTCACCGGATGCATGAAGCAGAGCGTCGCTTCGGGGAGGGTGCGCGCCACCAGCCGGACCTCGGCGACCGAGGCGACGTCATAATGCGTGACACCCGAATCCCACAGCACGCGCAGGAGGTCGGGCGACGGATTCGCCTTGACCGCATACATGGTCGTGCCGGGAAATCGCTCGATGAAGAAACGCGCTGCGCGCGCCGCGGCGTGCGGGCGGACAAGCGTAACAGGTTCGACCGGCGAAAGTGCCTGAATCAGCCCGTGGGCGCTATGATGCTGGTGCAACTCAAGGGACCCCCAAAAATAACGTTAAACACAAAGGCTGCCTTGCGGTTATTGGAAGTCCCCCTGGGGCAGCGGGGGCGATATATGCAGGGGGGTCCCCCCTGTAAAGACCCTATCGCGCAATTTTGTAACGCGGTGGTAACACTCGCGCCCAAGCGGGGCGGACGCGCGCCGACCGGGGCAAAAGCGAGACAAGAGGCTGCAGCCACGCTAGGGACAATCGACAAGTCATAGCCGAAAGGACTCTCCCGCCATGGTTTCCCGCGCCGAGGTCAATTACACATTTACCGACGCCGAACTGGGCGAACTGCGTGGCTTCGGCACCGTCGAGTCGCACAGCATGGGCGACCTGCTGGTCGAGGAAGGCGCGATGGCGCCCGACTGCATCGTCACCCTGTCGGGTCACACCGATATTTTCGCGTCGACCGACGAAGGGCGCAAGCGGGTCGGCTGGATGGAGCATGGGCAGTTCGCCGGCGATCTGTCCGTGCTGACCGGCCAGCGGCACCTGTCGCGCGTCGAGATGGGCGCGGACGGCGACATACTGCGCATCGCGCACGCCGACTTTCAGCGCCTTATCGCCGGGAACAGCCATTTTTCGGATATCTTCGTCCGTGTGCTGTCGGCGCGGCGCGAGTTCAGCAAGCATCGCGGCTTTGCGGTGACGATCATCATCGGCGCGGCGATGGACCGTAGCGTCTATGCCATGCGCGACCTGCTGACGAAGCATGGCGTGGCGCATCGCTGGTTCGACCCCGCCGACGGCCCCGTCGCCGCCCATCTGCTGGCCGAACGCGGGCTGACCGGGGATCAGCTGCCGGTAGCCATCCTCGGCGCGGCCGAAGTGCTGATCCAGCCGACGCCCGAGCAGCTGGCGGCGGGGCTGGGGCTCGATCTGCTTCCCGACGGAGCGACCGCCGATGTTCTTGTCGTCGGCAGCGGCCCCGGCGGGCTTGCTGCGGCGGTCTATGCGGCGTCCGAAGGGCTCACGGTGATCGCGCTCGACGCGCTCGCCCCCGGGGGTCAGGCCGGCACGTCGTCGAAGATAGAGAATTATCTCGGTTTCCCGACGGGTATCTCGGGCAACGAGCTGGCGCGGCGTGCGACGGTGCAGGCGCAGAAATTCGGTGCACGGCTGGTTTCGCCGGTACGTGCGGCGTCGATCAACCGCGACGGCGACGCCTATTGCCTGCACCTCGCCGACGGGCGCAAGCTGCGCAGCCGCGCAGTCGTCGTCGCGAGCGGTGCCAAATATCAGAGCCTGCCGATCGAGGGCATCGAAGCCTATGAGGGCCGCGGCATCTATTATGGCGCGACGCCGATGGAGGCGCAGCTGTGCAGCGATGCCGAGGTGACGATCGTCGGGTCGGGAAATTCGGCGGGGCAGGGCGCGATCTATCTCGCGAGCGTCGCGAAGAAGGTTCATGTCATTTTCCGCCGCGCGAGCCTGCGCGAGACGATGTCCGAATATCTGGTCAAAAGGCTTGAGGAACATCCGAATATCGAGATCATCCCGTCGACCGACGTCGTCGGCCTGCACGGCGAGGAACATCTGGCGGGCCTGACCTACCGCTGCCGCGAGACCGGCGACGAGAGCCATTGCGATTGCGGCTTCCTGTTCCTTTTTCTCGGCGCGAGCCCGAACACGACATGGCTGCCGAGGGAAATGGTCTGCGACGAGCGCGGATTCGTCAAAACCGGGACCGACATCGCGCCGATCGAACTGGTCAAGGCGGGCTGGTCGCTCGACCGCATGCCGAGCCGCTTCGAGACGAGCTGGCCGCGCATCTATGCCGTCGGCGACGTGCGCAAGGGATCGGTGAAACGCGTCGCGTCATCGGTCGGCGAAGGGTCGGTCGTGGTCAGCGACATCCACCAGGCGCTTGCGGAGCTTACCCCAGCCGCGTCTTGAAATCCTCGTAACCGAACTCGCGGATCAGCCGCAGCTCGTCGCTCTCGCTGTCCCACAGCCAGATCGACGGCAGCGGCACACCGTTGAAGGTGTTCGTCTTCACCATCGAATAATGCGCCTGGTCGAGGAAGGCGAAACGCTGGCCGATGCGCGCACCGCCGGGCAGGCGGTAGTCGCCGATCACGTCGCCGGCGAGGCACGACGGGCCGCCGAGCCGCGTCGCCATGCCGTCGCTGCCCTCACCCAGCATCGCGGGACGATAGGGCGCCTCGATCACGTCGGGCATGTGGCAGGTCGCCGAAATGTCGGTGATCCCGATCGGCATGCCATTGTCGAACAGGTCGAGCACTTCGCCGACGAGGATGCCCGCGTCGAGCGCGATAGCCTCGCCGGGTTCGATCATCACCTCGCAGTCGGTCGCGGCACGCACCTGTTTCAGGAAGGCGATCAGGTCGTCGACCTGATAATCGGCGCGCGTGACATGATGCCCGCCGCCGAAATTGATCCATTTGAGCTGGTTGAAGAAGGGGCGCAGCATCGGCTGCACCGCGTTCCAGGTGCGCTCGAGCGGCGGGAAATCCTGCTCGCACAGGCTGTGCATATGGACGCCATCGACGCCTTCCATATGCTCGGGCAACAACTGGCTGATCGGAAAGCCGAGGCGGCTGCATGGTGCGGCAGGATCGTATTTCGGAACCTCGCCCTCGCTGTGCATCGGATTGATGCGGAGGCCGATGTCGAAGACCTCACCCCGCTCGCGCAGTTCGTCGAGCAGTGGACGAAAGCGCGCGATCTGGCCGGGCGAGTTGAAGATTAGGTGGTCGGACAGCGTCGCGATCTCGGGCAGGTCGGCTTCCTTATAGCCGGCGCAATAGGTCGCGACCTCGCCGCCATATTCGCCGCGACCGAGCTTCGCTTCGTAGAGGCCCGACGCGCAGACGCCGTCGAGATAGCCGGTGACGGTCGAACCGAGCGACCACATCGAGAAAGCCTTGAGCGCGGCGAGCACGCGCGCGCCCGACGCGTCGCCGATATGGCGCAGCACCGCGAGGTTCGCGCGCACTTTCGCTGCATCGACGACGAAGGCGGGCGAGGGGACACGGGTCAGATCGAAGCGGGCAAAGGCTCCGGGGTCGCCGGCACGGGTTTCCATGTCGCTGTAAAATCCTGTCAGACCGCAATCGGTCCCTTGAAAATGAAGAACGCCCCCGCCGCGATGAGGCCAAAGCCGACGAGATGATTCAGGGTCAGCTTCTCACCGAGCCAGAAGACCGCGAACCCGGCGAATATGATCAGGGTGATCACTTCTTGCAAGGTCTTGAGTTCGGCGGCGCTGTATGCGCCGTAGCCGATGCGGTTCGCGGGGATGACGAGGCAATATTCGAAGAAGGCGATGCCCCATGCGATCAGCACCGCGAGCCAGATCGGCCGCGACACCGCGCCGAGTTGCCCGTACCAGGCAAAGGTCATGAAGATGTTCGATACGAACAAGAGGCCGATCGGCGCGAGCCAGGCAGTCATTTCTTCTCTTTCGTCAGCGGCAGCACGGCGTCAAGCAGCGCGGCGAAGAAATGCCCCGGCTCCTCGACCATCGGCATATGCGCCGAATGTTCGAGCCAGACGAGCTTCTTTGAGGGGGCCTTGATTTGTGCGAACCACTGGGCCGCCACAGGCGAAGGCACAGTATAGTCATGCCGTCCGAGCAGGAAGACGAGCGGCACGTCCATCTTCTTCACCTTCATGAAGCTGACGTCGGCGAGGCGCGGCCAGAGCGTCGTGACCGAAAATTCGCTGCCCTTGCCCCACGCCTGCCGGTCGGCCTCGCTATATTCGGGCGAGAGGCGCGGCGTCTGAAAATAATATTTAAGGTCGGGCTTGTTGTAGATGAGCGAGCCATAAGGGATCGCATATTTGCGCCAGCCATCGGCCTTGGCGATGGTGAATGCGCCCGACGGATAGGGGGCGAGCGCGTCGATCGCCGCAACTGCCTCTTTGTTGCCCGCGGCCAGTGCCTTGGCGCGTGTCCACGCCATCCCGGCCTTTTCGCCTTCGCGGAAATCGATGCCCTGACCGACGCCGACATAGGCATGGAGCAGGTCGGGCCTTTTCACCGCCACCGACAGGCCGACGATCGAACCCCAGCTATGCCCCATCAGCACGACCTTGCGCTTGGCGTAGCGCTTCTTCAGCAGTTCGATGAGCTCGATCGCGTCATCGCGATAGCGCTCGACCGTCATCGTCGGCGCGAGCGTCGCGGGGTCGTTCAGCGGATAGCTGCGTCCGGCACCACGCTGGTCGTACTGGACGACGGTGAAGACATCCTCCCACGGACGCTGGAACGCCCAGGCAAAGGGCATCTCGACCGCGCCGGGGCCGCCGTGGACGAAGATCAGGATCGGATTGTTGCGGTCGGATCCGCGCACATTGACGACCTGCCGCGCGCCGCCGAGCGTGACCTCGAACGTCTCCTGCACGCCATTCGGCGTCACGATCTTGCCGATATCGGCGACGATCGCGCGTGCGGGGGCGTAGGCGTCGTCGGATTGTGCCGCGGCGGGCGTGGCGAGGGCCGCAAAGAGCGCGGCGCTTAGGAGGGCGATTCTCATCCCCGGTCCTTAACGCGCCTGCCGCTTGATGTCGTCATCCCGGCGAGGATCGGGATCTCATCCTGTCGGATTGCCGTACCGGCGAGATCTCGGCCTGCGCCGGGATGACTGATGTGGGGATCGGTGGCCGATCAGAAATCCAGCGGACCCGCGAGTTCCTTCACCTGCCACGGCAGGCCGTGCTTGTTCAGCATGTCCATGAAAGGATCGGGATCCATCTGCTCCATGTTGAAGACGCCGTCGCCGCTCCACGTGCCGGTGACCATCATCGCGGCGCCGATCATCGCGGGCACGCCGGTAGTGTAGCTCACCGCCTGATTGCCCGTCTCGGCATAGGCGTCCTCATGGTCGCAGATATTGTAGAGGTAGAGCGTCTTTTCGCTCCCGTCCTTGGCAAGGCCGGTCGCGATGACGCCGATGTTGGTCTTGCCCTTGGTCGTCTCGCCGAGGCTCGACGGTTCGGGGAGCACCGCCTTCAGGAACTGCAGCGGGATGATTTCCTTGCCTTCGTAGATCACCGGATCGATGCGCGTCATCCCGACATTCTGGAGCACGGTGAGGTGCTGGATATAGGCATCGCCGAAGGTCATCCAGAAACGGATGCGCCGGATCTCGGGCAGGTGCGTCTTCAGGCTTTCGATCTCCTCATGATACATGAGGTACATATTCTTCGGGCCCACGGCCTCGAAGTCGAATTGCTGTTTCACCGACATCGGCGGGGTTTCGACCCAGTCGCCATTTTCCCAGTGGCGCGCGACCGCGGTCACTTCGCGGATGTTGATCTCGGGATTGAAGTTGGTTGCAAAATGCTGGCCATGGTCGCCGCCGTTGCAGTCGAGAATGTCGAGCGTATCGATGCGGTCGAAATGATGCTTGCGAAGCCACGTCGTGAAGACGCTGGTAACGCCGGGGTCGAAACCCGAGCCGAGCAGCGCCATCAGCCCCGCGTCCCTGAAACGGTCCTGGTACGCCCATTGCCAGTGATATTCGAACTTCGCCTCGTCGCGCGGTTCATAGTTCGCGGTGTCGAGATAATGCGCGCCGGTCGACAGGCACGCCTCCATGATCGTGAGGTCCTGATAGGGAAGCGCGAGATTGACGACATGCGTCGCGCCGATCGAACGGATCAGCGCCGCGGTCGCGTCGATATGATCGGCATCGACCTCGGCGGTCTGGATGGTGACGCCGGTGCGCGCCTTCACCGAATCGGCGATCGCGTCGCACTTGAACTTGCGGCGGCTCGCCAGCGTGATGTCGGGAAAGATGTCGGGGTTCATCGCCATCTTGTGCACCGCGACCGATCCGACGCCGCCTGCGCCGATCACCAGAACCTTGCTCATGAAAAATCTCCTGCCCGCTATGCTGCGGCTTGTGTTGTATGCCGCGCCCTATAGGACGAAGCCATGACAGAACAAAGCCCCGATCCCTTGCTGAACCCGAACCGCGCGCCGACGCTGGCGGGTGTCGAACGCGCCGCGGCGAAAGTCGCTGCATTGCTCCCCCAGACGCCGCTGCTGCCGCTTGAGATCGACGGGAAGACGATCTGGTGCAAGGCCGAGTGCCTGCAGCCGGTCGGCGCCTTCAAGATCCGCGGCGCGTGGCACCGGCTGACCGATCTGACACCCGAACAGGCGAGCGAAGGCGTCGTTGGCGTGTCGAGCGGCAATCATGCGCAGGGCGTCGCCTGGGCAGCAAGGCGGCTGGGAATCAGGGCGACGATCGTGATGCCAGGCAATGCGCCGGCGATGAAGCTCGCGGCGACGCGCAGGCTCGGGGCCGAGGTCGTGCTCTATGACCGGATCACCGAATCGCGCGATGCGGTGGCGGCGAAGCTGCTCGCCGAGCGCGGCGGAACGCTCGTCCATGCCTATGGCGATCCGTGGGTCATCGAAGGACAGGGCAGCGCCGGTATCGAGGCGCGGGCGCAGATGCAGGCGCGGGGAATCGAAGGCCCCGACAAGGTGGTGGCCTGCTGCGGCGGCGGCGGGTTGTCGGCGGGCCTGGCGCTCGCGCTGCCCGATGCGGAGATCGTCGCGGTCGAGCCCGAGGGCTGGGACGATGTGACGCGCAGTCTCGCCGCCGGCAGGATCCTTTCGGTCGACGATATGACCTTTCCGACCGAGTGCGATGCGCTGCAGACGCCCGAAACCTGGCCGATCAACTTCGCTGTGCTGCAGGCGCGCGGCGTGCGTGGCGTCGCGGTGACACGCAGCGAAGTGCGCGACGCGATGCGGCTGGTGTTCGAGAAGCTGCATCTCGTCGTCGAACCGGGCGGTGCGGCGGCGCTGGCGGCGGTGCTCGCCGGCAAGGTCTCGTTGACCGACGCGACGCTCGTCACGCTGTCGGGCGGCAATGTCGATCCGTTGAAGTTTGCCGAGATTATCACGGAATAGTGCCGCGGAAACTTATCGGCAGCCACGCGTTTGGACGGGGAAGGAGAAGCAAGATGCAGAAAAGCGTGATTCTGGCGAGCGTCATGGTGCTCGTGCTGCTGGCGGGCTGCGAAAAGGCCGAAGCGCCCGAGCCTGCGCCGAAAGATGCGACGACGACCGAGGTTCCGGTCGAAACCGCGCCGCCCGAAGCAACCGAAACCGCCGATTCGGCCACCGCGCCGCACCGCTTCGCGAGCTGGGCTGGCAAGTGGACCGGGGTCGAGGGCATGTACGCCACGATCACCCCCGCCGCGCCCGGCAAGTACAAGCTCGAGATGCAGTCGGACCTCGACACCAAGGGTACGTACGACGGCGAGGACAGCGAGCATGGCATCAAGTTCCGGCGCGGCAACGAGGAGCTGAGCCTGCGCCGCGGCAACGGCGACGAAACCGGCCTCAAATATCTCGCCGGCAAGAAGGAATGCCTGATCGTCAGGCAGGGCGAGGGTTACTGCCGCGACTGATCGATGAAACGGCGGCAGCGCTTTTTTGACGCTGTCGCCAATTTGTCATCGAAACGACGCGGGAATCGCAACAAATGCTGCCATGCGCGGCCCCGGATCCACCTTTCTCCGGGAGACCATGACCCATGGCCAGCCAGCCCAATCGCAAGATCGCCGCCGCCGTCGTCCGCGAGGATGCGGAGCGCAAACAGCGCCTGCTCGACCGCGCCTTCGCGCTGGCGTTCAAGGGTCTTGTCTATGCGCAGATATGGGAAGACCCGGTGGTCGACATGGAAGCGCTGGCGATCGAGCCGGGCAACCGGATCGCAACGATCGCGAGCGGCGGCTGCAACGTCTTTTCCTACCTGACCGCCGATCCCGCCGAGATCGTGGCGGTTGACCTCAACACCGCGCATGTCGCGCTGAACAATCTGAAACGCGTCGCTATCCAGCGCCTGCCCGACTATATCGGCTTCCGCCGCTTTTTCGCCGATGCGGACAGCAACGCGAACATCGCCGACTATCGCGCTTTCGTCCGGCCCCATCTCGACGAGACGAGCCGCCGTTACTGGGAAGGCCGCGATCTCGTCGGGCGCAGGCGGATCAACGGCTTTGCGCACGGGCTCTACAAGCGCGGGCTGCTCGGCAGCTTCATCGGCCTTGCGCATCTGGTGGCGCGGATGCACCGCGTCGACCCCAGACGGTTTCTGGAGGCGAGGACGATCGAGGAACAGCGCGCGATCTTCGATGCCAAATTCGCCCCCTTTTTCGACCGCAAGTTCATTCGCTGGGTGACCGACCAGCGCTCGTCGCTCTTTGGGCTCGGCATCCCGCCCGCGCAATATGACGCGCTGGCGGACGGCCAGCCGATGGCCGACGTGCTCCGCGCGCGCCTCGAAAAACTCGCGTGCGACTTCCCGCTGGAGGATAATTACTTCGCATGGCAGGCGTTCGGGCGCGGTTATGGCAAGGGCGTGACGGTGCCGCTACCACCCTATCTGCAAGCGGCCAATTATGCGGCGGTCAAGGCGCGTGCCGGGCGGGTGACGATGCTGCACGCGAACATGACCGATATGCTCGCCGCCGCTGATGCCGCGAGCTTCGATCGCTACATCTTCCTCGATGCGCAGGACTGGATGACCGACGCGCAGCTCGCCGCGCTGTGGACGCAGGTCACGCGCACCGCACGGCCGGGCGCGCGCGTCCTCTTCCGCACGGCCGCCGAGCCAAGCCTGCTGCCCGGGCGGCTTCCCGACGACCTGCTCGACCGCTGGGATTATCGCGCCGAGGCCTCGCTTGGCTATACGCGCCGCGATCGATCCGCGATCTACGGCGGGGTGCATCTTTACGTGCTGAAGGGGTGAAGCATGCGTGAGGGGGAAGGGCATGCCGCGCTGATGGACGGCGTTTACCGGGGGCAGCGTCATATCTATGACCTCACCCGCAAATATTATCTGCTCGGCCGCGACCGGCTGATCGACGAACTGACGCCGCAGGTCGGCGCGCGCGTGCTCGAAATCGGCTGCGGGACCGGGCGCAACCTGATCGCCGCGGCGCGGTGCTGGCCCGGCGCGCGTTTCTACGGCATCGACATCTCGACCGAGATGCTGAAAAGCGCGCGGGCGTCGATCGCGCGCGCGGGGCTCTCGAACAGGATCAGCGTGGCGCAGGGCGACGCGACGGGTTTCGATCCGAAGGCGCTGTTCCGGACCGACGGGTTCGATCGTATCTTCCAGAGCTATACGCTGTCGATGATCCCCGACTGGCAGGACGCAATGCGCGAAGCGATGCGCCACCTGTCGCCGCAGGGATCGCTTCACATCGTCGATTTCGGCCAGCAGGAGGATATGCCCGGCTGGTGGCGCGCGGTCCTGCTCGGCTGGCTGGCACGGTTCCATGTCGAGCCACGCGCGATGCTGGTCGATGCGGCGCGCGAAGTTGCGAACGACACGGGCGGGCGGCTGTCGGTCACGCGCCTTTATCGCGGCTATGCCTGGTCGCTCCGGCTCGACAGGCGGCCGCGTTAGGTCGCAACGAAGAGCCGCGTCGCCGCGGCCCGAAGTCAGGATACCGGGCGGGTCGCGCTGAACGAAAAGTCGATATCAACGCCGGCGGCGATCGCGTCGGTCGCCGCCCATTCGCCCTGACCGACGCCGAAGGCCGTACGGTCGACGCGCGCGGTGCCAGCGACGCGCGCGCGGTCGCCCTCGATACGCAGCGTGAAACGCAGCGTCGCGGGTTTGCTGACGCCGCGCAGGTCGAGCGTCCCGCGCGCTTCATAGCGGTCCCCGCTGAGGTGCCGGACGTCGCGCGTCGTGAAGACTGCCTGCGGATGCGCGCCGGTGTCGAAGAAATCGCTGCTCTTCAGCGAATCGTCGCGCTGTCCGTCGCCGGTGTCGGCCGAAGCGAGATCGACGGTCACGCGAATGTTCGATTTGGCGAGATCGTCGGGGCTGAAGCGGATCGCCGCGCGCCAGCGACCGAAGCGGCCGTCGATCGCCTCGCCGTTCCAGCGCGCGGTGAAGCCGAGCCGTCCACCCGAAGCGACGGTCCAGTCGGCGAGCGGCTGAGCGGGTTCCCCGGTTTCGCTTTCGGCAGGCTCGGCGGCTTTCTCTTCGGCTACGGGCGTTTCGGGGGCAGGCGCCGCCGCGGCCGGCGCGGCGGGAGCGGCGGCGGTCTTTTGCGCCCCGGGCCGCGAGACGTCGGGATAGACCGACTCGCCCACGATGAAAGCGCCGCCGACGAGCGCGAGCGCACCGATCGCGGCGCCGACGGCCTTGCCGCGCGCAAAGGGGATCATCCGCTGGAGTTCGGGCTTGTCGAGGAGCCACTGGTGACGGAGCGCGCCGACGATATGGAGCACGAACAGCCCGATCGCGATCCACGCCATCGCTCCGTGGATCGCCTCCGCCGGCTCGTGCAAGCTGCGACCGACGGGCAGGTGGGGCCACGGGACGATACCGTAGAGCAATGTCGGCACCTGCACGCGCGCGGTCGAAACGAGCAGCCATCCGGTGACCGGGCCGAGGATCATCACGAGGTAGAAAAGCCAGTGAACGGTGCTTGCAAGCGCGCGCGTCCATGCGGGACCTTCGGATGCGGACGGACGCGGCGTGAACAGGCGAACCGCGAGGCGCGCGAGGCTGAGCAGCAGGATTGTGATGCCGACCGACTTGTGGAGCTGGTAGCGCGCGAAGAGTTCGGGGGTATTGTTCCCCTCAAGCGCCCAGCCAAGCGCGACCTGGAACGCGAGCAACAGCGCGAGGAGCCAGTGAAGCGTGATCGCGGTGTAGCTATAGCGCTGTGCCTGCATGATAATCTTTCGAGCTGGGGAGGCCGGATTCGGATTTCACCCTATCGGATCGTCACGATCTTGTCGAAGGGCGGTGGCGTTGGGCCTGCCGGGGTGCGCGATCAGATGATCCATTCGATGGCGAATAAAATTGCGGCGACCGGTATGATCACGGCAAGGGCAAGAAGGCATCCGATCCGCTCCCGACGATTTTCGGGAACTCCATTCCCAGCGTCGGCCGTGATTCCGAGAATTTCAAGCAGATTGAGCAAATGGGCTCAGTCCCCGAAGCCGACGAAGCGTACCGCCTCGTCGACGCCCTTGCGGTTCGAGACCACCGCATTCGCCGGGAAACCGGCGTCGGGCCAGCCCATCGCGACGCAGATCATGATGACCTGATCGTCGGGGATGCGCGCATGTTCGCGTACGACCGGGCTCTGCATGATGCCCTGGCTGTTGATCACGCAGCCGAGCCCGCGCGACCAGGCGGCGTTGACCAGCGCGTTGGTCACCGCCCCGCAGTCGAAGGGCGCAATGTCGCTGCCGAGCAGCACACGGTCATAGGTGACGACGATGCTGACCGGCGCGTCGAACTGGCGAAAGCCGCGCAGCACCCAGTCCTGCCGCCCGTCCCTGTCATCGCGCGCGATGCCCATCGCGCCGAACAACTGTTTCGCGACCTCGATCTGCCGCGCGCGGTGCGTATCGGCGCTGCCGTCGAAGCGGCGGAACTCGCGGCTGTCGGGCTGGCCCGCCAGAATGCCCTCGGTATTGCCCTTGCGGATCGCCGCCAGCGGTTCGCCGGTGACGACCGAGAAATTCCAGCACTGGTTGTTGTAGGAGGAGGGCGCGCGCATCGCGACCCCGAGAATCTCGGCGATCAGTTCGCGCGGAACGGGCTTGTCGAGGAAGCCGCGGATCGAGCGGCGTCCGACGACGACGTCATCGTAAGCCGGTGCGCCCGTCACGCGGCCTTCTGAAGCTGCAGCTCGAGCCGGTCCCAGATCTCGACGAGCGCCTGCGTCAGCTCGCGCATCATTGCCTCATCGTGCGCCGGGCCGGGCGTGAAGCGCAGGCGTTCGGTGCCGCGCGGCACGGTCGGGAAATTGATCGGCTGCACATAAACGCCATATTCGGCGAGCAATATGTCGCTGATCTTCTTCGCGCGCACCGGATCGCCGACCATCAGCGGGACGATATGCGTCGTCGAATCCATCACCGGCAGGCCGGCGTCGCGGAAGCTCTGCTTTAGGTACGCCGCCGCGGCCTGCTGTGCATCGCGCTCGACGCTCGACGCCTTGAGGTGGCGCACGCTGGCGAGCACGCCTGCGACGAGCACCGGCGACAGGCTGGTCGTGAAGATGAAGCCCGGCGCATAGCTGCGGATGACGTCGATGATATTCTTTTCGGCGGCGATATAGCCGCCCATCACGCCGAACGCCTTGCCGAGCGTACCCTCGATGATCGTGACGCGGTGCGCGGCCTCGTCGCGGTCGGTGATGCCGCCGCCGCGCGGGCCGTACATGCCGACGGCATGGACCTCGTCGCAATAGGTGAGCGCGTTGTATTTTTCGGCGAGATCGCAGATCGCGTGGATCGGCGCGACGTCGCCGTCCATCGAATAGACGCTCTCGAACGCGATCAGCTTCGCCGCTTCCGGATCGTCGGCAGCAAGCAGTTCCTCGAGATGCTCGAGGTCGTTATGGCGCCACACGCGCTTTTCGCAGCCCGAATTGCGGATACCCGCGATCATCGATGCGTGGTTGAGTTCGTCCGAATAGATGATGCAGTTGGGAAGGAGCTTGCCGAGCGTGCCGAGCGTCGCCTCGTTCGAGATGTAACCCGAGGTGAAGAGCAGCGCGCCGTCCTTGCCGTGAAGGTCGGCCAACTCATGCTCGAGGTCGATGTGGTAGTGCGTGTTACCGCCGATGTTGCGCGTGCCGCCCGAGCCGGCGCCGACATCGTGGAGCGCTTCTTCCATCGCCTCGATAACCTTGGGATGCTGACCCATCGCAAGATAGTCGTTCGAGCACCAGACGGTGATCGGCTTCGGCCCGTTGTGGCCGGCAAAGCAGCGTGCGTTCGGAAAGGCGCCCTTGTTGCGCAGGATATCGATGAAGACGCGGTAGCGCCCTTCTTCGTGCAGCCGGTCGATCGCGCGTGCGAAGATATCGTTGTAGTTCACGTTTCAGCCCCGCAGTCAGGTGCCAGTCAAGTTCTCGGCGCCGCTCCCCAAGCGGCTATTAACATGCGCGCCAATAACGTCGAAAGGTGCGGAAAGCCAGTGCGAACGATTCGCAGCGATAGGGCAAATTGTCCTGGCGGTGCGCATGAACCTGTCGGTACTGTGATCGACCGCACCGTCAGGATTGCGCCCGGCTCCTATGTCCGGGCCGGACCCGAACGAAAGGAACAATATCGTCATGCGCCTCGCACTAGCCGCCATCCTGTCGATCGCCGCCGGGGTCTCCGCTTCGACCCCCGCGCCGGCACTGGCACCCGCGCCGTTTAACGGTCTGTGGAGGAGCTGCGAAACCTATCGGGGCGCCGAAATCTGCGAGTATACGATGCTCGCGCAGCAGGGCGGGCGCATCTGTGGCGTTCAGAGCTATTTCGCGACCAACGCCTATTATGAGCAGCGCTTCGTCGGTACGGTGAAAGCCAATGTCGCCCATATCGAAAAGATCTGCGGAGATCCGGGATCAGAGACCGACACCTATTGCGCGGGCCGGGCGCCGGACGACGCCGAAAAGGTCGGCTGGGGGGCGTCCGATGAAAAGCTGTTCCTGTGCAACGGACGGCTGCTCGCCGCTTCGGGCGAAGAGACCGCCGATTGCACGGGGGTAAAGCGACAGTCGGGATTGCCCCGCGTTCGCGCGTCGAGCGGAGACGGGCCGCAGCCCGAAGAGCGCGCATGGCTCGCTTCCTGCGCCGCCGGTTCCGAATGAGCCTTCGCTAGATCGTTTCGATCGCGCCGATGCCATAAGGCGCAAGCGCAGCGAGCGGTGGGGGCGGGTTGTCATCGCTGCGCGTGAAGACCGCGATGCCCGGCGACATGGTGTCGGGCCAGATTTGCCCCTCGGTCAGATGCGCGATACGCCGGGCTATGCCCGCCGCGCCGTCGATCAACGCAATGCCGGGACCTGCCGCCGCCCGCAATTCATCGTGCAGCAGCGGGAAATGGGTGCACGCGAGGACGATGACATCGATCCTGTCGCCTCCCGGCTGGTCGCGCAATCCCGCGATCGCACGTTCGACAACCGCCGGATCGATCGGTTCGCCGCGCAGCTTCGCCTCGGCGCCGGTGACGAGCCCGGGGCTGCCGTGGCGCAGCACCGTCTTGCCGTTCGCGAACCGCGCGCTCAGATCGTCGACATAGGGCTGGCGAACGGTCGCCTCGGTACCGAGCACGCCGATCACGCCCGTCCTCGTCAATTCGGCGGCGGGCTTGATCGCGGGCACAGTACCGACGATCGGCAGGTCGAGCGCCGCGCGAACGTGCGCGAGCGCGATCGTCGACGCGGTGTTGCAGGCAATCACCGCGAGCCTCGGCTGGTAGCGTTCGACGAGCCGCCCGAGCAGCGCCGGAACGCGCGCGGCGAGTTCCTCGTTGCTTTTCTTGCCATAGGGGAGACCGGCATAATCGGCCGCATAGACGATCGGCGCGGTCGGCAGCAGCGCGCGTGTCGGCCCCAGAACGGTCAGGCCGCCAAGGCCGCTGTCGAAGAAGAGAATGGGGGCGTGCGCGGCTGGGATATGCATGGCGCTCGCCTAGCAGGGGGCGGGACCGCACTCAATCGCGACGAGTCTGTCCGTTTTGGCTGTCACTCCGCTCGAATCCATTGATTGCTTTGCGCAACATCGCCACATTGAGACAAACGAAGCGGGGTTTTCCATGACAATGTTCTTGCTGGCCGCCGTCGGCTATTTTCTGGGTTCGATCCCCTTCGGCGTGATCCTGACGCGCCTGTCCGGCGCGGGAGACCTGCGCCAGATCGGGTCGGGCAATATCGGCGCGACCAATGTGCTGCGCACGGGGCGCAAGGGCCTCGCCGCGGCGACGCTGATCCTCGACGGCGCGAAGGGCGCGGTCGCGGTGCTGCTCGCCCGCCATTTCGTCCCCGAACTCGGCGAGCATGCGGCGATGATCGCAGGCGCCGCGGCGATGATCGGCCATTGCTATCCGGTGTGGCTCAACTTTCGCGGCGGGAAGGGCGTTGCAACGATGCTCGGGCTCGCGCTGGCTCTCGCCTGGCCGATCGGACTTGTCTTCGCCGTGGTGTGGCTCGGCGCCGTGCTGCTGCTGCGTATCTCGTCGCTCGGCGGGATGTGCGGCGCGGTTTCGGCCCCGTTCGCCGCGCTCGCTTTCGGCTATCCGGTCTATGCAGCGGGCCTCGCCGGTCTCGCTGTCATCGTGCTCTGGCGACACCGCCAGAATATCGCACGGCTGCGCGCGGGCACCGAACCGCGCATCGGTGGCAACAAGGCGTGAACCACGGCGAACGGCTGGCGCGGCTACGGCTCATCCGTACGCCGCACGTCGGACCGGTGAGCTGGCACCAGTTGATGCAGCGCTTCGGATCAGGCGAGGCCGCGCTCGACGCACTTCCCGACCTCGCCTTGCGCGGCGGGGCAGGGAAGGCGCGTATCGCCTCCGTCGATATTGCCGAGCGCGAGATCGGGCGCGTCGCGGCGCTCGGTGCGCGCCACATCTTCTGCGACGAGGATGATTATTCGCCGATGCTGCGCGAGGTCGAAGGCGCGCCGCCGGTCGTCATCGTGCGCGGCGACACCGCGATGCTGCGCCGCCCATGCGTCGCGATCGTCGGCGCGCGCAATGCGTCGGCGATCGCGTGCCGCTTTGCGCGCCAGCTCGCCGCCGATCTGGCATCGCGCGACGTGACGGTGGTGAGCGGCCTCGCACGCGGCGTCGATACGGCTGCGCATATCGGCGCGCTCGGCGGATCGACCGTCGGGGTGATCGGCAGCGGGATCGATATCGCCTTCCCGCCCGAAAATGCCGCGTTGCAGGAAAGGATCGCAAGCGATCAATTGCTGATCGCCGAGCAACCGCCGGGCAGCGAACCGCTCGCGCGCCATTTCCCGTCGCGCAACCGGATCATTGCCGGTATCGCGCACGGGACGGTGGTGATCGAGGCTGCACCGAAATCGGGATCGCTGATCACGGCGCGCCGCGCGGGGGACTATGGGCGCGAGGTGATGGCGGTCCCCGGATCGCCGCTCGATCCGCGCGCGCAGGGCTGCAACCTGCTGATCCGCGAGGGCGCAACGCTGATCCAGACGGTCGACGACGTGCTCGAGGCCGTCGGGCCGATCGACGCACGCATGGTCCGCGAGCCGGCGCCGCGCTACACCGGCATTGTCGCGCCGGTCGAGGCGGACGAGGGCGAACGCCGGTCGCTGATCGGCCTGCTCGGCCCGACTCCGGTCGCGCTCGACGAACTTGTTCGCCAGTCGGGGCAGGATGCCTCGAAGGTGCAGCTTGTGCTGCTCGAACTCGAACTTGCAGGGCGCATCGAGCGCCATGCCGGCGCGCGCATTTCGCTCGTGTGATCGTCCGCACAGCCAGCCAACCCATTTTGAATTAACGATTCGTCGCGGTTCAGCCGCAGTTCAGCGGCCGGGCAACAGATTGATGATATTGTATCACATGGCGGGGAGTTGATGATGCGCAGCCGGTTTTTGACAAGCGTGACGATGATCGCGGTACTGGCCTCTGCGCCGGCGCCGATCCCGCTCGCGATGGCGCGTTCAACGCCGGCGCCCGGTCAGGGCTTCTGCCGTAACGCCGCACCTCTGCCGCAACTCGGGCCCGAGGCGCAGCCACGGACGCAGCAGTCCAACGTTAGCCTCGAGGTGACGGGGAGCGCGCGGCGCGATCGCGATGAGGCGATGGCGGTCGAAACCGTGCCTGCTCCGCCGCCGCCCCCGCCGACGACGGTTACTCCCTCGCCGCCATCCTATTCGGGCAGCGACGACGTCTCGGAAGTTATCGTGACGGGATCGCGCGTTCCGGCGCCCGCGACAGACTCGCCAGCGCCCGACGCGACGACAAGTTCGGACGAATATTCGGCGGAACGCGCGGCGAAGGCAACGCCCCCCGCACCGGCGACGGACTCGCGCACTCCGCCTCCATACCCCTATCCCCGTCCGCAGCCGCAACCTCAATCGGGCATTCTGACAGCCGGCGAACATGACGATCTGCTCAATCCCGAACTTTACGCCGCCTATGTGAACCGCAGCGGCGATCTGGGGCAGGAGGTAAGGGACCTGCCGCGCGTCGACACCACGCGCGTCGTGACCGTGAAGGTCAATGACCGCAGCGGCCAGCCGGTCCCCTTTGCCGACGTCGTCGTGACGTGCAGCGACGGCAACAGCATTACCATGGCGACGCAGGCCGATGGCAGCACGGTATTCTTTCCCGGGCTCGACCGGCTGAGCGAACGGATCACCGTTTCGGCGCGCAAGGCGGGACGCACGATCGCCGAGGCACGGCCGGTGCTTGTATCGAACGCGGCGGGCGGGCAACTGGTCGGGCTGACCGCCAGCCAGGCGGCAATGAAAGCAACCAAGCTCGACCTGATGCTCGTCGTCGACACGACGGGCAGCATGGGCGACGAGATCAACTATCTGCAAGCCGAACTGCGTTCGATCATCGGCGCGATTACGGCAAAGCATCGCGATCTGGATATCCGGATCGGCTTCGTCTTCTACCGCGACCTCGGCGATGACTATGTCACCCGCACGATCGCTTTCGACCGCGATATCGGCCGCGTGCAGGGCGCTCTCGCGCGGCAGGACGCGAATGGCGGCGGTGACTATCCCGAGGCGATGGATCAGGCGATGATCCGCGCGGTCGAGCAGGACTGGCGCCCCGATGCGGTGAAGTCGCTGCTGCTCGTCGCCGACGCCCCGCCGCACGACAACGGGTTCGGATGGACATGGCAGGCCGCCGAGGCCGCCCGCGCCAGGCGTATCCACATCACCCCGGTCGCGGCTTCGGGCGTTGCCGACAAGGCCGAATATGCAATGCGCGCGATGGCGGCGGCGACCCAGTCGCGCTACCTGTTCCTGACCGATGACAGCGGGGTCGGCAATCCGCATGCGCCGCCAGCCATCGACTGCTACCTCGTGACGCGGCTCGACGCGCTCGTCCGCCGCGTGATCGACAGCCAGATCAGCGGCCGCCGGATCGAGCCCGACGACAAGGAGATCATCCGCAGCGTCGGCAAATATGACGCCGGCAAATGCATCCTGCCCGCCGATTTCAAATGGCAGAACGGGTAACGCAAAATCTGGCTTGACGGAATCGAGCGATCCCCGCCACCCTCGCGCGTACATGTGAGAGCCGGTGACGGGGATAGTTTTTTAATGCAATTGGTAATTGTGGAATCGCCTGCAAAGGCGAAAACGATCGAGAAATATCTCGGTCGCGATTTCAAGGTGTTGGCCAGCTATGGCCATGTTCGCGACCTGCCGCCCAAGGACGGCTCGGTCGATCCCGACGACGGCTTCGCGATGCAGTGGCAGCTGTATCCCGACAAGACGAAGCGGATGAAGGAAATCCAGGACGCCGCGAAGGGCGCCGATCGATTGATCCTCGCGACCGACCCTGATCGCGAGGGCGAGGCGATCAGCTGGCATGTGCAGGAATTGCTGCGCAGCAAGAAGGCACTGCCGGCGTCGGTCGATCGCGTGACGTTCAACGCGATCACCAAGCAGGCGGTGACCGATGCGATGGCGCATCCGCGCGAGCTCGATACCGACCTGATCGACGCCTATCGCGCGCGCCGCGCGCTCGACTATCTGGTCGGTTTCACGCTGTCGCCGGTGCTGTGGCGGAAGCTGCCCGGCGCCAAGTCGGCGGGACGCGTCCAGTCGGTCGCGCTGCGCCTCGTCGTCGAGCGCGAGCGCGAGATCGAGGCCTTTGTTGCGCAGCAATATTGGTCGGTCACCGGGCTGTTCGAAATGGGCGGCACACCGTTCCGCGCGCGGCTTTCGCGCTGGCGCGGCGACAAGATCGAACGGCTGTCGATCACCACCGAGGCCGATGCGCGCGCCGCCGAAGCTGATGTGAAAGCGGGCCATGTCACCGTCGACCTCGTCGAGACCAAGCCGCTGACGCGCAACCCGCCGCCGCCCTTCACCACCTCGACGCTGCAGCAGGAAGCCGCGCGCAAGCTCGGCTTCTCGGCCAGCCACACGATGCGGATCGCGCAGGCGCTCTACGAGGACGGCGCGATCACCTATATGCGTACCGACGGCGTCCAGATGGACGGCAGCGCGATCAGCGCGGCGCGGAAAGCCATCGCGACGCGCTACGACGGCGGCTACGTCCCCGACCAGCCGCGCCAGTATCAGACCAAGGCCAAGAATGCGCAGGAAGCGCACGAGGCGATCCGCCCGACCGACTTTTCGAAGGACAAGGCTGGAAGCGGTGACCATGCGCGGCTCTACGAGCTGATCTGGAAGCGCGCGCTCGCGAGCCAGATGGCGTCGGCACGGCTCGAACGCACGAGCGTCGATCTCTCCGACGGCACCGGCAAGACGGTGCTGCGCGCGACGGGGCAGGTCGTGAAATTCCCGGGCTTCCTTGCGCTCTACGACGAGGGCCGCGATGATAACGCGGACGACGACGACGCACGCCTGCTGCCCGCGATGGCCAAGGGCGATGCGCCCGCGAAAACCGGCGTCGAGGTCGAAAGCCACGAAACGCAGCCGCCGCCGCGCTATTCCGAAGCCAGCCTCGTCAAGAAGATGGAAGAGCTCGGCATCGGGCGCCCGTCGACCTATGCGTCGATCCTGCAGGTGCTCAAGGACCGCGCCTATGTGACGGTCGAGAAGAACCGTTTCATCCCCGAGGAGAGCGGGCGGTTGCTCACCGCGTTCCTCGAGCGCTTCTTCGAACGCTATGTCGGCTATGACTTTACCGCGGGGCTCGAGGAAGAGCTCGACGATGTGTCGGGCGGCCGCGCGCAGTGGCAGGCGGTGCTCGAACGCTTCTGGCGCGACTTCAAGCCGCGCACCGGCGAGGTTATGGAGCAAAAGCCGTCGGAGATCACCGCGGCGCTCGATGAATTCCTCGGCCCCTATCTCTTCCCCGACAAGGGCGACGGCAGCGACCCGCGGCTCTGCCCCAATTGCGGCACCGGGCGCCTCGCGCTGCGCGGCGGCAAGTTCGGGCCGTTCATCGCGTGCAGCAACTATCCCGACTGCAAGTTCACGCGGAAGTTCGCGCAGCCGGGCGGCAGCGACGGCGACGACACGGGGCCCGAGGCGCTGGGCACCGATCCCGACAGCGGGCTCGAAGTGACGAAGCGCAGCGGGCGCTTCGGGCCTTACATCCAGCTTGGCGATGGCAAGGAAGCGAAGCGTTCGTCGATCCCGAAGGATATTCCGGGCGAGGATTTCGATCTCGACTATGCGCTGCGCCTCCTGAGCCTGCCGCGCGAGGTCGGCGTGCATCCCGAAAGCGGCAAGCCGATCATGGCGGGGCTGGGGCGCTATGGCCCCTATCTGCTCCACGACGGCAAATATGCGAAGCTGACGGGCACCGCCGAAATCTTCGACATCGGCATGAATGCCGCAGTCGTGCGTATCGCCGAAGCCGCAAACGGGGGTGGGCGCGGGCGAACGAAGGCCGAGCCGCTCCAGACCTTTGGCCCGCACCCCACGAGTGGTGGCGAGATGAAGCTGATGGAAGGGCGCTTCGGACCGTATGTGACCGACGGCACGACCAATGCGACCTTGCCCAAGACCGCCGACCCGGCGGCGCTGACCGCCGACGAGGCGATCGCGCTGATCGACGCGCGCGCCGCGAAGGGACCGGCGAAGGGCAAGAAGAAAGCGGCGCCGAAGAAGAAGGCCGCGGCGAAGAAGCCTGCAGCAAAGAAGGTGCCGGCAAAGGAGGCCGCATCCAAGGAATAGGTCATCCCGGCGAAAGGCGGGATCTCACCCTAACGCCATGAAGCAATGGTGAGATCCCGGCCTCCGCCGGGATGACGATCTTCTTTCGACGTGGTAGGGTGACCCATCGGGGAGACATGTCCATGCGCCATCTGCTTGCTGCCGTCCTGCTCGCCATCCTGTCCGTGCTTTCCCTGCCCGCCGCGGCACAACAGCCGCGCTATCTGATCTCCGCCCAGCCGATGACCGACACGCCGCCCGGCACACAGGCGTGGCGCGTGCAATATTGGACCACGAATGGCGGCGGCCAGCGCTTCGCCGTCACGGGTATTGTCGCGGCCCCGATGGAGGCGATCCCGCCGCGCCCGCGCCGGGTGATCGCCTGGACGCACGGCGCCTGGGGCGTAGCCGAGAAATGCGCACCGTCGCTCAGCCCGAATTTCTTCGAATATTCGGCGGGGATGAACGCCGTTCGTAACGGCTATGTCGTGGTCGCGCCCGATTATATCGGCCTTGCCAGCCCGACGATGCATCCCTTCCTCGTCGGGACGGACACGGCCAATGCCGTGCTCGATGCGGTGCGCGCCGCGCGCGAAATTCCGGGTGCGGCGGCGGGGAGCAGTTTTGCTGTCTGGGGCGAATCACAAGGCGGCCATGCTGCGCTGTGGACCGCGATATCGGCGCGCAGCTACGCACCCGACCTGACGCTCGTCGGCACCGCCGCGGCCGCCCCGCCGACCGATCTTGCCGCGAACCTCGCGCAGGGAAGCGACAAAAATGCGCGCGCGCTGCTGCTGTCCTTTGCGCTGCACAGCTGGTCGACGCTCTACGGCTTCTCGCTCGACCCGATAGTGAACCGCACCAATCAGGGTATCATTCGCCGGCTGTCCGAGAATAATTGCGTCAGCTTCAACAAGAAACCGAAGCTCGGCACGATCCTGGGTATCCTCACCATCGCCCGCGCGACGAAGAACAAGGATATTGCGAAGATCGAGCCCTTCGCCTCGTTCGAGCGCACCAACAGCGTCGATCCGGCGCGCGTCCCGGGACCGCTGCTGATCGCGCAAAGCAGCAAGGACACGATCGTCGCGCCCGCGGTCACGCGCAAGTTCGCGAAGGCCGTGTGCCGACGCGGCACGCCGATCCGCTGGATCGACATGACTGGCGACCATGGCGCGAGCGCGAAGGACAGCGCGCAGGAAACGATCGGCTGGATCACTGCGCGCTTCGACGGCAATGCACCGCCGAACGATTGCCGGCGGATTTAGTCAGGCGAAGGTCGAAGGATCGACCCATGCCTTGCCGGCCAACCACGCCACGGCATCGCGCCGGAAGAGAAAACAGGCCGCGACCAGCAACAGCATTGTTCCGCCGATTGAGGCCAGAAGCGCTGCGTCCATTTCACTTGCAAGATCGACGCCCAGATAGAGGCTGATCGAAACGAGTATGAGAAAGCAGTAAGCCCATTTGGCCCATCGCCAGCGCCTTTGGACGACACCATATCTGAGGAACAGCATTACGAACAGCATCGCACACACGACAACCAGGACAATGAGGACCGAGATGGTTGTCGTGATTTCGGGCTCGCGCGGATCCGGCGCGGTCAGTTCGTCCCAGCTGAGCAAGATTTCGAGAGCCGACAACAACATTCCGGCCCAGAAAAGGCGGTCGAACGCGACGATGGATGGAGGTTTTGAAGAGGCGCCCGCACCCAAAATCAATCGACCCAATCAAGCCCCATGTCGCGATAGACGCTGCGGTCCTCGTCCCAGTTTTCCTTGACCTTGATGTGCAGGAACAGATGAACCTTGCGGCCCATCAGCTCGGTCAGCTCGGCGCGCGCGCGGGCGCCGATTTCCTTGATGCGCGCGCCGCCCTTGCCGAGCACGATCGCGCGCTGGTTGTCGCGCGCGACGAAGATTTGCTGGTGGATTTCGGCGCTGCCGTCGGGGCGCGTCTTGAACAGCTCGGTCTCGACCGTCGACTGATAGGGCAACTCCTCGTGGAGCTGGCGGTAGAGCTGTTCGCGCGTGATCTCGGCGGCGAGCATGCGCTCGGGCGCGTCGCTGACCTCGTCCTCGGGGAAATGCCACGGGCCCTCGGGCATCAACTTCGCGAGATGTGCCTTCAGCTCGGGCACGCCGTCGCCGCTGCTCGCCGCGATAAAGAAGGTTTCGTCGAACGCGACCTTGCCATTGAGCTCGGTCGCGATCGTGAGCAGCTTGTCCTTCTTCGTGAGGTCGACCTTGTTGAGGATCAGATATTTCTTCTCGGGCCGGTTCGCGATGCCCTCGAGCACGCGCTCGACGCGACCCGTGAGCTTCGCCGCGGCATCGACCATGACGAGGATCGCCTCGGCCTCCTCGAGGCTGCCCCATGCCGCGGCGACCATCGCGCGATCGAGCCGGCGCGTCGGCGCGAAGATGCCTGGCGTGTCGATCAGGATGATCTGCGTCTCGCCGTCCATCGCCACGCCCATCAGCCGCGTGCGCGTCGTCTGTGCCTTCGGGCTGACGATCGCGACCTTCTGGCCGACGAGCGCGTTGACGAGGGTCGACTTGCCCGCGTTGGGCGCGCCGACGACGGCGACGAAACCGCAATGCTGGGTCATATATCCTGTCCTTCGAGTTCGGCGAGCAAGGCCGCCGCCGCAGCCTTCTCGGCCGCCTGTTTGCTGGCGCCTTCGGCCTCGGCGCGCGCGAGCTTGCCGACGCTCACCGCGACGCGGAAGCGCGGCGCATGGTCGGGGCCTTCGCGCGCGACAATTTCATATTCGGGCGGGCGGCGCTTGCGCGCCAGCGCCCATTCCTGGAGCGCCGCCTTGGGGTGCTTGGGCGCCGCCTGTTGCCCGTCGATCATCTCGTTCCAATGCGTCAGGATGAACCGGCGCGCGGCGTCGGCGCCCTTGTCGAGATACAACGCCCCGATCAGTGCCTCGATTGCGTCGGCGGCGATATTGTCACTGTATCGGCCGCCGTCGCTCCGCGCCTGCGCGCCGAAACGGATGAGCGCGGTGAGGTCGAGCTTGCGCGCGACCGCGGCGCAGGTCGCCCCCGACGCCAGCACATGCAGCCGCGACGACATTTCGCCCTCGCTGGCAGTGGGAAAGCGCGTGTAGAGTTCGGAGGCGATGACGAGCCCGAGAACGCGGTCGCCCAGAAATTCGAGCCGCTGATAATCGGCGCGTCCGGTGCTGCCATGCGTCAGCGCAAGATCATAGAGCGCCGCATCTCCCGGAGCGTCGCCAATGATGCCGGCGAGCGCCCCGGTGTCGAGGGGATCGTTCAAAAACCGTCCCCGATCCGGCCCCAGCGGGCGGCGGTGAACCAGCTGATCGGGTTGAGCCAGCTTGCCGAGCCGTCGGTCGAGAACATGCCGACAAGCGCATGGCCGACGAGATTTTCCTCGGGAACGAGGCCGATGCCCTGGTTTTCCATCGCGCGGAAACGGCTGTCGGCGCTGCGGTCGCGGTTGTCGCCCATCAGGAACAGATGTCCCTCGGGAACCACGACGAGCGGCGTATTGTCTTCGGGAATCGTCGTGATGTCGAGGATCGCATAGCTCTTGCCGCCCGGCAGCGTTTCCCTGAACCGCTTGTAGCGGCACTGACGCTGGCCGTCGGCAGCGATTTCCTCGAACTCGGGCGCATAACAGGGGAGGGTGCCCGTCGCGCGCGATGCGTCGATCATGTTCTGCGTCACCGGGATGACGAAATCGGGCATCGCCTCGCGCTGCAGCGGCTTGCCGTTGAGCCAGACGACGCCGTCCTTCACCTGCACGCTGTCGCCGGGCAGGCCGATCACACGCTTGATATAGTCGTTGTCGTTGACCGGCGGCGCCTTGAACACGACGACGTCGCCGCGTTCGGGGGTGCGCGCAAAGATGCGGCCCGGGATCAGCGGCACGCTGAACGGCAGGCTGTATTTCGAATAGCCATAGGCCATCTTGTTCACGAGCAGATAGTCGCCGATCAGGAGGCGCGGCTGCATCGATTCCGACGGGATGTTGAACGGCGACAGGAAAAAGCTGCGGAAAATCAGCACCGCAATCGCGAGCAGCGCGAGGAAGCGGACGGTGTCGACCGCCTCTTCCTTGGCGGACGCAGGCGCGGGGGTCGGGGCAGGCGGCGTGGGCCCGGTCGGGGGCGTCACATCGGCGGTAAAGCTGGCATTGGTCATGCTGCGGCATTGGCGATGAATAGGTTGCCACGTCAAGCAAATATCGGCGGACGCCACTGGCGCCGCACAGGCAGCGGGCCTAGAGAAAGACCGCGATTCACTCCCCCTTCGAGGACATATGCAATGACGACAGCGCAGCAGGCCTGGCAGGCCCTTTCCGACTGGCAGCCGCAGAAACTGACCGATCTGGTCGCCGCCGATCCCGAGGCGCGGCTCCAGGTGCTGGTGCGTAATGTCGCCGACATTCGTTTCGACTTCGCCAAGACGCATCTCGATGGCGCAGTCCTCGCGACCCTGTCGGGCCTCGCCGAAGCGCAGGATTTTGCGGGCCGCCGCAAGACGCTCTTTTCGGGCGGCATCGTCAACCCGACCGAGGGCCGCGCCGCCGAGCACAGCGCCGAGCGCGGCGACGGGGCGCCCGAGTCGGTGCATGTCGCGCAGGCGCTGCACCAACGGATGCGGATGATGATCGACGCGATCGAGGCCGGGGCGTTCGGCGAGATCCGGCACCTGCTCCACATCGGCATCGGCGGATCGGCGCTCGGCCCCGACCTGCTCATCGATGCGCTAGGCCGGCACAGCGACCGCTATGACGTCGCGGTTGTCTCGAACGTCGACGGCGCGGCGCTCGACGAAGCCTTCGCCAAATTCAGCCCCGAACATACCCTCGTCGCCGTGGCGTCGAAGACCTTCACGACGACCGAGACGCTGCTCAACGCCAATTCGGCGCTGCAATGGCTCGACGAGGCCGGCGTCGAGGATCCGCTCGGCCGCTTCATTGCGCTGACCGCCAAGCCCGAACGCGCGATGGAATGGGGGATCGACGAGACGCGCATTCTGCCGTTCAGCGAGACCGTCGGTGGCCGCTATTCGCTCTGGTCGTCGATTGGCTTTCCCGCCGCGCTCGCGCTCGGCTGGGACGCTTTCGCCGACCTGCTCGAGGGCGCGGCGGAGATGGACCGCCATTTCCGCCTTGCCGACGGTGCCGACAATATCTGCCTGCTCGCCGCCTTCGCCGACCAGATCTATGCGAACCGCCTCGACTGCCAGACGCGCGCGGTGTTCGCCTATGACGAGCGGCTGCGGCTGCTGCCTTCCTATCTGCAACAGCTCGAAATGGAATCGAACGGCAAGTCGGTGACCTTCGAGGGCGCTGCGCTCGCACAGCAGACAGCGCCGATCACCTGGGGCGGCGTCGGGACCGATGCGCAGCACGCGGTGTTCCAGCTGCTCCATCAGGGTACGCATCTGACCCCCGTCGAATTCGTCGTCGCGCGCGAGCCCGACCATCTGCTCGACGATGCGCATCACGAAACGCTCGTCGCCAACTGCATCGCACAGGGCGCGGCGCTGATGGCGGGCCGCGCGAGCGAGGACGGCGCGCGCAACTATCCGGGAAACCGTCCCTCGACGACGATCCTGCTCGATCAGGTGACCCCGCGCAGTCTCGGCGCGCTGATCGCCTTTTACGAGCATCGCGTCTTCGCCAATGCCGTGCTGCTCGGGATCAACCCGTTCGACCAGTTCGGCGTCGAGCTGGGCAAGGAAATGGCGAAGGGGCTCGCCGAAGGCACGGTCGTGTTCGACGCGGCGACGCAGGCGCTGATGCAGGCGGCGCTCGGGGATTGAGATCGTCCGTCGCTATCACTGAGCGCAAATTTCGATTGGCAAGCCGCGCCCGTGTAACCACATAGGCGCCGGGCGCGAATGCCTGCCTGTCCAATTCAGGGGTAATCCATGAGCGATTTCGACTATGATCTCTTCGTCATCGGCGCCGGTTCGGGCGGCGTCCGCGCCTCGCGCATCGCAGCGTCGCACGGCGCGCGCGTCGCGGTGGCGGAGGAGTATCGGGTCGGTGGCACCTGCGTGATCCGCGGCTGCGTACCCAAGAAACTGCTCGTGTACGGCGCCCACTTCGCCGAGGATATCCACGACGCGCGCAAGTTCGGCTGGGACGTGCCCGAGTGCAGGTTCGACTGGAACGTGCTCCGCGACAATGTCCTTGCCGAGGTGGACCGGCTCGAGGGCCTCTATGGCCAGACCCTCGACAACCACAAGGTCACGGTGCTCAAGACGCGCGCGACCGTGGTCGGCCCGCAGAAGGTACGCCTTGCCGACGGCACCGAGCTGACTGCCGAACGCATCCTGATCGCGACGGGCGGCTGGCCGCATGTTCCCGAGTTTCCTGGCAGCGAATATGCGATCACCTCGAACGAGGTCTTTCACCTCGAAACGCTGCCGAAGCGGATCATCATCGCGGGCGGCGGCTATATCGCCAACGAGTTTGCCGGCATCTTCAACGAATTCGGCAGCAAGGTGACGATCGTCAACCGCGGCGACACGATCCTGCGCGGCTATGACGAACAGATCCGCGACCGGTTGCTCCAGATCTCGATGACCAAGGGCATCGACTTCAAGTTCAACGCGCCGTTCCGGTCGATCGAGAAGAATGACGACGGATCGCTCACCGTCCACCTCGAAGGCTGCGACCCGATCCAGGCCGATGCGGTGCTGGTCGCCGCGGGCCGCGTACCGAACAGCCGGGGGATGGGGCTCGAGGAGGTCGGGGTCGAACTCGACAAGGACGGCGCGATCAAGGTCGACGAGACGAACCAGTCGTCAGTGCCGAGCATCTATGCCGTCGGCGACGTCACCAACCGCATCCAGTTGACCCCGGTGGCAATCCGCGAGGGGCAGGCGTTTGCCGACAGCATTTTCGGCGGCAAGCCGACGGTCGTCGACTATGCCAATGTCCCGAGCGCGGTGTTCAGCCATCCGCCGATCGGCGCGGTCGGAATGACCGAGGCCGAGGCGCGCAACAAGCTCGGGTCGATCCGCGTGTACACGAGCGATTTCCGCGCGATGAAGAATGTCCTCGCGGGTCGCAACGAACGCGCGCTCTACAAGATGATCGTCAATGCCGCGACCGACCAGGTCGTGGGGCTGCACATGATCGGCCCCGACGCGCCCGAAATCCTGCAGGCAGCGGCGATCGCGGTGAAGGCGGGGCTGACCAAGGCCGATTTCGATGCGACGGTCGCGCTGCATCCGAGCATGGCCGAGGAACTGGTGCTGCTTAAATAGTCGCGTTCCCCGGCGAAAGCCGGGGCCTGTTTGCGCTTCTGGGCACCGGCTTTCGCCCGGGATCACGGAATGCTAAGCTCACGCCTGAAAATCGGGGGAGGGGCGCATGGCGGGAACGGCACTGGTCACCGGCGGAAGCGGATATATCGCGGGCTTCCTGATCCGGCAGTTGATCGACAATGGCTGGACCGTCCACACGACCGTTCGCAGCCTCAAGCGCGAGGCCGAGGTTCGCGGCTGGCTGAACGTCGACAACGCGAGACTGCATTTCTTCGCCGCCGATCTGGAAAATGACGCCGGCTGGGCGGTAGCGATGGCGGGATGCAGTCATGTCGCGCATGTCGCTTCGCCCTTTCCGCTCGGCGTTCCCAAACATCCCGACGAGCTGATCGTGCCCGCGCGCGAGGGGGCTCTGCGTGCCCTGCGTTTCGCGAAGGCGGCGGGGGTGAAACGCTTCGTCCTCACCTCGTCGATGGCGGCGATCGCCTATGGGCATGGCGAGGGCCGCGAGCTTTATAGCGAGGCCGACTGGACCAATCTCGATAATCCCGACGTCATGCCCTATCCGCGATCGAAGACCATCGCCGAACGCGCAGCACGCGACTGGGTGGCGGCCGAGGGCGGTGACATGGAATTCGCTTCGGTCAATCCCGCCGCGGTGTTCGGGCCGCTGCTTTCGGACGATCTCTCGACTTCGATCGAGCTGGTGAAACAGTTGCTCGAGGGCAAGGTGCCGATGTGCCCCGATGTCGGTTTCGGTATCATCGACGTGCGCGACGTCGCCGACATGCACTATCGGGCGCTGACCGCCGAAGGGATCAGGGACGAGCGTTTCGTCTGCTCGGGGCCCTTTCTGAAATTTGTCGATGTCGCGAACATCCTGACCGTCAATCTTGGCGATCAGGCGCGCAAGGTGCCGACGCGCAGGATGCCCGATTGGCTGCTCAGGACGCTCGCGATCTTCCGGTCCGAGCTCAAACAGGTGGTCGCCGAACTCGGCAATGTCCGCGGCGGCGACAGCAACCATGCGATGCAGCGTCTCGGCTGGACGATGCGGCCGCCCGAGGAAGCGATCCTCGCGACGGCGCATAGTCTGATCGAGCGGGGAATTGTAAGGATCTAGGCGATCGTCGGTACGATCCCGCCCTCGGCGCGGATCGCGGCGCCGTTGGTGACCGCGGCGAGGGGGCTTGCGAGATATGTCACCATCGATCCGATCTCGTCGGCCTCGATCAGGCGGCGGATCAGCGACAGCGGGCGCAATTCGTCGAAGAAGGTCTTTTCGCGCTCGGCTTCGGGCGCATCGGGGTTCGACACGACCGAACGGATGAAGTCAACGATGCCTTCGGAGCGCGTCGGTCCCGGAAGTACGGTATTGACGGTCACGCCGGTGCCCCTGGTCTGCTCGGCAAGTCCGCGCGCGATGGCGAGCTGCGCGGTCTTGGTCATGCCATAGTGGATCATCTCGGCCGGCGGCAGCAGGCCGCTTTCGCTCGCGATGAAGATCACGCGTCCCCAGTTGTTTTCGAGCATCTTCGGAAAATAATGGCGCGACAGCCGCGCGCCGCTGACGACATTGACCTCGAAAAGGCGATGCCAGTCGGCGTCGCTGATCCCGGCGAAGGGTTTTGCCTCATAGATACCGAGATTGTTGACGAGGATATCGGTGTCGGGGACCGCGGCGATGAGCGCCTCGGCGCCCTCGGCGGTGGCCGGGTCGGCAAGGACGGCACGGATCGCGCCCGACTTCGACAGTTCGGCCGCAGCTTCGTCGAGCTTCTGCCGGTTTCGCCCGGTGACGACGACCTCGACGCCTTCTTCGGCAAGGCGCTTTGCGATCGCGAAGCCGATGCCCGCGGTAGATCCGGTGACGATAGCGGTTTTGCCCTTGAGTTTCAGGTCCATGAGAAATGCCCTTTCAGCTTTGCTTCTGTCCGATGCGCCGAAGATAGCGTTTCGCGGCATTGATGATTAGAACGCGCTTCATCATTTCAGTGATGATTCAAAATCAGGAATGCGATGGACAACCGGTTCGGCGATATCGAGACCTTTCTGGCGGTAGCGAATGGCGGCAGCCTCGCGGCTGCGGCGAAGGCGCTGCGGCTCACACCGTCGGCGGTCAGCCGCAGCATCGCCCGGCTCGAACAAAGGCTGGGCGTGACGCTGATGCGGCGGACGACGCGATCGCTCGCCCTGACCGCCGAGGGGCAGGCTTATCGGGAGCGGATGACGGTGCTGCTCGCCGATATTGCGACCGTCGAGGCGGGGCTGGGGCTCGAGGGGCAGGGACCGCGCGGCCTGCTGCGCATCAACGCCTCGCCCTCGATCGGCACGATGGGTCTGCTGCCGATCCTGCCGCGCTTCACCGCACGCTATCCCGATATCGTCGTCGATCTGACGCTGTCCGACGCGATCGTCGATCTGGTCGAGGAACGCGCCGATATTGCGATCCGCATCGGTCCGCTGCGCGACACAAGTCTGCGCGCCAAAAAGCTCGGCCACAGCCGCATGCTGCTTGTCGCGAGCCCGGACTATCTTGCACGCCGCGGCACACCGCAGACGCCCGACGACCTCGACGCGCACGACTGCCTGCGTTTCAGCTTCCGCCGTTCGGTGGACAGCTGGCCGTTCCGCATCGGCAGCAGGGTCGTCCAGCGCCCTGTCCACGGCAGTTTTTTTGGCAATTCGGGCGAGGTCGTGCGCCAGATGGCGGTCGCGGGCGGCGGCATTGCGCGGCACGGGCATTTCCACGTCGCGCAGGATCTGAAGGCGGGCCGGCTCGTCGAGGTACTGGCGGACTTCAGCCCCGGCGGCGGCGAGGATATCCACGCGCTTTATGCGCCCGAAGACCGCGCCGCGACGCGCATCCGAGCCTTGCTCGATTTCCTCGACGCGGAACTGGTGATCGACGGCTAGCCGATCCGGTAGGGCACGACATCGCGCCGGTCGGGGTCGACGAGGATCGGGCGGTCGCTCGGCGGGAAGGCGCGCTGGTCGCAGTCGTCGCGCGGGCAGATGCGGCACGACGAACCGATGCGCGTCGCCGCTTGTGATGCGTCGACATCCACGCCGTCGGCATAGATGAAGTCGGCGGCATATTGGGCTTCGCAGCCGAGCGCGACCGCATAGCGACGGGGCGAGCGCGCATAGCTTCCCGACGGCTTCACCAGCCCCTTCGCCATCGACACATAGCGAAGGCCATCGGGCGTCTCGGCGAGCTGGAAGAGGATACGGTCGGGAATGGCAGCCGCCTCGTGGACGATCCACAGCGGGCAGGCGCCGCCAAAGCGAGCGAACTGGAGCCGCGTTGCGCTGTGGCGCTTGGTGATATTGCCCGCCATGTCGACGCGGCAGAAGAACATCGGGATGCCGCGCGCGCCCGGGCGCTGAAGCGTCGAGAGGCGGTGGCACGCCTGTTCGAAACTCACCCCATATTCGAGGCGCAGCCGGTCGATATCGTGCCGCACCACGCGCGCGCTGGCGCGGAAGGGGGCATAGGGCATGAGTACGGCCCCCGCCGCATAATTGGCGAGACCCACGTGCAGAAGCTGCCGCGCCGCGGGTGTACGAAGCGGCGAGGCTTCAACCACAGCGGCGATCTCGTTCGCCAGCGCGAGCGCGGCGAGCTGATGCGCCAGCTGAAAGCGTCTTGTCTCTGCCGGCTGCGACGGGTCGATTACCAGGTGTCGCATCGTCGCGTCGAAATCGCGCAGCGCCTGCGCCTGCTGATAGACGATCGAGATGCCTAGCGCGTCGCGCAGCCGCCGCTCGATTGTCTCGATCGCGGGTGAAGGATCGCGGCCGCGAAGCTGCGCAGCCAGCGTCTCGGCGGCGCGGTCGATGCTGTCGACATAATTGCCTGCGTCGTGAAACCAGTCGCGCACCTCTTCCCATGGCAGGCGGCTGCCCTCGGCGGTGCCGCCGGTCAGCGCCTCGTCGATGATCTGCAGCCGCTGCCCCGCACGGCGGTAGGCGGCGTGGAGCGCGACAAACTGGTCCGCGAACTGCGGCTGCTGGAGTGCCGCGCGCTCAAGCTGTTCGGGGGGCAGGGGCGATGCAGCGAAGAGCGGATCGGCGGCGGCTTCGCGCAGTGCACCGGCGCGCCGGTCGCCTGCATCGGCAGCGACCTCCTCCCATTCGAGCGGGAACAGCTTTTGCAGCCGGTCGAGCAGTGCGGGCGTCAGCGGGCGGTCGTCATGCTCGATCTGGCTGAGGTATGAGGCCGAGATGCCGAGTTGCGCCGCGAAGTCGGCCTGCCGGATTGCGCGTGCCTCGCGCAGGCTCCGGAGCTGGCGACCGGCAAAGAGGCGACGGGGTTGCATCACGCGAGACTAGTTTGCAAACTCGTACTTTGCAACTTTGCAAATTCACATTTGCATCGATCGTCCGACCAAGGCAGACGGCGCTGTCGCCGCTGATGAAGGGATACGCATGTCCGCCAATATCGCCGAAATGGAACGCCGCCGCGCCGCTGCCAAACTGGGCGGCGGGCAGAAGCGCATCGATGCGCAGCATGCGAAGGGCAAGCTGACCGCGCGCGAACGGCTCGATGTGCTGCTCGACGAGGGCTCGTTCGAGGAACTCGACGCCTATGTCGAACATAATTGCACCGATTTCGGGATGGAGGCGCAGAAGGTGCCCGGCGATGGCGTCGTTACGGGATCGGGCACGATCAACGGCCGTCTCGTTTATGTCTTCAGCCAGGATTTCACCGTCTTCGGCGGCTCGCTATCCGAACGGCACGCCGAGAAGATCATGAAGGTGATGGACAATGCAATGAAGGTCGGCGCCCCGGTCATCGGCCTCAACGACAGCGGCGGCGCGCGCATCCAGGAAGGCGTCGCTTCGCTCGGCGGCTATGCCGAAGTGTTCCAGCGCAACGTGCTCGCATCGGGCGTCGTGCCGCAGATTTCGCTCATCATGGGCCCGTGCGCGGGCGGGGCAGTCTACAGCCCCGCGATGACCGACTTCATCTTCATGGTGAAGGACAGTTCGTACATGTTCGTCACCGGGCCCGACGTCGTGAAGACGGTGACCAACGAGGTGGTGACCCAGGAAGAGCTCGGCGGCGCGATCACGCACACGACGAAAAGCTCGGTCGCAGATATCGCGTTCGAGAATGATATCGAGGCGCTGCTCGCGACGCGCGATTTCTTCGACTATCTGCCCGAAAACAACCGCAGCGGCGTCCCGGTGCGTCCGACGAGCGATCCTTACGACCGCGAAGAATCGAGCCTCGACACGCTGATCCCGCCGAATGCGAACCAGCCCTACGACATGCACGAGCTGATCCGAAAGACGGTCGACGAAGGCGATTTCTTCGAGGTGCAGCCGGCGCACGCTGGCAACATCATCTGCGGCTTCGGCCGCATCGAGGGGCGTACGGTGGGCATCGTCGCGAACCAGCCGCTCGTGCTCGCGGGGGTGCTCGACATCAATTCGTCGAAGAAGGCCGCGCGCTTCGTCCGCTTCTGCGACGCATTCGAGATTCCGATCGTCACCTTCGTCGACGTCCCCGGCTTCCTGCCCGGCACCGCACAGGAATATAACGGCATCATCAAGCATGGCGCGAAGCTGCTCTTCGCCTATGCCGAGGCGACGGTGCCGAAAATTACGGTGATCACGCGCAAGGCCTATGGCGGCGCCTATGACGTGATGGCGTCGAAGCATCTGCGCGGCGACCTCAATTACGCGTGGCCGACCGCCGAGATCGCGGTAATGGGCGCGAAGGGCGCGGTCGAGATCATCTTCCGCAGCGACATCGGCGACCCCGAAAAGATCGCCGAGCGCACGAAGGAATATGAAGACCGCTTCGCCAATCCGTTCGTTGCGGCGCAGCGCGGCTATATCGACGAGGTGATCTATCCGCACTCGACGCGGCGCCGCGTCGCGCTGGGGCTGCGGAAGCTCAGGAACAAGAGCCTCGAGAATCCGTGGAAGAAGCACGACAATATTCCGCTGTGACGAGGGGCACTGAAAATTTCGTCGTGAATGAGGTAGTTAGACGCCATGGCCCGCAATAGCGGGTCACGATGACCAACTATCAAATGAGGTTCCGAGATGCGTAAATCCGTTCTTGCCGCTGCCGTCGCCCTGTCTGCCTTCGTTTCGCCGGCGGCGTCGGCATTCGACCCCGACACACCGGCGGGTGAGCCGAAGCCTGCTTTTCCGGTGACCCTCGACAGCGAGGAAGACGCCACGATCGGCCTTGCATTCGGAGCGGCCTTCGGTCTCGCCAAGGGTGCGGAGCCGACCGCGACGCGCGAAATCGACGGGCGCACCTACCAGTTCCGTCCCGCCGCCATTCACCTGCTTCCCAACAATGTCGGCGTGCTGCTGAGCCTCGGCAGCCTCGAGGATGCGGGTCATAGCGAAGGCGGGATCAATGCGATCCACTATCTGCAAGGCGGCCCGTCGGGCTGGCGGCGCAAGGGCGAGTGGCTGAACCTCGGCTCGGTCGGAACAGTCGGCAACGCCGCGACCGCCTGGGGCTTCAGCGACGCGCTCGGCAGGAACCCGTATCTCGTCACCTCGGGCGGCGGTGTGTGGCAGGGCTGCGCGATCAGCAATGCGACCCTGACCGAACTGGCGCCCGACGGGCCGGTCGATCGCGCGAGCTTCACCGACAGCATGAGCTCGGGCGCCGGTCTGAACCAGAAGGAGCAGGGCTTCGACGGGCAGATCACCGCCGCGGTGCCCGACAGGAGCTTCGCCGTCACCTATTCGGGGACGCGCGCGATCAGGCAGCAATATGTGTTGAAAAACGGCAAGTACGAGCTGGTCGGCAAGGACCGGATCCCGGGCTGCTGAGGAGAATGAGATGAAACTGGGCCGCCTCAATCACATCGGCGTCGCGACGCCGTCGATCGCCGACAGCATCGTCTTTTACCGCGATGTGATGGGGGCGACGCAGATTCACGAGCCGTTCGACCTGCCCGAGCAGGGCGTCAAGGTGTGCTTCGTCGACACGCCGACCGATACGGGACTCAACGGCACACAGATCGAGCTGATCGAGCCATTGCCGGGCAATGCATCGATCGCCGGCTTCCTGCAAAAGAACCCCGCAGGAGGCCAGCATCATCTGTGCTACGAAGTGCCCGATATCCATGTCGCGCAGGCCGAGTTCGAGGCGATGGGCAAGCGCGTGCTCGGCGAGCCGCGGATCGGGGCGCATGGCACGTTGATCTTCTTCCTGCACCCCAAGGATATGGGCGGGGTGCTGACCGAGATTATGGAAACGCCGAAGGGTGCCCACTGACATGACCGACAAGCCGACCATCGACCAATGGGCCGTCGCCGCCGACAAGGAAGTGAAGGGCAAGGACCTTACCTGGGCGACGCCCGAGGGGATCGACGTCAAACCGCTCTACACGGCCGACGACGTCACCGCCGACCCGGGTCTCCCCGGCTTCGCACCCTTCACGCGCGGCGTGCGCGCGTCGATGTATGCGGGGCGGCCGTGGACGATCCGGCAATATGCGGGCTTTTCGACCGCCGAGGAATCGAACGCCTTTTATCGCCGCAATCTCGCCGCCGGGCAGAAAGGCCTGTCGGTCGCTTTCGACCTCGCGACGCATCGCGGCTATGACAGCGACCATCCGCGCGTCGTCGGCGACGTCGGCAAGGCGGGCGTCGCGATCGACAGCGTCGAGGATATGAAGATCCTGTTCGACGGCATCCCGCTCGACCAGATGTCGGTCAGCATGACGATGAATGGCGCGGTGATCCCCATACTCGCCTTCTTCATCGTCGCGGGCGAGGAGCAGGGGGTCGATCGCAAATTGCTCGACGGGACGATCCAGAAC
>JAGHZY010000032.1 GCA_017745175.1 Sphingopyxis sp. | reverse complement strand
AGCGAGGTCTTGCCGACGCCCGGAGGGCCGACGAGGCACAGGATCGGCCCCTTCAGCTTGTTGGTGCGCGCCTGCACGGCGAGATATTCGACGATCCGGTCCTTGACCTTCTCGAGCGCATAATGGTCGTCGTCGAGGACGGCCTGCGCCTTCGCAATATCCTTCTTGAGCTTCGACTTCTTGCCCCACGGCAGGCCGATCAGCGTGTCGAGATAGTTTCGGACAACGGTCGCCTCGGCCGACATCGGCGCCATCGCGCGCAGCTTCTTGAGCTCGGCCTGCGCTTTCGCCTTGGCTTCCTTCGACATTTTGAGGCTGTCGATCCTGAGCTGCAGCTCGGCAAGGTCGTCACCGCCCTCGCCATTGTCGTTGCCGAGTTCGCGCTGGATCGCCTTCAACTGTTCGTTGAGATAATATTCGCGCTGGCTCTTTTCCATCTGGCGCTTCACGCGGCCGCGGATCTTCTTTTCGACCTGCAGCACGCCAAGCTCGCCCTCCATGAAGGCGAAGACCATTTCGAGCCGCTTCGACGGCGCGTCCTCGACGAGCAATGCCTGCTTGTCGGAAACCTTGATGTTGAGATTGCCCGCAACCGAATCGGCGAGGCGCGAGGCATCGTCGATCTGCGACAGCTGCACCGCGGTTTCGGCCGGCATCTTCTTGTTGAGCTTGGCGTAATTTTCGAACTGGTCGACGACCGAGCGCATCAGCGCCGCGGTATCAACGCTGTCGTCGATCGTGTCGCCGATCGGCTTGACGCTCGCCATCACGGCCTTGTCCTCGGTGGTCAGGCCGAGCAGCTTCGCGCGCTCCTTGCCCTCGACGAGCACGCGGACGGTGCCGTCGGGCAGCTTCAGGAGCTGGAGCACGGTCGCGATCACGCCAACGTCGTAAAGGTCGTCGCGCTGCGGATCGTCCTCGCCCGGATCGAGCTGGGCGACGAGGAAGATTTCCTTGCCCGCCTCCATCGCGGCTTCGAGCGCTGCGACCGAACGGTCGCGGCCGACGAACAGGGGCACGATCATATGCGGGAAAACGACGATGTCACGCAGCGGAAGAAGGGGATAAGATTGCGTCATTACGGCTCCTGGACGGGCCCCGCGACCGGGCGCACCGCCCTTCTTGTAGGGTGTTCATCGCTAATATGGCGTAACTTCGCACGCATTCAATGTCGCTGCGCTGAACGGCGCGGCCCGGAGAGCGTTGGGGGCCGGCTCAGAACGGCAGCTTGAAGCCGGGGGGGAGCGGCAGGCCGCTCGTCATCTTGCCCATTTCCTCGTTGCTCGCCGCATCGGCCTTTTCGCGCGCGTCGTTGAACGCGGCGGCGAGCAGGTCCTCGAGCATCTGCTTGTCCGAGGGGACCATCAGGCTGTCGTCGATGTGGATCGCCTTGATGCGGCCCTTCGCGGTCGCGGTGATCTTCACGAGACCGCCGCCCGAGACGCCTTCGACCTCGACGCTGTCGAGCTTCGCCTGCGCCTCCTGCATCTGCGCCTGCACGGTGGCGGCGGCTTCCTGCGCCGCCTTCATCATTTCTTCGATCGATTTCATGGGTTCGACCTATGGCGATTGTCGTCGTCCTCGACAAGCCTCGCGTCGGGAAAAGCGGCCAAGGCGGCCTTCACGACGGGCAATTCGCGGATTCGCGCGTCATTGTCGTCGAGTTTGGCCTGCCGCACCTGACCGAGGCTCGGCCGCGCCTCGCCCTCGCCCGCGCGCACCTGCCAGCGGCTGCCGGTCTGGTTCAGCAGCGCCTCGCCGAGCCGCCGCGCGAAATCGCCGTCGAGCGCAGGCACCGGCGCATATACCAGCAGGCCGGGTTCGAGTTCGACAAGCTTGAGATCATCATAAACTTGCCGCGCAAGCTGATGATTACCCGATGTTTCGAGAAGCTGATGGATCTGTGCGATCGTCAGCGCCGACGCCGGCGCTTCCGCCGCCGGCGCTTCGGCCGGCGGCGCTGCCGCGGTATCGCCCTGCGTCGCCGGCGCGGCCGGGGCGATCATCGGCGTCGCCGGTACTCCGCCCTTTTCGAGCAATTTCGCAAGCTCGCCCGGATCGGGCATCGCCGCAGCATAGATCACGCGCAGCAGCAGCATTTCGAGATGTTCGAGCGGGTTGTTCGCGCGCAGGACCTCGTCGTGCCCCTTGAGCAGCAACTGCCACAGCCGGTTGAGCGGCGCGAAACCGAGCTTCTGCGCCCAGTCGCCGATGCGCTCGCGATCCGAGGCGGCCAGCGCGGGATCGTCGTGGCGCGAGACCTTGGCGAGCGTGATCGCATGCGTCAGGTCCATCAACCCGCGCACCATCGCGACGGGCTCGATGCCGAGCGCATATTGCGCGCGGGCGAGATCGATCGCGGCCGCCGCATCGCCGTCGAGGATCGTCGCCATCAGCTGCGCGATCGACGTGCGATCGGACAGGCCGAGCATCGCGCGGACCTGATCGGCGCCGATCCGGCCGCCGCCGTCGAGGTCGGCGTGCGCGATCGCCTGGTCGAGAATCGACAGCCCGTCGCGCACCGAACCCTCGGCGGCATTGGCGATCAGCCAGATCGCCGGCGCCTCGGCCTCGACGCCTTCCTTCTGCAGGATCGCGCTGAAATGCGCGAACAGCATGTCGGGGGTGATCCGGCGGAGGTCGAAGCGCTGGCAGCGCGACAGCACCGTCACCGGCACCTTGTTGACCTCGGTCGTCGCGAACAGGAACTTGACGTGCGCCGGCGGCTCTTCGAGCGTTTTCAGCAATGCGTTGAACGCGTTACGCGACAACATGTGCACTTCGTCGATGATGTAGATCTTGTAGCGCGCCGATACCGCGGCGTAGCGCACCGCCTCGATGATCTCGCGCACATCGTCGACGCCGGTGTTCGACGCGGCGTCCATCTCGATCACGTCGATATGGCGCCCCTCGGTGATCGCGCGGCACGGTTCGCACACGCCGCACGGGTCGATCGTCGGCCCGCCCTGGCCATCGGGGCCGATGCAGTTCAGCGCCTTGGCGATCAGCCGCGCGGTCGAGGTCTTGCCGACCCCGCGCACCCCGGTCATCAGAAACGCATGCGCCAGCCGGTCGCGCGCGATCGCGTTGCCGAGCGTCTTCACCATCGCATCCTGACCGATCAGCTCGGCGAAGGTTTGCGGCCGATATTTGCGGGCGAGAACGCGGTAGGGTCCCGAGGACGGCGGCGGCGCCGTCTCGGGCAGGTCCATTCCCAGCATCGGGGTATCGTCGTCGGCGGAATCGCTCATAGGCTTTGTCTTAGGGGCGGCCAGCGCGCTTGTCGAAGGAGAATGCGGGGCAAGCCAATCCAATAACTCGTCACCCCGGACTTGATCCGGGGTCCCGCTTTTCACCGTCGCTTAGCGGGACCCCGGATCAAGTCCGGGGTGACGAAGAGACAAACGGCAATTTTGCGAGGGTGGGAGCCGGAACGACCCGCAGCGAATTCGTTGCGGCTGCTTCCTTCCGGACCTGACCGGGTTGGCGAAGACTGCGTCCGCCCGACTCCCGCGGCGCATATGGCGGCGCGCGGACCGAAATGCAAGCCGCCCGCTCAGTCGGGCAGGTCCGCGGCAGTGATGCGCGCGGCCTCGGCAATGATCGCGCTGGCATCGTCGCCTTTGACGGTCGGGCGATCGAGATAGATGGCGATCACATATTTCCGGCCGCCCGGCGTCTCGACAAAGGCCACGTCATTATAGGCATTGCCGCACGACCCGGTCTTGTCGCCGGCAACCCAGCCCTGCGGCAAACCGGCGCGAATGCGCTTGAGGCCGGTCTCGCTTTCGATCATCCAGCCGCGCAATTGCTTGCGATAATCGGGCTGGAGGCGGTCGCCGAAGACATAGGATGCGGCGATCGTCGCCATCGCGATCGGGCTGGTCGTGTCGCGCTCGTCGTCCGGTGCGTTTTCGTTGAGTTCGGGTTCGACCCTGTCGAGCCGCGTCACCCCATCGCCCGCGCGCCGCACTGCGGCGGTGAAGGCAGCGGGGCCGCCGATCTGCGTCAGGATCAGGTTCGCCGCCGTGTTGTCGCTGAGCACGACGGCGTCGCGCGCCGCGAAACCCAGTCGCTGCTCGCCCTTCCCGTCCGCCCCGACCAGCCTTTCGGTGCCGGGCGACCAGGAAACAAGGTCGGCGCGCGTGAAAGCGAGCGGCGTGCGGAGCGACACGCCCTTCGCAGCGCGTTCGAGTACCTGCCCCGCGAGCAGGAGCTTGAAGGTCGAGCACATCGCAAAACGTTCGTGGCCGCGATCGGCCGAAACCAGCTTTCCGCGTCCGTCAACAACGGCGATGCCCAGCCGGCCGCCGCTGCGCTTTTCGATTTCCCGTATCGCTTTGGCCGAGATCACCGAGTCACCGGTCGGTTCGGCCGGGACGGACGCGCAGGCAGACAGCGCCAGCAGCGCGGCGGCGGGCAGGATCATCCGCATCAGCGCGGCCCCTGCATATTGCGGCTCTCGGCCGGGATATGCACGGTGAGCCCGTCGAGGTCCGCGGTCAGCACGATCTGGCACGACAGGCGGCTCGTCCGGCGCACGCCGGCGGCAAGGTCGAGCATATCCTCTTCCATCTCGCTCGCCGGCGGCAGACGGTCGAAATCCTCTTTCGCGACGATGACATGGCAGGTCGAGCAGGCCATCTGCCCCTCGCACGTCCCTTCGAGCGGCATCATATGCGCCTGCGCGACGTCGAGCAGGATCGAGCCGGGTTCGGCCTCGGCTTCGGTGCGCCCCTTGCCGTCGGCGTGGATGAAGGTGACGCGCATCAGTTCACGCCCTGCAAGCGCGCGGCATCCCTGATGGCGCTGAGGCCGTCGCGCAGGTCCTGCTCGTTTGTATAGCGGCCCCAGCCAAGCCGGATCGAGGCGCGCGCGTCGGTCTCGCTGACGCCCATCGCGCGAAGGACATGGCTGACCTTGCCCGACCCGCTACCGCACGCGCTGCCGAGCGAGAAGGCGACATCGCGCGCATCGGACATCAGGCGGAGGCCGTTCACGCCCTCGCGCCGGACGTTGAGATTGCCGTGATAGCGCGGATTTTCGGCGCCATTGATCGTCCATTCGGGAAGCATGTCGCGCGCAAGCGACCAGAGGCGTTCGACATGTTCGGCATCGGCGTCGAACCGCTCGGCAGCCAGCGCCGCGGCGGCGCCGAAACCGGCGCACAGCGCGGGCGAGACGGTTCCCGAGCGCATTCCCTGTTCCTGCGCGCCGCCGAACATCAGCGGCGGCAGGTCGACGCCGTCCCGCACCCACAGCGCGCCGATGCCCTTGGGGCCGTGAATCTTGTGCGCCGAGATCGCGATCAGGTCGGCGCCCTCGGGGATCGCGACGCGGCCATAGCCCTGCACCGCATCGCAGAGCAGCAGGCTGTTCTTCCGATGCGTCGCGGCGGCAAAGTCGGCGACCGGCTGGATCGTGCCGACCTCGTTGTTCACCAGCATCACCGCGACGATGCCACCTTCGGGAATCATGGCGTCATCGGGCGGCAACGCCAGTCCGTCGGCACCGACCGGGAGGATGTTTGCACTCAGCCGCTCGAGGCACTGCAGCGAAGCGGCGTGCTCGATGCTGAGTCCGGCGACCCCGCCCGGCATCGCCTCGGCCCCGCGCAGCAACGCCCAGTTGAGCGCCTCGGTCGCGCCCGAGGTAAAGAAGACACGCCCGCCCTTCGGCAGCAGCGCCGCGACCTGGTCGCGCGCGACCTCGACCGCGGCGGCGGCGGCGCGACCGGCCTTGTGCGTGCTCGACGGGTTCGCGTATCCGTCACCTTCCCCGGCCCCTTCCAGCCAGCGCAGCATCGCCGCGCGCGCCTCGGGAGCGAGCGGCGTAGTGGCTTGATAGTCGAGGTAAATCATCCGGCGAGAAAATCCTTGTTGCGAACGATTCGCAAAATTTGCAAGTTGCGACCTTTTTTCTATATAGGCGCCATCTTCGCTCCGCCACCCCGCCCCTCGGCGAATCACTGGCAAGCCCACGAGACATAGAAGGTGCGCCCATGCCCGACGTTATTTTCCCCGGCCCCGAGGGCCGCATCGAAGGCCGTTTCTCGCCCCCGCCGCGTCCGCGCGCGCCGGTCGCGCTGATCCTGCACCCGCACCCGCAGGGGGGCGGCACGATGAACGACCGCATCACGCAGGCGATGTACAAGAGCTTCGTCGCACGCGGTTTCGCGGTGCTGCGCTTCAACTTCCGCGGCGTCGGCCGCAGCCAGGGCACGTTCGACAATGGCATCGGCGAACTCAGCGATGCCGCGTCGGCGCTCGACTGGGTGCAGTCGATCCATCCCGAAGCGCAGACGACGTGGATCGCGGGCTTCAGCTTCGGCGCATGGATCGGCATGCAGCTGTTGATGCGCCGCCCCGAAATCCGCGGCTTCCTGTCGGTCGCGCCGCCGGCGAACATGTACGACTTCAGCTTCCTCGCGCCCTGCCCCTCGTCGGGCATCATCGTCGCGGGCGGACAGGACGAGATCGTACCGCCGAGCGCGGTGCAGAAGCTCGTCGACAAGCTGCGCACGCAAAAGGGCATCACGATCCATCACGACGAGATCCCGCGCGCGAACCATTTCTTCGAGCATGAGCTCGACCAGCTGATGAAGTCGCTCGATAACTATCTGGATATGCGGCTCGCGCCCGATTCGCCGATCCGCTGATCACTACCTGTCGCCCCCCGCAAGGGGGCTTACGTCACCGGTACCAGCCAGATCGTCACATTGGCGAACATAACCAGCGCCGCGACGAGCATCAGCAGCGCGCGGCGCCGGTCGCCCTTGCGAAAGACATAGACGGCGCCGCCGGTCAGAAGGACGCCGGTCAGCATCAGGACGGAGATGATCGTGTCGGACATGGGCGGGCTTTATCGGCACCGTCACAAATTTGCCACCTCGCTTATGGCCAATCCGCGCGGCTTGGCCTAAAGGCCGCTCATCGATTCCCTTAGCCCCGCGGGAGCCGCACCATGCGCATCGCCATCGCCTCCGATCACGCCGCTTACGAGCTCAAGGCCGTGCTTGCCGACTGGCTGCGCGAACGGGGGCATGCGGTCGAGGATCTCGGTACCAACGGCCCTGAAAGCGTCGACTATCCCGACTATGGCTACCGGCTCGGCGCCGCGATCGCCGAGGGCCGCGCGGAACGCGGCGTCGCGCTTTGCGGATCGGGTATCGGCATCTCGATTTCGGTCAATCGCAACCCTGCCGCGCGCTGCGCGCTCGTGTCCGAACCGCTGTCGGCGAAGCTGGCGCGCGAACATAATGATGCGAATGTCATCGCGATGGGTGCGCGCCTGACCGGGATCGACATGGCGAAAGCGTGCCTCGATGCCTTCCTCACGACCGATTTCGCCGGCGACCGCCACGCGCGCCGCGTCGACAAACTTTCGAACCCGCCCCAAATGGAGACCAGCCGATGACCACCGAAACGCTCGACAAGCCCATCAAATCGGCCGGCTATTTCACCGATGGCGTCGGCACCGTCGACCCTGCGGTCGCCGCGGCAATGAAGCATGAACTCGATCGCGAGCAGCATCAGATCGAACTGATCGCCAGCGAGAATATCGTCTCGAAGGCGGTGCTCGAGGCGCAGGGCAGCGTTTTCACCAACAAATATGCCGAAGGCTATCCCGGCCGCCGTTACTATCAGGGCTGCGGCCCGTCGGACGAGGTCGAAACCCTCGCGATCGACCGCGCGAAGCAGCTCTTCGACGCCGGTTTCGTCAACGTCCAGCCGCATTCGGGCGCGCAGGCGAACGGCGCGGTGATGCTCGCGCTGACCAAGCCCGGCGCGACGATCATGGGCATGAGCCTCGACGCCGGCGGCCACCTGACCCACGGCGCGGCGCCCGCCATGTCGGGCAAATGGTATAATGCCGTGCAATATGGCGTGCGCGCCGACGACCATCTCGTCGATTTCGACCAGGTCGAGGCGCTGGCGAAGGAACATCGTCCCTCGCTGATCATCGCCGGCGGCTCGGCCTATCCGCGCACGCTCGATTTCGCGCGTTTCCGTGCGATCGCCGACGACGTCGGCGCGCTGCTCATGGTCGACATGGCGCACTTTGCCGGCCTCGTCGCCGGCGGCGCGCATCCCTCGCCGATGGAACATGCGCATGTCGTCACGACGACGACGCACAAGACGCTGCGCGGCCCGCGCGGCGGCATGATCCTCACCAATGACGAGGCGATCGCCAAGCGCATCAATTCGGCGGTCTTCCCGGGCTTGCAGGGCGGCCCGCTGATGCACGTCATCGCCGCGAAGGCGGTGGCGTTCGGCGAAGCGCTGCGCCCCGAGTTCAGGGATTACGCCAGGGCGACGATCGCCAATGCACAGGCGCTGGCGAACCGGCTCAAGGCGCGCGGCGCCGATGTCGTCGCGGGCGGCACCGACACGCACCTCGCGCTGATCGACCTGCGCCCGCTCGGCGTCACCGGCCGCGACGCCGACGAGGCGCTCGAACGCAGCGCAATCACCTGCAACAAGAACGGCATCCCCTTCGATCCGCTGCCGCCGATCAAGACCAGCGGCATTCGCGTCGGCTCGCCCGCGGGCACGACGCGAGGCTTCGGCATCGCCGAATTCGAGGAGATCGGCGACATGGTCGCCGACGTGCTCGAGGCGCTGCGCGACAAGGGCGAACATGGCGACGCCGATGTCGAGGCGAACGTCCGCGGCCGCGTCCGCGCGCTGTGCGAACGCTTCCCCATCTATCAGGGATAAGGCGATGGCGCGGCAGCACCCCGAAGAACCGACGCTGGTCGAGCTGACGATCGAAGAGGTCAAGGCGATGGGCAAGCAGGGGCTGGCCCATCCCTCGACGCGTCCGGTGCTGACGGGCGGCGCGATCGGTGCCGCCGCCGGCATCCTGCTGCCCGTCGTCACATGGCCCGTCGGCCTTTTCGCCGGGGCGGCGATCGCCTTGTACAGCCGGGTGAAACGCTGACCCATGCGCTGCCCCTATTGCGGACATGAAGACAGCCAGGTGAAGGACAGCCGTCCGACCGAGGATGGCGCCGCGATTCGCCGCCGCCGCCAGTGTGAGGATTGCGGCGCGCGCTTCACGACCTTCGAGCGCATCCAGCTCCGCGAGGTCGCGGTGCTCAAGGCCGACGGCGGGCGCGAGCCCTTCGACCGCGAGAAACTGATGCGCAGCGTCCAGATCGCGTGCCGCAAGCGGCCGATCGACGGCGCGCGGATCGAGCGGCTCGTATCGGGCATCCAGCGCCAACTCGAAACCTCGGGCGAAAGCGAGGTGCAGGCGCAGCAGATCGGCGCGATGGTGATGGAAGCGCTGAAGGGCTTCGACAATGTCGCCTATATCCGCTTCGCCAGCGTCTATCGCGACTTTACCGAAGCCAGGGATTTCGAGGAATTTGCAAGCCAGGTCGGCGATCTGGGCAATAGCGGCCAATAGCCGGGGGCCGGCTGTCCCCGCCCCGAATCCGTCAAGACCGGGTATTGCCTTGGACGGGGCCCGAATTTAGACGGGCTCAAGCTTATGATAGCGGGAGTTTTTCATGATCGTACATCTTGTTGCGCTGATGATTTCGGCCGCCACGCCCGTCGCCGGGCAGACCGGAACAGCCGAAACACCGCCCCCGCCGAAAGAAAAGCTGATCTGCAGCAAATCGGTCGTGACCGGTTCGCCGGCCCGGGCGAAGCGCGTCTGCCAGACCAGGGCGCAAAGAGACGCGGAAATCGAGGCCGCGCGCAAGGATTATGAGCGGACCCGCGCGCCCCAGACGCGCAATTCGCATTGATATCCAGCGACTGCTCGCCGGCGCGGTATAATCATCCCATGCAACAACCCGTGATCGTCCTCGTCCGTCCGCAGCTTGGCGAGAATATCGGCAAGGCGGCGCGCGCGATGCTTAATTTCGGGCTCACCGAGCTTCGCCTCGTCGCCCCGCGCGACGGCTGGCCCAACCCCGATGCGGGGCCTGCCGCGTCGGGCGCCGACGATGTACTCGCCGAAGCGCAGGTTTTCGGCACGCTCGCGGACGCCGTCGCCGATTGCACGACCATCTATGCCACGACGGTGCGCAAGCGCGGCGTGACCAAGCCGGTGCTGACGCCCGAAGCCGCGGCGCGCGAGGTTCATGCCAGTGCGGGGCGCTCGGCCTATGTGTTCGGGCCCGAGCGCTCGGGGCTCGAGACCGACGACGTCACGCTCGCGCACAAGATCGTCACCGTGCCGATCAACCCCGAATTCGCATCGCTCAACCTTGCACAGGCGGTGATCCTGCTCGCCTATGAATGGTCGAAAGGCGTCGCGCTCGCGAGCCCGCCCGAGGTGCCGCTCGATCCGCCGGCTCCGCATGGTGAACTCGAGGAGTTTATCGGGCATCTGGTCCGCGACCTCGACAGGAGCGGTTATTTCTTCCCGCCTGAACGGCGTGAAATGACGCTGCGTACGCTGCGCACCGCGCTCACCAAAACCGGCTGGTCGTACAATGATATCAGGATGATGCATGGAATCGTGACGGCACTTGGCAGAACGCCCCGACCGCGATAACGGAGGGGAATCTTCCCTGGAGACCATAATGCTGACACTTATTCTCTCTCTCGCGCTCTCGGCCGCAGCCCCCGAAGCAGCTGAAACGCCGGCACCGGCGGCTACTCCCGCAAAACCGGCCAAGCCGAAGAAAATCTGCCGCACCGATGTGAATACCGGCTCGCGCCTGAAAGGGCGTACGTGCAAGACGCAGGAACAATGGGACGCCCAGCCGCAAGACATTGGCAGCGACGTCCGGATCAACGGCGGCGCAAGCGCCCGCTGATCGATCAGAGCTTGCGGCGGGTCGCAGCACCGACCAGCCGATCGGTCAGCGACCGGCGCGCAGACGATCCCATTCGGTCGCCTCATGGGCGATCGATTGTTCGACAAGTTCGTCCCACACGGCACGCAACCGCCCGGGGTCCAGCCCCGCCGCAACAGCTTCGCGCGCGACATTGTCGAGCACCTCGGCCTTGCGCGCCTCGTCGCGTACGGCGTTCCGGTCGCCCTTGATGCGCGCCGCGGCGTCCATATAACCGAAACGGCGGACGAGCAGCGCGACGAGTTCGCGGTCGACCTGATCGACCCCGGCGCGAACCTCGATCATCGTTTCGCACTGCTCGGGAAGTTTGGCGGACGTCATGCGCGCTGCCTTTAGCGGCTTTTTCGCCGCTGTCGAGCGGCCGGCTTGATGCTTGACTTTGCACGCCCGCCCGTCTAGTCGCGCGCCTTCGCAATGGACCCCGCACCCCGGTGAAGCGGCGGTCGCATATGGCATCTGTCCATATGGTGCGACCCGGGAACCGCCGAAATCCTTCGGCACACAGCAAATTGGAGACGACATATGTCGAAGCGCCAGAGCGCCAAGTATAAACTCGACCGCCGGATGGGCGAAAACATCTGGGGTCGCCCGAAGAGCCCGGTCAACCGCCGCGAATATGGCCCCGGCCAGCACGGCCAGCGCCGCAAGGGCAAGATGTCGGACTTCGGCATCCAGCTCCGCGCGAAGCAGAAGCTGAAGGGCTATTACGGCGACATCACCGAGAAGCAGTTCAAGAAGAACTATTTCGAAGCGTCGCGCATGAAGGGCGACACCGGCCAGAACCTGATCGGCCTGCTCGAGCGTCGCCTCGACGCCGTCGTCTACCGTTCGAAGTTCACCCCGACGATCTTCTCGGCGCGCCAGCTCGTCAGCCACGGCCACGTCTATGTCAACGGCGTGAAGTGCAACATCGCGAGCCGCCTCGTGAAGCCGGGCGACGAAGTCACCCTCGGCAAGAAGGCGCAGGAAATGGCACTGGTCGCCGAAGCGCAGAGCCTGCCCGAGCGTGACCTGCCCGAATATCTCGCCATCGACGGCACCAAGGCCACTTTCGTCCGCGTGCCGACGCTCGACGAAGTTCCCTATCCGGTGAAGATGGAACCGAACCTGGTCGTCGAATTCTATTCGCGCTGATCGGGTTCGATATCAAATTCAAAGGGGCGGTCCGGAAACGGGCCGCCCCTTTTCGTTGTACGTCAGTGCGGCAGGAATTGCGTGATCCGCGCCAGCATCGCGGTCCGCGCCTCGCTGTCGTTCAGGCCGTGGGCCAGACCCGGATATTCGATCAGCTCCACCGACTTGCCCGCCGAATTCAGCGCACGGCGCATGATGCGCGCCTGCTCGATATCGACATTCTGATCGAGCGTGCCGTGGAACATCAGCACGGGCGCCTTGATTCCCGCGGCATTCTGGGCGGGCGACCCTTCGCGGATGTGCGGGCCCGACCCGATAAAATCACGGACGAGCGCACCGCTCGTATATCTCTGCGCGTCGCTCTTGAGCTGCGCGAGGTCGGTGACCGGCGCGATCGCCACGATCGAACGGAACAGGTCGGGCGCGATCACCCCCGACTGGAGCGCGGCATAGCCGCCATAGGACCATCCGACGACCGACAGTTTTGCGGGATCGACGCCTTCGGCCACCAGCCAGCGCCCGGCATCGGCGACGTCGCCGATCGCCGTCCGCCACGACTGGAAACCATTGTCCATATACCATTGGTCGCCATAGCCGGCCGAGCCGCGGAAATTGGGCTGGACGACGGCAAAACCGCGCTGCGCGAAATATTGCGCGAGCCAGTCGAAACCCCATTCGTCGCGCGCCGACGGGCCGCCGTGCGGCATGACGATCGCGGGCAGTCCCTTGGCGTCTGCTCGCCCCGGCGGCAGCGTCAGATAGCCCGGGATCATCGTGCCGTCGGCCGCGGGATAACGGATCGATCTGACCGGCGACAGCGTCTGATCGGACAACAGCGGGCGGTCCTCGAGCAAGGGGCGAAGCTGTTTCGCGGCAGGCGTGTAGCGATAATAGCGCCCCGGATCGACATCCGAGCCCGCCCATACCAGCCACTGTGTTTCGTCTGCCGAGGCATCGACGAAATAGACGTCCTTCCCGCCGAGCGCCTTCGACAGCGATTTCGCCATCGCCTCCACTTTCGGATCGGTGATCGCCATCTGGCGCTTTTCGGTGACGAAGGTCGCACCGACGACGCGCTGGTTGCGGCCGACGCGCACAAGGCCGTCCATATCGACCTCGGGATGGCGGTAGAGCGGTTCGGCCTTCGCGGCGCCGTCGAGGCTCACCGCGACGACGGCCCTGCGGCCATCGACCTTGGCAAAGCCGATTGCGCGATTGGTCGCCGTGTCGATGGCATAGGGATAGAAGCCCATTCCGGATGCGATGTCGTACGCCGACAGCTGCTCCCAATCGCGGCTATTCTGTCGCCGGAACAAGTGGCGCACCGCCGGATCGCGGTAGCCCGTGCTCCTGTTGACGGCATGAAGGCCCATGATACGCACCTTGCCGTTGCCGTCGGAGATATATTCGACGGCGTCGACGCGCGGCTTTTCGACCATCTTGGTCGAGGCATCGACTACGTCCACCATGTCGACGCCCATCCCCTCCCCGTCCTTGCGGACCAGCGTAGTTGCGCTGACCTCGGGAACATAGCTGCGCATCATCAACACGCTTCCATCGACGCCGGGCTGCCAGTCGATAACCTCGCCGCCCCGGAAGTCGTAGCTGATTGCGTTGTCGCTGCGCCGTGCGCTCAGCGTTTTGACATTGCCGCCGGACGCATCGACGCCAATCAGCGACGTAAAGCCCCGAATGCCGCCGGCGACCTTGTCCCTGCCACCGATTTCGCACACGAGCCGCGTGGCGGTCGCCCATTTGCACCAGAACAGGATTTCAGGGTCGCCGCTCGAACGCAGGATTCGCCGGGGCACCGCGCCCTCGCCGATATCGACGACGTACAGGTCGTTCGCCTGTCCCTTGCTGGGTGCAAGGAATGCCAGCTTCTGCCCGTCGGGCGACAGGCTGACCTGCGTCGTCCCCGCCAATGTCCCGAACCGGCGCGCGACATCGCTCTCCTGCGCATGCGCCGTTCCAGCCAACAGTCCAAGGCCCAAAAGGCCGATCATGGGACTACGCATAAATATCCTCCCCGCCGGATCACCGGCAAATCTTGTCAGTGCGGCAGAAAGGCGGAAATCTTTCGCAGCATCTCGGTGCGCGCCTCGCCCGCTTCCAGGCTATGCGCCAGCTCGGGATATTCGATCAGCTCGACACGCTTGCCCTTGGCCTCCAGCGCGCGCTTCATCGTCCGCGACTGTGCGATTTCGACATTCTGGTCGAAGGTACCGTGGAACATCAGCACCGGCGCCTTGATCGCATCGGCGTTCTGCGCCGGCGAACCTTCCTTGATGTGCGGGCCGCTGCCGATGAATTTGGCGTTGATCCGTCCAGCCCCGTGCCGCGATTCTTCATCCTTCAATTGCTGGAGGTCGGTGACCGGAGCGATCGCAACGATCGCCTTGAACAGATCGGGCGCGAACACGCCCGATTGCAGCGCGGCGTAACCGCCGTAGGACCAGCCGACGATCGACAGTTTCGCGGGATCGGCGCCCTGTTCCGAGACGAGCCAGCGGCCGCCGTCGGCAATGTCGCCAACCGCGATCTTCCACGACTGGAATCCGTTATTCTGGTACCAATTGTCGCCATAGCCCGACGATCCACGATAATTGGGCTGAAGCACCGCATAGCCGCTCTGCGCAAAATATTGCGCCAGCCAGTCAAAGCCCCATTCGTCGCGCGCCGACGGCCCGCCATGCGGCATGACGATTGCGGGCAAGCCCTTTGCATCGCCACGCCCCGGCGGCAGCGTCAGATAGCCGGGAACCTTCGTTCCGTCGGCGGCGGAATAAGTGACCGCCTTGACGGGAGAGAGGGGTGTATCGGAAAGCGGTTCGCGCGACACCAGCAGCGGCCGCAACTCGCCGGCCTTCGGCGTGAAGAGATAATAGGCGCCCGGATCCGTGTCGGATTCGGCGCGGACCAGATAGCGGCTTTCATCCGCCGAGGCGTCGACGATCACGACCTGCCGCCCGCCGAGCGCCTTTGACAGCGCATTCGTCAATTTGGCTAATGGCGCGTCGGTGATGACCGCCTCGCGCTGATCGGTGGCATAGGATACGCCTACGATGCGGCCGTTGCGGCCGATCCGGATGATATCGTCGACGTCGACCTCGGGATGCGCGTATATGGTGCTGGTCGCGCCCGTTCCATCGAGCGCGAGCGCGACGACAGCTTTGCGCCCACCGATCTTCTGGAACCCATAGACGCGGTTCGTCGCAGCATCGATTGCGGCCGGCTCGAAACCCTCTTCGGTAACGACGTCGGTTTGCGAAAGAGGCTTCCAGCCACCGCCCTCTTTCGGCCGGTAAAAAAAGCGGATCGTCGGATCGAACTGTCCGGTGCTGCTGGAATAGGTTTGCGTCGCCATGACGCGAACATTGCCGTGTCCGTCGGACAGATAATAGATGGCGTCGCGGTTGGCCGCCTCAACCCGTCGCCCCGACGCGCTGACCGAATCGACGCGATCGACGCCCAGACCTTCGGCGCGGCTGGCGATGCGCGTTCCCGTGTCGCCTTCCGGAACATAGCTACGCGTCATCAACAGTGAGCCATTATCGGTGGATGACCAGTCGATCACGCTGCCGCCGCGAAAATCGGCATAGAGCGCACGGTCGCTGCGGCGGTTGCTCAGCACCTTCAGATTGCCGCCCGCAGCATCGATCGCGACAATGTTCGTAGCCGCGAGGACATCCCCGGCAACATCGTCGCGGATGAAGGTCTGGCACGCGAGCCGCGCGTTTGTGATCCAGCCACACCAGCTAAGATTGCCGCCCGAACCGCCGTTACTCGACAGAATCTGACGCGGCTCCGCGCCTTCGCTGGTATCGACAATATAAAGTCGTCGCTGCCGCTGTTGGCCTTGGTCGATGAAGGCCAGCCGACTGCCGTCGGGCGACAGGCTGACGTCCAATATCGATTCGAGCGCGCCAAACTTGGCGGCATTGTCTTTTTCCTGTGCCCCTGCTGCGCCAAGCGGCGACAACGCCGCCATCAAGGCCAGAACCGAAACGCTCCGGCCAACCCATACTGAAATCACTGTGCGCCCCCGCTTTTATTCATACGTGCCGCGAGAGTGATCAACGCGTCGAAATTATCAAGCGAATTTGGAACTCTAACGGTTGCAAATTGCGGCGCGCGCTCTGCAAAATCCGCTCGCCTTGCATCATGGCGCCTCGACTGGCACAAGCCAGCCCGTCGCAAATGAAACTTTCCAAGGACATTTCCATGCTTCGCTTCCCCCGAACCACCGCAGCCTTTGCGGTCCTCCTGACCGTTGCCGCGTGCAACGCGTCGGACAAGGCGGCGACATCCGCCACCGCCATTCCCGACGTCCAGATCCCCGAACTGTCGCTCAAGACGCTGCAGGAAGTGACCAAGGAACTGTCGTCGGACGCCTATGAAGGCCGCGCGCCCGGCACGGCGGGCGAGGAAAAGACCGTCGCCTATATCATCAGGAAATATGAGGAAGCGGGGCTGAAGCCCGGAAACAACGGCAAGTGGACGCAGGACGTGCCGCTGGTCGAGATCACCGCGAAGAATGCCACGCCGATCAGCTTCACCGGCGGCAAGACCCCGGTGACCGCGCAATATGCCAAGGACTATGTGGCGTTCAGCTGGCGCGTGCAGCCGAAGACCGAAGTCAGGGACAGCGACGTCGTCTTCGTCGGCTACGGCATCAACGCCCCCGAAAAGGGCTGGAACGACTATGCCGGGCTCGACGTGAAGGGGAAGACCGTCGTCGTCCTCGTCAACGACCCCGACTGGCAGACCCCCGAAACCAGGGGCGAGTTCAACGGCCGCGCGATGACCTACTACGGCCGCTGGTCGTATAAATATGAGGAAGCCGCGCGGCAGGGCGCCGCCGCGGTGCTGATCGTCCACGACACCGAACCCGCCGCCTATGGCTGGAATGTCGTCGAATCGAGCAACACCGGCACGCAATATCTCGCCGAAAGCAAGGACGGCGGCGCGAGCCAGACCGTCGCGAACGGCTGGATCCAGCTGCCCAAGGCGAAGGAACTCTTTGCCAGCGCCGGGCAGGATTTCGACAAGCTCCGTGACGCCGCGAAGAAGAAGGGCTTCAAACCCGTCGCGCTGACCGGCGTGAAGGCGAGTTTCGGTTTCGACAACGAAATCGCGAAGAAGATGTCGCGCAACGTCATCGGCGTGCTGCCGGGCGCCAAGCGTCCCGGCGAATATGTGCTCTACACCGGCCACTGGGACCACCTCGGCCGCTGCACGCCCGTCGCAGGCGACGACATCTGCAACGGCGCCGTCGACAATGCGAGCGGCATCGCCGGACTCGTGACGCTGGCGCAGGCATTCCACACGGCGGGCGCACCCGACCGCAGCATCGTCTTCCTCGCCGTGACGGCCGAGGAATCGGGGCTGCTCGGTTCGAAATATTATGCCGAGAACCCCGTCTTCCCGCTCGCGCAGACCGTCGGCGGCGTGAATATGGACGCGCTCAACGCGATCGGCCCGGCGAAGGACATCGTTGTTGTCGGCGGCGGCAAGTCCGAACTCGACGCCTATGTCGAAAAGCTCGCGAAGATGGAAGGCCGCACGGTCAAGGCCGAGCCGACCCCCGAAAAGGGCTTCTACTACCGGTCGGACCATTTCAGCTTCGCCAAGCTCGGCGTCCCGATGTTCAACTTCGGCAGCGGCGAGGATCTGGTCGAGGGCGGCACCGAAGCCGGCAAGAAGGCGTCGGAGGATTATGAAAAGAACCGCTATCACGCACCGGGCGACGAATATGAGGCGATTACCAACTGGGGCGGCATGATGTCCGACCTGCGCCTCTATTACGCCGCGGGCCGTATGCTCGCGATGACCGATGCATGGCCGAACTGGAACAAGGGCGACGAATTTCGCGCCGCCCGCGACAAGTCGCGCGCCGGCAAATAAGCGGAAAGAGCGCGCGCCCATGACGCTGAAAATGCCTGCCGAGTGGGCGCCGCACGACGCCGTATGGATCGGCTTCCCGCACCTCGCCGAGGAATGGGCGGGATCGATCGACGAAGGGCGGCGCGACGTCGCCGCCTTCGCCAACGCCGTCCATGACGGCGGCCGCGGCGAGGAAGTGCGGCTCGTGGTCAACGATGCGCGGCAGGCGGACATCGCCGCCGCGCTCGTCGATCCGGGCGTGCGCATCCTGATCCAGCCGCTGGGCGACATCTGGCTGCGCGATACCGGGCCGATCATCGCCGGAACGGGCGCGGCGCGCCGCGCGCGCAATTTCGAATTCAACTGGTGGGGCGAGAAATTCGTCATGCCGGGAGATCAGGAAATCGGCGCGGCGCTGGCTGCCGGATCGGGGCTGCCGGTCGACGATCAGGACTGGGTGCTCGAAGGCGGCGGAATCGACGTCGACGGCACCGGGCTTTGCGTCACGACCGAGGAATGCCTGCTCAACACCAACCGCAACCCGACGCTGACGCGCGAGGATATCGCGGTGCGGCTGCGCCAGTCGCTCGGTATCGACCGCCTGCTGTGGCTCGGCAAGGGGCTTGTCGGCGATCATACCGACGGCCATGTCGACAATCTCGCGCGCTTCGTCGGCGAAGGCCAGCTCGCGCTGCCCGTCGCGGCGAGCGATGATGACCCCAACGCGCATATCTACGCCGACGCCCGCGCGCGCACCGCAGCGTTCGGCGGGGTCGAGATCGTCGACCTCCCCTCGCCCGGCCGCGTCGAAGTGGGCGGCGAAATCGCGGCGGCGAGCTATATGAACTTCTACATCGGCAATACGACCGTCGTCGTACCGACGTACGGCGTCGCGAACGATCAGGCCGCCGTCGACACGCTCGCCGCGCTCTTTCCCGACCGCCGCGCGGTCGGCGTCCCCGCGCGCGGTATCATCGTCGGCGGCGGCAGCTTTCACTGTTCGAGCCAGCAGCTTCCGGCCTAGCATCGGGAGCGAAGCGCCCTATATTCGGCCTCGATTCCCGCGCCATTACGGACCGTCCATGACCCGCACCATCACCGTCGCCGCGCTGCAACTTCCCCTGCCCGGCCCCGTCCAGCCCAATATCGAGGCCGTGACCGCGCTCGTCGGGGAGGCAGCTGCAAAGGGCGCGCAGGTCATCCTGCCGCCCGAACTGTTCGAAGGTCCCTATTTCTGCCAGGTCGAGGAGGAGGAACTCTTCGCCAACGCGCATCCGACCGCCGAACATCCGAGCGTCATCGCGATGCAGGCGCTCGCCGCGAAGCTGAAGGTCGCGATCCCGACGAGCTTTTTCGAGAAGGACGGGCCGCATTATTACAACACGCTCGCGATGATCGGCCCCGACGGCGCGATCATGGGCACGTACCGCAAGAGCCATATTCCCGATGGTCCCGGCTATGAGGAAAAATATTATTTCCGCCCCGGCAATTCCGGCTTCAAGGTGTGGGACGTCTTCGGCACCCGCATCGGCGTCGGCGTCTGCTGGGACCAATGGTATCCCGAATGCGCGCGCGCGATGGCGCTGATGGGCGCCGAACTGCTCTTCTACCCGACCGCGATCGGCAGCGAGCCCTATGACGCCGACCTCGATACCAGCCGCATGTGGCGCCGCGCGATGCACGGCCACGCCGTATCGAATTGCATGCCGGTGATCGCCGCGAACCGCATCGGTGCCGAGGGCGATGCGAACTTCTATGGCCACAGCTTCATCACCGACGAATGGGGCGACATGACGCAGGCGTTCGGCGCGGCCGAAACGGGCGTGCTGGTCGAGACGATCGACCTCGACCGCGCGGCGAAGCACCGCGCCGGCATGGGCTTCTTCCGCGACCGCCGGCCGCAGCTTTACGGGCGTCTGATCGAGGATATCTGAACCACAAAACTGGGGCGAACCATGGAACTACCCGACGATATTTTCACCGAACCCGAAGACGTCGATCCCGAAACGCTCGCGAACCTCGGCCCGCTCCGCCGTCTTGCCGGCATCTGGGAGGGGACACGCGGCGTCGACGTGAATCCCAAGGCCGACGGTCCCGAAACGCGCAAATATTACGAGCGGATCGAAATGCAGCCGATCGACCCGCAGGCAAACGGGCCGCAGCTCTTTTACGGGCTTCGCTATCACGTCCACATCAACACGCGCGAGGAAGACATCACCTTCCACGATCAGGTCGGTTACTGGCTCTATGAGGCCGCGACCGGGCTGATCCTGCAGACGCTGGCGATTCCGCGCGGGCAGATTGCGATCGCGGCGGGCCATGCGAAACCCGACGCCAAGCGGCTCGCCGTGAAAGCGGAGCGCGGGCAAACCGAATATGGCATCTGCTCGACGACCTTTCTCGACCTCGCCTTCCGCACCGACAGCTACGAGCTGACCGTCGATTTCCACGACGACGGATCGTGGAGCTATGTCTCGGACACGATGCTGATGGTAAAGGGCCGCGACGAACTGTTCCGCCACCGCGACCACAACAAGCTGGTGAAAATCGCCGAGCCCGATCTCAACCCCTGGGCGAAGATCGCTCGCGGCGCGGCCTGAGGATCAGCTTTCGAAGCGGTGGATGCTTTCGAGGTCGGCGCGGTCGAGCGGCTGTGTCAGCCAAAGGCCGCCGCGGCCCGCGCGCGACCAGCGCACGATCGCGCGGCGCTTGACCCCTCCGGCGAGCACGAGGTCGAACTCCTTGCCGACCTCGAGATGTCCGTCGTGGATGAAGCCGGCGCCGTTCTGCGACAGGTCGACGAGTTCGATCTGGCTCGTGCCCTCGTCGGTGACCGCCTGTGCCCTTGTGCACACCGGCAGTCGCGGCTGGCGATAGCCGGTGGCGCGCTGCTCGGCCGCCAGCTGCTTCAGCACGTCGGCAACGTCGACCTCTTCATCGAACGACACGCCGCACCGGCCTGCTTCGGACCAGACCACCGTCCCGCGGATCACCACCGTATCGGACAGCGCAATCTCGAGCTTTTCGCCGACAGTGATCGCGACGTCGGCCGCCAGCATCATGCCCCGGTCCGACATATTGCGAACCCGCCACAGGCCGGCGTCGCCGTTGCGCACGACCTTGGCGATCCGCCACACCGTCCGATAGCGGTCGCCGCCGCGGCGATCGCCACCGGCAGACGCATCCTCCTCCTCTGCCGGACCGGAGAAGCGATGTTGGTTCATGTCGTCCACCTTGTCGAAGCAGCGTCACATACAAGCAAAAACTCTTGCGAATACTGCAGAATACCCGATCCCCACTTCACCAAAATACTGTAATTATACTTGCAATTCAATTGCATTGCAGATCATGGCTCATGTTTCCTCCGCCACCGCACCCGAACGCGGCCGCCTCGCGGCCGGCCCCGGCGGCAATAAATGTCGCATTTTGCATAATTTACGGTGCAGCGATGCGGGGATTAAGTGCCAGATTGGCAGGGATCGGCATTCGCCCGAAGCGACCCGGACCTCGCGGCCGGCGGGGCGCGGCGTTTCGCCCTCAATAGCGGCCCGAAAGCAGCGCCCCCGCGCCCGGCACGTACGTCGGAAGCCCGAGGCGCCTGAGCATCTGGTGCGCGGTACAGATCGCCGCCGACACCACGGGTTTGCCGATCGCATCCTCGATCGCCTGCACCGACGGCAGCGACGGCATCTGGACGCACGCCGAAAGCACGAGCGCATCGATGCCCGCCAGGTCGAGCCGCTTGTAGTGGTCGAGCAGGTTCGCGGGATCCTGCGCCGCGACCTCGAGATTGTCAGGGATTTCGAGCGCGAGCCAGTCGGTCACCTCGACGCCCTCCTTCGCGATATAGCCAACGACCATCTCGGTCAGCGGCCGCATATAGGGCGCGACCAGCGCGATACGCTTCGCCCGCAGGGCCTTCAGCCCCTCGACCAGCGCACCGGCGCTGGTGACGACGGGCGCGGCGTGGCCATTCTCGACCGTGCGCCGGTGCAGGCGCGCCTCCGACACGCGGTGATAGCCGTCGCCCATGCTCATGATCGCGACGAGGCAGGCATAGCCGAGCACGTCGACCGCGGCGTCGGACAATTCGAGCGCGCAGCGATCGGAGTCGGCGTCCATCGCCGCGAGCTCCTCCTTCGTCACCTTCTTCATCCGCATCCGCGACGAATGAAAGGTGAAGCGTTCGCGAGCGATCGCCTCGCGTGCACGGAGCAGCGCCGGGATTTCGGTTTCCATCGTGACGTTCGAGCTGGGCACGATCTGCCCGATGCGGATGGAGCGTGTCATCTCGCGCGCCTCAGACCGCGACGATCGGGTTGCGCAGCGTGCCGATGCCCTCGACGGTGCATTCGACGACATCGCCCGGCCACATGAATTCCTGCGGGTTGCGGCCCGCGCCGACCCCCGCAGGGGTGCCCGTCGCGATGATGTCGCCGGGCTCGAGCGTCATCACGCTCGAAATGTCGGCGATCAACTGATTGATATTGAACAACATGAAGCGCGTGTTGCTGTGCTGCTTCTCGACGCCGTTCACATGCGTCCGGATGTTCAGATTGTGCGGATCGCCGATCTCGTCGGGCGTGACGATGCACGGACCCATCGGCGCGAAGCTGTCCTGCCCCTTCGACACGATCCACTGGCCCGCACGGCGGCAATCGCGCGCCGACACGTCGTTGATCACCGTGTAGCCGAACACATGGTCCAGCGCGTCACCCTCGGCGACATGGCGCGCCGTGCTGCCGATGATCACCGCCAGCTCGGTTTCCCAGTCGAGCTGCTGCGTCACCTTCGCATTGTGGCGGATCGGATCGTTCCACGCGACGACGGCGGTCGGCGGTTTCGAGAAGATCACCGGCTGCTGCGGCAATTCGTTCGACGTGTTGAGCGAGCGCGCCGATTCAGCAACATGCTCGGTATAGTTGAGACCGATTCCGAAGATATTCTTGCGCGGCCGCGGGATCGGCGCGAGCAGGCTGACGTTGCCCGCAGGCAGCGAGGTGCCGATCAGGTCGGCCGTGGTCGTCGCCGCCACGGCTTCCTGCAGGAAGCGCACCGCGATCGGGCCGAGATCGATGAAATCGAGCATCGTCGAAGGCAGGTTATGGCCGATCGCATCGCCGAAATATTCGACGTCGATCACCAGCCCGTCGTGGAGAAGGCCGAGCCGCGGTTCGGTCTCGACCGTGCGATATGTCACGAAACGCATAATTGATGTCCGTCATTTTCCTGGAGGGCTTCCTCGATCCGGACGCCGAGCGCCTCCATCACGGGGAAATCGTTGAACGAGAAGAGGAACGCCTCTTCGGAAGGATCGAGATTGACATGCTCGTGCCACATCCACGCGGGCACGCAGAAAATATCGTGCGTGCCCCAGTCGAAGCGTTCGCCGCCGATGATCGAATAGCCGCGCCCGCCCGCGACATTATAGACGACATTGCCCGTGTGGCGGTGCGCGCTGCCGCGGAAACCGGGCTTCAGCATCTGCATATGCGCGCCCATCGTCTGCAGCGCCCAGCCGCCGGTCAGCGGGTTCGAATAGCGGACCATATGCCCGTCGAACGGCGTGCCGTCGGACACCTTGGCGAGATTCCGGAGCGCATCGCGCGTCGCTTCCCAGCGATAGACCATCACCGGCGAGTATGGTTTCTCCCACGCCGCCATGCCCTCGGGCCGCAGCGCCGCACCGCCATAGCTCAACGGCAGGTCGTCCACGGGAAACGCCGCCGTCTGCGCGGGCTGGTCGTAGACTGCGTAAAAATTGGTCTCGAGGCTGTTCATCAGCGGGATGTCGAGTCCGTCCTGCCAGATCGACACCTCGCCCCCGGCGACAACGCCATGGTCGTGCCAGGCGCCGTTCGGGGTCAGCACATAATCATTGGCGCCAAGCGTGATGTGGTGCCCGTCGACGACGGTATAGGCGCCCTTCCCCTCCATGATAAAGCGGTGCGCCGAGGCGGTGTGACGGTGCGCGGGGGTAATCTCGCCGGGGCGCATCGCCTGCATGCCGCTGAACAGCCAGCCGCAGACCGCGACATTCTCGCGTCCCGCGTCGCTGTCGTTGAGCAGGGTGACGACGCGGCGCCCCGCTTCCTCGGGCTTCACCAGATCGAGCGCGCGCAGGCACATGGCGCGCATCTCGGCGTAACGCCACAGCGTCGGGCGATAGCGCGTCGCGGGTTCCCACGGCTCGATCGCATTCGCGCGCTTCCAGAAAGCGCCTGCATTACGCGCCGCAAGCTCTTGATAAAAGCTTTCGAGTTCGGGCGTGTCGGTCACGCGCGACCGCCCGAGCACATCGTCGCGCGGATCGATGATCGTGTTGCCTGTCATCATGACGTCTCCTCGTCTGGGCCGACGGGCGACGGCTCGTCGACGAACAGCGCCGACGCGCGGGGAGTCCGGTCGACCGTCAGGTTGAAGATGTCGAAGCGATTATAGCCGCCGATGATGTCGTGCATCAGCTTGGGCCGGATGCACTCGCCAAGGTCGATGTCGGCATAGACGATGCCCTCGTCGTCGATCAGCGTTTCGCCGACCGGATTGCCGTGCGGATCGATCACGCCCGAAAAGGCACTGTTCGGGCGCGACAGCAGGTCGCGGTTTGCTGGCCGGTCCGCCGACATCGCCGCAATGATCTCCTCGCTCACCGCCGAGCAGGCGACGATCGTGAACACCTTGCCCTCGAAGCTGTGCGCGGTGGCGCGGATCCTGATCGCTTCGGCCATATTGTACGACGCGGGCGCGACGGGCAGTGCGATATAATTGGCGACATGGACCAGCTCGCCCTGCGACAGCAAGGCGAAGCGCGCGAGCGTGTTGGTATTCTCGCCGCACGCGAGCGTCCCGAGCGGCCCGACCGGCGTGTCATGGATGCGGATCGAGCTGCCGTCGCCACCCGCCCACGTCAGCTTTTCGGCCCACGTCGGCACCAGCTTGCGATGCCGCCCGAGCAGGCTGCCGTCGGCGCCGATGATGAGGTTGGTGTTGTAGAGCGTGCCGACGCTGACCGGATCGCGCTCGTTGATCCCGATGACGACGGTGCAGCCATGGTCGCGCGCGGCATTGCACAGCGCGGCAACCTCGGGCCCGTCGATCAGGAGCGACGCGCGATAGAGGCGCTCGTGCCATTCGGCCCCCTCGATCGGCGTCATCAGCCAGTTCCAGTAGGGATAGGCCGACACGAACACCTCGGGAAAGGCGACGAGCCGTGCACCGTTGCCCGCCGCCTCGGCGATCAGCGCACACGCCTTGTCGACCGTGCGCGCCGTATCGAGGAAGACCGGCGCGGCCTGCACCGCGGCAACGCGCGATTTGGGCAGAAAGGGTGCCGACACGTCGCTCATGTCACCGCTGCCCGCTGATGATATTGCGGCTTGTCCCACGCGCGCGTCGCGCAGACCTTTTCCAGCCGCGCGACCGTGTCGACGATGTCGCGGTAGCGCACGTACAGCGGGGTCAGTCCGAAGCGTAATATGTCGGGCGCGCGAAAATCGGCGATGACGTCAAATTCCTTGAGCGCCTGGACGATCTGGTAACCCTGCGGGTGCGCATAGGCGACCTGGCTGCCGCGCGCCGCATGCTCCTTCACGCTCGCCAGTTCGAAGCCATAGGTCTCGCACAAAGGCTGCATCCGCTCGATGAACAGGTCGCCGAGCGCGAGCGACTTGCGGCGGATTTCGGCCATGTCGGCTTCGAGGACCAGGTCGACACCGACCTCGAGCGCCGACAGGCCGAGGACCGGCGGCGTGCCGCACTGGAAGCGCTCGATCCCCGCGGCGGGGTCATAATCCTCCTCGAACGCGAAGGGCCGCGCATGGCCGAACCAGCCCGACAGCACCGGCGTGGCGGCATGGTGCCGCGCCGCCGCGAACAGATAGGCGGGCGCGCCGGGGCCGCCGTTGAGGAACTTGTATCCGCACCCGATCGCAAAATCGGCGTTCGCGCCATTGAGGTCGACCGGGATCGCGCCCGCGCTGTGGCTCAGATCCCAGACGACGAGCGCGCCGGCGTCGTGCGCGGCGCGCGTGATCGCCGCCATGTCGCGCACGCGGCCCGACTTGTAGTGGACCTGCGTCAGCAGCAGCACCGCGACATCCTCGTTCAGCGCGTCGACGACATCGTCGGGCGCGACGGTGACCGCCTTGACGCGCCCGCCCGAAAACGCCTCGATCCCCTGCATCATATAGACGTCGGTCGGGAAGTTCGTCGCTTCCGACAGGATCACCGTCCGCTCACGCCGCAACGAAAGAGCAGCCGTCAACGCCTTGAAGATATTTACAGACGTCGAATCGGTCGCGACGATCTCGCCGGGGTTCGCGCCGATCAGCCGCCCGATCTTGTCGCCGATCCGCCGCGGCGCGGTCGACCATCCGGCGGCGAGCCACGAGGTGATCAGCCCCTCGCCCCACTCGCCACCGACAACCTTGGCGAGCCGGTCGCCCGTCGCTTTGGGCAAGGCGCCGAGCGAATTGCCGTCGAGGTAGATGAGGCCTTCGCGGAGCTGGAAACGATCGCGAAAAGGCGCCAGCGGATCGGCGGCATCGAGCGCCGACACATCGGTGGCAAGCATCGTATCGGTCATGCGATTTCCCTCAGGATGGCGCGCACCGGGCTGGCATCGGCGCCGACGATGCGGAGCGGCAAAGCGATTAGCTCGTACCGGCCGGGCGGCACGTCATCGAGCACCAGCCCTTCCAGTATCCGCATATCGGCCGCCTTCACCGCCTGATGCGCATCGAGCGTCTTCGACTGTTCGGGGTCGAGCGACGCCGCGTCGGTGCCGATCAGCCGCACGCCCATGGACCCAAGCCGTGCGATCACGTCACTCGCGATCGCGGTGAAATCGCTGTCCCATTGATCGTGCGGGAATTGCCCATAGGTCCGCAGCAGCACGCGCTCGGCACCCGCAATCGCATCCCAGTCGACATCGGCAATCTCGACCCGGCCGCGCGCATGGCGAACATCGAGCAGCACGCACGGCCCGATATAGGCATCAAGGTCGCAGTCGGCCGACGACGCGCCGTCATTGGCATAATGCAGCGGCGCATCGCCGTGGGTGCCCGCGTGCAGCGGCGTGAACATGCCCCCGACATTGACCGGGCAGCCGTCGCCGATCACCGCATGGCTGTGCAGCGCGAATGCGGGCTCGCCCGGCCACACCGGCACCGCGGCGTGCAGCGGCTGCGAAATGTCCCGGATCCGGCTCATGCCCCCCTCCCTCCGGCATAGTCCCCGCCCTCGCGCGGCGCGACCATCCCGGTCCGCATCGACCAGAGTTCGGGAAAGAAGCTGAGGCTCAGCGCCTTGACGAGATAATTGACCCCCGACGACCCGCCGGTCCCCGGTTTGTGCCCGATCACGCGCGCGACGGTCTTCATGTGCTTGAAACGCCATTCCTGGAAATAATATTCGAGCGCGGTGATCTTCTCGGCGAGCGTGTAGAGATCCCAATGCCGCTCGGGATCGGTGTAGATCGCAAGCCACGCCTTCTCGACCGCTTCGGACGCCTCATAGGGTTTCGTCCAGTCGCGCTCCAGATGACCCGCCGGAATGTCGAAGCCGCGCCGCGCGAGGAGCTTCAGCAACTCATCGTAGAGCGACGGCGCCTCGAACGTCGCCAGCAGCCGCGCGGTCGCTTCGCGATCGTCCTTGTGGACGATCATCATATCCGCGCGCTTGTTGCCGAGCAGATATTCGAGCTCGCGATATTGCTGCGACTGGAACCCCGACGCGCGGCGCAGGAAGCCGCGGAAGGTCAGGAAATCATACGGGGTCAGCGTCGCGAGCACTTCCCAGCTATGGATCATGTGCCGCTGGATCGTCGCGATCCGGTCGAGCCCCTTGCCCGCGATCTCGAGCCGGTCGGCTCTGATCGCGTCGTAAACCAGCCGCCCCTCGTGCAGCACCAGCTTCAGCCACAGCTCCATCGTCTGGTGCATGATGATGAACAGCATCTCGTCGGGCTTGTCCGACACCGGCACCTGCGCCGACAGGAGCTGCGCGGTCTGCAGGTGGCGCGCATAGGTCAGGCCATTGTCCCACTGGATCGTCTCGCCGTCGATCTCGGTCTCGAAAATATCGGTCGCGCCATCGCGCGTCTGCCTGATCATGATCATGCCTCTCCCGCTGCCGGACCGGCCGGCAGGCGTCCATCATAAGCGACATCGCCCGGACAGGCATCCCCGGGCTCGAGCGCGGGCTCGTCCGCAATTCTGCGGTAGATGCTCGCGAAATCGGTTTCCTCGGTCGCGCGCAACAGCTCCCCGAACCCTGCAACGACGAAATAGGTCTGCTGCAGCCGGTCGAAATGATATCCGGTCCGCATCACCCGTTCGATATCGAGCCAGATGCGCCGGGGTTCGGGCGCGGTGAGCGCCGAGAGCGTTTCGGCAAGGCTCGACATCAGCCCGCCGCCGAACGCACGGAGCTCGCCATCCTCGACGACCAGCCCGAATTCGACCGTGTAAAGCCACAGCCGCCCGAGGAAATCCGAAGCGCCGAGCGTCTCCGCGCGCAGCCCTGCCTGACCATAGGCGACGAGGAAATCCGAAAAGGCCGGATCGGTCAGCATCGGGATATGGCCGAAAATATCGTGAAACATATCGGGTTCTTCGCTGTACGCGATCTGCTCGGGCGGCCGGAGGAAATTGGCAGCGGGGAAGCGCTTGTTCGCCAGATGCTCGAAAAAGGGTTCGTTCGGGATCCACCCCGGCACTGCGACGACTTCCCACCCCGATGCGGGCTTCAACAGCGCGTTGAGTTCGGCGAAATCGGGAACGCCGGGTTTCAGCTGGCGGAGCATATCAAGGCCATCGAGGAACGACCGGCAGGCATAGCCGCCGAGCGCCGCCGACTGCTGATCGAACAAGGTCTGCCAGGTCGCATGCTGCTCGGCGGTGAAGGCGCGCCAGTTTTGCGGCATCGTCCAATCGGCCGCGACACCTTCGGGCGGTGCGTCGAAAATATGTGTCGCGGCCATCGGTCTCTCTCCAAACCTTCGGCGGCAAGACTAGCGCGGACGCACGCGAACATTGTGCGGATTTGGGCCCGGCAATGGGTCGAAAATCTTCATTCGTTCTGCTAAGATGACATTATGGAGGAAAATATTCCCCCTCCGATCGTCAAAACACTTCATTATCGCAAATGATCATCTGAGGACGGAACGGATGGACAAGCTCGACTGGAAGATCGTCGCCGAACTCGAACACGACGGCCGGCAATCCTATGCCGACCTCGGCGAACAGGTGGGCCTCTCCAAATCGCCCTGCTGGTCGCGCGTGAAAAATCTCGAGGAAAGCGGCGTGATCGAGGGCTATGCCGCACGGCTCGACCCGATCGCGATCGGCCTCGCGGTGCAGAGCTTCGTCGAGGTGCAGATCCGTTTCGACGCGCATATCGAATTCGAGGCCGCGGTACTCGCGCATCCGGCGGTCGTCGAATGCCACACCACCGCGGGCGAGAGCGACTATCTGCTCAAGATATTCGCGCGATCGGCCGACCATCTCGACGAGTTGCTCCGCCACAACCTGTCGAAGCTGCCCGGCGTCCAGCGGCTGAAAACCGTCGTATGCCTGAAGACGATCAAACGGCACGGCCCGCTTGCCGAATGGGCGCGGACGACCGAGGCGCGCAGCGCGCGCTAGAAGCGCTTGCGCACCGAGAGCTGGACCGTGCGTCCGAGCGGATCGACTTCAAAACGTTCATAACCCGCAGGCACGCTCCCGTCGCCGAGCAGGACATGCCGATAGGTATTGAAGAGATTCTGGATATCGACCGAGACGCTGAGGTCCGAGAGCCATGCCGACTTTTCGGCCGTTCGCAACAGGCGCCCGGGCTCCGCGAAGAGGCGGAGGTTGATGATCGTCACCGGCTTGTGGCGATATTCCCGTGCGCCGCCGGATGCATCGGGGTCGCGGAGCCGGAACCCGCTCTGCCAGTTGCCGTCGAGCGTCATCCCCATCCCCGCCTTGCCGGCGACCAGCTGAAAACCGAGATTGTGCCGCGACTGCGCGGTATCGCCGTGCAGGCGGTCGATTACCGGGGCATCGGGAGCGGTCAGCAGCTCGCTGCGCAGCAGCCAGCTGTGATTGACGGACAGGGTGAATTGCCAGGGATTGGCCGAAAGCACGGCCGGGGCGCCCTCCCCCTTCCGCCCCGGCGCCAGCATCAGCGTCAGGCTGTTGTCCAGCCGCTCGGTCGTATCGCGCACGATCCGGATCGGCCGGGCGTCCACGCGGATCAGGCGTCCCGACGCATCGCGGTCGAACCGGTCGGGAAAGGCTGCCTCGACCGCCAGCGTGAAGCCGGGAAAGCCGCTCGCGCCACCGGTCGATTGCTGCTTGCGATATTCAACCGAAAGCGAGAGCAGCCGGGGATCAAAGGGACGCAAAGTGGTGCCCAGCGACCAGGTGCGACGTCGGCCCGATCCCAGATCGGGGTTGCCGCCGGTCACCCAGACCGGTTCCGCGATTTCCTGTCTGGCGAAATCGTACACGCGTCGCACCTCCTCGAAATAAGGAGCCGTCAATTGCTCGATCGATGGCGCGAGTTTGGCAAAGCTGACCGATCCATTGACCCGGAGCGCGGGAACGGGACTCCAGTTCGCTCCCAGCTCGAACCGCGGACGCGACGCCTCGCGTGAACCGAAGGTCAGCCCGCCCGCAAAGTCGAGCGCGAGGTCGCCGAGCAGCGAGTCCGTGTTTCCATTTCGGCTGGCGACGGGCACCGCGAACGACAGCCGGCCGTCGAACCGGTCATGTCCCACCCTGTCGATGCGGTCGCCACCGATCAAGCCGTCCTCGAACCGATTGGTCGTGCGATTGCGGTTCATTCCGGCCGTCAGGGTCGCCGTCAACGGTCCGGCCGCCAGGTTGGCGATCGACCTGTTGAAGGTCAGCCGCGTGTTCAGGCTTTTGCTCACCGACCGGTTGCCGCTGGTACGAAATCCCTCGGGCGACGGATCGTCGCGCTGGTCGATACGTCCTTCTGCCCAGCCGAGCGCATAGTTGGCGGTGAAGATGGCGCGCCCGCCCGCGAGAGGGCCCGATAGCGTGGCCGAAAGGCCGAGATTTTGCGAATTTTGCCTGCCGAGCAGGGCGGACTCGGCCACCAGGCCGGGATCGGCCGGCGCGAGGCCCAGCCATTGCCGGCTGCCGCTCGCTGCGGCGTTGACATTCACCGAGCCGGTGAAGCGTCCGATCGGCCGCGTAAGGCCCATGGATATCGACAGCTGCTTCGTCGCTGGAAGCAGCGACAGAAAGTCGTCGGAATCATCGACCTGCGGTGCCGACGGCGCACGCGAACTTCTGAATAGCGCGCTCTCGCCCGAAAGCTGAACCTGCGCGTTCCACCGCGCCTTGCCGTCGATCACGAAACGCCCCGCCGATCCGGCACCACCGATTCGCCCGCCCGCGGTCGGCGCCTTCGCGCTGGCCTGCGTCTCCCACGACACAAAATGCCTTTTGAGAACGAGGTTCACGACGCGCTGGTTTCCCGCATAGCCGTATCGCCCGGCGGCTTCGGGGGGCAGGATAGCGAGGCGCTGAAGCGCCGCCGGCGGGAAGCTCGCGAGATCCTGAATCGAATCGACGCGTTCGCCGTTGACAAGGATGATGGGCCGTTCGTCCGGCCGCCCGGTCAGCGGCGCAATGCGGCGTACCAGCTCGCCGATCGAATAGGCGCCATATGCCTCGATCTGCGGCTCGTCGAGTTCGGTTTCGGGTTCGACGAGCGCCTCGCCATATCGCGCGGTGACGACAATCTCCTGATCATCGCCCGCCGTGATGGTTTCGCCCTCGGAACGGGGTGGCATCGACGGCCCGGAAGGCGGCCGATCCTGCGCGCCCGCGGCGACGAACGGCCACAGGCATATCGAAGCGAGCAATGTGGCAAAATACCGCTTCGGATCGCCGAAAATCTCGCGCCTGCCCGGGCGACTTGCCGGATCGTACGCCGTCTTCCGGCGCCCTGTTTCCCATTCCCGCATCCGGTTTCGCGATTCCCTGGCTCTATACCATCGTTCATAGCCGATTATTCGATTGCGCTACGTTCATGGGCGTCCGGTCGCCGACGACGTCGAGAGGGGGCGGCGAAAGCGACGGTCGCAGGGTCGGGGAAAGCCATGCAGTCGTTGATGTGGCCGGGCACGGGAGGGGCCAGGCCCGGCCACAATCCAACCGAACTAGGAGAGGTTCAGGTTGGGGATCGAGATGGTTGCACTGTGGATCGTGCAGGTTGCTCCGTTCGGATCGATCGGCGGAAGCGTCTTGTTGGTGATCGTCAGGACCTTGCCATTATTGTCCCAGTCGCCGCGAACGGTCCCGTAGCAGGGGTCGTTGGCGATCGTGTTGGCGCCCATCGTGATGTCGACCTTGGTCGCATCGCCCGGCACCGTCGCTGCCGACCAGGTGCCCTGCGGGACGACGAAAATGCAGCTGAAATCGCCCGGCGCAATACCCGGTGACGAGATCGCGACGGTCGTGCTGGACGTGACGGTGCCGTTGAAGGTGACGTCGCACGTCACGTTGAGCGATTGCTCCAGGTTGGCCTCGCCACTGCTTCCATTGGCATTGCCGCTGAACGATTGGGCATTGGCAGCGAAGGGCATGGCGAGCGCTGCGACGGTTCCTATCAGGGCTGAAAACTTGTTCATGATACGTCCTCTTCCTTATCGCTGTTGATTTGGAAAGGCGGGATGCCTCCCGAAACTTATGACGCACCCGATACGAAAGAGGGGGGATAGGTCGAGATTATTTCTCTACATTTTCTATAGTTGGTCGCGACACCGGAAAAGACTTTGAATGCCCCGGCGCGTCAGCGACACCGACAAAACGGAGGCCGCCGGCCGGCAAGGCGCGGCGGCCCCAGGGGAGAGGCTCGTGATACTCGCGTCGTCCGATAGCACCGAGAAGCCGATACCCCTCCAATTCCGTCTAGAATTTCACCGTGGCGTTAAGGCCGACGATGCGAGGATCGAGCGTGAAGACATTGGTGCTGAGCCCGGTGTCGTCGCTGTTGGTGAAGGTGCCGGTGATCGGCGCCTTGTCGAACAGATTCTTGACATAGAGCTGGAGCGCGAAATCGCCCTCGCCGCGGGCGAGCGTGACCGCCAGATTGACATTGTCCCATGCCCTCAACCGGTCATATTCGGTGTTGAACACCCGCGCATAACTCTTGCCCTGCCGATAATAATCGCCGCGGAAGGTCAGCACCCAGTCGCCGCCCTCGAGGAAGATGCTGTACTGCGCACCGACGTTGAAGGTGTAATGCGGCGCGTTGGGCAGTTCGTTGCCGCCGAGGTCGGCGTAGAAGCCCTTCCCGCCATTCGGCGCGTCGGTCAGCGGATTATAGGTGAAGCCCAGTTGCTGGTCGAAACGGAACGCCGGCTGGACCCCCGAGAGCGCGGGATTGAAGGTGCCGTAACGCGCCGAGCCGGCGCATAGCGCGGACAGCATCAGCAGCTTCAGATCCTCGTTCGCCCGGTTGTAGGTCAATATCCTTTCGACGAGGGCCTTGGGCGCGATGCAGTTCGACGGCACCTGGATCCACGGCCGCAGCAGCATCCAGTCCGGATTGCCCTGGGTGCGGTTCATCACGTCGATCGACCGCGCGCCCTTGTCGATCCGCGTATCGAGCAGCCCGAGCGTGGCATCGAGCCGGAAGTTGCGCGAGGGACGCCACGCGGTCTCGAGTTCCAGCCCCCAGGTCTTGGCGCTGAAATTCTCGTTGAGCGAGATGCGGTCGACGATCTGCGAAATCTGATAATCCTGATAGGCATTGAAAAAGGCCGCGGCGTTGAGCGTGAACCGCCCGCCGTCGAAGCTGTTCTTCGCCCCGATTTCGAACGCGGTGACATATTCGGGTTTGAAGGTTTCGGGGAGCGGCTGATACTGGATCACCGTCTGGTCGATATCGGCGCGGGGCGGATTGGCGCCGCCGCCCTTGTACCCCCGCGACCCCGAAAAATAGACGAGGGTGTCGTCGGTGAAGGACAGGTCGGGTTTCCAGTCGACGACCAGCCGCCCCGTCACCGCGTTCCATTTCTGCCTGATTTCGGGAAATTCGCGGAAACCGCGGTTGATTGTGCCGCCCGTTGCCGTCCCGCCCTTGGTGGGATCATTTTCGATCGAACCCAGCAGCAACTGGCTGGGAACCGGCGTCGCATTCTTTTTGTCGCGCGTATAGCGCAGCCCGAGCGTGACCTTCAGATCGTCGGTCGCCTGCCAGTAAAGCTCGCCGAATACCGCCGTCGACTTGGTCCGCACCGGATTCTTGCTGCGGAAATAATTATGGCCGTCCTCGGGCCCCTCGCCGATCGGATTGGGGTCGACATAGACGCATTCGCGGCCCGTCGCCGTTCCCTCGCCGCAGTTGCGCGTGACGCGGCCGCCATTATCCGTGGCGCCGTTGAAATTATACTGGGCGATCAGCGTGAACAGGTTGTTGTAGACGAAATAGTCGTCCTGCGATTTGAAATCGAGATAATTGGCGCCGACGTTGAAGTTCAGCGGGCCGTCCGAGGCGGATTGCAGCCGCAGTTCCTGCATCCACTGGCGATTGCGCGACCGGCTGAGGTCGGCGGATACGATCCGGTCCGACGGCCCCAGTTGCGGGTCGGTGAAAATGCCCCCCGGGGTCGGCCCGGGAACCGTCATCGGCAGGGGCGCGCCAACGGCATTGCGCACCAGACCGGCCGAATCGTTGAAGACCGGCGCCGAGACGAAGCGGTTATAATCCTGCGACGAATAATAGCGATCGCGGGCATAGGCGGTCTGCGAGATGAGCTTCAGACTATCGCCGAGGCCAAGCTCGGCGTTGAACTGGAAGACATCGTTCTTGGCCCGGAAGACGGGGTCGTAGCTCGTCGCCACCTCTCTCAGGTCGCGCGACTGGACGACATTGCCATAGGGATCGAAATTCCGGTCGATCGGGAAGACCGTGGGACGCGACCCGGTGGCCGTCGGGTCCCTCCCGATCACGATGTTGATCTGCGGGAACATGACATAGGCGAGCGCCTTCGCATTGGGCGCGCCGAATGCGGCGTCGTCATAGAGCGATGCCGACTGGCATCCCTGACTGAACCGGCCCTGCAGGAATTCGGGCACCGCGATATTGCCGATCTGCGCTACCCCCGGGTCGCGCGTACAAAGCTGCTTGCCGGTGCGCGAGCGATTGTCGTCTTCCTCGAAATGCTGCCAGATCGCATTCACCTTGAACCGGTCGCTCGGCTCCCACTGGATCGACGCCCGCGTCGACCAGAGATCGCGGCCGTTGACCCGCTGCTGGGTGAATGTGTTGTAATCGAAGCCTTCGCGCTTCGTCATCGCGCCGGCGACGCGCACCGCCAGCGTGTCGGTGACCGGCACGTTGAGCATGCCCGACAGGCGCCGCGTTTCGAAGCTGCCGACCTCGCCCTTCACCTCGCCGCCGAAGCGGTCGTCGGGAAGCGCCGGGATGACGTTGACCACGCCCGCAGTCGCGTTGCGGCCATAAAGCGTCCCCTGCGGGCCGCGCAGCACCTCGACGCGCTCGAGGTCGAAGAATTCGGATTCGAAAAGGCGGTTGCGGATGAGCGGGGTGTTGTTGAAGCTGACCGCGACGGCGGGGTCGTTCGAGGCCGAAATCGCCTTGGTCCCGATGCCGCGGATGGTGAAGTCATAGCCGCTGAAATTGCTTTTCGAGAAGTTGACGTTCGGCACGGCGCGCACCAGTTCGGCGCCGCCCTCGATCTTGTGATCGTCGAGCGCTTTCGGGGTGAAGGCGCTGATCGCGATCGGCACGTCGCTGATCTTTTCCTCGCGCTTCTGCGCGGTCACGACGATTTCGGAATTGTCCTCGATCGTGTCACCGGCGGCGGCCGGGCTTCCGTTTCCCTCCCGTGTCACCACAAAGACATTGCCGTCGCGGCGATAGCCGAGCCCCGTGCCGAGCAGCAGCGTGCGCAGCGCGGTTTCGGGATCGGTCCGCTTGCTGTGTCCCGCGGTCCGCTTGCCGTTGACGATCGATGCGTCGACGAGGATCGTCGCGCCGCTCTGGATGCCGAAGTCGCGCAATGCACGATCGAGCGATTGCGCGGGGATGCGATAGCTCGTCACCTGATCGCGCGCGAGCGCGGGCGTGGCCGAAAGCGCGAGGCACCCGATCGCAGCGCCGCTCAAAAGAATATTACGCAAATTGCACGCACCCAAGCGCATGTCCCCTCTCCCTCATCCCTGTCGTGCGGAATTCATGTCCCGCTGCTCGTGGCGCTCGATGCGACGCCACAGGAATAGACGCGGCATTTTGCAGGCCGGGGGGATGCTCGAATAAAATTTTCAACAATGTTAATAGCTACGGCAGTGAACGGGCGGTTAGGAAAAATTGCGGGGCCGGACGAATTCGATCCCCCCCTTTGCACTTCCCCTGCGTCTATGTTGTTAACTCCAGCGCAGAATGGGGCCGCAATGACCGATTTGGGAATGATGCCGGGATGACGCATAGGGTTGGGAGCATCTCGCAATGCCTCTTTCATCGGGACCTGTTCTTTCAGGACCTTTGCTGACGATGGCGGTCCCGCATCCGGATCGCGATCTTGCCGCATGGATGACGGCCTATGGACCGGGGCTGCGACGCTATTTCCGTCGCCGTGCCGACGACGCCGACGTCGACGATCTCGTGCAGGAGGTATTCCTGCGCCTGCAGTCGGCGCAGCTCAGCGCGCCGATCGACAATGTCGAGCGCTATCTGTTCACTGCGGCGCGCAACGCCCTGATCAGCCGCCATCGCCGGCAGAAGGCACGCGGCGCGATGTTGCACGACGAGCTGGAGGACGGGATCGAGATCGCCGAGCAACGCTCGCCCGAGCGCATCGTCATCGGGCAGCAGGAATATCGCCGGGTGCTCGACGCGATCCAGAACCTGCCGCCCCGCGCCCGCGAGGCCTTTCAATATCACCGGTTCGAAAATCTGACCTATCAGGCCATCGCGCAGCGGATGGGCATCTCGAAGGAGGCGGTCAAGGAGCTGATGCACCGCGCGCTCGTGCGCATCGTCCAGGAAATGGAGTCGGACCTGTGAGCGGCGAAGAAGCGCTGAAGCGCGCCGCGCTCCGCTCCGAGGCGGCGCAGTGGTTCAATCTCGGGCGATCGGGCGACATGACGCTCGACGACGAACATCGTTTTCACGAGTGGCTCGATCGGTCGGACACGCATCGCGACGCCTACCGCCGGGTCGAGCGCGCGTGGATGATCGCCGGAACGATCCCGCAGGAACCCGAAATGCTCGCCGCGCCCGAGCCCGAGAAAGAGGAGGTCGGCCGCCGCCCGCGCTGGCGTCGCCATCTGGCGCTCGCGGCATCGCTGCTACTGGTCTTCACGGTCGGCTGGACCTTCTATCAGGACGGCATGCCCGGCAGCCCCACGCAGGACCAGCGCTTTCGCACGGGCGCCGGACAGACGACGACCGTGACGCTTCCGGAAGGCTCGGTGGTCACGCTCGACGCCGAAACCGAAATGCGGCTGCACGAGACTCCCGGCGAACGCCGGGTCGATCTGGTCGGCGGTCGCGCCTTCTTCCGCGTCGCGTCAGACCCCTCGCGTCCCTTCATCGTCCACGCGGGCGGCAAGAGCGTGCGCGCGATCGGCACCGCCTTCGAGGTCAGTTTCGAACATGGCAACATGGTCGTCACGCTGGCGCAGGGAAAGGTCCGGGTCGAGGAAAGCGGGTCGGGATCGGGCAGTGGAACCGATATGGTTCCCGGCGGCCAGCTGATGATCGGCGCCGATCACAACTGGACGCTCCGCCGCGTCGATGTCGCCAAGGAAACCAGTTGGACCGAGGGGCGCCTGATCTTCATGAACGACCCGCTGTCCGAAGCCGTTGCCGAGATGAACCGCTATTCGGCGCGCAAGCTCGTCTTCAAGGACGGCCAGATCCCGCAGAAGGAGGTCGTCGGCGTCTTCGAGGCGGGTGATATCGAGGGCTTCGTGAAGGCGATGGAACTCAACGGTATCGCGCGCCGCGTCTCTGCGACCGACGAGGAAATCCTGCTGTCGGGCAGCGAGTAACGACCCGGGTCAGGCCGCCGGCGGAAGGCCGGTCGGGATCAGGAACAGCGGCAGGATGCGCGCGACAAGCTCGCGCATCGCTTCGTCGGGCTGATCGAGCATCGAGCGTACATGCGGGCCGATCACCGCGTCGCCGAACGCGCTGACCGCCATCATCAGCACCGCCGCGCGCACGCGGTCGGGCGCCGCCTCGTCGGTCGACTGGCCGACGATCGCGTCGACGAGCGCGCGCACCGCCGCGCGCACGGGTTCGAGATGCTCGACGTCGCCCGACAGGATGATCCACGCCGCGAGCGGCCCCGCACCGCCCTTGTCGAAGGCATCGAACACGCGGTCGGCTATCGTGCGCGGCGCGGCGCTGTCGGTCTTCATCAGTTCGACGACATTGCCGAGCGCGTCGGTCAGGTCGCGTATCATCGATTCCATCAGCGCCGACTGCAGCCCGGCGGCCGATCCGAAGTGATGGAGGACATTGGCGTGCGACATGCCGATCTCGTGCCCGACATTGGCCAGCGTCACGGCGGCGGGCCCGCGCGCGAGGAGCAGGCCGCGCGCCGCCGCCAGCCCTTCCCCGCGCACCTCGGCGCCCGAACGCTTGCGCCGTTTCTGGTGCGGCCGCGCTTGCTTGTACATGGTCCAATCCCTTGCTGCCACCGCGCCCCGCGATAACCTTCTCGGCGAAAGCCTTACCGGAAAGCGGTGGATTGTCACCCTCATCCTCCCCCTTGCAGCCCCCTCGATCGCGTGATATAAACATTGATGTCAATGTAACTTTGATCGCAGAAAGGTTGCACCATGCCCGCTCCCCTCCACACCCCCGCCGATATCCGGATCGAAAAACGCGACCTCAAATTCGGCCGCGAAAACCCGCCGCCGCGCTGGTGGCACAGCGGCGATCCCGGCCGCACCGCCTTTTTCAACGCGCTGTCCTCGACCTTCCCGGTCGGCGAGAAATTCTTCATGACGGCGGTGCGCCATTATCGCGAGGGCACGCCACAGCCGCTGCGCGGCCAGATCGACGATTTCCTCTATCAGGAATCGATGCACACGCGCGAACATGTCGTGTTCAACCGCCAGGCCGAGGATGCCGGCTTCGACATCGCCCCCGCCGAGGACCGCGCGCGCCGGACGATCGCATGGGTCAAGCGGCGCTCGCCGATCCAGCAGCTCGCCGCAACCTGCGCGCTCGAACATTTCACCGCGACGCTCGCCCACGACGCGCTCGCCAACCCGGCGCATCTCGGCGGCGCCGCCGAGGAGGCGCGGCAATTGTGGCGCTGGCATGCGATCGAGGAAATCGAGCACAAGGCGGTGGCGTTCGACACCTATCTCCACGCCGCGCGGACGATGACGCCGTTTCGCCGCTGGCTGAAGCGCAGCACGGTGATGTGCGTGACGACGATGCGCTTTCACTATGTTATCTTCCGCAACACCGCCGACCTGCTTGCACAGGACGGTCGCAACGACTGGACGACGTGGAAAGGTCTTCTGGCATGGCTCTATGGTCGCGACGGGCTGATGCGTGCGCTGCTGCTCGGTGTCTTCACCTATATGAAGCCGGGCTTCCACCCGTGGGAGGTCGACGACCGGCCGCTGCTCGAAGAGGCCCTCCGCCTGCTCGAAGGCAGCCGGGCAAAGGCGCTGGCCGCATGATGCGCGCCTTGCTCATCCTCGGGGCCGCGGCCTTCGCGACACCCGCCGCGGCCGCCGACATCACCGGCGTCTGGGCGACGGGCAGCGAGGGCGGGCGCGTCGAGATCTACCGCTGCGGCAAGGCGCTCTGCGGCAAGGTCGTCGACGCCAGGCGGCTGCGCGCCAATCCCGACCTGCGCGACGAGCGCAATTCGGACCCGAAACTGCGCCAGCGCAAGCTCAGGGGCCTCGTCGTGCTCAACGGCTTCACCGGCGGTCCGACCGAATGGAAGGGCGGCCCCGTCTATGATCCCGAATCGGGCGACGGCGCGGCGAAGGGGCAGCTGAAACTGCTTCCGAACGGCAAGCTCGAACTCAAGGGCTGCATCGCCTTCTTCTGCCGCACCAAGATCTGGACCCGCCCCGGCTGACGCGTTGCGCGGCTTGAACCGTCAGAAGCCGCGGAAGGTCGGCACCGGCTCGAACATCAGCGCAAGGAAGCCATAGGCGCTCGCAAGCAGCAGCAACACCCCCGCGCCGCCGACCAGCCAGTCGGCGCGGAGGCGGCGGGCGAGCCACGCCCCGATCGGCGCCGCGACGACGCCGCCGATCAGCAGACCGATCGCGGCGGTGCTGAAGCTGTGCCAGCCCATCGCGCCGATGAACCCGGCGGCGATCGTCACGGTGACGAAAAACTCGGATGCATTGACCGTGCCGATCACCGTGCGCGGTTCGGCGCCCTGCGCGAGCAGGTTCGCGCTGACGATCGGCCCCCAGCCGCCGCCGCCCGATCCGTCGGCGATCCCGCCGATAAGGCCGAGCGGTCCGACAAGCTTCAGGCTGCGATAGGTTTGCGGGCGCCGCGCGCCGCGCCAGAGCAGATAGATGCCGACCGCACCCAGATAGGCGAGCACGACGGGCCGCGCGATGCCGTTATCGATACTGGTGAGCAGCCACACGCCGATCAGCCCGCCCACGATACCCGGCACGACCAGCCGGCGGAACAGCCGCCAGTCGACATTGCGCTGCACCGCGTGCGCCAGCCCCGACACGCCGCCGGTGAAGCTTTCCGCCACATGCACCGCAGCCGATGCCGAGACCGGCGGCAGGCCGAGGACAAGCAGCAGCGCCGTGCCGATGACGCCGAACGCCATGCCGAGCGCGCTGTCGATCAGCTGCGCGGCGAAACCGACGATGATGAAAGGCAGCAGCGCCCAGAGCGTCAGCCCGTCGAAAATGGTCATTGCGCCGCTTTCCGGCGCGCCGCCTTGCCCGTTCTGCGCGTGAGCAGGAACACCGCCGGAAAACCGAGCGCGATCAGCGACAGCGCACCGGCGAAGATCGGCGCGCCGCCGGCCAGCCACGGCAGGACCGCGGCCCAGATCGATACGCCGAGCACGGTCAGCAGCGTCTGTTCCTGGTCGATATCGCTGTCGACGCCGATCGGGACACCGCGCGCATCGGCGCGCAGGGCCTCGAGCCGCCGCGCCACCGGGCTGTGCGGCGCCGCCCGCCGCCCCGGCACCAGCGACGACACGACCGAGCCCAGCCCGGCGCCGACCAGCCGGACGCCGACCGCGCGCGCAAAGGCGCGCGGTTCGTCGAGCCGGTCGCCGATCGAACGCAGGCTGAGCCGCCCGCCGAAGACAAGATCGATCAGCGCCTCGCCCGTCACCGCCCGGATCGGCCGCTCCTCGGCCGCGTGGGTCGCCTCGATCCAGTCGAAGATCGCATCGGGGACATCGATCGCACACGCGCGTTCGAGCCCCTGAAAGCCGGGCGCGCTGTTCGCCTCGCAGATCCGGTAGCCTTCCTCGTCGAACAATATGTCGATCCCCGCGACCTCCAGCCCCAGCGTATCGGCGGCGCGCGCCGCGAGATCGGCCATCTCGCCCGTCGGCGTGTACGCAATGCCGACGCCGCCCAGCGAGACGTTCGACTTGAAATGGCCCGCGGGTGCGCGCCGCTCCATCGCGGCGATCACGCGCCCGCCGATCACGAGCACCCGCACGTCGCGGCCGTGGCTCGACCGCACATAATGCTGGAACAGGAAATCGGCCTTGGCATCGGCGCTTTCGAGCAGCCCGGCAAGGTCCTCGAACTGGCTGCGATCCTCGCATTTGAGGACCCCCGTGCCGCGGGTGCCGCGCAGCGTCTTGACGATCAGCGGAAAGCCCAGCTCCTCCTCGACCACATCGACCCCGATCGGGAATTTGCCGAGAATCGTCGCCGGGATCGGCAGGCCCGCGCGCGCGAGCCGCTGCATCGTGTGGAGCTTGTCGGCGACAAGGTCGATCGCCGCGGGTCCGTTGATCAGCCGCACCCCGCGCCGTTCGAAATGGCGGAGCACCGCGAGCGTGAAATAATCGGTTTCGGCGCCGGTACGGCACAGGATGAAATCGGGCCGCTCGAGCGAATGGCCCTCATAATGGACCGACCAGCCATCGACCGGCGCCGCGACGATATCGAAATTATGCGGCTTCAGGACGTGAAGTTCGAGCCCGCGCGCCGCGGCCGCCTCCTGAAAGCGCAGGATTTCGGGGACCTCCGGCAAGGCCGGATCGAGGTCGCGCGCGAAAAAAATCCAGCCCAGCAAAGGTCGCTCCTCCGATATTCGTCTCGCTCAGTGCCAGACAATGGGCCGCTCGCGCAATCGTTCACGCGATTCCGCGCGGTAAGCCGCTGTTTTGACACGCCGATTGCACCGGCCATCGTCGGACTGGTCCAATTCGGTCAAAAAATCGCGCCGCGACGGGGAAATCGGCCTTAAAAGCGCGTTCTAGCGCTCGTTATAGCTCGCATGACCACCAAAGCGACAGCATCGAACGAGCCGGTAGGGCGGCTCCTGGGTTGGCTGGGGCTTCGCCACGCACGCGGCGACACCCCTGACGGAGGCCGCAAGCCTCCGGGCGGCGCCGCCCGCGAGGCGCGCTATGAACTCGCCGCATCGATCACCTCCTTTCTCGTCGACAATGACCTCGACGTATCGCCGACGAATCTGCTGCTTGCCCATGCCGCCTTCTCGGGCAGCAATCCCCGCCTCGCGCGGCAGATCGTCGCGCAGGCGCAGACCGCCGACGGGATCAGCCAGAAATGGCTCAACGAACTCGACGAGCAGGACGGCAACCAGCCCGACCGTGTCGAACTCGACCGGCTGATGACGCGGCTCGAAACCAATATCGAGGCGTTCCAGACGAACACCAAGGAAGCCCGCACGGTCACCAGCGACTATGGGACCGAACTCGAACAACATGTCGTCGACCTCGAGCAGCTCCAGAAAACGGGACGCATCGTCTCGAACCTCGCCGATCTCGCCAGGGTGATGCTCGATCGCACGCGCAAGGCCGAGGACGATATGCGCAGAAGCGAGGATGAGGCGAAGGCGCTGCGCCGCAGCCTCGACCGCGCCAAGCGCGACGCCGAGCTCGATTATCTGACCGGACTGCCCAACCGCCGGGCGTTCGAGACGTTGCTCGATCGCCATTACAAGGAGGCGCGCGCGGCGGTCGAACCCCTGAGCATCGCCTTTTGCGACATCGACGAATTCAAGAAGGTCAACGACCTCCACGGTCACGAGGCGGGCGACCGCGTGATCAAGGCGATCGCCGACACGCTCGCGCGCATCTCGAACGATCATTGCCATGTCGCGCGCCACGGCGGCGAGGAGTTCGTCATGCTGTTCCGCGGCCTGACGCCGACCGAGGCGGCCGAAAAGCTCGACGACGCGCGCGAAGCGCTCGCCGACCGGCGCCTCATCAACCGCAAGACCGACGAGCCCTTCGGCCAGATAACCTTTTCGGGCGGGGTTGCCGATGCCTTCGGCCATGGCGACGCGCGCGCCGCGCTCAAGGCGGCCGACGAAGCGCTCTACAAGGCGAAGGCCGCCGGCCGGAACTGCATCCGGATCGCCGACCCCGCATAAGTCCGGGTTCCACGAGGGGGCGAGCCGCGGACGATCGTGCATCAGGGCCGATCGTCCGCGGCTTTGCCCGTCGGACGACCGCACGCAGCGCCCGATCGCGGCGCCCGCGCACGCCGCCCGATCGTTACGCCGTCGTTGCCGGACGCGCCGCCGTCCACAGCCCGAAACTCGCGATGATCGCGTAGCAGATCAGCGGAACCGCCAGCGCGAGACGGATGTTGCCGCCCAGATCGGCCACCGTTCCGAACAGGAACGGGACGATCGCCCCGCCGATGATCGCGGTGCACATGATTCCCGACCCCTGCGGCGTCCGTTCGCCCAGCCCTTCGGTCGCGAGGCTGAAGATCGTCGGGAACATCAGCGAATTGCAGAAACCGACCAGAATCAGCGCCCAGCCCGACAGCGCGCCCGTCGTCACCGCCGACACGACGATCAGCGAAATCGCGCCGGTCGCGAAGGTCGCGAGCACCCGTCCCGGCTTCGCCAGTCGCAGGATGAAACCGCCGAGCAGCCGGCCGACCAGCGCGCCCAGCCAGTACATCGCAACCAGCTTGCCCGCCGCCTGGAGTCCCAGCCCCATCACGCTCGGCTCGGCGAGATAGGCGATCAGGTTCGAGCCGATCGCCACTTCGGCGCCGACATAGACGAAGATGCACAGCGCGCCGAACTGGACGCGGCGGTTGTGGGTCAGGAGGCCCCAGGTGCCCTCGAGCTTCACGTCGTCGGCCCTCGCATGGTCGAGCGTCGACCGATACATCCAGAACACCGCCGCGATCGCCAGCATCAGCACCCCGAGCCACATATAGGCGGTTCCGATCGATGCGCCTTCGGCGACGCGATAGGCCTGGATTTGCGCCTCGCTCGCAGTCTCGGCGTTGATCGGCGTCGAATCGCCGAGCAGGAAAGTCGCGCCGCCATAGACCATCAGGAACACGCCGATCGAATTGAACGCCTGTGCAAAGGTCAGCCGGCTGGGCGAGGTTTCGACCGGCCCCAGCGTCGTGATCACCGGATTCATCGCGACCTGCAACACCGTGATCCCCGCGCCGATACAGAAGAGCGCGGCGAGGAATCCGGGGTAGGACGCCGCCGCCGAAGCCGGGATGAAGAGAAAGGCGGCCGCCGCCACGATGATGAAGCCTAGCACGAAGGTGCGAATATAGCCGAGCTTCGACATGACGATCCCGGCGGGGATCGAGAAGGCGCCGTAAGCGATGAAAAACGCCATCTGCACGAGGTTGGCCTGCGCATGCGTCAGGTGGAACATCGGCTTGAACTTGCCGACGAGCAGGTCGTTGATGTTCGTCACCCCGCCCAGCAGGAAGAACACCGCAAAGGCGAGGATCAGCACGACCCGCGTGCTGCCACCGCCCTTGCCCGGCTGTCCGGCTACGTTCGGGTCCGCGCTCGTCGCGACGTTGGGCGCCAATGCCATATCTCTCTCCCCGACCTGATGTGTCTCTGTTGCCGACCTGTCGTCATTTTGCCTTCGGCGGGCAAGGCGGATTATCGCCGACCGCCTGTCCATTCGTATTCAGGAGCCGAACCGGGTCCGGCGCTGCGTTCAGGGCGGGATCGGCGCGGCGCGGCATCGTGGCGAGCAGCAGCACGGCGATCGTGGTCAGCCCCGCGAGCAACAGGAAAAGCGCGTCGAAACCGAACCCGGGGACGAGCGAAATCGTCAGCCACGGCATGATCAGCGAAGGCATGGTGTTGGTGAGATTGAAGATGCCCAGATCGCGCCCGCGCCGGTCCGACCGCGGCAGGATACGCAGCGTCTGGCTGGCGTGGAGGGAGAGAAAGACCGTCGTCGCGGTGCCGAAGACCAGATAGCTGGCCTTCGCCATGCCGATTCCGGTCGCGAGGGCCATGCCGATCATCCCCGCAGCCGACACCGCCGCGCTGACCACGAGCGGCAGGAAGGGCCGGTCGTGGCGGTCGGCCCACCGCCCGCCGACCAGCGCGATCGGTATTGCGAGCGACAGCGCAAGCCCGAAAATGCGCGCCTTTTCATGGTCGTGCATCCCCGGATCGATCGATCGAAACCAGAAATAGAGATAGGCGAAGAGCGCCGCCTCGGCGATCTGGACGAGGAGGCGCGCCAGCCACATCCGTATCGCGCGGCCGTCCGGCCGCTCCGGCCGCGTATCGGCGGCGCGTTCGGGCGGCGCCGCGAGTTCGGGAAACGGCCGCGGCCGGCCGAACAGCAGGACGGGCAGCACCGCGCCCGCAACGAGCAGCGCGATGACGATCAGCCGCCCATCGCCCGGCACCAGCCCCGGCCAGGTGACAAGCGCCCCCGACCAGGCGCCGAGCGCAGGCGAAAAGGCGAGCAGCCCGCCGAGCAACCCTTTCTGCGCGTCGGGCACGACGTCGCCCGCCCATGCGGCGAGCGGACCGAGCATCATGTTGAGCGCGAGCTGCCACAGGATGATGAACCCGACCAGCGTCCCGACGGTCGGTGCGAGCGGGACAAGCAGCAACAGCGACAGGCTCAGCACCAGCCCGGTCAGCACCCAGCCGCGCCGGTTGCGCGTCCGGTCGCTGAGCCAGCCGAAAGCGACCCCGCCGACGCTCGCCGCAATCGCGCCGAAAAAGGTGGCAAAGCCGAGCATCTGGACATCGGCCGCCCCCGACAGCTGCGTCATCCGGCCGGGCAGCCAGATCGTCAGGAACGGAACATAGGCAATCGCGCTGCCCGCCCAAGCGAGCGCATAGAGGAACAGGAAAGCGGGCGACTGGCGCCGCGCGACGCCGGTGTCAGTCATGACCGACGGCCGGCGCGGCGGTCGAACCGCGCGGGACCAGCCCGCCCTGCACGCGTATCGGCCCGGCCGGGCGCGCCGCGCCGCGCTGCGCCGCGATGATCAGTTCGACCGCGCGCGATGTGATCTCGGCGACCGGCTGGTCGACCGCGGTCAGCGCGGGCTGCGTGAAACGCACGACCGGGGTGTTGTCGAAACTGACGATCGACAATTGTCCGGGCACGTCGAGCCCCTTCGCGCGCGCGACCTCGAGCGTCGCGAGCGCCATCTGGTCGCTGCTCGCGATGATCGCGGTCGGCGGATCGATACCGCCGAGCAGTTGGCGCGCCGCCGCGGCGCCCGAGGCATAGGTGAAGTCGCCTTCGACGAGCAGTCCGGCCGTCGGCAGCCCCCCGGCTGTCATCTCGCCCTCCCAGCCGTCGATACGCCAGCGGCTGAGACTATATTCGGGCGGCCCCGCGATAAAGCCGATGCGCCTGTGCCCGAGGTCGGTCAGGTGCCGCGTCGCGCGCCGCGCCGATCCCTCGTCATCCATCGTCAGCGCGATCCCCGCCGCCCCGCCGCGCGAGCCGATGCGCGCGAACGGAATCTTCTGCTGGTCGAGCAGGCCGACGATCAGCGGACTGTCCGAATGCGGCGGGGTCAGGATCACGCCGTCGGGCTGGAGCGCCGCGATCGCCGCGCGCAGTTCGCGTTCGACATGATCATTATGCGTGTCGACGAGTTCGAAGATCATCCGGTATCCGAACTCGGCGCATTTCAGCATCCCGCCGAACAGCATCTGGTCGACCCAGTCGCCTCCCTGCCGGCCCTGCCAGTCGGCGATCGTGCGCTCGCGGTCGTTGATCGCAAGGATCAGATAGGAGCGCGACCCGCTCATCCGCTGCGCCGCGATCGACGGCACATAGCCCAGCCTGTCGATCGACGCCCGGACGCGTTCCTTCATTTCGGGGCGGACATTGGGCTCGTTGTTGATGACGCGGCTCACCGTCTGCAGCGACACCCCCGCGTCGGCCGCGACATGCCTGATCGTGACCGACTGCCGCCGACGCCCCATTATCGCTCCTGATCCCCCATGCTGCCGCAGTCGCCGACGGCAGCGTCATCCCGTTGCCGGACGGTGGCTGCCACGCCACCTTCGGCCCCCGGCGCCGCAATGGCGCGCGTCACCGGCGCGGTGACCGGGCGCCGGAGTCCGGGCAACATTATTTTCGAGACGCCCGCATCCCATTCCCCCGCATCGGCCGCTCTTTCCGGCGGCAGCGTATCGTTACGAGAAAATTCGTATATGAGAACGTTCTCATAGTCAACGCACACCCCTCGATCCGGGCGGCCGACGGAAAGTTTCAGCAGCTCCAGCGAGCGAAAATCGCGGTCGGGAGCAACAGCCCCCGCG
>JAGHZY010000031.1 GCA_017745175.1 Sphingopyxis sp. | reverse complement strand
GGCGGTTACCTCACCAACTCCGAAGGCGAGCGTTTCATGGAACGCTATGCCCCGTCGGCGAAGGACCTCGCGTCACGCGACGTCGTGTCGCGCTCGATGGCGCTCGAAATCCGCGAAGGCCGCGGCGTCGGCCCGCACGCCGACCATATCTATCTGCACCTCGACCATATCGATCCCGCGGTGCTCGCCGAGCGCCTGCCGGGGATCACCGAGAGCGGCAAGATTTTCGCAGGCGTTGATCTGACGCGCCAGCCGCTCCCCGTCGTGCCGACGGTTCACTACAATATGGGCGGCATCCCCTGTAACTATCATGGCGAAGTCGTTACGCTCGGCAAGGACGGCCCCGACACCGTGGTCCCCGGCCTCTTCGCCGTGGGCGAAGCTGCGTGCGTGTCAGTCCATGGCGCGAACCGCCTCGGCTCGAACAGCCTGATCGACCTTGTCGTCTTCGGCCGCGCGACGGGGCATCGCCTCAAGGAAATCCTGAAGCCCGGCGCGGCGCAGGCCGCACTGCCGGCAGACAGCGCCGACCTCGCGCTTGCGCGTCTCGACCATTTCCGCAACGCCAACGGCGGCTCGCCGACCGCGGAAATCCGTACCGAGATGCAGCGCGCGATGTCGCAGCACGCGGCGGTGTTCCGCACCGACGAGCTGATGGCCGAGGGCAAGGAAAAGCTCACCAAGACGTACCAGCGGATGAACGACGTCCACGTCACCGACCGCAGCCTGATCTGGAATACCGACCTCATCGAAACGCTCGAGCTCGATAACCTGATTTCGCAGGCCACGGTGACGATGCATTCGGCGTTCAACCGCAAGGAAAGCCGCGGCGCCCACGCGCACGAGGATTTCCCCAATCGCGACGACGCGACGTGGATGAAGCATACGGTTGCATGGTTCGACGGCTGGGGCGGCAAGGGCGGCGGCGTTCGCCTCGATTACCGTCCGGTCCACGAATATACGCTGTCGGACGACGTCGACTATATCAAGCCGAAGGCGCGCGTTTATTGATCGGGTGATTCGACGTCCGGCGCCGCGAGCGATCGCGGCGCGGGCGCATGGCGGTGTCTCGACCGCTACTCGCCGAACAGGCTGCGCACCGGGTTGATGTCGGAAAAGGGCACGTCGACGTCATGGCCCATGATCCACAGCTTCTGACAGGCGATGGCAAAGAACATCACGGCGATCGTCCAGACGATGAAGGTCTTGCGAGCGATCCAGCGGCGCTCGGCCTCTTCGGCCTTGGCGCGCGCCTTGTGGTCGATGCCGAGCTCGCCCTCGAACTCGGCGACAAGCTGCGCACGGCGGGTACGCGAAATATTCGCGATGCTCGCGTCACCTTCAGCGCTTGTCGATCGGCGTTTTGCCATGATCCACCCTGGCCCAGCTAGTCCTGCTGTCTTCCATAGCGCCGAGCCCCTGCCAATTGGTTAACCTGCCGCTATCGACTCGTCGCAATTCCGATCAATTTGACGCGGGCAGAGGCGCCGCGCAGCAGCGTCAGGTCGCGCATCGGACGACCGAGCGCGGCGGCGAGCAGGCGTAGCACCGCTTCGTTCGCGGCGCCGTCTGCAGGCGGCGCCGTGACGCGAAGCTGGACGGTGCCATCGACGATCCGGACGTCGTCGCGGCTCGCGCCGGGTGTCACCCGCACCTCGACCCGCCCCGACAGCGCGAGCGCGTCGAGCGCTTCGGTCAGCGCGGGGTCGGGGCGATATTTCAGATGGTGATGACCAGCTTGCCGACCGCGGTCCGGTCGCCGAGCTTGGCGATCGCCTTGCCGCCGTCGGCCAGCGCAAAGCTTTCGGTGACGCGCGGCTCGATCTTGCCCTGTTCCCACAACTGGAACAGTCGCGCGATATTGGCGCGGTTGCGCGCCGGTTCGCGCATCACGAACGCGCCCCAGAAGACACCCGCGACGTCGCAGCTCTTGAGCAACGTCAGGTTGAGCGGCAGGCGCGGGATGCCGGCCGGGAAGCCGACGACGAGGTAGCGGCCTTCCCACGCGATCGAGCGTAGCGCGGGCTCGGCATAGTCGCCGCCGACCGCGTCATAGATGACGTTGGCGCCGTTGGGGCCGACGGCTTCCTTGAACTTGTTCGCAAGCTCCTTGGACTGGTCCTTGTCGAACGGCTGGCGTCCATAGATCACAACCTCGTCGGCGCCCGCCTTACGCGCGATTCCGGCCTTTTCCTCGCTCGACACGCCGGCAACGACGCGCGCGCCGAACGCCTTGCCGAGTTCGACCGCGGCGATGCCGACGCCGCCCGAGGCGCCGAGGACGAGCAGGGTGTCGCCTTCCTCGATATGGCCGCGATCGACGAGCGCGTGGATGCTGGTGCCATAGGTCATCAGCAGTGATGCGCCCGCGGCGAAGTCATGCGCCTCGGGCAGATGATAGACATTGTGCACCGAAACCGCGACGGCTTCGGACATGCCGCCATTGCCGCAACCCGCGATCACGCGATCGCCCACCCTGAACTCGGTGACACCTTCGCCGACCTCGGCAACGAGCCCCGCGACCTCGCCGCCGGGGGCGAAGGGGCGTTCGGGACGGAACTGATACTTGTCCTCGATGATGAGCACGTCGGGGAAGTTGACCGCACAGGCTTTCACGTCGATCACGATCTGGCCCTTGCCCGCGGTCGGGCGCGGCAATTCGCCGAGCATCAGCGTTTCGGGGCCGCCGGTTGCGGTCGACAAGAGAGCCTTCATCATCTTCTCCTCTTATGGTGTTCGTTTGATGTTATGCGGCAGGACGCATCCACGGGCGATCGGTGTCGAGCTGCCTTTCATAGGCGCCGATTGCGGCATCACTCTTTTCGGTGAGCGAAATCTCGTCGAGGCCCTCGAGCAGGCACATCTTGCGAAACGGATCGATCTCGAAGGTGAAACGATCCTGGAATTGCGTCGTCACCGTCTGATGCTCGAGGTCGACGAAGACCGGATCGGTTGTGGCAACCTCCATCAACCGGTCGATCGCCGTCTGCGGCAGGACGACGGGCAGGATGCCGTTCTTCACCGCATTACCCGAGAAAATGTCCGAGTAGGACGGCGCAATGACGACGCGAATGCCGAGGTCGCCGAGCGCCCATGCGGCATGTTCGCGGCTCGACCCGCAACCGAAATTGTCGCCCGCGATCAGGATCGGCGCGCCCTTGAACTCGGCGCTGTCGAACAGATTGTCTGGGTCGGTGCGCAGGCTTTCGAATGCCCCCTTGCCCATGCCTTCGCGCGTCGTGGTTTTCAGCCAGTGCGCGGGGATGATCACGTCGGTGTCGACATTCTTGAGCCCGAACGGGATCGCGCGGCCTTCGACCTTGTCGAGCGGGGTCATTGCAGGGGATTCCTTTCGCTGCGCTCAGCATTCCAAGAATGCCACTCACGGCTTGCACCGGGATGGCTCGCTGCCCCGTTGTGGATCGTAGCGGCCATTGCCTTCGCTTTTTCAACTCCGAGTTGGCCAGTGTCGTCGAGCAAGAGCTCTTTCCCGAGAAGTTGAAAATGCCCGCTCGCCGCGGGCTTATACGGTTGGATTACAGTCAATTTCGGTGGCAAGTCGCCTTCGACTATATCGAGGGTCAATAGATCGACGTAGCCGCTTCCCGGATCAGCCTGTCCATCGCGGGCAAAAATGCAGCGGGCAAAGCGACCGCCTTCGGCTTGCAGAAACTGCTTCCCCTTATCAATTGCTTCCTGTTGTGTGGGAGCCTCAAAAACGAAAAGCTGTCGTTCGCTTGCAGTTGACTCGCACAGAGCCTGCGGAACATAAAGTTCGCCTTCTTTGAGCTCCGATGAAACCCATAAGGCATGAGCGAGCAAAAATCCGGCTAGCTCAAGGGCTTTTGCGGACACGATCATGAATCCATCAGCTCCCGTACGTCGGTGAGCTTGCCGGTCACCGCTGCCGCCGCCGCCATCGCGGGGCTGACCAGATGCGTGCGCGCGCCGGGGCCCTGACGGCCGACGAAATTGCGGTTGCTCGTCGAGGCGCAGCGCTCGCCTGCGGGCACCTTGTCGGGGTTCATCGCGAGGCACGCCGAACAGCCCGGTTCGCGCCATTCGAGCCCCGCGTCGATGAAGATGCGGTCGAGCCCTTCGGCCTCGGCCTGCGCTTTGACGAGCCCCGATCCGGGCACGACGATCGCCCAGCGGACATTGTCGGCCTTGTGCCGGCCCCGGATCACCGCGGCGGCGGCGCGCAAATCCTCGATGCGGCTGTTGGTGCAGCTGCCGATGAAGATATTTTCGACCGGCACATCCTGCATCCGCGTCCCGGGCTCGAGCCCCATATAGGCGAGCGATTTCGCGGCAGCCGCCTGCTTCGACGGGTCGGCAAAGCTCGCGGGATCGGGGACGATGCCGGTGATCGGCACGACATCCTCGGGGCTGGTGCCCCAGGTGACGCTCGGCGCGATGTCGGCGGCGTCGATCACGACGCTCTTGTCATAGGTCGCGCCGGGATCGGTCGCGAGGCTCGTCCAATATTCGACCGCGGCGTCCCAGTCGGCGCCCTTCGGCGCATAGGGGCGGCCCTGGAGATATTCGAACGTCACCTCGTCGGGCGCGATCAGGCCCGCGCGCGCGCCGCCCTCGATCGCCATGTTGCTGACGGTCAGGCGCCCTTCGATCGAAAGCGCGCGGATCGCGCTGCCGGTATATTCGATGATATGGCCGGTGCCGCCCGCGGCGCCGATGACGCCGGTGATGTGGAGGATGATGTCCTTCGCGCTCACGCCGGGGCCGACCTCGCCCTCGACGCGCACTTCCATCGTCTTCGACGGCTGGAGCAGCAGCGTCTGCGTCGCGAGCACATGCTCGACCTCGCTCGTCCCGATGCCGAAAGCGAGTGCGCCGATGCCGCCGTGGCAGGCGGTGTGGCTGTCGCCGCAGACGATCGTCGCGCCGGGCAGCGAAAAGCCCTGCTCGGGACCGACGACATGGACGATGCCCTGCTCGGGCGCGACCGCGTCGATGTAGCGAATGCCATATTCGGGCGCGTTCTTTTCGAGCGCGGCGAGCTGCGCTGCGCTTTCGGCGTCGGCGATCGGCAGCCTCTTCCCCGCGGCGTCGCGCCGCGGCGTCGTGGGTACATTATGGTCGGGTACCGCGAGCGTCAGGTCGGGGCGGCGCACCGTGCGCCCGCTTGCACGAAGCCCGGCGAACGCCTGCGGGCTGGTGACTTCATGGACGAGGTGACGGTCGATGAAGATCAGGCAGGTACCGTCGGGGCGCTGTTCGACGACATGCGCGTCCCAGATTTTCTCATAGAGGGTGCGGGGCCGAGTCATGCCGCCCACTTAAGCCACCCGCATAACAATGCAAGCGAGTGGCGATCAAAAACGCAATTTTCGGTCGCCGATCTTCACGCTCCCTCTCGTCATCCCGGACTTGATCCGGGGTCCATAGCATCGGCTGCAGGATGGATCCCGGATCAAGTCCGGGATGACGAAGGAGGAGAGGTGGCCTCGCGCAAGCAACAGGCCTATAATCCCCCCATGTCGACGCTCGCCATCATCGCGCTCATTTTCGCCACCGTCGTGGCGATGGAGTTGGTCGCATGGGCGAGCCACAAATATATCATGCACGGCTTTGGCTGGGCGTGGCACCGCGACCATCACGAACCGCATGACGGGATGCTCGAAAGGAATGACCTGTTCGGGCTCGCTGGCGCGGCGATGAGCATCTCGATGTTCGCCCTCGGCAGCCCGATGATCAGGGGCGCATCGGCGTGGGAGCCGGCGACGTGGATCGGGCTGGGCATCTTTTTTTACGGGCTCATCTACACGCTGGTGCACGACGGGCTCGTCCACCAGCGCTACTTTCACTGGGTGCCGCGGCGTGGCTATGCGAAACGGCTGGTGCAGGCGCACAAGCTCCATCACGCAACGATCGGCAAGGAAGGCGGGGTCAGCTTCGGCTTCGTCTTTGCGCGCGATCCGGCGAAGCTCAAGCGCGAGCTCGGGGTGCAGCGCGAAGCGGGTATCGCTGTGGTACGCGAGGCGCTCGCCGATCAGGCCGTCCGATAGTCGGCGGTGACCACCCCCGCCGCGGCCAGTTCGGCCTCGTGGCTTTCCTCGCGCCAGCTTTCGAGCAGCGCCTGCCGTTCCCATTCGACCATTGCGGGATGCGCGAGCATATGATCGACCCAGGCCTGCCCCGCGCCGACGTCGAGGCCATAGGTGCGGATGCGGAAGGCCACGGGGGCGAAGAAGGCGTCGACGGCGGTAAAACGGTCGCCGGCGAGGAACGGGCCGCCGAAGCGCGACAGCCCCTCGGCGAACAATTCGCGGATGCGCGAAATGTCGAGCCGGAGCGCGCCTGACGGCGGTTTCGGCGTCACGCGGACGCCGACATTCATCGTGCAATCATTGCGCAGGGCCGAAAAGCCGCTGTGCATTTCGGCGGCCGCGCATTGCGCCCAGGCGCGCGCATCGGGGTCGGCTGGCCATACGCCCTTGTGCCGGTCGGCGAGGTAGAGGGCGATGCCGAGCGAATCATGAACCGTCCGCCCTTCATCGAGCAGCACGGGGACCTGTCCGGTCGGCGAGAAGCTCCGAAACTCGTCATAGTTGATCGGGTTGGTGAAGGGTTCGATCTGATCGTCGAAGGGGACGCCAAGGCCCTTCATCAGCATCCACGGGCGGAGCGACCAGCTCGAATAATTGCGGTTGGCGGTGATCAGCACATACATGCTTCGCGCTCCTGTGCGACGATGGGAGACGTATAATGGGGATCGTGCGCGAACGGCAGTTCGGTGCCATCGCGCAGCGCTGCGAGCACGCTGGCGAAATCGCTCCGCGCACGCCAGCCGAAGCGACGCTCGGCGCGCGACGGGTCGTAAACGCGATCAATGATTTCGGGGAGTACCCAGCCCTTGGCGGCATAGAGATCGGCCGCATCGGGATAGTGGCGCGCGATTACCGCACGCGCATCGCGGGCAAGCTCTTCGGCTTCCTCGCGCGCGAACGGCGGCGGGGCGGAGAGGATGAAGGTGTCGCAGCCGATTTCGGGCGCGGCCCCGAGCGCGGCGAGATGTGCCGCGGCGGCGTCCTCGACCGTCAGGCGGCGGTGTAGCAATTCATTGGCCTTCAGATTCTCGCCGCCCGGGGCTTCGTGCGTATCGTCATCCTCGGGGAAAAAGCGCCCGGTGCGCAAAACCAGCGCGGCGATGCCATGCTCGCGGTGCACCAGCTTCACCGCCTGCTCGGCGGCGAGCTTGGTGATGCCATAGATGTTGCGCGGTTCGATCGGGCCGAAATCCTCGTCCATCCACCACGCGCCGGCTTCGCCTGCACCCTCGCGCACCTCGGCACGCACCATCAGCGAGGTGGTCGAGGTGAAGAGAAAGCGGTCGTTGCCGGCCGCGACCGCTGCCTCGATCAGGTTCAGCGTGCCGGTGACATTGACGTCGACAAACGCCTGGCGCGGATAGCGTACGATATCGGGCTTGTGCAGCGCGCCGCCGTGAATGATCGCCTCGATGCCGTGCTCGCACATCGTCCGTTCGACGAGGGCGCGGTCGGCAACGGTCCCGATCACCCCGGTATGCACGCCGGGCACGACGTCGAGCCCGGTGACCTCATGGCCGTTTTCGTTCAGCAGCGGGGCGAGATAGCGTCCGAGCCAGCCCGACGATCCGGTCAGCAGCACGCGCATATCCGATTCTCCTCTCGCTGTGGCCGCGCCTGATACACAGGCGGCGGACCGGGCGGCAAGCGTCGTTACTCTTTCAATGCCATCGTCGCCGGACCGGGCCCGGCCGCACCGCCGGTCGCCGGCGGCAATTCGTCGAGGTCGAGCCAGCGCGTGTCCTCGCGCTTGTGGTAGCTGTCGATCGCCGCGAAGGGGATGCGGAAGGGAAATCCCCAGTCGCTGTTCCACAGCGCGACGACGCCCGTCCGCGTCGCCGGTTCGAAAATCATCGTCGCGCGATAGCCGGCGACCGCGCCCGAATGGCCTGCGAGCCGGTGGCCGCCATAAGTGAAGTTTCGCCAGCCGAGGCCATAGGACGCATCGCTGATCGACTGGCGCAGCGCGCTGCCATAGAGCGGTTCGGTACGGACGCGCGGCTGGTGTGCGATTTGCAGAACGCGCGGCGGCAGCACGTCGGGGCGGCTTCCCATCATCGCCTGCATCCATTTGGCGAAATCGACGATGTCGCTTTCGACCCCGGCGGCTGCGGGAACCCGCCAATAAGCCTCCCTGACCGGGCGGACCTGCGCGCCGCGGTGCGGCCTTGCCCAATCCTTTGCACCGGTCAGCCCATCCATCCCGTATCCCGCGCTGACCATGCCGAGCGGGCGGAAAAACCGGTGCTCGATCGTATCGGCGAAGGGTTTGTTCGCGGCCTCGCCCAATATTTCGCTCGCGGTGTCGAAGGCGATGTTCTGATAGGTATGGCAGGTGCCGGGTTCGCATTGGAGCGGCGCGGCGACAAGGTTCGCGCGCAGCAGCGCCGGGCTTTGTCCCTCCTCCAGCTTTTCATCATAGGCATTTTTGGTGAGCCCCGTGCGCTGGGCCAGCAGATCGCCGAGGGTGACCCGCGACTCCGCGCCCCCCGGCAAGCGCAGCGAGGTGCGCCATCGCGAGATCGGGCGGTCCAGATCGACACTTCCGTCCTTCGCCAGCGCCGCCGCCAGCGCGCCCGTCGCGGTCTTGGAAACCGAGGCCCAGCGGAACAATGTCTGCGGCGTGACCGGCGCGCCGGTCGAGGCATCGGCGACGCCATAGGTGCGCACGAAGCGCAACTCGCCGTCTTCGACCACCGCCACCGCCAGCCCCGCCATTTCAGGCCGCTGCGACAGACCGGTCAATTGCCGGTCGAGCGTGCGATAGTCGATCCGGCCGTGCCATTCGGCGGGCGTATCGGGCAGATTTTCCGGGGCCCTCAGCGGGATCGGAATACTGGCGAGGGGGCGGCTGCCGCCAAGGGCGTGGATGCCGAACCAGCCGGCTGATCCCAGCGCGGCGACGGCGATCAAAATGGTGAAAACGCGCTTCATCGACTCGTGACTGGATTGCGACCTTGTATGTACCAGCCGTCTTAGCCGCGTCTTCCGCTGCCGTCACCCCCGGCACGGTTCAGGGTGCGAGATAGCGCCAGGCCCTGAATGTCCCGACCGCATGAACCGCGCCATAGGCAAGCACGATCAGCGACGACCAGATCGCGAAGCTGTCGCTATGTTGCGGCCGCCGGAAATGAAGCGGCACGAACAGAAGCCCGCGCAGCAGATAGATCGCCGTGATGATAACCAGCCCTGTCCCCAGCAGCGGCAGGTGCGGGAGCAAACCGGCGCCCGAAAAGGCATAGGCGGCCCAGACCAGCAGGACCGTCGCAATGCCCAGCGTGATCAGCGTCGGCCGCAGCTCGCCGCGCGCCGCGGCCCGCGCCATGCCCTCGCCGGCGCCGAAGAAGCGATACCATTCGGGCCCGCCGAAGATGCACGCGATGTGAAGCAGCGCGGCCGCCACCGACAACCACCCGCCGGCGATCAGCCAGGTGGAGCCGGGATTGGCCGCGACGTCAGGCAATATAATGTGCCGTGGTCTTCTCGGCGACCTCCTCCGCCGTCACGCCCGGCGCGAGCTCGATCAGCCGGAACGGGCTGTCATGGTCGTCGCGCCTGAACACCGCGAGGTCGGTGATGATCATGTCGACGACATTCTTGCCGGTCAGCGGCAGCGTGCATTCGGGGATGAACTTCGGGCTGCCGTCCTTGGCATTATGCTCCATCACGACGATGATCTTCTTGACCCCGGCGACGAGGTCCATCGCGCCGCCCATGCCCTTGATCATCTTGCCCGGGATCATCCAGTTGGCGATGTCGCCATTTTCGGCAATCTCCATCGCGCCCAGCACGGTGAGGTCGATATGCCCGCCGCGGATCATCGCGAAGCTGTCCGACGAGGAGAAATAGGCGGACTGCGGCAGCTCGCTGATCGTCTGCTTGCCCGCATTGATCAGGTCGGGATCCTCCTCGCCCTCATAGGGAAAGGGGCCGATGCCGAGCATGCCGTTTTCGGACTGCAGCGTGACCGTCATCCCCGCGGGGATATGGTTGGCGACCAGCGTCGGGATGCCGATGCCAAGGTTGACGTAATAGCCGTCCTGCAGTTCCTTCGCGGCGCGCGCCGCCATGTCATCACGCGTCCAGGCCATTATTTGGGCTCCCATTGCTTGTCGGAGGGGAAGGCATCGCCCCAGCCCAGTTTTTCCCACGGGCCGTAGACGGGGTTGGGGAAAAGGAACCAGCCCTTGTCCCAGAGTGCGGTCGCGCCGGCGCTCGTCGCCAGCGCCATGCGCTGCGCGGCAGGCAGATCCCTGACGTTGAACTGCTGGCTGAAATCGCCAAGCTGGTCGCCGCCGAGGATGATGACGCAATATTTTGACGCAATCGCCCAGCGCCGTGGGTCCTTGCTCGACCCGCCGGCGTCGTCGCCCATCAGGAACAACGTCTCGCCATGCCTGAACTCGCCGAGCCCGGCGGCGCGGAGCGTATCCTCGCTGCCCCCGGCATTGGCGGCACTGCGGTTGGTGTTGGCGATGACAGTGATGCCCGCGGCGCGGAGCCGATTCACCATCTCGACCGAACCGGGCATTGCGACCGCCTTGCCCGCGCCGGTCTTTTCCCACTGGTCCCAGACCTTGAGGTCGAAACCGGCGCCTTTCTCTGCGAAATTCCGCATCGGGCCAAGGTTCCAGATCAGCGTCTCGTCAGCGTCGAACACCGCGGCGAAAGGCTTGGTACCGCACGGCTCGAAGGTCGGGGCGTCCATCGCCGCCCCGGGCGCCAGCACAACACTGTCCTTCGGACGTTGCTTGATCCGCCACACGCCATAGTCGGCGATCCGCGCATTGGTCGCGCGCACCGCGACGGCGGCTTCGGGCGAGCCGTAGAGATATTGCAGCGCGACGGGTGGCTTCGCGGCTTCAGCTGCAGCCGCCGCTGCTGGCGGGGCAGGGGCCGTTGCGACCTCGGCGGGCGCGCTCGCGCATCCAGCAATCGACAGCATTGCGGCGACGATGGCAGCACGCGATCCAATTCGGACACGGCTGGGCATTAGTTTGCGCCTCCCGCATGTTCCAGGCTTTCGAGGCGAGAACGCTCTTGGTCGAGGCCCTTCCAGAGCTCGTTCAGCGCTTCTTCCTCCGTGATATTGCCCGTCGCTGCATATCCTGCCGCAGCCGTATGGATGCATTCCACCAAAAGCGAACCGAGAAGCGCAGGCGACTGTACGACATCGGGCGCGACGAGAACAAAGGATCGTTCGGTCGAGACCCAGAACCGCGCCAGCTCGTGATACTGGTCGTCCAGCCCCGCATGGCCGGCCAACGGTATCGAATGAGGATGTTCCGTTCGCCGGCCGAACATCACGCCGTCTCGCGCGGGCGCGTCGTGCGGAATTCGATCTTCTTGTCGTACGGCGCGCCGAGGACGAGGCGTTTCACATAAATGCCGGGCAGGTGGATCGCATCGGGATCGAGGTTGCCGACGGGGACGATTTCCTCGACCTCGGCGACGCAGATCTTCGCCGCGGTCGCCATCGGCTGGTTGAAGTTGCGCGCGGTCTTGCGGAAAATGAGGTTGCCGCTCTCGTCGGCCTTCCACCCCTTGATGATCGCAAGATCGGCGAAAATGCCGCGTTCGAGGATATAATCCTGCCCGTCGAAACTCTTCACTTCCTTGCCCTCGGCAACGAGCGTGCCGACGCCGGTCTTGGTATAGAAGCCGGGGATGCCCGCGCCGCCCGCGCGGCAGCGTTCGGCGAGCGTGCCCTGCGGGCAGAATTCGACCTCGAGCTCGCCCGCCAGATATTGCCGCTCGAACTCCTTGTTCTCGCCGACGTAGGAGGAGATCATCTTCCTGACCTGCTTGGTGCGGAGCAGCTTGCCGAGCCCTTCGCCGTCGATTCCGGCGTTATTGCTGGCGATCGTCAGATCCTTGGTGCCCGCATCGCGGATCGCATCGATCAGCCGTTCGGGGATACCGCAGAGGCCGAAACCGCCCGCGCAAATCTGCATTCCGTCGAAGAGGAGGCCGTCGAGCGCGGCTGCTGCGTCGGGATATTGCTTGTTCGCCATGAAGGGGCCTCCTTGCCGGGATGTCGCCCGCGACCTTGGCGCATTTGATCCATCAATTCTAATTGTTCGATTTTTGGATTATGCATAGATAATGTCTATTAATCGCGTCTCGCTCTATCATCTCGAAACCCTGCTCTGGATCGACCGGCTCGGGACCTTCTCGGCGGCGGCCGAGCGGCTCAACACGACGCAGCCGACGGTGTCGGCGCGGATGCGCGAGCTTGAGCAACGCCTTGGCACGGCGCTGTTCCGGCGTGAAGGCCGCGCGATGTCGCTCACCGCGGCGGGGCGAAAGCTGGTGCGCGACTGCGACCCGCTGCTCCGCGACATGCAATATGCGCTGCTCGGCAGCGGCGGCTATGGCGAGGCGAGTGGCGTCGTGCGCATCGGCGCGGGCGAAATCGCGGCGGCGAGTTGCCTCCCGTCCTTTGTTGCCGAACTCAAGGCCGACATGCCCAATGTCGGGCTCGAGATCGAAATCGACCTCACCGCGAACCTGATCCAGCAGCTGCTGACCGGGCGCACCGACATGGCCTTTGCCGCCGGTCCGATCGCGCACCCGGCGTTGAAGACCAGCCCGATCGGCGAGGTCGCGCTGGTGTGGCTGGCGAGCCCCGCGGTCGCGGCCGCCTTTGCGGCCGGCGAGGCGATGCTTCCGGTCTGGTCGCTCGCCAGCCATTCGCCGATCCACGGCCGGATGCGCGAGGCGATTGCGGCGTCGCGCATCGCGCAAAAATCGCTCAACCTTTGCAACAATGCGCGCACGATGATCGACATCGCGAAGGCAGGCGGCGGCATCGGCATCTTTCCGCTGCCCATGGTGCGCGGCGAAGTGGCGAGCGGCGCGCTTGCGTCGATCGACGCGATGCCCGCGCTCGCGCCGGTCGAGTTTCATGTCGCGATGCGCGTCACCGACACCGAGCCGGTATTGACGCAGATCTTCGATCGCGCCGCCAGGCTCAACCTTGCCGAGGCGTCAGCGTAGGGGCATCTCCAGCGCTGCCGACAGATCGGCGAGCGCCTGTTCGCCGCTCGATACCTTGATCGCGTGCATCCCGAGCTGTGCAGCCGGTTTGCAGTTGATGCCAAGGTCGTCGAGATAGATGCAGTTCGCAGGCTCGACACAGAGCGCGTCGCACATCATTTCATAAATCCGCGGGTCGGGCTTGCGCACGCCCACCTTGCTCGATTCGATGACATGATCGAAACGCGCCAAGATGCTCGCAACCTCGGTGGCGAGTTCTTCGCTGCGTGCCATGCCGGCGCCCTTGCCGCTGGGAACGTTATTGGTGATGCAGCCGATCGTGAAGCCCCTGGTCTTCAGCGTGTCGAGCGCCGCGACCATGTCGGGACGCACCACCCCCGCCAGCACCGCGAGCACCGCCTCGCCTTCGAGTTCGTGTCCCAGCGCGCGTGCCTCGGCGGCGAAAAGCCTGCCGAATGCGGCGGCGTCGATTTCCGCGCGCTCGAATCGCGCCCAGGCGTTGGTGTCGGGATCGGTCGCATTGACGCGGCGGACGAGGTCGCGCGGCAGCCCGCGTTCCTCTTCCAGCCGGTTGAACGCTTCGAACGGGGAGGCGGTGATGACGCCGCCGAAGTCGAAGATGACGTGGGTGTAGCGAGACATGGTGCGGCTAGACCTGACTTTGACGTAAACGTCAAACGGCTTCAGCGCAGCATGATGCTCGCGCGCGGATCGTCGGTGCCGAAGCTGGTTTCGGCGACCTTCACGCCGACCGCTTCGAGCGCGGCGCGGCGGCCCTCGGGGCGCGTCGCGAGGATCGCGGGCTCGAAGTCGATCGTGCGCGCGTAGCAGGGTTGTGCGGCGATCCGCGCGAGCCATGCCGCGACCTTCGGCCAGCGCGCCGGACCGGGCGTCCAGCCCGCGATCGCGGCGTTGCGCAACGGGCAGGCGGTCGCGAGATCGGCGACGCTCACCATGTCACCGAAAAGGAAGCCCTTGGCCGGGGCGCGCGCTTCGAGCCAGTCGAGCGCGATCGGCAATTCGGTGTCGGTGACCTTGGCAATCGCTTCCTCGTCGGGGGTGCGCCTGAAGACGAATGGCGCGACGATCTTCGGAAAGAAAAGCCCCCAGATGCAGAGATCGCCGAGGCGGCTGTCGGCATATTCCTCGATCCACCGCGCCTGCGCCCTTTGGCGCGCGCCCTTCGGCAGCACGGGAACCTCGGGATATGCCTCGTCGAGATATTCGGCGATCACGGTCGAATCGTTGACGACCAGATCGCCGTCGATCAGCACCGGGATACGGCGGAGTGGGCTCAGCTCTGAAAATTCGTCATTGCCATAAAAGGGTGTGATCGGATCGAGCTCGTAATCGATGTTCTTCAAATGCAGGATCGCGAGGATCTTGCGCACATAGGGTGAAACCGGGCTTCCGACGATCAGCATGGTTTTCCTCTATTTCTTCGCGGGTGCCGCTGCGACGCGATTGCCCGACCAGCTTGCGTCGTCGATCGTCAGGTCGAGCCGGTCGGGCGAGCGCACCGTGTCGAGCAGGAACACCGACGGCCCGCTCGCCGCGAGGATCGCATCCATCGCCTTTTCGAGCGGGATGGTGACGGTCGGGATGCGCGCGGAGCTCGATCTGATCTCGACCTTGTCGGGCCCGACGCGCGTGACCGTGACAGTCACGCCGTTTTTCGACGAGCCGCGGGCGTCGGAGATAATGTCGCCCTTGTAGGTGCCCGCGACGCGATCGGCGAGGTCGGGCTTGTGTGCGGGTGCGGCCTTGGGCGTTTGGGCAAGCGCCGCTACGGCCGGAAGCAGGAACGCGAGCGAGGTGGCGAAGACGAGAGTACGAAGCATGGTTGATCCTTCCGTCCGGCGGCGGGGCAAGGCACTGCTCATGCGACCCTTATGGGATGACGACGATCCCCTGTTTGGGGTCGGCCTGTCCCGAGAGCATCTCCCGATAGGCGGCGAGCGCCGCGTCGCCGCCGCTGCGTTTATCGACCGAAGCCAGCCGCGGCGCAACGTCCATGAAGCCGAGCCAGGCTTCGGCGATCCTCTGCCCGAACGCCGCGCCGCCCCAGTCGGCGATCCGCTTCTGGCTGCGGCCGGGCGCGAAGAAACCCTGCCGTTCGGGCCCGGGCAACCCCTCGACATCGGCTTGCGCATCCCAGTGCGACTTGCCGACGATGATCGAGGCTTTGAGCTGGGCGCCAAAATGGCTGTGCACCGCGCGCGTCACCGCGCCATTGCCCGCCATGTCGACCAGCGCGGCGGGTGTTGCGGTATTCAGCGTCATGATCTGGTCGTAACTGATGACGCGGTCGTAAATGCCCTGCGCGGCGAGCGCATCGACATTGGCGGCGCTTGTCAGGCCGATCGTTTCGGGTCGCACCGCGCGCTGTTTGAGCGCGAAGCCAAGGCCGATCGCGGTCTTGCTCGACGCGCTCGCGATCAGGATCTGCTGGACGCCATAATCGCCTTCGTCCTCGAACTGATCGGCGATCAGCCAACCGGTGAGAAACAGCGGACGGAACACCGGCCAATAATCATGGTCGGCGGCGCGATAGTCGGGCAGCGCCTCGACCCGCTGATAATTGTTGTAGATGGGTGGCAGGGTGGTGCGCCGCGGCGTCACATCGGTGAAGCCGCCCGGACCTGCCTTGCCGACGGTCAGCACCGCATCGCTCGCCATCGGATAATAACCATAGAATCGGTCGCCGGCCGCGATGCCCTCGGCATTGCTTTCGGTAACCGTCGCGAAGCCCCAGACGGGCAGGCGACCCGGCGTATCGCGCTCGGCGAAGAAATCCCAATAGCCCTGGTCGTTGCCGAACAGCCCTGCGGGCTTGCCGAACACCGCATAGGTGATGTTGTTCGCGGTCATCGCATAGCTGTCGAGATGCATGCGCGCCTGCCCCGGCCCGAGCGGTGCGCCAGCCTCTTCGACCAAATTTGCTTGCGTGATATCGTCGCGATCGATGTCGATCGCCCAGCCAGCTCTGCTCATGTACGGACCCCTCCGACGGACTTGCCCGCGGGTGCGGGATGGCCGATAGTCATACAGATGGCACCGCCCCTGACAATCGCGGTCAAACGCATTCACGAACCGGCTGATCCCGGCGACGGCACGCGCTTCCTCGTCGACCGGCTGTGGCCGCGCGGGGTGTCGAAGGAGAAGGCGGCGCTGGCGGCGTGGCTGAAGCCGCTGTCGCCGAGCGACGGGCTTCGCAAGCGTTATCATGGCGAGACCGCCGAATCGGACGACGCATGGGATGAATTCCGCTTCGACTATTTCGCCGAACTCGATGCAGCGGGCGAGGAGGTGAAGGCCGCGCTGTTCACGCTCGACGCGGCGGCGCAGACGGGACCGGTAACGTTGCTCTACGCCGCGAAAAGCGAGGAACGGAACAATGCCATCGCGCTCCGCGAATGGCTGGAACGGCGCTCTCTTTAATCGTCATCCCGGCGAAGGCCGGGATCTCGCCGGTGCGTCAAGAGGCAAGGTCGAGATCCCGGCCTTCGCCGGGATGACGGATGGAATTAGCCCACAGTCGTCCCGAGCAGCGACCCGATCGCGATCGTCGCCGCCATCGCAAAGGCGCCCCAGAAGGTGACCCGCACCACCGGCCGCAGCATCGGCGCATTGCCCGCCCAAGCGCCGAGCGCGCCGAGGATAGCAAGAAAGACCAGCGACGCCGCCGACACGGTGAAGGGCAACGAGTCGCCGCGATCGAGCAGCACCGTCGCCAGCGGCAGCGCCGCGCCGATCGCGAAGCTTGCGGCCGAAGCCGCAGCCGCCTGCACCGGCCGCGCCGCCATCGTTTCGGTCATCCCCAGCTCGTCGCGCAGATGGGTATCGAGCGCGTCATGTGCGGTCAGCTGCACCGCGACCTTTTCCGCTAGCGCGCGGTCGAGCCCGCGTTCCTGATAGATTTGGGTCAGTTCCTCGAGTTCGAACTCGGGATCGGCCGCGAGGTGGCGTTTCTCCAACTCGACATCGGACCGTTCGGCGTCGCCCTGCGAACTCACCGATACATATTCACCGGCCGCCATCGACATCGCGCCCGCGACGAGTCCCGCCGTGCCGGTGACGAGGATCGACGATTGCGACACGCCCGCCGCCGCGACGCCCGCGATCAGGCTGGCGGTCGAGACGATCCCGTCATTGGCGCCGAGGATCGCGGCGCGCAGCCAGCCGATGCGCGTGACGGCGTGGGTTTCCTCGTGCATTTGCGGCGCTCCCTGCTGCGGGGAGGCGCCATGATCGTCAGTGGGCGCGCTCCGATTTCAGCCCTGCTGCCGCGATCCCCGCGGCGGCGCAAGCGGCATCGTCGGCCGGCGCTTCGCCCGACGCGCCGACCCCGCCGAGCCGGGTGCGACCGTCGGCGCTGAAAACCGGCACGCCGCCAGGTACGGTCACCACATGCGGCGCATCGGCGAATCCCGGCGTGCCCTTCGCGGCCTCTTCCATTCCGCTCGTGGCGAAACCCCACGCGGCGACCGCGCGGGCCTTTTCGAGCGAGAAGTCCATCATGCCGAATGCGTTGCCGTCCATCCGCCACATGGCGACCGGATGGCCGCCGAGGTCGACGACCGCGATCGCGTGACCCTGTCCCTTGGCGCGCGCATGGGCGGCACAGCCCTTCACGATCGCATCGGCCTGTTCGGCGTCAAGGACTTGCGCACCCGCGGGCGCCGCCATCAGCAGCGCCGCCACCAGAACCATTCTCATCCTCGCCTCCCCAACGGGCGCGGGGTCAGTACTGCAGTTGCAGCCCGGGCCTGGCCCAGCGCGTCTTCACGAGGCGGCCGGTGCCCGACAGGGTGATATAGGCATCCTGCCGGTCGGATCCGCCGAAGGCGATGTTGGTCGTGAAAATATCGTCGGTCGCGACAAATTCGACGAGCGCGCCATCGGGGCCGACGACCGAAATCCCGCACTCGCCGATCGTCGCGACGCAGATATTGCCGTTCGCCTCCATCGCGAGGCTGTCGAAGAATTTATAGCCCGCAGGGCGATAGAGCGGGATACCCGGGCCGCCCGGTCCCGCGGCATCGTCGACCTTGCCGGGCGCGACGATGTTGAACTGGGTCAGGCGACAGGTGTAGGTTTCGGCGGCGTAGAGCTTGGTCCCGTCGGGCGAGATGCCGATGCCGTTCGGATTATAGCTCGGGAAAATCACTTCCTCGATAAAGCTGCCGTCGGCCTTGGCATAGAAGATGCCGACGATGTCGTGGCAGCGCGCGGCATAATCGACCTTGCCATGATCGGTGAACCAGAAGCCGCCATGCGCGTCGAACATGATGTCGTTCGGGCCACGCAGCACGACGCCATGGTCGCCGCTCTTGTAGAGGATTTCGACTTCGCCGGTGTCGATATCGATGCGCTCGATCCGCCCGCCCGAATAATCGTCGGCGATGCCGTGCGGGGCGAGATAGCCGTTCGATTCGACATAGTTGAACCCGCCGTTGTTGCAGCAATAGAGCTTGCCGTCGGGCCCGATCGCCAGCCCGTTGGGGCCGCCGCCGGGGGTCGCGATGACTTCCTTCCGGCCGCCGGGCCAGCAGCGTGTGATGCGTTTTGCCTCGATCTCGACGACGATGACGCTGCCGTCGTCCATCACAACGGGGGCTTCGGGAAAGCGCAATCCGTCGGCGATCAGTTCAAACTCGGTCATATCCTCTCCCTTGCTCTCGTCTCTTCGCTGTGCTTTGCGGCCATCATGCCTGTTCGCATGCTCTTCGCCACCAATTTCTACGAGGCCGATATCGGCACGCCCGATCTGCTCGACGAGCTGGAGGAAAGCTGCCGCCTGTTCGCCGACGAGGACGGCGCGGGCAAGGCGTGGAGCCGCGAGCATGGCTACAAGGGCTATACGAGCTACGCGAGCCTCGGAGATCTGCCCGAGCGCGACCCGGCCTTTTACGACCTCAAGAAGCTGCTCGACAAGGAGGTGAAAGCCTTCGCCAAGGCGTGCCACTTCGACCTTGCCAAGCCGCTCAAGCTCGACAGCCTGTGGGTCAATATCCTGAAACCCGGCGGCACCCACAGCGGGCATATCCATCCGCACAGCATCGTGTCGGGCACCTTCTACGTCGCGGTTCCGCCGGGATCGGGCGCGCTCAAGCTCGAAGATCCGCGGTTGCCAATGCTGATGGCGGCGCCCGGCCGCACCGACGACGCGCCCGAGTCACTGCTGCCCTTCGTCTATGCCGAACCGGCGGGCGGCCGCGTCTTCCTGTGGGAAAGCTGGCTGCGCCACGAAGTGATGCCGCATTCGGGCAAGGGCGAACGGATCAGCATCAGCTTTAACTATCGCTGAGCCACCCTATATCGCCGCTATCCCCCATTTCCTTGAGCAAGGATCTTATATGACCGCGACCTACGACGCCGACCTCCAGCTCTTCATCAATGGCGCCTGGCGGAGCGGCGAGGGGCGCGACGAACGGCCGGTGTATAATCCCGCGACCGCGGGCACGATCGCCGAACTGCCCGTGGCGACCGCCGCCGACCTCGACGAGGCGCTCGCCGCCGCCGAACGTGGCTGGCCGGTGTGGCGTGCCAAGACCCCCGACGAGCGCGCTGCGCTTATGCACAAGGCCGCGGGCATCATCCGCGAGCGCGTCGAGCATATCGCGACGCTGCTGACGCTCGAACAGGGCAAGCCGATCAGCGAAGCGCGCGGCGAAGTGCTGTCGGCGGCGGGGCTGTTCGACTATTTCGCCGAGCAGGGCAAGCGCATCGAAGGCCGCGTGCTCCAGCGTCCGCTCGGCCAGCGCGCGATGGTCACCAAACATCCGGTCGGCCCCGTCGCAGGTTTCTCCCCATGGAATTTCCCGGTCAACCTGATGGTCAAGAAGATCGCCCCTGCGCTCGCCGCGGGCTGCGTCGTGATCGCGAAAGCGCCCGAGGAAACGCCGGGCTGCACCAGCGCGATCATGCGCTGCATCGTCGATGCGGGCATTCCCGGCGACGCCGTCCAGCTCGTCTATGGCGACCCTGACATGATCAGCCGTCACCTGCTCGCAAGCCCGGTGATCCGCAAGGTCAGCTTCACGGGCTCGACCGCGGTCGGCAAGCATCTGATGAAGCTCGCCGCCGACGGCGTGAAGCGGATCACGATGGAACTCGGCGGCCATGCGCCGGTGCTCGTCTTCGACGATTGCGACCTTGAGGCGACGCTCGACAAGGTCGTGTGGCAGAAGTTCCGCAACGCGGGGCAGGTCTGCATCTCGCCGACGCGCTTCTATGTCCAGCAGGGCATCTACGACGCCTTCGTAAGGGGCTTTGCCGAGCGCACCCAAAAGGTGAAGATCGGCAGCGGTCTCGACACCGACACGCAGATGGGCCCGCTCGCCAACGCGCGCCGCGTGCCGGCGTTGGAAGCACTGGTCGCCGACGCGAAGGCGAAGGGTGCGCGCGTCATCGCAGGGGGCGAAGCGACCGGTAACGGCTATTTCTTCCAGCCGACCGCGATCGCCGACGTGCCGATCGAGGCTGACGCAATGAATCACGAACCCTTCGGCCCGATGGCGCTGATCCGCCCGTTCGGAACCGAGGACGAAGCGCTCGAACAGGCGAATCGGCTGCCCTATGGTCTCGCCGCCTTTGCCTTCACCGAGAACGGCCGCCGCATCAACCGCATCGTCGACACGATCGAAAGCGGCATGGTCGGGGTGAACAGCTTCGTGATCTCGGCGCTCGACACACCGTTCGGCGGGATCAAGGAATCGGGCTTCGGCAGCGAAAGCGGGCCCGAGGGGCTCGATGGGTATCTGGTGACCAAGGCGGTGCATATTTACTGAGGCGCCAGAAATAGATGTGCCCCCGCGAAGGCGGGGGCCAGAGCGCCTTGAGACAGCGCTCGCTTGTTATGGCCTTGGGTCCCCGCCTTCGCGGGGACACAGGAAATCAATCCCGCTCCAGCGCCACGAAATCACGCGCCATCGGTGCCAGATGCGCGCCGCCGTCGACGAAGATCGTCTGCCCCGTCACCGCTTCGGCGCGCGCCAGATACACCACCGCATCGGCGATCTCAGCCGGCGTCGGCAGCGCGCCGAGGGGCATCCGCTTCGCGAGCCGCTCGACCTGCGCCGCCGAATAATCGTCGGTCGCCATCGTCAGTCCGGGCGCCACCGCATTGACGCGCGCCCGGCCGCCGAACGCCACCGCCAGCGTCGCGGTCGCCTGCCACAGCGCCGATTTTGACAGGCTGTACGCGATCTGGTCGGGCACCGGATGAAGGACGCGCTGGTCGAGGATATTGACGACCGTGGGCCGCCCGCCCGCGCTCCCCGCGACCAGCGCTTTTGCGAGCATCACCGGCGCAGACACGTTGACCTGCATCATTTCCGCAAGCGCCGCGGCCGACAGGTCGGCCCATTCGCCCTCGGCGAACAAGGCGGCGTTGTTGACGAGCAGGTCCGGCGCGCGGCCGAATTTTCGGATCACCGCCGGGATCAGCGCATCGACCGCTGCCGGATCGGCGAGGTCGGCGGCAAAGCGGTGGCTGACCATCCCCGTCTCCGCAAGCGCTTCCGCCAGCACCGGATCGGCCTCGCCCGGGCTGCGCTTGTGGATCGCGAGCGCATAGCCTTCGCGCGCCAGCCGCGCCGAAATCGCGGCGCCGACACGGTGGAGCCCGCCCGTGACAAGCGCCAGCTTCTGCGTCACTTGCGCGCGCGCCGCATCGTGATGCCGATCTCTTCGCCTTCCTCGGCGATGGCGAGCTTGACGATCTTGACCTCGACCGCCTCGACCTTCTCGTCCTGCAGGAGGAGCGTATCGATAATATGGTCGGCGACGCTTTCGATCAGTACGAAATGGACGTCCTTCGGAATGCCTTCGGTCGCCGCGAATTTGAGGTGCATATAGTTTTTCGAACGGCTGAGCGGCGTGGTCGGATCATAATGATCGGCCATCGCGAGCTTGGCGCGCACCGAAATGCGCAGCGGCTGCGGCAGGTGCGTTTCTTCGGAATAGATGCCGGTCAGCACCTGGACGGTCAGCCCGTCCACTTCCAGCCACAATGTATCGGTCACAAGAAATTCCTGTCGAACGAGCGCGACATTCGGCTTTCCATCGCCATGTCCTCACCCTAAAGCGCCGCCGCATTAGCGAAAGGGTATGCGTTGGTCGAGCTACTTCCATTGTCCGATATCGAGCCGCAGGCGGTCGAGGATCTTCTCGACGCCGCTTTCGGATCAGATCGCTTTGGACGAACCGCCTACCGCATCCGCGAAGGCGTGGATGCGGTGCCGGCGCTGAGCTTTGCGCTTGTCGAGGCGCGCGCGCTGGTCGGCACGATCCAGTGCTGGCCCGTCGCGCATCGCGCCGCCGACGGCACCGCGACGCCGCTGGTGATGGTGGGGCCGGTCGCGGTGCGCCCCGACGTCCAGCGCGGCGGGCACGGCCGCGCGCTGATGGCGCATATGCTCGAAGCCGCCGAGACGAAAGCCGACAGCGCGCTGATGATGATCGGCGATCCCGAATATTATGGTCGCTTCTTCGGTTTCGACGCCGGGGCCACGGCCGGATGGGATCTGCCCGGACCGTTCGAGCGCCGCCGCCTGCTCGCGCGAGCGGTGAACGGGCACGCCCTGCCGATCGGAGCGGGGATGATCGGGCCGCGCTGATCCACGATCGTCATCCCGGCGGAGGCCGGGAGCTCGACCTTGCGGCCTGATGCAACGGTGAGACCCCGGCCTTCGCCGGGGTGACGGCTCAACTGATGGCGCACCGGACTTGCGCCCGCCGCTCGTCCGCCTATGTCGGGACGATGGTCAGCCCCGCGCCCGCTCTCTCCAAGGATTTTTCGCAGCTTTCGCTGGCCGAGGCGGCGGAATTGCTTGCGGTGCGCAAGCTGCCGCCGGTCGAGCAATGGCACCCCGCGCGCGCGGGCGACAGCGCGATGGAAATTCGTGCCGACGGCAGCTGGTTTCATGAGGGCGGCCGGATCAACCGGCCGGCGATGGTCAAGCTCTTCTCGACGATCCTCCGGCGCGAGGCCGACGGCAGCCATGTCCTCGTCACCCCTGCCGAGAAATTGGCGATCGCGGTCGAGGACACCGCTTTTCGCGCGGTCGAGATGAAGAGCGAAGGTGAGGGCGAAGCGCGCAAGCTCGTCTTTCGCCTCGACACCGACGATCTGGTCATGGCCGGCGCCGACCATCCGATCAGCTTCGGCCGCGATGCCGACAGTCCCGACCCGCGACTGCATGTCCGCGGTGCGATCGGCAACGCGCTGGAGGCGCGGATCGACCGCGCACTCTATTACGAGCTTGTCGAGCTGGCGATCGCCGACGGCGCGGAGCCGCCCGCAATCTGGTCGAACGGCGCGCGTTTCCTGCTGGTGGACGCCTGATGCTCTCCGAAAAGCTGCGCGTCGCTCTCGACAATCTGCTGCCCGACGCGGGGGAGGACGAGGCATATCTCGGGACGCCTACGCTGCGCGACGCTGCGGTGCTCATCGCCTTTACCGACCGCGCCGATCCTGGCGTCATCCTGACCCAGCGCCCGCAATGGCTGCGCAGCCATGCGGGACAGGTCGCCTTTCCCGGCGGCAAGATCGATCCCGGCGACCGCGACGCGATCGATGCGGCGCTGCGCGAGGCTGAGGAGGAGATCGGCCTCAATCGCCGCGACGTGATGGTTGCGGGGGTGACCGAGCCCTACCGGTCGGGCAGCGGTTACCTGATCACCCCGGTACTCGGCGTCATTCCCCCCGACATCGCGTTCGACCCCAATCCCGACGAGGTCGAGGACTGGTTCGAGGTGCCGCTCGACGTCCTTTTCGACCCCGATAATTATGCGCGCCAACATGCCAATTTTCAGGGGCACGACCGTCATTATTATGACATGGATTGGCAGGGACGGCGGATCTGGGGCGTGACGGCGGGAATCATCATCAATCTGGCGCGGCGCTTGCCTGCGGGGTGGTACCGGTGACGGTGCTGCCGGCCGCCGAATGGCGCGAGCGGGCGGGGCTCTGCCGCATTATCGCGGCGCTGACTGCCGATGGCGGCGCGGTAAAGGCGGTGGGCGGCGCGGTGCGCGATACGCTGCTCGGCCTGCCCGTCGCCGACATCGACCTCGCGACACCGCTTGTGCCGCAGGAGGTGACGCGGCGGCTCGAAGCCGTCGACGTCAAGGTGATCCCGACGGGTATCGCGCACGGCACTGTCACCGCGATCGCGAGCGGCGACCATCACGAGATCACGACGCTGCGCCGCGATGTCGAGACCGACGGACGCCGCGCGACGGTCGCTTTTGCCGAAGACTGGCGCGAGGATGCGGCGCGGCGCGATTTCACGATCAATGCGCTCTATGCCGATCCCGGCACGGGCGTGATCGACGACTGGTTCGGCGGGCTGGCCGATCTCGATGCCGGCCGGGTGGCTTTTATCGGCGACGCCGCGACGCGCATTGCCGAGGATCATTTGCGGATCCTGCGCTTCTATCGTTTCGCGGCGCGTTTCGGGCGCGGCGAGCTCGATCCGGTCAGCCACGCCGCGGTCGTGACCGCGCGCCAATCGCTCAAGAGCCTGTCGCGCGAGCGCATCGCCGACGAACTGCTCAAGATTCTCGCGCTGCCCGACCCGCGTGCGATTATCGGCCAGATGGCGGCGGACGGCATTTTCGCGGTGCTGCTGCCCGAACTCGACGGGACTTTCGCCACCACGCTCGACCGGTTGATCGCTGGCGAGCGGGCCGCCGCCGTCGCGCCCGCGTCGCTTCGCCGCCTTGCGGCCCTGCTTCCGCCCGACGCCGCCACCGCCGAGCAGGTCGCCAGCCGGCTCCGCCTGTCGACGCGGCAGCGCAAGCATCTCGCGGCACTCGGTCGGCACCGCGGCGATATCGCGCTCCCGATTCGCCGGCTGGCATATGCTATCGGCATCGATGCCGCGCGCGATGTTCACCTCGTGGCGGGCGATCCCGCGGCAGTGGCCCTGTTGTCGGGCTGGCAGCTTCCCGAACTGCCGCTCAGGGGCGGCGATATCGTCGCGCGCGGAATCGCGGCGGGACCCGAGGTCGCGCGTATCCTGAAGGCGGTCGAGGCCGCATGGGTCGCCGAGGATTTTCCCGGCGCCCCGCGGGTCGCCGAACTGGTCGATCAGAAGATCGGCCGCGCCAGCGACTGGCGCCAATAGTCGAGCGCCGCGGTGCTATCCATCGGCCGCGCGAACAGGAAACCCTGCCCGAAATCGCAGCCGAGCGCCGAGAGCAGCCGCGCCTGATCGGTCGTCTCGACCCCCTCGGCCGTGGTGCGCATCCCGAGAACTTCGGCAAGGCTCTGGATCGTGCGGACGATTGCGACCTTGTCGCGGTCGTCGACCATATGCTCGACGAAGCTGCGATCGATCTTGAGCACGTCGATCGGCAGGCGCTGCAGATAGGCGAGGTTCGAATAGCCGGTGCCGAAATCGTCCATCGCGACGCGCGCATGGAGCGCCTTCAGCTCGCTGAGCACCGAGAGCGCGAGATCGGGATCGCCGATGATCGCGCTTTCGGTAAGCTCGATCATCAGCCGCTCGCCGCCGATCCGGTGCGTCTCGAGCGCCTGGCGGACGACCTCGGCGACATCGTCGCGGATCAGCTGGATCGCCGAGACATTGACCGAGAAATAGGCGTCAACCACCGTGCCGCCATTCTGCCTGTCCCATTCGGCGAGAACCTCTGCGGCCTTGCCGATCGCCCATTGGCCGAGCGGGACAATCAGCCCCGAATCCTCGGCGATCGGGATGAATTCGGTCGGCGAAACCGCATGGCCGCTGCTGTTGTCCCAGCGCGCGAGCGCCTCGAAACCCGCGACGCGGCCGCTCGACAGCTCGATCAGCGGCTGGAAGGCGAGGTGAAGCCGGTCCTCCTCGATCGCATTGCGCAGTTCGGTTTCGAGCCCGAAGCGATTGTCCGACAGCATCGCTGCTTCGGGTTCGTATATCTCGATGCGATCGGTCTGTTTCGCGCGTTTGAGCGCGATCTGCGCGTGGCGGATCTGGTCCGCGATATCGGTATCAATCACGGGCTGAATCGCACAGCCGAGCGCGCAGTCGACGCTGACTTTCAATTCGCCGATCCGGAACGGATGGTCGAAGCAGCCCCGGATGCGCCGTGCCATTTCGCGAATATCGGCGCGGCCCCCTGCGATGCGGGTCGAAATGGCGAATTCGTCGCCGCCGGTGCGTGCGAGGATGTCGCCGCTGCGCAAGCTGGATTTCAGGCGGCGCGCGACGGTGATGATCAGCTCGTCGCCGGCCATCGGGCCGATATGCTCGTTGATGCGGCTGAAGCGGGCAAGGTCGAGGAGCAGGATCGCATGATCGCCGCCGGCGCCCTCGGTACGCGCGCGCTGTTCGACAAGTTCCTCGAAACCCGCGCGATTCGGAAGGCCGGTGAGGCTGTCGGAGACGAGCTCGCGGCGCAGGTTGCGCTCGGTCATCATCTCTTGCGTGCGGTCGATCAGGGTGAGCAGGAACAGCCCGTCATCGCCCGATTCGGTGGGCAACGGGCCGATCGAACCGCGCAGGTCGCGCGCCGCCGGGCCTTCGCCGAGCTGGCAAGAGAATTCCTGCGCTTCTTCAGGGAACTGCGATGCGCGCTCGATCGCCCGCAGCAACTCGATCGGCGCATCGGCGGCCACCGGCGACAGGCTCAGCCGGTCGAAGGCGGCGTTGCTTGCGTGCAGCCGGAAATTGCCGCGCACCATCGGTCTGATCAGCGCGGCCGGGACAGGCAACGCGTCGATCCAGCCGACGAACAATAAGGGCCGGTCTTCGCCGGTTCTATCGATAGGCATAACAGAGGGTTTTGTGCGACCTTTCCCCATTGCCCAATGCCTAGGTGACGGGAAGTAAAGAAGGGATTTACGGCTACATCGAAATACGGTCAGCCGAAGCGATTGTTCCGCGGGAAACCCGTCGGCGGCATGCGGCCCGCCGCGCCGCGCGCGACACGCCAGGGCGCAAGGTCGGTTTCGGTGCGCGTGCGGCCGGTGTCGCCGCCCATCGCCCAGCTCAGCCCCTCGGCAAGGGCAAAGCTGACAGCGTCGGACAGGCCGCCATCGCGATAGCGCTGTAACATCACACCCTGGCCGCGCGCCATCACCGGCACTTCGGTGAGCGGGAAGACGACCAGCTTGCGGTTCTCGCCGACCGCAGCGACGCTGTCGTCGCTCGGGGCGATCGGCCGGACAACCGCCAGCGCCGCCTTCGGCTTCAGATTGACGACGTTGCGGCCCTTCCGCGTTTCGGCGACCACCTCGGCCATCTGCGCGACGAAGCCGTGACCGCTCGTCGAGGCGAGCAGCAGACGGCCCTCGGCGTTCGCGGGGATCAGCGCGACGATGCGCGCCTCGGGGTCGATATCGACCATCAGGCGCAGCGGCTCGCCGAACCCGCGCCCGCCGGGCAGCTTGTCGGCGCCGATGGTGAAGAAACGCCCGTCGCTCGCCGCGACCAGCAGCTTGTCTGTCGTCTGCGCATGCGCGGCGAACAGCAGCTCGTCGCCTTCCTTGAATTTGAACTCGCCCCACTGGTCGGCGGCGACATGGCCGCGCTGCGCGCGAATCCAGCCGCGTTTCGAGAGGATCACCGTCACCGGCTCCTTCTCGATCATCGCGTCGAGCGGAATCTCGCGCGTCGGCGCGGCCTCGGCGATCGTCGTGCGCCGCGCGCCGAGCAGCGTTTCGAGCCCATAGACGTCGCGCAGCTTTTCGAGGTCCTTGCGCAGCCGCGTCTTCTGGCGCGCGGGGCTTTCGATCAGTTTTGCGAGCTCCTCGCGTTCGGCGGTCAGATCGGCTTGCTCGCGCTTCAGCTCCATTTCCTCGAGCTTGCGCAAGCTGCGCAGGCGCATGTTGAGGATCGCCTCGGCCTGCCGGTCGGTCAGGACGAATTCGGCGATCATCACCGGCTTGGGCTCGTCCTCGGTACGGATAATCTCGATGATCCGGTCGAGGTTCAAAAAGGCGATGATATAGCCCGCGACGAGTTCGAGCCGGTCGTCGATCTTCGCGATGCGGTGCTGCGCGCGGCGGACGAGCACGATGATCTGGTGCTGCAGCCATTCGGCGAGCAGCTGTTTCAGTCCCATCACCTTCGGCGTGCGCGTCGCATCGAGGACGTTGAGGTTGAGCGCGAAGCGGCTTTCGAGGTCGGTCAGCCGGAACAGGCTGTCCTTGAGCACCTCGGGGTCGACGTTCCGGCTCTTGGGCTCGAGCACGATGCGCAGATCCTCGGCGCTTTCGTCGCGGACGTCCTCGAGAATGGGCAATTTCTTGTCGGCGATCAGCTGTGCGATCTGCTCGATCAGCTTGCCCTTGGCGACCCCGTAAGGAATTTCGCTGATCACGAGCTGCCAGGTACCACCCGACAATTTCTCGATGCCGTCGGCTTCCCAGCTTCCGTCGGCGTCCTTGCCGGTCGAGAAGCGCGCGCGAACGCGGAAACCGCCGCGGCCGGTTTCATAGGCGTGCGCGATCGTCTCGGCGCTGTCGACAACGATGCCGCCGGTCGGGAAATCGGGGCCCTTCACATGCTCGAGCAGCTCGGACAGCCCGGCATTCTGGTTCTCGATCAGCAGCAGCGCGGCGCCGATCACTTCGGCGGCATTGTGCGGCGGGATGTTCGTTGCCATGCCGACCGCGATCCCGCTTGCGCCATTGGCGAGCAGGTTCGGGAACAGCCCCGGCATGATCTCGGGCTCTTCATCCTCGCCATTATAGGTCGGGCGGAAATCGACCGTGCCTTCGTCGAGACCGTGCATCAGGTCGATCGCGACGCGCGTCAGCCGTGCCTCGGTGTAGCGGTACGCCGCGGCATTATCGCCGTCGATATTGCCGAAATTGCCCTGACCGTCGACGAGCGGATAGCGCAGCGAGAAATCCTGCGCGAGGCGGACCATCGCGTCATAGACCGCGGTGTCGCCGTGCGGGTGGAACTTGCCGATGACGTCGCCGACGACGCGCGCGGACTTCTTGTAGCCCTGGCTCGGATCGAGCCGCATCGCGCGCATCGCCCACAGCAGGCGGCGGTGGACGGGCTTCAGCCCGTCGCGCAGATCAGGCAGCGAGCGCGCGGTGATCGTCGACAGCGCATAGACGAGATAGCGTTCGGACAGCGCGCTGTCGAACGGGGTATCGATCATGCCGGGGACGGGTTCGTTATTGTCTGGATCGTCGGTGGTACTGGCCATTGTCCGGAGCCGATAGCAAGGCTGGCGCGCCAAGGCAAAGGCGAAGCATCGCTATATCTCACCAAGGCGTTATCCCGGCGAAGGCCGGGATCTCGGCGCTGAATTGGGGCGCAACGATGCGATCCCGGCCTTCGCCGGGAAGACGAAAAGAGATCAAGGGGCTTTATGGAGGGGAAATCTGATCCTAACCTGGCATATCCACCGGGAGAGGGATGACATCTTGAACGAAACCACTGGAACCGTTCGCAAAAGCATCTGGTCGCGCGCGAAGGAGATGGCGCAGCAGGCACCGCCCGAGCGCAACCGCTATGTCGATTTCCTGCGCGCGCTGTCGATCCTGGCGGTCGTCGTCGGCCATTGGCTCGTCGCGGCGCCCCATATGAAGGATGGCGCGGTCGAGGGCGGGCATTTGCTCGGCATATTGCCATGGACGCAGTGGCTGACGTGGGGATTCCAGGTGATGCCGCTCTTCTTCCTCGTCGGCGGATTTTCGAACGGCATGTCGTGGGCGGCGACGCTGCGCACGGGCGGCTCTTACGAAAGCTGGTACAGCGGGCGGCTGCAGCGGCTGATCAACCCGGTGCTGCCCTTGTTCCTGATCTGGACGCTCGTCGCGATGTTCGGGACGCTCGCGGGCCTCGATCGCGGCGTCGTCGCAATGGCGGCACAGCTCGCGTTGATCCCGGTGTGGTTCCTGTCGGTCTATCTGATGGTCGCCGCGGTCGTGCCGCTGACGTGGCGCGCATGGAAGCGCTGGGGGTTCGCTTCCTTCCAGGTGCTCGTCGCAGGAGCGATCCTGATCGACGTCGCGGCGCTGCGCTTCGATGTGCCTTACGTCAATTTCCTCAACTTCGCCTTCGTCTGGCTCGCGATCCACCAGCTCGGTTTCGCGTGGAGTGAAGGCCGATTGCCTCCCGGCCGCGCACTCGTCTGGGGCATCGGCGGGCTCGCCGCGCTCGGGCTGCTCGTCGGGTTCGGGCCCTATCCCGTAGCAATGATCGGGGTTCCGGGATCGGACCTCAGCAATTCGATGCCGCCGACGCTCGCACTGCTCGCGCTCGGCATCGCGCAGACGGGTTTCGCGCTCGCGCTCGAACCTGCGGGGCGGCAGATGCTCGACAATCTTCGTATCTGGACGGCCGTCGTGCTCGTCAACGGGATGATCATGACGATCTATCTCTGGCACCTCACCGCCTTCGTGCTTGTGATGGTTGCGGCGTGGCTGCTTGGCGGCGTCGGGCTCGATGTCCCGCCGGGCAGCGCGGCGTGGTGGCTCGCGCGGCCGTTATGGTTCGCGCTCTATATCGCCGCGCTTTTTCCGCTGATCATGGCTTTCGCGCGCTACGAGCGCGCGAGCGGCAGCGGCGGGGAGGTGCCGCACTGGCGCTTGATCGCGGGATTGCTGCTCATCTGCGCGGGGCTGGGCGCGACGGCGGCGATCAGCATTGCCAGTCCGCTGGGTGTCACCGGCGTGCGACTGTGGCTGGTCGCGCTGCCTTTCGCCGGCGCGGCGATCGCACAATTCGGCCCCGTACACCGGCTGATGCGGTCGCAGACCTGACATGGCGACGCGTACCGCATATCATCTGTTCGAAACCCCGGCGGGCTTCGTTGCGCTGGGCTGGAACGAACGCGGGATATCGGCGCTGCGATTGCCCGCGGCGACTGCGGCGGCGGCGGAGCGCGCCTTGCTTCGGCGTTTTCCGGATGCGGTACGCACCGAACCGGGGCGCGCGGTCGGCGCGATCGTCGGCGACGTCGTCCGCTATTTCGCGGGCGAACGGATCGACTTCGCCGCGGTGCCGCTCGACCTGGGTGCGCAGGAACCTTTTTTCGAGCGGGTCTATATGTTCGTGCGCAGGCTCGGATGGGGTGAGACGACGACCTATGGCGCCGTCGCCACAGCGCTGGGCGCCGGGCCTGAATTCGCGCGGGACGTCGGGCAGGCAATGGCGCAAAATCCGGTTCCGCTCATCATTCCCTGTCACCGCGTCCTTGCGGCGGGCGGTCGGATCGGCGGTTTCTCGGCACCCGGCGGGTCGCTGTCCAAGGCACATATGCTCGAACTCGAAGGCGTCGCGGTCGACCGGGGTGCGGCGACAGCGCCCGAAGGAAAGACGCAGGCCAGTTTCGATTTCTGAGCGCGGGGCCAAAGAGCGATGGCTAAGCCCGCGCCGCTATGCTTTAATCTGCCGCGATGACGCAGGATAAACCCCGGTACAAGACCTATGACAGCCCGGCAGGCGGCTGGGGCGCCGCGGCGGCGACCGCGAAGGTCCTGCTCGAACAGAGTGTTGTCACCAAGGGCTCGCGCGCACTGCTCTCGATGAACCAGCCAGGCGGCTTCAAATGCCCGAGCTGCGCCTTTCCCGACGCGACCTGTACCAAGAAGCTCGAATTCTGTGAAAATGGTGCGAAAGCGCTCGCGCACGAGGCGACGAAATTCCGCGTCACGCGCGAGTTCTTCGCGCAGCACAGCGTCTCGGCGCTGATGGAGCAGTCGGATTACTGGCTCGAAATGCAGGGCCGGCTGACCGAACCGATGCGCTACGACGCGGCGAGCGACCATTATGTGCCGGTGAGCTGGGATGATGCTTTCGCGTTGATCGGCCGGCATCTGCGCGCACTCGCCAGCCCCGACGAGGCCGAATTCTACACCTCGGGCCGCACCGCGAACGAGACGGCCTTTCTCTATTCGATCTTCGTGCGCGAGTTCGGTACGAACAATTTTCCCGACTGTTCGAACATGTGTCACGAGCCGACGAGCCGCGGTCTCCCGCATTCGATCGGGGTGGGCAAGGGCACGGTGATCCTCGACGATTTCGAGCATGCCGAGGCGATTTTCCTGATCGGCCATAACGCCGGCACCAACGCGCCGCGGATGATGACGCCGCTGGTCGAGGCGCGGAAACGCGGCGTCCCGATCGTCGCGGTCAACCCGATGCCCGAGCGCGCGCTCATCAAATTCACCGAGCCGCAGGACATCGTGCAGATGGCGACCTTCGGCTCGACCGAGATCACGAGCGAGTTCGTGCATATCCGGATCGGCGGCGACCTTGCGCTGCTGAAGGGCATGATGAAGGTGCTGTTCGAGCGCGAGGCGACGGGCGAGGCTGTCCTCGATCGCGACTTCATCGCCGGACATACCGAGGGCTTTGCGGCGCTGAAGGCCGATATCGAGGCACAGCACTGGCCCGATCTCGTCGCCGCGGCGGGGATCGACGAGGCGCAGATCCGGCGGTGCGCCGAAATCTATATCCACTCGCGGGCGACGATCGTCTGCTACGGCATGGGGGTGACCCAGCATCAGCAGGGATCGCAGCTCGTCCAGCAGATCGCGAACCTGCTGCTGCTCAAAGGCAACTATGGCAAGCCCGGCGCGGGCATCTCGCCGATCCGTGGCCATTCGAACGTGCAGGGCGACCGCACCGTCGGCATCGACGAGAAACCGAGTGAGGCCTATCTCGACCGGGTGCGCGACGTCTTCGGCTTCGAACCGCCGCGCACGCACGGCCACCACGCGGTCGAATCGGTCGAGGCGATGCTTGCGGGCACGGCCAGGGTCTTCATCGGCCTTGGCGGCAATTTCGTCCGCGCGGTGCCCGACACCGAGCGCTCCTACGCGGCGATGCGCAAGCTCGACCTGACCGTCGGCATCGCGACCAAGCTCAATCGGGGGCATCTCGTGCACGGCAAGGACGCGCTGATCCTGCCCGTCGTCGCGCGCTCCGAACGGATCGAGACCGCGAAGGGCGAGCAGTTCGTGACGATCGAGGATTCGATGTCGAACGTCACCGCCTCGCGCGGCGTGCTCGACCCCGCAGGCGAGCATTTGCTGCCCGAGACCGAGATCGTCTGCCGCATGGCGATGGCGACGTTGCCCGAGAGCAAGGTCGATTGGCCTGCGTATATCGACGATTACGGCCTGATCCGCGACAGGATCGCCGAGGTCTACCCCGCGCTCTATGAGGGCTTTTCGGAGCGTATCAAGGCGCCGATGGGCTTTCACCTCGACATCCCGCCGCGCCGCCGCGTGTGGGCGACGCCGAACGGCAAGGCCAATTTCCTCGTCCTGCCGGGGCTCGCGGTCAACGCGCCGGTCGACGATCCCGCGATGCTGCGCCTTGCGACGGTGCGCTCGCACGACCAGTTCAACACGACGATCTACAGCTATAACGACCGCTATCGCGGCGTATACAATGATCGCATGATCCTGTTCATGAACGCCGACGACATTGCGGCGCGGGGCTTCGAGGCGGGGGCGAAGGTCGCGCTCGAAACGATCGGCGCCGACGGCATTGCGCGGCGCGTCGACGGGCTCACGATCCTCGACTATCCGATGTCGCGCGGCTCCGTCGCGGGCTATTACCCCGAACTCAACCCGCTGCTCCCGCTCGCCTTCTATGACAAGGTCAGCGGCTGCCCGGCGGCGAAGTCGATCCCGGTGCGCGTCGTCGGGATCGCAGGCTGACGCCGCCCATGCGCGCCGGCAGGCATATTGCGCCCGTCCGTTTCCTCGTCTTTCCCGTCGTGCTGTTCGCCGCGACGGGAGCGGCGCTGCCGTTCGGCGCCGATCTGCGCGCGGCTTTCCTGATCGGCTTCGACGTCGCGGCCTTCATCTTCCTCTGCTCGCTCGCGCCGCTGTTGCGCGCCGATCCCGACCGGATGCGCCGCCGCGCCGAGGACAATGATGCGAACCGCATCGGCCTGCTCGCGATCACCGTCCTCCTTTCGCTCGTCATCCTCTTTGCGATCGGCACGCTGATCGCGAGCCCCGGCCATCTCGATCGCGCCGATGTCATCCTCATCGTCGCGACGCTCGCGCTCGCCTGGCTCTTCGCGAACATGGTGTTCACGCTCCACTATGCGCATCTCTATTATCTGCAAAAGGACGGCCGCGACCGGCGCGGGATCGAGGTGCCGGGGGTGCACGAGCCCGGTTACTGGGACTTCCTCTATTTCGCCTTCACGCTCGGCATGACCTTCCAGACCTCGGACGTCACCATATCGGGCGCGCATATACGCCGCGTCGTGCTCGGCCATTGCATGGCGGCCTTCGTCTTCAACATGGGCATATTGGCGTTCACGGTGAACGCGATCGGCGGGTCATAGCCCCGTCAGGCGGTCGAGGTCGGCGGCGCTGTTGACGTTCGGCGGCACGAAGTCGCTCGCCACCGCGCGCGCGCCGATCCGCCGGGCGAAAGCCTTGACCGCAAGGTCGCCCGCATCCTCCAGCATCGCCCGAAGCGTATCCAGCGCCGCGACCGGCCACAGCCCGATCACCGGCTGCGAGCCCAGAAACGCCGGTGCCGGCTCCAGCAACGCACGCAAATCGCCCGGCAGGCGCACGCAGTCGACGGGCGCGCTCAGCAGCTGATCATATCCCCGCTCCGCCGCATGGATCAGCGCCCCCGCAATCCCGCCGAGCGGCCCCATGCCGGCGCGCGGCCAATCGGCGATCTCGCCGCGCCCGACCACGACCACCGCATCGCAATGCGCTTCGAGCGCAGCCGTCGCATGATCGAGCAGCGTTCGCCCGTCCAGCATCGCGAGCGCCTTGTCCGACCCGAAGCGGCTCGACCGCCCGCCAGCCAGCACCGCGCCCAGCGTCTTCACGCGATCATCCCGTGCGGGTCGCTGACGATCAGCGCCGAATCTGTCCGCGCCAGCGCAACGAGCGTCAGCCCGGCCTGCACCGCGCGCTCGGTCGCGAGGCTCGTCGGCGCCGAGACGGTGACAAGCATCGGGCAACCCGCCCGCACGGTCTTTTCGACCAGCTCGTAACTGCATCGCGCCGACAGCAGGATGAAGCCGCTCGCGGGATCGGTGCCCGCCCGCGCCATCGCGCCGATCAGCTTGTCGAGCGCATTGTGCCGGCCCACATCCTCGCGCGCGAGCCTGATCGTTCCATCGGGCGAACAAAAGGCGGCGGCGTGGACCGCGCCCGTCGCCCTGCCGAGCGGCTGATGATCGCCGAGCGTCACCAGCGCCGTGGCAATGGCGTCGCGACCGGTCGCTATTCGCGCGGTCACGGGTGGAAGCGGCCGCAACACCTCCTCGATATTCTCGATCCCGCACAGCCCGCAACTGCTCTCGCTCACCCGCTTGCGCGCGCGGTCGAGCGCAATCGCATTGCGCTCGGGCGGCAACCAGATGCGCAGCGCCCAGCCGCCCTCGATCGCATGCACATCGATGCGGCCGATCTGGTCCGCCGTCTCGATCAGCCCCTCGCCCAGCGCAAAGCCGACCGCATAATCCTCCATGTCGGCGGGGGTCGCCATCATCACTGCATAAGCGATGCCGCCCACCTCGACCGACACCGGCGCCTCGATCGCGATGCTGCGCGTCAGCTCCGCATCGCCGGGTTCGCCAAGGCCGAGGCGGCGGACGGAGAGGTCGATCTTGTCGCTGATCATGAGTGCACGATAGCCCATTGGCACAGGCTTGTCTCAATCAGGTGATACGGGGCGCGACGCCGACTCCCTTCCTTTTTGTTGATCGGCCGACCTGTCCAGTCTTAGGAACGGCTATGGCCATACATGAAACCTATCGACATCATCGGATCGAATGGCGCCATACCGATGAGCAACTTGTGGCCCTCGTCACCGGCGAGGCGGCAAGCCCACTTTGGCTTCCCATTAGGGCTGACGTTCTCGACGGAATGGAGAGCCTCAAGTTACGGACGCGTGCGCTGATCGACGCTGCTGAAACATCCGGTTGGCTTTCGATCGAGGCTCAAATTCAATGGCTCGCTCCATGGATGCCTGTTGTAAACGAGGACGAGCGCTCCGAGATCGAAGTTGAGTTGCGTCGGGAGATGTCACCGAGGCATCTGCTTAGTCAGTTGCCTCTTCGAGCGATCGGAAAACGCGACAAACGAGACGACCGCCTGTTCATCCTGCCCGACAATCGTGTCGCGGAGGTTCACCTGACTTGGACAGAGGAAAGGCGTCCTGACTTTCCGCACACCGAAATCTATGATGATGTTGAGCAATGGGCTTCGGAAAGCATGCGTCCGGAACATGAAGGCTGGCCGGGGTGGACGGCTGATGGCTGATACGCTCCGGGACCGTCTATAAATCGGCCATCGTCCTCTTGCCTCACCCCCCACGCCCCAACCGCTCGACAAGGAAGTCCACAAACACCCGCACCCGCGCCGGCGTGTTTGCGCCGCCTGCGAACACCGCGTGGATCGCCTCGATGTCGCCCGGATTATAATCCTCCAATATCGGCACGAGTGCTCCGGAATCGATCTGGTCGGCGATGCTGAACGCGCCGACGCGCGCGATGCCGACCCCTGCGGCGGCAAGCTGCCCCAGCGTCTCGCCGTTATTCGCCTCGATATTGCCCTGCACCGACAGCGCATACTCCCGCTCGCCGTCGCGAAACGGCCAGGTCGGTTCGGCGCGGCGGAAATTGAAGTTCAGGCAGTTGTGGCCGTGCAGATCGGCGGGCAGCCGCGGCGTGCCATGCCGCGCCAGATAGGCGGGGGCGGCGACGATGACGCGGCGGCTTTCGCCGAGCTTGCGCGCGGTGAGCGGACTGTCGGCGAGCGGGCCGAAACGGATCGCGACGTCGGCCTGTCCCGCCGCGATATCGACGAGCCGGTCGGCAAGGCTGATGTCGACGAGGATATGCGGATAGAGCGCCACGAACTCGCCGATCAGCGGCACGATCGTCAGCCGCCCGTGCGCCTGCGCCGCGCTGACGCGCAGCCGCCCGCGCGGCGCGCCCTGATCGGCGATCGCCTGTTCGGCATCGCCGAGGTCGGCAAGGATGCGCCGCGCCGCGCGCAGATAGGCGTCGCCTTCGGGGGTCAGCGTCAGCGCGCGCGTCGAGCGCAGCAACAGGCGGACGCCCAGCCGCGCCTCGATCCGGTCGATCGTGCGGCTGACCGCTGACGGGGTGAGGCCCAGGCAGCGGCCCGCAGCCGAAAAACTGCCCTCGGCGATCGTCGCGGCAAAGACCTCCATCGATCGCGCGCGGTCGCCGCTTCCATCTATCTTTGCGTTCATTTCAAAAATCTTTCGCTTCAAGCGACGCTACACCGGTGGTGTTCCCGCGTCCATCTATGCATCCAACACGCAATCGAAAGGGTGGATCATGGACTATCGCCAATTGGGATCGTCGGGGCTGCGCGTCCCGGCCTTGAGTTTCGGAACCGGCACCTTCGGCGGGCAGGGGCCGCTGTTCAGCGCGTGGGGCACCAGCGATGCGACCGAGGCGCGGCGCCTCATCGACATCAGCCTCGACGCGGGGGTGACTTTGTTCGACACCGCCGACGTCTATTCGAACGGCGCGTCCGAACAGATTTTGGGCGAAGCGATCAAGGGCCGCCGCGATGCGGTGCTGATCTCGACCAAGACCGGGCTGCCGATGGGCGACGGCCCGCAGGACTGGGGCGCATCGCGCAGCCGGTTGATCGGCGCGGTCGAGGATGCGCTCCGCCGGCTCGGCACCGACCATATCGATCTGCTCCAGCTCCACGCCTTCGACGCCTCGACCCCGGTCGACGAACTGATGGACACGCTCGCGATGCTCATCAGCGCGGGCAAGCTGCGCTACGTCGGCGTTTCCAACTATCCGGGCTGGCAGCTGATGAAGGCGCAGGCGGCCGCCGATCGCCTCGGCACGCCGCGCTTCGTGGCGCACCAGGTCTATTATTCGCTGATCGGCCGCGCCTATGAGGCTGACCTGCTGCCGCTCGCCGCCGATCAGGGAATCGGCGCGCTGGTGTGGAGCCCGCTCGGCTGGGGTCGCCTGACCGGCAAGATCGGGCGAGGGCGTCCGGTTCCCGCGGGCAGCCGGCTGCACGAAACCGAACAGTTTGCGCCGCCGGTTGCCGACGAGTTGCTGTACCGCGTCGTCGATGCGCTCGAACTGATCGCTGCCGAAACCGGCAAGACTGTGCCGCAGATCGCGATCAACTGGCTGCTCCGGCGCCTCACCGTGTCGTCGGTGATCATCGGCGCGCGTAACGAGGAGCAGCTTCGCCAGAATCTCGGCGCGGTCGGCTGGGCGCTGTCCGCCGAACAAGTGGCGGCGCTCGACGCCGCAAGCGACGTCCTGCCGCCCTATCCGCACACACCCTACCGGCAACAGGCGGGCTTCGCACGCCTCAACCCGCCGCTCGTCTGACCGGAAGAACCGACATGAAAATCAACTTTCCCCTCCTTGCTCTCGCCACCGGCGCCTTCGGTATCGGCATCACCGAATTTGCCCCGATGGGGCTGCTCCCCGACATGGCCGAAGGGCTGGGGGTTTCGATCCCGGCCGCCGGGCTGCTCGTTTCGGCTTATGCGCTCGGCGTCATGCTCGGCGCGCCGCTGATGACGCTCACCACCGCGCGGATGAACCGCCGCACGCTGCTGATCGGCCTGATGGCGATCTTCACGCTCGGCAATTTTCTGTCCGCCATCGCGGGCGACTACACGACCCTGATGGTCGCGCGCGTCATCACCTCATTGAATCACGGCGCCTTTTTCGGCGTCGGCTCGGTCGTCGCGGCGAGCCTCGTTCCGCCCGAAAAGCGCGCGAGCGCGGTCGCGGCGATGTTCATGGGGCTCACGCTCGCCAATGTCATCGGCGTGCCGCTCGCGCCGTGGGTCGGCGAGACCTTCGGCTGGCGCACCGCGTTCGGCATCATCGCGATCTGGGGCCTCTTCACCATGGCCGCGCTCCGCTTCGCGCTGCCCGACATCCCGCGTGCCGAGGGCGGCAACATGCTCGCCGAACTGGGTGTGCTAAAACGCCGCGAGGTACTCGTTGCGCTCGCGCTCACCGCGATCGGATCGGCCGCGATGTTCACCGTCTTCACCTATATTGCACCGATCCTGACCGAAGCGACGGGGGCAGGGACCCTGTTCGTGACCGCGATGCTGGTGATCTACGGCCTCGGCCTCACCGCCGGAAACTGGCTCGGCGGCATCTTCGCCGACCGCTCGATCGACCGGACACTGATCGTTTCGCTCGCCGGGCTTGCGGCGATGCTGATCCTGTTCGCGATCACGATGGTTTCGCCCATCGCCGCGGCGGTCACGATCTTCCTGTGGGGCGTCGCGACCTTCGCCATCGTTCCGCCGCTCCAGATGCGCGTGATGGAGGCGGCATTCGACGCGCCGAACCTCGCCTCGGCGGTCAATATCGGCGCGTTCAACCTCGGCAACGCGATTGGCGCCGCGGTCGGCGGCGGGGTGATCGGCCTTGGCCTCGGCTTTCCGGCGGTGTCGATCGCCGGGGCGGTGATGGCGGTCGCCGGGCTCGCGATCGTGCTGGCATCGCGGCAACGCGCTGCCCCGTCGCTCGCACAGGTCTGACGATTGCCATTTCAGCGGCGGAGCCTATGCAATCGCAGGCATGAAAGCCGAAATTCTCGCTCTCCTCCTTGGCAAGGTCCGTCCCTTCCGCGGCGACGATGAACCGAGCGCGATCGGCAAGCTGCCGGTCGCGGACGTGGTCGCCGTCGGTCCGATGGGCCTCGTGGGCGACGAGCAGGCCGACCGGACGGTGCACGGCGGCATCGACAAGGCGATCCACCATTATCCCGCCGATCATTATGACTGGTGGCGGGGGTATCTGGGCGATGCGCCGCTGCTCGATGCGCCGGGCGCGTTCGGGGAGAATATCTCCACGACGGGGCTCGACGAGCAGAATGTCTTCCTCGGCGACCGCTTCCGCCTCGGCACCGCGCTGGTCGAAGTCACGCAGGCGCGGCAGCCGTGCTGGAAGCTCGACCATCGTTTTCAGACCAGGGGCGTGATGGCGCAGGTCGTCAAGACGCGGCGGACGGGCTGGTATTACCGCGTACTCGAACCCGGCGAAGTGCGCGCCGGCGACCGCCTCGAACTGGTCGAACGGCCGTATCCCGGCTGGCCGCTGGCATCGCTGTTCGCCCTGCTGATCGGCGGCGAGGCGAAGGATCGCGTCGCCGACCTTCGCGCGCTCCGCGACGTGGCTGTACTTGCCGAAACATGGAAGGTGCGCCGCGCGAAGCTCGCCGAACAGTTCGGCGCCGACTAGGCGGTCCTTGCACGCTGTCGGCCGGTCCCGCCGTCGCGGCGCGTTATATTTCCGCCGATCATCGACATGTCTCTCTTCGCGCGGGAAGGCCGTCTATGGCGGCTATCTGACAATCCTTGTCAGCTATTGACGAGGCCGTCGAAATATTCCGGCTGGGCGAGTCGCGATTCGGTCACGAGGCGTGCGACTTGCCCGGCGAGGGCCGCGACCTCATCGGCCGCAAAATACAGCCCCAGCTTGCTCCGCCGCCAGAGGATGTCGTCGGTCGTGCGTGCCCATTCGCGCGTCACCATCCAGCGGACTTCGGCAACACTCAGCCCGTGCGCAATCTCGGCGCCAAGCGCGGCCCAATCGCCGGCGTCCGCCAGCCAGCGCCGCGCATCGGTGCCATAGGCGCGGGCGATGCGATCGACCGTCGCCGCAGCGAGGAAAGGATAGGCAAGCCCGTATTCGGCCTTGAGCGCCGCGATGCCATCGGTCGCGAAATCGCCGCCGGGCAGCGGTGCTTTCCTGGTCCAGCGTTTGCCGGATAGCGCCGGGATATGGGCTGCAAGTTCGTCGATCGCCTCTTCGGCAACATGGCGATAGGAGGTGATCTTGCCGCCGTAGATGGTGAGCAAGGGCGCGCCTTCGTCCATGTCGAGGTCGATGCGATAGCCGCGCGTCGCGGCTTCGGGGCGGCCCGATCCGTCCTCGATCAGCGGCCGGACGCCCGAATAGGTCCACACGACGTCGGCGGGGGTAACCGGGGTGCGGAAATAGAGACTCGCCCCCTCGCAGAGATAGGCGATTTCCTCGTCGCTCGCCTTCGCCTCGCTCGCCGGTCCCTCATGATCCTGGTCGGTCGTGCCGATCAGCGTGAAGTCGCGCTCGTAGGGAATGGCGAAGAAGATGCGCCCGTCGGGCAGCTGGAAGAAATAGGCATAGTCGTGCTCGAACAGTTTGCGCACGACGATATGCGAGCCGCGCACGAGCCGCATCCGGTGGTCGGGTTCGGCGTCGGCGCGTTTGAGCAGGTCGAGCACGGCCGGGCCCGCGGCATTCACCACGCTGCGGCCGGTGAAGCGATATTGATGCCCCTGATCGTCGCTCGCGTCGACGATCCACAGCCCGTCCTCGCAGCGCAGCATCCCGGCGCGCGTGCGCGTGCGCACCCGCGCGCCATGGTCGGCGGCATCGCGCGCATTGAGCGCGACGAGCCGCGCATCGTCGACCCAGCCGTCCGAATATTCGAAGCCCTTGGCATATTGCGACTGGAGCGGCCCGCCCGCGGCGTGACGGCGAAGATCGACCGAGCGCGTCGCGGGCAGTTTTCTGCGCCCGCCGATATGGTCGTAGAGAAACAGGCCGAGACGGAGCAGCCAGCGCGGGCGCAGACCGTCGCGATAGGGCAGCACGAAGCGCAGCGGCCGGATGATGTGCGGCGCGATACTCCACAGCACTTCGCGCTCCTTCAGCGCCTCGCGGACGAGGCCGAACTCATAATGTTCGAGGTAACGCAGCCCGCCGTGGATCAGCTTCGTCGATTTCGACGAAGTGCCTTCGGCGAGGTCGTTCGCCTCCAGCAGCAACACGCGTGCGCCGCGTCCCGCAGCGTCGCGGGCCACGCCCGCACCATTGACACCGCCGCCGACGACGATGACATCATAGGGGACGGGGCTGTCGGACATGGCGAATTCCTATGGCAGCGTCGTCGGGTTTGCCAAGAGGCGACATCGTATGCGGCCTACGTATGCGCGTTGCATTCGCGGGGTGCATCCTCCAATTCCGGGAAACTATCCAAGGGGACTATAGTGAGCGTGAAAGTCGAAACCCTGATCCTGTTCGGCGCAACGGGCGACCTTGCGCAGCGCATGCTCTTCCCCTCGCTTTACAACCTCCATGTCGACGGTCTGCTCGAAGAGGCGCTGACGATTGTCGCGTCGGGGCGCTCGAAGATGGATCGGGCGGCTTGCCACGCCATGGTGCGCGAGGCGCTGATCGATCATCTGCCGGACGATCGGCTCGACGATGCGCAGATCGCGAGCTTTCTCGATCGTGTCGATTATTGCCCCGTCGATGCCGGTGCCGGAACCGGCTACGACGATCTCGCGGCTGTGCTGGGCGACCGGCTCGGCCGCCCGATCGGTGCCTATCTCTCGACCCCGCCGTCGATGTTCGGTCCGATCGCGCAGGGGTTGAAGGCCGCGGGCATCGCCTGCACCGAATGCCGCATCGCGATGGAAAAGCCGATCGGGCACGACCTCGCTTCGTCGCGCGACGTCAACGCGCAGGTCGGTGATGCCTTTGCCGAGGACCGCGTGTTCCGCATCGACCATTATCTCGGCAAGGAAACGGTGCAAAACCTGCTCGCGCTGCGCTTTGCCAACATGCTGTTCGAGCCGTTGTGGAATGCGCAGGCGATCGATCATGTCCAGATCACCGTCGCCGAGACGGTCGGGCTCGAGGGCCGTGTTTCCTATTATGACGGTGTCGGCGCGCTCAAGGACATGGTCCAGAACCATATGCTCCAGCTGCTCGCGATCATCGCAATGGAACCGCCCGCGAGCGTATCGTCGACCGCGGTGCGCGACGAGAAGGTCAAGCTGCTCCGGAGCCTCCGCAAGCTGACCGCCGCCGACGTCAAGGGGCACAGCGTGAAGGGGCAGTACACCAGCGGAGCCGTCAATGGCGGCGCGGTTGCGGGTTATGCCGACGAACTCGGCAACCCGTCGAACACCGAAACCTTTGTCGCGATCAAGGCCTATATCGACAATTGGCGCTGGAAGGGCGTGCCCTTTTACCTGCGCACCGGCAAACGGATGCCGCAGCGCAAGTCCGAGGTGCTGATCCAGTTCAAGCCGGTGCCGCACAATATCTTCGCGCGCGTCGGCGCGGGCAAGCTCGATGCGAACAGCATGATCATCAACCTCCAGCCCGAGGAGAATATCCAGGTCAAGGTGATGGCGAAACAGCCCGGGCTCGATCGCGACGGCGTGAAGCTGAAGGAAGTGACGATGGACGTCTCGCTCTCGCACAGCTTTGCCGGCGAGCGGCGGCGCATCGCTTATGAGCGCCTGCTGCTCGATTTCATCGAGGGTGACCAGACGCTGTTCGTGCGCCGCGACGAGGTCGAGGCGCAATGGCAGTGGATCGACTCGATCCGCGACGCCTGGGCCGAAGTCGACATGGCGCCGCAGAATTACACCGCGGGAAGCTGGGGGCCGTCGAGTGCAATCGCGCTGATCGAGCGCGACGGAGCGAGCTGGCATGACTGAAACATACACGTCGCCCCCGCGAAGGCGGGGGCCGCCATCGGCCTTGCGCACCTTCTCCAGCGCCCCCCGCCTTCGCGGGGGCGACGGGAAAATTTATGACTGATCTTCACCCCACCATCGCCAAGGTCACCGACCGCATCGTCGCGCGCAGCGCGCCGCGCCGCGCCGCCTATCTCGAGTTGATGGACCGCCAACGCGAGGCGGGCACCAATCGCGGCAATCTGTCGTGCGGCAATCTCGCGCATGGCTTTGCCGCCTCGGGCGAGGACAAGCCCGCGATCCGGTCGGGCGCCGAGATGAATATCGGCATTGTCACCAGCTATAACGACATGCTGTCGGCGCATCAGCCGTACGGCCGCTATCCCGAGCAGATCAAGCTGTTCGCGCGCGAGGTCGGCGCCACCGCGCAGGTCGCGGGCGGCGTGCCCGCGATGTGCGACGGGGTGACGCAGGGGCAGGCGGGCATGGACCTGTCGCTGTTCAGCCGCGACAATATCGCGCAGGGCACGGCGATCGCTTTGAGCCACGCGATGTTCGAGAGCGCGCTGCTGCTCGGCATCTGCGACAAGATCGTCCCCGGCCTCCTGATCGGCGCGCTGCGCTTCGGCCACTTGCCGCAAATCCTCGTGCCGGCGGGGCCGATGCCCTCGGGCCTCGCGAACAGGGAAAAGCAGCGCGTCCGCCAGCTCTATGCCGAGGGCAAGGCGACCCGCGACGAACTGCTCGAGGCCGAGGCGGCAAGCTATCACGGCGCGGGCACCTGCACCTTCTATGGCACCGCGAACTCGAACCAGATGATGATGGAGCTGATGGGGCTCCACATCCCGGGCAGCGCCTTCACCAACCCCGGCACCAAGCTGCGGCAGGAACTGACGCGCGCCGCGACGCACCGCATTGCGCAGATCGGCTGGGATGGCGACGATTATCGCCCGCTCGCGCGTTGCATCGACGAAAAGGCGATCGTCAATGCCGCGATCGGCCTGCTGGCGACAGGTGGTTCGACAAATCACGCGATCCACCTGCCGGCGATCGCGCGCGCCGCGGGGATCGTCATCGACTGGCAGGATTTTGACGAGCTCAGCCATGCCGTGCCTTTGCTCGCGCGCGTCTATCCGAACGGCGCGGGCGACGTGAACAATTTTCATGCCGCGGGTGGGATCGGCTATGTCGTCAAGGAATTGCTCGGCGCCGGCTTGCTGCACGGCGATGTGCTGACCGTCGGCGGGACGATGGCCGATTATGCCGTCGAACCCGTCCTAGTGGACGATAAACTCCACTGGCAGGCTGCGCCCGCCGACAGCCGCGACGACAGCATGCTGCGCCCGGTCGCGGCGCCCTTCTCGCCCGACGGCGGGATGCGCCTGCTCGCGGGCAATCTCGGCCGTGCGATCATCAAGACCAGCGCGGTTGCCGAGGATCGCTGGACGATCGAGGCGCCGTGCCGGATCTTCGACGACCAGAATCAGGTGCTGACCGCGTTCAAGGCGGGCGAACTCGACCGCGACGTCGTCGTCGTCGTGCGTTTCCAGGGCCCGCGTGCCAACGGCATGCCCGAACTGCACAAGCTGACCCCGGCACTCGGCGTGTTGCAGGACAAGGGTTTCCGCGTCGCGCTGCTTACCGACGGCCGCATGTCGGGCGCGAGCGGCAAGGTGCCCGCGGTAATCCATCTGTCGCCCGAAGCCTTGCCCGGCCCCGACGGGGTGAGCGGCCCGCTCGCCTATCTGCAGGACGGCGATGTGGTGCGCGTCTGCGCGGTGAATGGTGAGGCGGTTGCGCTCGTCGACGAAGCCGAATGGGCATCGCGCACGCCGGCCGCCGCTCCGCCAGCAGCACTTGGCGTCGGGCGCGAGCTGTTCGCGCTGTTCCGCCATCACGCCGATGAGGCGGAGAAGGGCGGTTCGGCGGTGCTCGCGGCGATGGAGCAAGTAATCTAGCTGTCGCCCCCGCGAAGGCGGCGGCCGCTGGCAACCTTGTGCAAAGCCGATAACGGCCCCCGCCTTCGCGGGGGCGACGAATTTGAGAATGGAGTGAATATGTCCGATAGCGGTATCGAACAGATCATGCGCATCGCGCCGGTCATCCCGGTGATCGTCATCGACCGCGTCGAGGATGCGGTGCCGATGGCAGAGGCACTCGTCGCGGGCGGGCTCAAGGTGCTCGAGGTGACGATGCGCACCCCTGCGGCGCTCGACGCGATCCGGGCGATGAAGGCGGTACCGGGCGCGGTGGTCGGCGCGGGAACGGTGCTCAATCCCAGGATGCTCAAGGACGCGCTGGATGCGGGCTCCGAATTCATCGTTTCGCCTGGCCTGACCGACGGTCTCGGGCAGGCCGCGGTGACGAGCGGCATTCCCTTCCTGCCCGGCGTCGCCAACGCGTCGAATATCATGGCCGGGCTCGACCTCGGGCTCGACAGCTTCAAATTCTTTCCCGCGGCGACGAGCGGCGGCATCCCGGCGCTGAAGGCGCTCGCGGGGCCCTTCGGCGGGGTCAATTTCTGCCCGACCGGCGGGATCAGCGCCGCGACTGCGCCCGAGTGGCTTGCACTCGATCCGGTGCTTTGCGTCGGGGGCAGCTGGGTGGTTCCGTCAGGGCCGCTCGATCCGGCACGGATCGAAGCACTGGCGCGCGAGGCGTCGGCACTTTCGGGCCATTGATTAACCCCATTTTACCTGTCATCGTGCAGGGATAAGCGGCAATATAGCCGACGGTGGGGAGATCGCTGTGCCACGACCACAGCCGCATCTGGAAGAAGTTCTCGCGTCCGAACCCGGACCGCACATCGCCGCGCTCTTCGATTTCGACGGGACGATCATCTCGGGCTATTCGGCGACCGCGATGCTGCGCGAAAAATTCCAGCGCCGCGAAATGTCGGTCGAGGAGATCGCCGAGACCGCGCAGGTCGTCGCGCAGCACAGCCTCGGCCAGATCGGCTTTTCGGGGTTGATGACCGCCGCCGCCAAATTCATGAAGGGCGTCGACGAGGAAAGCTTCGTCGAGTTCGGCGAGGAACTTTACAAGAAGCATATCGCGCGGAAAATCTATCCCGAGACGCGCGCGATCATCGAGGCGCACCAGGCGAAGGGTCACCGCGTCGCGATCATCTCGTCGGCGACGATCTACCAGATTGAACCGACCGCGCGCGACCTCGGCATCACCGACATCAAATGCTCGGCGTACGAGATCGAGGATGGCGTCTTCACCGGCGAGATCATCCGTCCGCTGTGTTTCGGCGAAGGCAAGGTGCTCGCGGCCGAGGAGCTGGCGGCCGAATATGGCCTCGATCTCGACCAGAGCTTTTTCTATTCGGACAGCGACGACGATATCGAGCTGCTTGAACGCGTTGGCAAACCGCGGCCGCTCAATCCGAACATGAAATTGAAGGGCATTGCCGACGAACGGAACTGGCCGGTGCAGCGCTTCGCGAGCCGCGGCACGCCGTCGTGGATCGATTACACGCGCACCATTTATGCAACGGGTTCGCTGGTCGGGGCGTTCGCCGCTGGCCTGCCGATCTGGGCGCTGACGCGCTCGCAACGCGAGGCGGTCAATTTCTCGATGGGCCTGTTCGGCGATTTCGCGACCGCGATCACCGGGGTCGAGCTCGAGGTCGAGGACGAGCGCCATCTCTGGTCGTCGCGCCCGTGCGTCTTCATCTTCAACCACCAAAGCAAGGCGGACGTGATGATCCTCGCCAAGCTTATCCGCCGCGATATGGGCGGGGTGGGGAAGAAGGAGATCAAGGATATACCCATCCTCGGCAAGCTGATGGAATGGGGCGGCACCGTCTTCGTCGACCGCGCCGACGGCAAGAGCGCAATCAAGGCGATGGAACCGCTGGTCGATGCGATCCAAAAGGAAGGCAAGTCGATCTGCATAGCGCCCGAGGGCACGCGCAGCCTGACGCCGAAGCTCGAGCCGTTCAAGAAGGGCGCGTTTCATCTCGCGATGCAGGCAGGCGTGCCGATCGTCCCGATCGTGATCCATAATGCGACCGATGTGGCGCCGAAGAACGAGTTCGTGATGCGCCCCGCGACGGTACGCGTCACCGTCCTGCCGCCGGTCGATACCTCGAAATGGAACGTCAAGACGCTGAACGCGCATGTCCGCGATGTGCGGAACCTGTTCCTTCGCACGCTGGGCCAGCCCGAGGAAAGCACGGCGGACTCGGTAGCGACCGAGCCGGTGCCGGTGAAGAAGGCACCCGCGAAAAAGGCAGCGCCGAAGAAAAGGGCGGCCGCCAAAAAGCCCGCCACCAAAAAGGGGGCAAAGGGATGACTCTGTCTCCAAAACCCGGTCGCATCGAGCGAAGTCGAGATGCCCATCGGCATGGCGCTGCTCCCATGGGTGTCTCGACTTCGCTCGACACGAGCGGAGATATGGCGGAGCTTTATTGAGCGGTGGCCGACGGAACGCCCCGCACCGGAATCGTGGCGGAGCAGGCGGCCGACCGGCTCTATATCATCGACGCGCGTAACGGGGTCGAGCGGCGCATATTGCTCGACTGGATCCATTCGACGAGCGGGGATGACGAGCCCGTATGGGCGAGCCTCGACATCGAGGACGGCGATCACGCGCTGCCCGTCGATGTGCTGCAGGCGCGGCTCGGCGGTGCGCCGTCGCGGCAGGTGGTGCCGCTGCGCGTCGCATGGCGCATCCCCAATTTCGATCGCGATCGCGCGCTCAAATTCCGCCATCTGATTTTCGGCGATCCGCGCCATCCGGGGCCGCTCAGGTCGCGGCTGATCCTGCTTCGCGACCGGCGCCGCGCGCAGATATTGGTCGGCGAGGCGGCGACGCTCGACATATTGCGTGACCGTTTCTGCGCGCAGACCGGCGGCGGGGATGGCGAGGGCACCGATAGTCCTGAATTCGCCGGTTTCGTCGCGCGCCAGGCGGCGCTCGCGCTCGACGTCGCCGAGCGCGGGATCCGCGGAACAAGATACAAGGTACCGCGCTTCGTCGCCGATGGTCTCCGCACCAGCCCGAAGTTCCGCGCCGCGCTGGCTGAACTGGCGGAGAAATCAGGGCGCCCCGTCGCCGATCTCTACCGCGAGGCGCGGCCGCTGATGAAGGAGGTTATCGCGCGGCCGTCGGCGTTGTTCCTCGACCTGCGCGCGCGGCTCGATCGCATGATGTTCGGCGGCTACGCCCCCGAGATGGAGATCGACGCAGCCGAACTCGCAAAACTCCGCTCGATCCTGCGCGAGCATCCGACCGCGATCCTCTTCACGCACAAGACCTATATCGACGGAGCGACGCCGAGCCGGCTGACTTATGAAAACGATATGCCGATGCTGCACAGCTTCGGCGGCGCCAATCTCGACTTTGCGGTGATGGGCGAATTCTTCCGCCGCTCGGGCATGATCTTCATTCGCCGCAGCTTTCAGGACCAGCCGGTCTACAAGCTCGTGCTGCGCCACTACATTGCGTGGCTGCTCGCGAAGCGCTTCCCGCTGAGCTGGGCGTTCGAGGGCACGCGCTCGCGCCTCGGCAAGCTGATGCCGCCCAAATACGGCCTGATGAAATATGTGCTCGACGCGGCGCACGCGACGGGAACGCAGGGCGTCCATTTCGTACCCTTCGTCACCAGCTTCGACCTGATCCGCGACGTCGAGGAATATGCCGCCGAACAGACGGGGCGGAACAAGAAGCCCGAGAGCCTGTCGTGGTTCATCGGCTATATGAAGAGCCTGAAGGAGCCGTCGGGGCGCATCCGTCTCGACATCGGCGAGCCGGTCGTCATCGAAGCCGCGCCCGGTCCCGACGACAGGCGCGCGCTCGAGCAAATCGCTTTCGCGGTTGCGGTCGAGGCGAATCGCGTCACCCCGCTCACAGTTACTTCGGTGATGTGCCTGATCCTGCTCGGCATGGCGCCGCGCGGGGCGACCTCGGCCGAATTGCTGGGCGCGATCGGCGCGGTGACTGACTGGGCGCGGGCGCGCGGCATCCGGCTCAGCAAGGAACTCGAAAGCGGTGACGACGGCGCGCTTTCGGCGACGGTCGACACGCTTGTCGCAAGTGGCCTTCTGACGCGTTACGAGGCGGGCAGTGAGAATGTCTATTCGATCGACCCCGCCAAGCATCCGATGGCGAGCTATTATCGCAACATCATCGCGCATCATTTTCTCGACCGCGCGATGATCGAACTCGCATTGTTCGAATTGCGCGACGCCGACAGCGGCGATGCGACCGCCGCGTTCTGGGCGAAGATCGATCGCCTTCGCGACCTGTTCAAATTCGAATTCTTCTATCCGCCGCGCGACGAGCATCGGGCGGCGATCGAGGCAGAACTCGCACGCATCGACCCCGTGTGGGACCGTCGCCTCGCGAGCGGCGACCGCAGCATCGCGCAGCTCCTGCGCCGCTGCCAGCCCGTCGTCGGCCATGCGATACTGCTGCCCTTTGCCGAGGCCTATTCGGTCGTCGCGGAGCAGCTCGCATGCGCGAAGCCGGGCGACGTCGTCGACGAAAAGGCGCTGCTCGACGCGGCGCTCGTCGAGGGGCGGCAGGCGTGGCTGCTCCGCCGGATCAGCAGCGAGGCGGCGATCGGCAAATTGCTCTTTGCCAACGGCCTGTCGCTGATGCGCCACATGGGGCTCGCGGAAAAAGCGACGCCGGTCAATCTGGTAGCGCGGCGCGAACTGCTCAAGGAACTGCGCGGCCTCGCCAATGTCATGGAAACGATGCGGCTTTCGACCGTCGCGCTCGCCGACCGTTTGCCGGGTTCAGGAGGATAAATGCTCAAACAGCTCAGCGCGCAGGACGCCCAGTTCCTCTACACGCAGACCGCGAACAACCTCACGCACATCATGGGGGTCTATATCTACGACCCCTCGACCGCGCCCGGCGGTTTCGTGCGGTTCAAGGATATCATCCGCCACGTCGAGAGCCGCGTCGACACCTCGCCGCTGTTCAAGCGCCGCCTTCACCGTCTGCCGTTCGACATGGACCATCCCTATTGGGTCGAGGACGAGCATTTCGACATCGAGGCGCATATGAGCCACGCGCGCTTGCCCGAGCCGGGCGACTGGCGGCAATTCTGCATCGCGGTCGCGCGCTGGTTCTCGAAGCCGATGGATATGAACCGCCCGCTCTGGGACATCTATATCATCGAGGGGCTCGACCGCATTCCGGGCATCCCGAAGGGCAGCTTCGCGATGCTGCACCGCGTGCATCATGCCGCGGTCGACGGCGCATCGGGCGCGCACGCCTTTATCGCGATGAGCGATATCGACGCCAAGGGTACGCCCGCGATCGCCGAGCCTCCGCCGGTCGAGGAATTGGGCAAGGCGCCGTCGGGCACCGAAGTGGTCTCGCGGGCCTGGTCGGCGTCGATGCAGTCGCCGGTCAAATTCATGAATGCGCTGATGAAGATGTCGCCCGCGATCGTCGCGTCGGCGCGCAAGTCGATCGCCGAGGGGGGGATGACCGCGGGGGTGCCCGAAACGCGTTTCAACGTGCCGGTTGGTCCGCACAAGATGTTCGACGCGACGACGGTCGCGCTGACCGACGTCGCCGAAATCCGCAGGAAAGTTCCGGGTGCGACGGTCAACGACGTCGTGCTGACGACCGTCGGCGGCGCGCTGCGCAAATATCTTGAGAAGCACAAGGAGCTGCCGAAGGAGAGCCTTGTCGCGGTCGCGCCGATCAACCTGCGCGGGAAGGGCGGCAAGGCGTCGACCCCCGGCAATCAGGTGTCGGCGATGAGCGTGCCGATCCGTTCCGATATTGCGGGTCCGCTCGAACGGCTCGCGGCGATCCGCGACTATACGGTCGAGGCGAAGGAGGCGAAGGCGGGGGTGAGCGCGCGGATCATGACCGACCTGTCGCAGCATATACCGGGCGCAACGATGGCGGCGGTTGCACGGCTCGTGACGAGCGAGCGTTTCGCGGTACGCGGAACGAACCTCTTCATCTCGAACGTGCCCGGCGCGCAGGTGCCGCTCTACCTCGCGGGCGCGCAGCTCGTGCAGCAGCACGGCATGGCGCCGCTCGCGAACAATATGGGGCTGTTCGTCGCGACGCCGAGCTATAACGGCCGGATCGCCTTCTCGCTCATTTCGGAGCGCGCGGTGATGCCCGACATTGCCTTTTTCCGGGAGTGTATCGACGAAAGTTTCGCCGACCTGATGGCGGCGACGCCAAAGCCCGAAAAGCCCAAAGCCGCTACGGCAAAGCCGAAGGCCGCGCCGAAACCCGCCCCGAAATCCAGATCAAAGCCAAAGGCGGCGGCCCAAACTGCGACAAAAGGCAGGGTGAAACCGGTTGCCAAAGGCAACGCAACCGGCAAGAATCCGAAAAAATAACGATGCTCTCGCAGGATTACCGAATGCTCTTCACCCCGACGCTCAGCGCCGACCGCGATCTCGTGACCGCGCCCGATTATGCCGCCTGGTCGAAGGCGGCGCACGAGCATGACCGGAAATCGGGGATGCAGGCGTGGCGCGACGCCGACGAGAGCAAGCATTTCGATTACAAGGCCATTCGGGCAAGGCTCGAAAAGCTGCGCAAGCTGTCGGCCGCGGGCGACGTCAAGGGGCTGCTCTTCGTGCTCAACGAGGGCATCCACGGCAATATCGACGGCATGGGGCACGAGCGGCTGTACCAGAAGGCGCGCTTCGGCACCAAAAAGCTGATCGAGGATTATGTCGCCGAAGTCGTCGCCTCATTGGACAAGATCGCCGCCGCGCGGAGCATCGGCCGCGAGGAAAAGCGCGATTTCTTCCGCCGCGCGCAGCATTGCTATGGCCGCTCGGCGCTGCTGCTTTCGGGGTCGGGCAGCTTCCTCTTCTTCCATATCGGGGTGGTGAAGGCGCTGTGGGAAGCGGGCGTCCTGCCCTCGATCCTGTCGGGCGCGAGCGGCGGGTCGATCGTCGCCGCGATGGTGTGCACGCGCGCCGACAGGGAAATCGGCGCCTATCTCGACCAGCGGAAGCTCGCCAATCCGGCGGTGCGCGGCGACCATCGCAGGCTCGCGGCGGACGAGGTCGCGGCGCGGCTTGCCGAACTGATCCCCGACCTCACCTTTCAGGAGGCTTATGAGGTCAGCGGCCGCCACCTCAACGTCTCGGTCGCGCCCGCCGAAAAGCATCAGAACGGCCGGCTGCTCAATGCGATCACCGCGCCCAATGTGCTGATCCGCGAAGCGGTGCTCGCGTCGTGCGCGGTGCCCGGCGTCTTCCCGCCCGTCATGCTGATGGCGCGCGACGATGCGGGCAGCCGCGTTCCCTATCAGCCCGACCGGCGCTGGGTCGACGGATCGGTGACGCACGATATCCCGACGCGGCGGCTCGAACGGCTGTACGGGGTAAACCACCATATCGTCAGCCAGGCGAACCCGATCGCGCTGCCCTTCGCGACCGACACGCGCAAGCAGATGGCGCCGATCGAGGCGATCCAGCACGCGTCGATGACGACGTTCAAGGCGTGGCTGAATGTCAATATGGTGATCTTCCAGAAGCCGCTCGAACTGATCCCGCCGCTCAACAGCGTCGCCAATCTCGCGCGCTCGGTGATCAACCAGGAATATACCGGCGACATCAACATCATTCGCCCGCCCAAATTCTGGTCGCCGGCCAAGATCCTTTCCGATCTCGGGCAGGAGGATATCGACGAGTTGATCGACACCGGCATGCGCACTGCTTGGCCGAAGATCGAGATGGTTCGGACGCAAACCGCGATCAGCCGCGCACTCGAGGCCATATTGGTGAAGATCGACAGGGCGGGCGACGATGGTCCCGGCCACCGCAGCGCGGCGCTCAAGAAAGCGGTGCGCTAGGCATGGCGGCGGGCGCGGTGCTCCTGCCCGCCGGTTCCGCCGGCGCGGGAGCAAAGCTCCACGTCACCCACTGGCCTCCCGACGGTCGCCCGCGCGCGATCGTGCTGCTGGCGCATGGTTATGCCGAACATGCCGGGCGCTACGAATATGTCGCGAAGCGGCTGACCGACGCGGGCTATGCCATCTATGCCGTCGATCATTGGGGGCATGGCAATTCGGATGGCGAGGGCGGTTATGTCCCGCGCTTCTCCGCCTTTCTCGACGGCATGGCCGAGTTGCTGACACTCGTCGAAATCAACCATGGCGACACGCCGCGTCTGCTTCTCGGGCACAGCATGGGCGGGCTCATTGCGACGCTGTTCCTCGTCGAGCGGCAGCAAGCTTTTGTTGCCGCCGCCGTTTCGGGGCCCGCGATTCTGCCCGCCGACCCGCCGTCGCGCTTCACCGTCTGGGTCAGCCGCTTCCTCTCGCGCTTCTTTCCGCGCCTCGGCGTGCTCTCGCTCGATGCGAACGGGGTGAGCCGCGACCCGGCGGTCGTTGCCGCCTATCAGGCCGACCCGCTTGTCTATGACGGCAAGATCGGCGCGCGGCTCGGCAAGGAGTTCATGGACGCGATGGCGGTCGCGCAGGCCGATGCGCCGAAGATCCGCCTGCCGATCCTTATCCAGCATGGCGAGGCCGATCGCCTGACCGCGCCGGCGGGATCGCGTTACCTGTTCGACAATGTGGCATCGAAGGACAAGCGCCTCGAAATCTATCCCGGCCTGTTCCACGAAATCTATAACGAGCCTGAACGCGATGCGGTGCTGGGCGACCTGATCGGCTGGTTCGACGCGCACATTCCCGGTGGAAACTGAGCCATGAATTTCTTCATTTTCGTCCTTCTTGCGGCGGCCGTGTTCCTGACGCTGCTCTATTTTTTCTTCCCCGAGCAGATCGTGTTGCTGGCGCGATGGCTGATGCGGCGGCGCGCGCGGGTCGAGCGCAAGACCATTGTCGTCGACGGCCGGACCTGGCCCTATCTCGAAGGCGGCGATCCGTCGAAGCCCGTGCTCGTGATGGTCCACGGCTTCGGCGCCGACAAGGATCACTGGACCTTCTACGCACCGTGGATGACGCGCGACTATCGGCTGATCGCGCCCGACCTGCCGGGGTTCGGCGAGAATGACCGCGACGGCGAACTGCCTTTCGACGTGACGAGCCAAGCCGCGCGGCTCAAGGCCTTTCTCGATGCACTCGGGATCGAGCGTCCGCATCTCGGCGGCAACAGCATGGGCGGCTGGATCGCGCTGCGTTTCGCGATCGATTATCCCGAGCGCTTGCGCACGCTGACGCTGATGAACAATGCCGGCATCCTCGGGGCCAACGAAAGCGAGCTGCAGAAGCTCGCGGCCGACCGCGATTATAATCCGCTCGTGCTCGCCAACCTCGAGGACGCCGACCGGCTGATCGCCTTCGTCGTGCACAAGCCGGCGCGCGTTCCCGCACGGCTCAAGCCCGTGATCTACGCCGATGCGCTGAAGCACCGCGACCTGCTCGACAAGATTTTCTGGGTCATCGCCGACGAGATGGAGCAGAAGCCGCTCAACGACGAACTCGGCAAGGTGACGGTGCCGACGCTGATCATCTGGGGGCGCCACGACAAGCTGATCGACGTGAGCTGCGTCGCGGTGCTCGAGGCGGGGATCGCGGGAAGCCGCAGCCATATCTTCGAGCATGTCGCGCATGTGCCCATGATGGAGGATCCGAAAGCGACCGCGGGGGTCCAGCGCGCGTTTCTGGCCGAACACCCCTGAATCTTCGTCACCCCGGACTTGATCCGGGGGCCATGACTTCAGCGCCGCCGTGGATGCCGGGTCAGGCCCGGCATGACGAAGAAGAAGCACCGCTTGCCAACCCCCTCGTCCCGCGTCACTCTCGCCCGAAACAGGGGAGAGACATATGCGCCTCAAAGTAGGCCTGCTCGGCGGGGGGAGTTGGGGAACGACGGTCGCGTCGCTGGTGTCGCGCAATGCGCCGATCACGCTCTGGGCGCGTGATGGCGAGACGGTCGACAGCATCAATTCGGCGAATGAAAACCGCAAATATCTGCCCGGCATCAAGCTGCCCTCGATACTCCGCGCAACGAACGACATGGCCGAGGTCGTTGCGGGCGCCGACGTGCTCGTCATGGGCGTGCCCTCGCACAGCTTTCGCGCGGTGCTCGAGGAAGCGCGCCACCACCTGCGTCCGTGGGTCCCCGTAATCAGCCTGACCAAGGGGCTCGAATTGTCGTCGGGCAAGCGCATGACCGAGCTGATCGAGGAAGTGCTGCCCGGCCACCCCGTCGGCGTGCTCACCGGTCCCAATCTGGCGCGCGAGATCATGACGGGGCAGGCAGCGGCGAGCGTGCTGTCGATGGAGGACGAGATCGTCGTCCGCGCGCTCCAGCCGGTGTTCCACTCGGGGTTGTTCCGGGTCTACACCAACACCGACCTTCTGGGCTGCGAGCTTGGAGGGGTGCTCAAGAATATCATCGCGATCGCGGTCGGCATGGGCGACGGGCTGGGGGCGGGGGACAATACCCGCTCGGCGTTGATGACGCGCGGCCTGTCCGAAATTACCCGGCTCGGGGTG
>JAGHZY010000030.1 GCA_017745175.1 Sphingopyxis sp. | reverse complement strand
AGACAGCACCTCGGCTGCGTGCCGCTGGGCGCGGGCGAGGGCGAGGTGAAGGGCGAGTTCGGCGGCTATTTCTGCCCCTGCCACGGCTCGGTCTACGACACCGCCGCGCGCATCCGCAAAGGCCCGGCACCGAAGAACCTCGAAGTGCCGGTCTATGAGTTCACCTCCGACACCGTCGTGAAGATCGGCTGAGGCGAGAGAGACACACCATGAGCTTTCCCTGGGCTAACCATTACACCCCCACCAATCCGCTGATGAAGTGGGTCGACGAGAAGCTGCCGCTCCCGCGCCTCGTCTACAATGCGATCGGCGCCGGCTATCCGGTCCCGCGCAACCTCAACTATGCATGGAACTTCGGCGTGCTCGCCGGCTTCTGCCTGGTGCTGCAGATCGTCACCGGCGTGGTGCTGGCGATGCATTACGCGCCCAACGCGACGGTCGCCTTCGGTTCGACCGAACACATCATGCGCGACGTCAACTGGGGCTGGCTGATGCGTTATGCGCACGCCAACGGCGCCAGCGCGTTCTTCGCGGTGATCTACATCCACATTTTCCGCGGCTTCTATTACGGCTCGTACAAGGCGCCGCGCGAGATGGTGTGGCTGCTCGGCGTCGTGATCTTCCTGCTGATGATGGCGACCGGCTTCATGGGCTACGTGCTGCCGTGGGGCCAGATGAGCTTCTGGGGCGCGCAGGTGATCACCGGCTTCTTCTCGGCGATTCCGCTGGTCGGCGAACCGGTGCGCGAATGGCTGCTCGGCGGTTTCGTTCCCGACAACGCCACGCTCAACCGCTTCTTCTCGCTGCACTATCTGCTGCCGTTCGTGATCCTGGGTGTCATCATCCTGCACATCTGGGCACTGCACATCCCGGGTTCGTCGAATCCGACGGGTATCGAGGTGAAGGACGAACAGGACACCGTCCCGTTCCACCCCTATTACACCGCGAAGGACGGCTTCGGCGTCGGCGTCTTCCTGCTGATTTTCGTCGCGCTGACCTTCTTCAGCCCGAACACGCTCGGCCATGCGGACAATTATATCCCGGCGAACTCGCTTTCGACCCCGGCGCATATCGTTCCCGAATGGTACTTCCTGCCCTTCTACGCGATCCTGAAGGCCTTCACCTTCAACTTCCTGTGGATCGACGCGAAGCTGTGGGGCGTCATCGCGATGTTCGCGTCGATCGCGCTGCTGTTCTTCCTGCCGTGGCTCGACAGCTCGCCGATCAAGTCGTCGAACTATCGTCCGCTGTACCGGATCTTCTTCTGGATCCTCGTCGCCGACGTGCTGCTCCTCGGTTTCTGCGGCATGCAGCCCGCCGAGCAGCCCTATGTGATCCTCAGCCAGCTGGGTGCGATCTATTACTTCGCTCACTTCCTGGTGATCCTGCCGATCGTGTCGCGGATCGAACGCCCGCTTCCGATGCCGAATTCGATCACCGAAGCGGTTCTCGCCAAACATGCCACCGACACCACGTCGGCTTCGGCAACGGCCTGAGCGCCGGACTTTAATAGGAGCTGATACAGCCATGGTTCGTCCGCTCGGTTTTCTCGTCGGTCTCGGTTTCATTACCGCGCTGGTGCTCGCGATCTTCACGACGCCGCTCAGCAATGAAGCCAATGTCGCGCACGAGTTTCACAAACATCCCAAGCATCTGAAGCTGGCCAGCGACGGCATCCTGCTGCCGCATTGGGATCAGGCGCAGCTGCAGCGCGGCATGCAGGTGTACAAGGAAGTCTGTTCGGCCTGCCACAGCCTGCATCTCGTCGCGTTCCGCGACATCGCCGACCTCGGCTACACCGAGGGCCAGATCAAGACCTTCGCCAAAGGCTTCCAGGTCCCGTCGATCAACCCCGACACGGGTGAGCCGGCGACGCGTGACGGCTTGCCATCGGATTATTTCCCGTCGCCCTATGCGAACGAAACGGCTGCCCGCGCCGCGAACAACAACGCGCTACCGCCCGATCTCTCGCTGATCACCAAGGCGCGCGAAGGCGGCAAGGACTATGTCTATTCGCTGCTGACGGGCTTCCAGAATCCTCCGGCGAACTTGCCCGCGGAACTCAAGCCGGGCACGGGGCTGCACTACAACCCCTATTTCGCGAACCTCAATCTCGCGATGGCGCCGCCGCTGGCCAAGGGGCAAGTGACCTTTGCCGACGGTTCGCCGAACGATGTGAAGAGCATGGCGGCCGACGTCACGGCCTTCCTCGTCTGGACCGCCGAGCCGAAGCTGATCAAGCGCATCCAGGTCGGTTATGCGGTCTTCGGCTTCCTGCTGATCTTCACGGTGCTGACCTATCTGTCGTACCGGAACATCTGGGCCGACAAGAAGCATTGATGAGCGGGGGAGGGCGAGCTTCATGATCGCCCTCCCGCCGCAGCCGGACCTCGACCTCGCGTCGCTCGTCCGCATCATTCCGGACTTTCCGAAGCCGGGCATTCAATTCCGCGATATCACGACGCTGATTGGCGATGCGGCCGGTTTCGGTGAGAGCGTACGCCGGCTGAGCGCGCGTGCCGCGGCGTACCAGCCCGACTTCATCGTCGCGGTCGAGGCGCGCGGATTCCTGTTCGGCGCCGCGATGGCGACGGCGATGGGGCTCGGCGTCGTTCCGGTGCGCAAGGCGGGCAAGCTGCCGGGCGTCACCATCGGCGTCGATTATGAACTCGAATATGGCGTCGACCGGCTCGAACTCCACGAAGGCGCGGTCTTGCCCGGCCACCGCGTCGTCCTTGTCGATGATCTGCTTGCGACCGGCGGGACGATCCTCGCGACCGCGGCGCTGATGCGCAACGTTGGTGCGGAAGTCGCCGCGGCGCTGTTCGTCATCGACTTGCCCGATCTCGGCGGGTCGCAGCGGCTCGAAACGGCGGGACTGGCCTGCGAAACACTGATTGCGTTCGACGGCGACTAGGGGTTGCCGGACTCGCCGGCGACCGGAACGAACGGCCTGGCGCCCCTGACGAGCAGCCACAATCCGAGGCCGATCTCGTAGACCAGCATCGGCAACCAGGCGATCCAGGTTGCGGTCGAGGACCAGTTCATCGGGCCGCCGAGAAGCCCGAATTGCTGAGCCGGGATCAAGGCAACCAGCAGGGCCGATGCGACGAGGCCAAGCCATGCGAGCGCGGCCGGTATCATTCGCCCTCGCAGCAGCAGCCATGCGAAGGCCGTGCTTGCGACGGCGAAGAAAAAGGTGCCGTCGCCCGGCGCTGCCTCGACGATGCGGCATGCGAGGCCGAGCAGGGCGACGTCACGCCCGGCTTCGCGGGTTATGGCATATAGGGTCACGCCCAGCACCACGGCCGACAAGGCGGTGAACAGGCCGAGTGTCTCGGCGGCGTGCGGCACCCGGGCGACGGCCATGCCGCCGATTCCCGCCGCGATGTAAAAGAGGAACGCAAACCCTGCTATCCGCGCGTTTGTCATGAAAGCCACATGCCATCTCCCGGGAGGCCCGCGGTGTATGGCTTGGATCATACAGTATTTGAAAATCGATCGCAATCGGGTGAGACACGCCGCGGGCCGTCGGGATCGGGCAAAGAAAAAGCCCGCGCCGAAGCGCGGGCTATCGCCCCCGTGGCAAGCGGGCCAGGTTTCAGAAAGGCACCCAGTTCTGCTTCTTGCGGAACTTCATATAGCCGGCGTTCACGCCGAGCCGGGCGCCGACGCCGACGCGGATCGGGATGAGCACGACGTCGCCGCGGCGCAGGTAGCTCGCGTTGAAGCCGCCGACGAGGTAGGCGGCGCCTTCGCCTGCGGGATAACGCTTGTAGAGATCCTCGCTGTCGAAGAGATTGTAGACGAGGACAAAGGTGTTGCCGGCATTGGCGCCAGCGTCGAAGCCGATCGACGGTCCGGTCCAGTAAGCGGGCAGTTCGCCCTCGATCTTGTGATGCAGCGTACCCGAGCCGTAGCGCACGCCGAGCACGAGCGCGCCGCCGGCTTCGCGCCCCACGATATAGGCGTTGGGCTCGCCCTGTTTCTTCAGGATATCCTCGATCAGTCCGGCAAGGCCTTGCGCGCCCTTGCCGAACACGCCCTCGGCCGCGCCGATCAGGTCATCCTTCTTGTAGGTCGCCCCGGGCGCCGCCGCGGCCGATGCCGCCGGCGCCTCGCCGCTGGTCGCGGTGCTGTCGGCGGGCGTTTCGTTCGTCTGCTGGTCGCCCGTGGCGAGGTCGCTGTCATAGGATTCGCCGGGCGGGGCGTTGCCGGTCACGGGCGGCGGTGCCGGATTGTCGAGATCCGAATCGATCGCCGTGTTGCTGGGATCGATCTCGCGCATCTGGGCCGCCGCCGGAACCGGCGCCAGCGCGAGGCCGAGCGATGCTGCGGCTGCCAGGGCGAGGCTGGTGAACGTCTTCCGCATATTGGACCCCCAAGTACCGAGCGGCGCACATGCGCCGAAATCCGCTTTAACCATGACTCGCTTTGGCGCCCGGGCAAATGAACCGGCGATGACCCGAGTCGAATTTACGCCAGACCGAATCATCCGGGCGGCGAAATGCCCGCAAGCCACATTAAAATTGAACAATCTTTGCCGTTGCGGGGCGCGAAGCGCATGGCTATAGCGACCCGCCTAGGCCAGACTGCCGTTAGCGCGGCAGACCATGCGGAGACGTGGGTGAGTGGCTGAAACCAACGGTTTGCTAAACCGTCGTACTGGTAAATCCGGTACCGAGGGTTCGAATCCCTCCGTCTCCGCCAACTACCCTTCCATAGCCGTTCCGCCGGTTCACGGGGCTTGATTTGCTCCCGAATCTGACCGTCTAAATGCGTCCGGCCGTTCCGTGTTCGTTCTCACCGTTCACAAATCGGCATGGCATGGAGCATGGTATCGGGCCGTGCATCCATGGTATTTCGGAGGCGCGCAGCGCTCACCGATGCGAGAATCTAGGCGGCGAAGCCGGGCGACAAGGCCTGGAAACTGACCGATAGCCATCGGCTTTATCTGTCGGTGGCGCCAAATGGTTCGAGGGCGTGGAAGTGGAGTAACGTTTACGACGGCAAGCAGAAGACGATGCCTCTTGGGCACTATCCGATGGTTAGCCTTCCGCCATCATCGAAAAATTGCGATGCGAGTGAGGGTCCGGGATCGCAATATTCTGCCCGAAAGCGGACTGACTGCAATCGGCCAAGGTCAGGCGCAGCTTGCTTCACGCGGTGGGATTGTCGGAATGGGAAGCTGTCGTTTCCCGGTATTCGTCTTTCCCGCGAACCCGGGAATGTCGTTTTATAGTGATCGCTAACGCTGTTCCCGCGTTCACGGGAGCGCCGATGTTATAACTCGCTGGACGTCGTCATTTGAAATTCCTTCAGCGTAGCCGAAAACGTCAGATTTGCGCTCAGCAGCCGCCGGCCCGCAACCGTCCGGATCCAGCGATGGCGAGCTTCGATACCTCGGCGATGCGCGCGGCAGGCGGCGGCCCCGTCTTTACGGGAACGCCGATATTATATCTCGGTGAAAGCGGTCATCGGTCTTTTGATGGCGACCAGCCTCCTGAAATGTTCCGCGGTGGTACTGAAAAGCGTCGGCGATTTGGTTTCATCGGAAAATATATTGACCATTGTGTAGCGGCCCAATAGCTTTCTCCTAGAAGATTGAAATCGCTACTGCCTTTCGACTCAAGTCAGACAGGGATCAGCTATGGTGTGGGCCGGGGGTCTTCGTGTTGTTGCTGTCTTTGCGATTCTGGGCAGCTGTGGGGGCGGAACAACCGTGAGTCAGTCGGAAACCGGAAATTTTAGGCCGGGAGAGGCAGCGGGAGAGACTCCCTCGCAGCGCCCGATTGCGAATATGCCTCTGATCTGGGCCGATGTCCGTCAGGTTCAGGTTCTTTGCTTGATCAATACATCGCGCGGGGTCGATGCGGGTGCGTTGCATCGAGGCGTTTGCGAGCATGCACGCTCGACCATCGCGCGTGTCGCGCCGGTGCCCGTTTCGGTCGTTCGACTGGGCGATCCGGAGGTTTTGAAACCCGACACGGTTACGATGCTGGTCCATGTGGCGATTACCGGTAACGGTGCGGAACGGCTTGCCGCGCTGACTGTCCGGCCCTTTCGCAATGCGCCCAATAATGGCGACCAGTTGTTCGGCGCTGCACCGCGCGCCGTTCGTGCGGGCGAAAGCGATCGCACGGCGATCGCAGCGATTGCGCCCGCGCTGACCGCCGCGATCACCGACGCCCTGCCTTGGAAGGTGCGGAATTAGCCGATGAATATTCGATGCAGCCGGACGGGGGGCCGACCGAGCAAGTCAAAATGTCTTTTGGGTAGGAGAAGGCGATATGGGTATCATTCGTACCGGTGAATTTGATGACGATCATGCGGGCGACGGCGGCCGTGGCCCCGAAGTCATGGTCGACGCCGTAACGACAAATACCAATCCGCTGTCGGCTTCCGTCGACGGCATGACGGGGACGGCGCCGAACGGGAAGTCTTATTGGACGCCAGCCCAGATCGCCGCATATCTCAACCGCTCGGGGGCGAGCTGGACCGGGGGGCCGGATCCCGCGCCGCAACAGGATACCAATCTGCAGGAAATCACCTTTGGATTTCATCTCGACCAGCAGAGCCTCGAAGACAATGGCTATGTCTATGAGCTTGGCGGAAACTATTACGGGCTCTCCGAATATTTCAACTTCGCTGCCTTTTCGGACGCGCAAATGGCCGCGACGCGGCAGGCGATGCAATATTGGGACGACGTCGCCGCGGTCTCCTTCCGCGAAACATCGTCGGACGAGGCCGACATCAATTTCGGTAATCTGGCGAATGCGCCCGGCACACAGGCCTATGCGCGCCTGCCGCTGGGCACTTTGTCCAGCAATGCCCACGTAAATGAGCAAGTGCAGAAAATTGCCGGCGACGTGTGGGTTTCGGCGAGTCAGGCGAGCAATTTCCAGCTTACGCCGGGTGGCTATGGCCTGAATACGCTTGTTCACGAAATTGGCCATGGCCTGGGCCTGTCGCATCCGGGCAATTATAATTTCGGACCGGGGTTTCAGGTCAACTATGCCAATGGTGCCGAATATTATCAGGATGCGCGCAACTATACGATCATGTCCTATTGGAACCCGCGTGACATCGGTGCGCGCGATTTCAACTTCAACACGATGGCGATCGCCTATGGTTCGACGCCGATGGTCCACGACATTCTTGCCATTCAGCGTCTTTACGGTGCCGACATGACGACGCGGACGGGCGATACGGTTTATGGCTTCAACAGCAACGCCGGTCGCGACGCGTTCGACTTTACCATCAACAAGGCCCCCACCATCGCGATCTGGGATGCCGGGGGCAACGACACGCTGGATGCATCGGGCTATAACACCGATCAGATCATCGATCTGAATCCGGGCGCGCTGAGCAGCATCGGCGGCGTCACGCTTGCCGAGGCGCAGGCCGGTCTCAGCTTTGCCCAAGTGAACGCCAATCGCGCGGCGATGGGATATGCGCCCATCGCGCAAGCCAATTATGACGCCAATATGGCAGCGCTGGCGGCCAATCCGCTGTTGGGCCGGCTCACCGACAATGTCGGCATTGCCTATGGCGCATGGATCGAAAATGCGGTCGGCGGCGGGGGCAATGATATCCTGGTCGGCAATGCCGTGACCAACAGGCTCAACGGCGGCGCCGGGATCGATACCGCGAGCTACCGCGGCGCGGCTGCGGGCATCACGCTGGTTATCGGCACGAACTCGGTGACCGGTACCGGCGATGCAGCCGGCGACAAATATATCAGCATCGAGCGCTTCGAAGGCAGCAATCATGCCGACCGGCTGACGGGTGGCAACAGCAATGACTGGCTGTCGGGCCTGGCCGGCGACGACCGGATCACCGGCGGCAACGGCAATGACACGCTGTTCGGCGGTGCGGGTGTCGACCTGCTCGACGGCGGCAACGGCAATGACGTGCTCGATGGCGGCGAGGGCAATGACACGCTCGATGGCGGCAACGGCGACGACACGCTGACCGGGGGGGCCGGAAACGACAGCCTCGGCGGCGGCAACGGCGACGACACGCTGACCGGGGGTGCCGGGAACGACAGTCTCAGCGGCGGCAACGGCAGCGACGTGGCGATCTTTGCCGGGGCGCGGTCCTCCTACCAGGTCACGGTCAACGGCGGGGTCGTCACCATCGTCGATCTCGATGCGACGGCCGATGGCGACGACGGCACCGATACGCTGACGGGGATCGAGAAGATTAGCTTCGCCAATGGCGAAACCTATAACATCGGAAAGAACGGGATCAGCGCGTCGTCGTCGACCTATGCCGCCAATATGTCCGATATGCAGCTCCTGCAGATGACGCAGGATATGGCGGCATTTGGGGCAAGGTCGGGCGAAATGTCAGGGCTCCGCAGCGCCGATCGCGCCTATCTTTATGACTATATGATTGCCGCCTAGGAACCGGGCGGGCCGAACGCGAGCGTCCGGAACAATGACGTTCCGGACGCTTCGTGCGTCGAGACAGGCCGTCCCGTTTTTCGGCGGCTGCCGAATTGACGGCGGCGTGCGCCGCCGGACTTCCTTTCACCACGCGATTCCTCTCCACGCACCCGCGGCCGACGCTGGCCATCGGGGCGGTCATCCATTAGCAAAATGGCGGACCAGCCGGTGAAGGCGGGGTTAGATCAAAAGATAATCAAGGATTGTTTCCTGTCCCATGCCTGATCCTATCGCCCCCCTTTCTCAGGACAATCCGAACAGCGAAAGCGGCGTCCAGACGGATCGGTCGCTGGCCTGTTTCATCCTGCTGGCAAAGTTCCTCGGCGTCCCGGCCAATGCCCAGCAGATCGTCCATGATCGGGGCGCCGGCGACGAAGCTTTCCGGCTGGAAGACCTCGCGCGCATCGCCAAACGTCTCGGGCTGACCGCGCGCGTCCGGCAAGTGCCGGTGGATGGCTTCGCAAAGCTCCCGCTGCCGACGCTCGCCGAAACCGCCGACGGCGATGCCGTCATCCTGCTCAAAGTCGAAGATGCCAGCCTGACCCCCCGCTATCTCGTCCAGCGCGGCGACGCGGGACGCCCTGAAATATGGAGCCATGACGAGGTGGCCGAGCGCCTGTCCGGCCGCTTCCTGCTGATGACGAGCCGCGAGAAGATGGCCGGCGACACGCGGCCGTTCGACATCGCCTGGTTCATTCCCGCGCTTGTGCGGTATCGCGGGCCGCTGCGCGACGTGCTAATCGGCTCCTTCTTCCTCCAGTTGATGGGGCTGGTCTCTCCGATCTTTTTCCAGCTGGTGATCGACAAGGTGCTCGTCCACCAGTCGATGACAACACTCGACGTGCTGGCATTCGGTCTCGCCGCGGTGCTGATTTTCGAAACGTTGATGTCAGGCCTGCGCAACTGGCTGTTCGCGCACACGACGAACCGCGTCGACAGCGAGCTGTCGTCGCGCATGTTCCGCCATCTCGTCAATCTCCCGCTTTCCTATTTCGAGGCGCGCCGGGTTGGCGATAGCGTGGCGCGTGTCCGCGAGCTGGAGCGTATTCGCGAGTTTCTGACCTCGAACGCGGTTACGGTCGTGATTGACCTGTTTTTCACCATCGTCTTCTTCGCGGTCATGTATCTCTATTCGCCGCTGTTGACGTTGATCGTGCTGCTGTCGATCCCGTGCTACATATTGATCTCGGTACTGATCTCGCCGGGGCTGCGCTCCAAGCTCGAGGAGAAATTCCAGCGCGGCGCCGAGAACCAGTCATTCCTCGTCGAAAGTGTCACCGGTATCGGCACGCTGAAGGCGATGGCGGTCGAACCGCAGATGCGCGACCGCTGGGAAAAGCTGTTTGCCGGCTACACGAACACGGGCTTCGATGTCGCCAAGCTCGCCAATTGGGGTAGCCACCTGATCCAGCTCGTGTCGAAGCTGACCACGGTCGCGATCCTCTATTTCGGCGCCAAGGCGGTAATCGCAGGCGATCTCACCGTCGGATCGCTGGTGGCATTCAACATGCTGTCGGGGCGCGTTGCGGCGCCGATCTTGCGCCTGTCGCAACTGTGGCAGGATTTCCAGCAGGTGCGGATTTCGGTCGAACGGCTGGGGGACGTCCTCAACGCACCCGCCGAACCCGAATATAATCCGAACCGCGCCAGCCTGCCGCCGATCAAGGGCGCGATCCGTTTCGACAGGGTGCGCTTTCGCTACCGGCCTGATGCTCCCGAGGCCTTGCGCGGGGTCAGCCTCGACGTTGCGGCGGGCGAAATGCTTGGCATCGTCGGCCCGTCGGGTTCGGGCAAATCGACGCTCACCAAGCTTGTCCAGCGGCTCTATGTCCCCGAACAGGGGCGGGTGCTGGTCGACGGCGTCGACCTCGCGCTCGTCGATCCCCCCTGGCTGCGACGGCAGGTGGGCGTGGTTCTCCAGGAGAATATCCTGTTCAACCGCACGGTGCGCGAAAATATCGCGCTCGGCGATCCGACGCGATCGATGGACGCGGTGATCGAGGCGGCGAAGCTGGCGGGCGCGCATGAGTTCATCCTCGAACTCAACCACGGCTATGATACGATCATCGACGAACGCGGCGGAAATTTGTCCGGCGGGCAGCGTCAGCGTATGGCGATCGCGCGCGCGCTCATCAACGATCCGCGGATACTGATCCTCGACGAAGCGACCTCGGCGCTCGATGCCGAGAGCGAGGAGATTATCCAGCATAATCTGGCACGTATCGCCAAGGGGCGGACCGTTATCATCATCGCGCACCGGCTTTCCGCTGTGCGCCAATGCCACCGGATCATCACGGTCGAGGCCGGTGAGGTGACGGAAACAGGAACCCATGCCGAGTTGCTCCGCGCCGGTGGACGCTATGCGCAGCTCCACACCAAACAGATGGGGGGGAGCATATGAGCTGGAACGAACGCCTGTCGCAGCGCTTTCCCAATGCCGCGCGGCATTTGTCGGTCCTGCGCGAAAGCTGGCGCCGCCAGAAGGAAGTCGACCGGCTTGCGCGGCCGCGCAGCGATCATGAATTCCTGCCCGCGGCGCTGGAAATCATGGAAAAGCCGCCGAGTCCGGGTTTGCGCTGGCTGATGCTGTCGCTGTGCGGCCTGTTGCTCGTCGCGCTGATCTGGTCGGTCGTCGGGCGCGTCGACGTCGTCGCCACGGCAAGCGGCAAGGTCGTGCCCGCAGGCAATGTCAAACAGATCCAGCCGATCGAGATCGGTTATGTTCGTGCAATCCATGTAAAGAACGGTCAGCATGTCGAGGCAGGGCAGCTGCTTGTCGAACTCGATCCGACGCTCGTCGGCGCCGAAGCCGAGCAGGCAAGCAAGGGGCTGCTCAATGCCGAGGTCGATGCGGCGCGCAACGCGGCGCTGCTTGGCCATCTCGGCGGCGGATCGTCGGGTTTCGCTGCGCCCGCCGGAACGTCGTCCGATATTGCCACGACCCAGTCGCAATATGTCCGCTCGGCGATCGCCGAATATGAGGGCGAACGCGCGAGCCTGATGCAGCAGCGCGCCGAGAGCGCTGCCGAACTCGCAAGCGTCGGCGCCGAAGTAGCGAAGCTCGAGCAGACACTTCCAATCGTCGAGCAGCAACTCGCGGCGCGGCGCGAGCTTTCGGCCAAAGGCTATTTTTCGAAGATCCGGCTGCTCGAATATGAGCAACTCAAGATCGAGCATGTTCAGAATATCGCGGTGCAAAAGGCCAGGGCGGCGCAGGCTCGCGCGGCGATCGCCAATATCGACGCCCAGATCGGGCGACTGCGCGGCAGCTTCGGCAAGACGGCGGCAACCGAGCTTGCGGAAAGCCAGGAAAAATCGGGGCTGGCGCGCGAAGAGGTCACCAAGTCCCAGCGCCGGCAAGCCTTTATGCAGCTCCGCGCACCGGTCTCGGGGACGATCCAGCAGCTTGCAATCGCGACCGTCGGTGGCGTCGTGCAGCCGGCGCAGACCCTGATGATCGTCGTTCCGGACAATGCCGCTCCGGTGGTCGATGCGCGTATCCTCAACAAAGACATCGGCTTCATCCGCGAGGGCCAACCGGTCCGCGTAAAGCTCGAGGCCTATCCATTCACCGATTACGGCATCGTCCCCGGCATCGTCGAAAGCATCAGCCGCGACGCGGTCGATACGAGCGAACCTGGCGGCGCTGAAGAGCGCGACCGTAACGGCCGCGTCGTCCAGCCGGGCCTGATCTACACAACGCGCATCCGCCTGCTGCGGCGCAGCATCCGCGTCGCCGGGCGCGACCAGCCGATCGGCCCGGGGCTTGCCGTGCAGGCCGAGATCAAGACCGGCGACCGACGCATCATCCAATATCTGTTATCGCCAATCACTCAGGCGCTCGATGAGGCGGGGCGCGAGCGTTGACCCAATGCGGGTTGAACTTGCGCATGAATTCGGTGGCTCACGCGATGGTAAAAAATCGACTTCTCTCCCCGGGCTGAAATTTCGACGCGCCAGCCATTCTTCATTGTCGACATTGCGTGCGGCCGTCAGCCGGTTCCGCTGCGGCGCCTCCGCTCTGACGGCAAAGAGGCATCATCCGTGCGCACCGTCGCGCAAAAGAGGCGTGCGGGCTCAAACGTCCCGACGCGGCGGTGCGCGGCCATCGTTCCCCCGCTATGAAGCGTTCCCGTTCATCCGCGGATGAGGGAGTATGCTCATGGTCGCCAGAATTGGAACCGAGTTTCTCGTCAACACCATCCACACCTATGGCGAGCAAGGTCAGGCCGATATAGCGGGCACCGCCGATGGCGATTTCGTCGTCACCTGGCGCAGCCAGGTGCGCGGCGACGAGCTACCCCGATCCTATTCGGACATCCACGCCCGCGCGTTCGGGACCGGCCGGGCGATCGCCGACGAGTTCCGCGTGAACCTGATCACCGACGACGCGCAGCTCAACCCGGCCGTCACCGCGCGCGCCGACGGGAGCTTCGCGATCGTCTACAGCAGCGGCGAGGAAAATCATCTTCCCGGTACCTCGGTGAACACGCGGATCATCGGCGCCGACGGCGCCCCGACCGGCCCCGAACGGCTCACCGACTATGATTATTATCACCAGAATGCGCGGATCGCGGCCTTCGCCGATGGCCGCACCGTGACGGTGTGGAGCGGCGAGGATGAGGGTGAAGGCGAGATTCGCGCTGCTGACGGGACGGTGCTTTCGACCTTCATGTTCGGCTGGGACGGGCGCGTGAAACCCAAGGGATTGGCGGCGCTGGCCGATGGCGCGTTCGCGCTGCTCTGGTACGGACAGCGCGACGAAAACGACGCGCAGGAAGGCGGGCTGCCCGCCTTTTACGGCCAGATCCGCGCAGCGGACGGCAGCGCGGGCGCGATCTTCGAGGTCGGCGCGGCGCCGGGCGCGGATCCGCGGCCCTCGATCGTTCAGCTTTCCAACGGCAACATCCTTGTGGTGTGGCAGGACGACGCCATCGGCGCCGATCCGGCGGCCGACCCCGACGGCACCGACATAAAGGCGCGGACCTTCTCGCCCACGGGCGTGCCGCTCGGCGAGGCCTTTACGATCAACGCGCTCGCCGCGGGCGACCAGCGCGACGCCGACGTCGCGGCGCTGGCCGACGGGCGCTTCGTCGTCACCTGGCGCGACGCCAACGGCGAACCCGGCGAGCCGAACCCGGGCGCCTCGATCCGAGCCGCGGTGTTCGGCAGCGACGGCCAGCGGCTGGGCGACGAATTCCAGGTCAACACCGCCGCGCTCTACGATCAGGACCATCCCCGCGTCGCCTGGCTCGGCGCCGATCGTTTCGCGATCAGCTGGACCGACGGCAGCGGCGACGACATCGACATCATGGACGGCGGGATCAAGGTGCAGATATTCGCGGTCGACGCCCTCGCCCCCAATGCGATCGGCGGCACCGACGCCGCGGACAGGCTGACGGGAAGTTTCGCCAACGACATAATCAGCGGCGGCAAGGGCGGTGATACGCTCTTCGGCGGCGCGGGCGAGGACCGGCTGTTCGGCGAAAAGGGCGAGGACAAGCTCTATGGCGGGCTGCACGACGATCAGCTCGTCGGCGGCTGGCAGAGCGATGAGCTCTATGGCGAGCTGGGGCGCGACACGCTCTACGGCGATCTCCTTGCGATCGGCAGCGGCAGCCGCGGCGGCAACGACCGGCTCTACGGCGGCGACGGCGGCGACATACTTTACGGCGACGCAAGGAGCATCGCGGCGGGCGGCCAGGGCGGCCGGGACGCGCTGAAAGGGGGCCGCGGCGACGACCGGCTCTACGGCGACGGCGAGACGGGTGCGGGCGTCGCGACGGGCGGCGGTGCGGACACGCTCGACGGCGGGGCGGGCAACGACCAGCTCTGGGGCGGCGGCGGCAATGATCGCTTCGTCTTCAACGGACTGTCGGGCGGCGACATCATCTGGGATTTCGGCCAATCGCCGGGTGACGACGACCTGATCGACCTGCGCGGCACCGAGGCCGGCGATCCGACCAACGGCCAACTCCAGGTCCATTATGTGGGCGGCAATGCGATCCTCGAGTTCAACGGCGGGCGCATCACGGTGATGGGCGTGGCGCATCTCGACGATTCGGACGTGCTGGTAACCTATCGGAACGGCGGCCAATCGCCGTTCGAAAGCCCGGTCGCCGATCCGCGTATTGCGTTGATCGCGCAGGAAATAGCGGCGTTCGGCGCCGCGGGTACGATCGAAACGCGCAAAAGCCTCGGTTTGGAGGGGATGCGGCTCATCGAATATTTCGCGGGATAGGAATAGTGACCAACGCCGCCCCAGCGTTCGCGGGGGCACCTTTGTTATAACTCGTTGGAAGTTTCGATATGGGGCGCGGCATTGCCCGTGATACCCGCGCCGCTACATTCCATAATCACCCGCGAAGGCTGCTCCTCCCCCACAACCCCAGAGTCCGGCAGGAACGCCGCTTTTGGCATGCGACCGTGATGCCAAGGCGCGCGTTGCGCGCGCCGTGGCCCAAAACGTGGTCTTTTGGCCGGTTTGACGAAAATTAGGCGAGTTGGATCAGGGCCTTGCGGGCTCAGTTCGGTTCTCTCCGTCTCTGCCATCATTTTCAAAGTCTCGGCCGCCGCGCGGAAATTGCCCGGCTTCCCTTGATATGGAAAGCGTGCGCCTCCATGTTGGTGTCGCGGGCCGGGCCCCTCTGGCGATGATCTCATCGCGATGTCGGACCGCATCGGGGGTTCTCGATGTCGGCTCGGCTTCATCCCATGTCTTTGCCGCATCGAAACCCCGATTGGTTCATCAGTCGGGAGTAATGAGCATGGCCAAAGCCGATATCCATTTTTCGCCTCCGGGCCGTTCGGGGAGGGCCGGCGCATGACGAACGCAGGCGTCGGTATGCCCTGTCCGGTTTGCAAGGTGCCGCTTGTCATGAGCGACCGGCAGGGTGTCGAAATCGATTATTGCCCGCAATGCCGCGGCGTCTGGCTCGATCGCGGCGAGCTGGACAAGATCATCGAACGGAGTCGCGGACCCGAACCCGCGCCGCAGGCTCCACCGCCACAGCAGCATTATTCGTCCCCTCCGGCGGGTGCGCCGTGGGATCGCGGACATCAGGATTATCGCAAGGGATATCCCAAGCGGCGGAAATCCTTCCTCGAGGAATTGTTCGACTAGACGCTGTCGACAGGGCCCGGGTCGACATCGTCGGCCCGGGCTTTCGCGGCGCGGGCTCTTTTTCACCCGCTTGGACCGTCAAATGATATTGTAATTGCGAATCGTTCTCGATAATGGCCGGGCATCCTTTCGGCAGAGCCCCCAAGATGCATGCACCGACACCCCCGCGCCCGGCGATCAGGAAGAGCCGGAAAACCTTTTGGCTGAAACAGCTGCACATGTGGCACTGGATGAGCTCGGCGGTCAGCCTCATCGGCCTTTTGCTGTTCGCGATCACCGGCTTCACGCTCAACCACGCTGCCGACATCGAAGGGTCGCCGGTGGTCACCCAGAAATCGGCGCAGATGCCGCCGGCATTGCTTGCGCGCCTGAAGGCGGCGGTCCCCGACGCGGAAAAAGCGCCCTTGCCGCCCGCGGTTGCCGAGTGGGTCGAGGACAGCTTTCCGGTCAAGGCATCGGCCGAGGCCGAATGGTCGGCGGACGAGGTCTATCTGCCCGCGCCGCGCCCCGGCGGCGACGCATGGGTCGCGATCGATCTCGCGACGGGCGCGGCGTCGGGCGAGATGACCAGCCGCGGCTGGATCTCCTACCTCAACGACCTCCACAAGGGCCGCAATTCGGGCGGCGCGTGGAGCCTGTTCATCGACATCTTCGCCTTCGCCTGCCTCGTCTTCGCGATCACCGGCCTGTTCCTGCTCCAGCTTCATTCGGCGAAGCGCAAGAGCACCTGGCCGCTCGTCGGGCTGGGGCTCGCGATCCCCGCCGCGATCGCCGTCATCTTCATTCACTAGGGAGACCATCATGCAGCTTTCCACCCCTGCGCGAATCCTCGGCGGCACAATCGGTCTCGGCGCCGTACTCGGCGCGCCGGCTTTTGCCGCCGATCCGGGCACGATGGACGTGACGATCAACATTCCGCGGCTGAAGGTCGCCGAATATCACAAGCCCTATGTCGCGATCTGGATCGAAAAGGCGGGCGCCCCGGCAAAGACCGTCGCGGTCTGGTACGATTGTGACATGAAGGCGAACGAGGGCACGAAGTGGCTTCGCGACGTGCGCCAGTGGTGGCGTGCCGCGGGCCGCTCGATGGCTTTCCCCGCGAACGGCATCACCGGCGCGACGCGCGCCCCCGGCGCGCACAAGGTCTCCTTCTCGCGCGCGCAGCTCGGGGCGGCGGCGCCCGGCCAGTACACGCTGGTGATCGAGGCGGCGCGCGAGGTTGGCGGCCGCGAACTTCTGCGCATTCCCTTCACCTGGCCGGCGAAGGCCGGGGCGGGCGGGCGTGCTGCGGGGACGACTGAACTGGGCGCCGTTTCGGTCGCCTTCCGTTAAAAGCTGAAAGGACAGGGGTATGAAGAAGCGAATTCGGGGTTTCGCCGCGACGGCCGCGCTTGCTGTCGTGGTCGCCGTTCCGGCTTCGGCGCACCGTCAGTGGATGATGCCGTCGTCGACCGTCCTCTCGGGTGACGATGTCTGGGTCACCGTCGACGCCGCGGTGTCGAACGATCTTTTCTATTTCGAGCACCAGCCGTTGCGTCTCGACGCGATGAAGGCGTGGGCGCCCGACGGCACCGAGGCGACGATCGAGAACAAGGCGACGGGGCGTTATCGCAGCACCTTCGACGTCCACCTCACACAAAAGGGTACATGGCGTATCGCGTCGGTCGTCGACGGCGTGATGGGCAGCTATGACCTCAATGGCAAGACCGAGCGTCTGCCGCGCGGTACGACGACCGCCAATGTCGCCGAACGTATTCCCGCCGGCGCGACCAATGTGAAGACCGCCGAATCGAACAACCGCAACGAAATTTTCGTGACCGTCGGCGAGCCGACGACGACGCTGTTCAAGCCGACGGGCAAGGGCATCGAACTCGTCCCCGTGACGCACCCGAACGATCTGATCGCGGGCGAGGCCGCGACCTTCCAGTTCCTGCTCGACGGCAAGCCCGCCGCGGGCCTGCCGGTCACGGTGATCCCGGGGGGTATCCGCTATCGGGATCAGCTCGGCCAGATGGACCTCAAGACCGGCGCCGACGGCAAGGTCGCGATCAACTGGGCCGAACCCGGCCTCTATTGGCTGAACGTCACGACGCCGCAGGCCGAGCGCGCCGAAGGCGCGCCCGAGCCCGCGCCGCAGCGCCGTGCGAGCTACGTCACGACGCTGGAAGTGCTCGCGCCCTGACCGACCGCATCCTGATCCCCCGCGCGCTGACGCCCGCGGCCTTTGCCGGGCGTGACGCCGGGGCGATCATCGAAAGCGTTTCCGGCGAGACGATGGGGACCAACTGGTCGTTGCAGGCGGTGTCGCCGCCTGCGGGGGCTGCGGACGGCGTACAGGCGGCGTTCGACCGGGTGGTTGCGCAAATGAGCCAGTGGGAGCCGCAATCGGACCTCTCGCGCCTCAACCGCGCCGCGTCCGGGCTGTGGCATGATGCGCCGGACGAACTTGCTCATGTCGTCGAGAGCGCCCTCGCGATCGCGCGCGCGAGCGGCGGTGCGTTCGACGCCGGCCTGGGGCGGCTGACCGAGGTGTGGGGTTTCGGCAGCGCCGGCCCCGTCGACGCGATTCCCGAACAGTCCGGCGCCGGCGATCGCACGATCGATTTCGACCCGGCGGCGCGTCGCATCCGGCGCCGCGCGGGTGCCGCGCTCGACCTGTCCGGCATCGCCAAGGGCTATGGCGTCGATCTCGCCGCCGCATGGCTGCTGGATCATGGGGTGCGGCATTTCCTGCTCGAAGTCGGCGGCGAGCTGCGCGGCGAGGGGATTCGTCCCGACGGCCAGCCCTGGTGGGTCGATGTCGAAATGCCGCCGACATCGTCTGTTTCGCCATGGCGCATCGCGCTGCACGACCTGTCGGTGGCGACCTCAGGCAATTATCGCCGCGGTTTCAGTATGGATGGCCGACATTATTCGCATAGCTTCGATCCGGCGACCGAGCGCCCGATCGTCAACGGCGTCTCGTCGGTGACCGTGCTGCACCGCCAGTGCATGATGGCCGACGGCTGGGCAACTGCGCTGACGGTCCTCGGTCCACAGGCAGCGATCGCGCTCTCCGACGAGCAGGAGCTCGCGGCTTGCGTCGTCGCGGGCGACCGCGAATATCTGTCGCAGGGCTGGCGGGCGATGCTCGCCTAGCTGTCGGCCCAGCGCCGCAGCAGGTTATGATAGACGCCCGTCAGGCGCACGACCGTCGCATCGCCCTGACCCAGCGCCGCTGCGGCGCCCTGAACCCCCATGTCGAGATCGAGCAGCAGGTCCCGCTGGCCCTGATCGCGGACCATCGACTGGATCCACATGAAGCTTGCGACACGCGCACCCGACGTGACGGGTTCGACGCGGTGGACGGTCGTCGACGGGTACAGGATCATATGCCCCGCGGGCAATTTGATGCCCGGTTCCTGCGCAAAGCCTTCGACGACCAGACCGCCGCCCTCATAGCTGTCGGGATCGGCGAGGAAGAGCGTGGCCGACAGGTCGCTGCGCATGCGGAAATCGCTGCCGCGGCGCATGCGGATCGCATTGTCGATATGGTCGCCGAAATTTTCGCCGCCGGCATAGCGGTTGAAATAGGGCGGATAGATTTTGAGCGGTAGTGCCGAGGCGATGAACAGCGGGCTGCGGCCGAGCGCGTCGAGGACGATGCGTCCCGCCTCGGCCGCCGCTTCGCCAAATTCGGGGAGCTGCTGGTTGCGCTTCGCCAGCGCGGCCTGCGGGCCCGAGGTTTCGTTGCCGTCGATCCATTCGGCGGCGTCGAGGATCGAGCGGAGCCTTGCGACGCCGTCTGCGTCGAGTACGTCGGGGATGATGCGGATCATGGCATCGCTTCTATGTCGAAAGGGGCGGGCACGGCAATCGCCGCGCCCGCCCCGTCGATCAGAAGTTGTAGAAGAGGCTGAACACCGCCGAACGCGATTCGCCGGGGGTGGCCCAGCCGCCTGTGACGGCGCCGGAGGTCGCGTTCACATTGTTACGGACGCCGATGTAATAATCCTCGTTCGTGAAGTTGCTGACGTTGAGCTGCGCGACGAGACCGTTCTTGAAGTCATACGACACGAACGCGCGGTGGATCAGATAATCGTCGACCATGAACTGCGTCCGCTGCGCGAGATTGCGCTGGTTCGTCGCGAATTTGCCCTGATAGGTCAGGCCGTAACCGATCTGCAGGCCGAACGGGAAAGCATAGGTCGTGAACAGGCTACCCGAATGCTTCGGGGTCTGGATCAGGCGATCGCCACGCTGCGGATCGGGAATGGCTGCGTTGTTGAGGCACCCCGTTGCGCCCGGCGTCGCGAGGCAGAAATCGGAAACGCTCTGCCGCACTTCGCTGTCGAGATAGGTGTAGTTGGCGAAGATCGCCCATTCGGGCGTGACATTGCCGGTGATGCCGAGCGCGACGCCGTCGACGCGCGATTTGCCGTCGAGCACCTGCAGCGAGTTGGGCAGCGAAGGGTCGTTCGACGGAATACGGAAGTTGGAGCGCTCGTTGCGGAACAGCGCGGCAGTGAGCAGCAACTTCTTGTCGAAAAGCTCGGCCTTGGCGCCGACCTCGTAGCTGCGCGCCTTTTCGGGGGCGACAGCGCACGGATCGGCGGCGCCGTTCGCCGGGATCGCGCCGCAGCCAAGGCGCACCGTTGCCGACGAGGGCGTCTTGGCGTTGCCATAGGCGGCGTAGAGGCTGACATTCTCGACCGGATGGAACACCGCACCGACGCGGTACGAGAAAAGATTCTCGTCACTGACCTGCGGGAGCAATTGCAACGCCGTCAGCGGCGTCGTGCCCGGCGGGTAAACGCCAAGCGGGATGTTGCGGAATTCGGCGCGATTCTTTTCGTAGCGCACGCCGGCGTTGATCTCGAACATCGAACCGAGTTCGAGCGTGTCGAATGCATAGACCGCAAGGTTGCGGCTCTTGCCCTGCGAGCGCCCGGTCACGGTGAAGTTGATCGGACCGGTATAGACGGTGTCGGGGTTCGCGAGGTTGATCTGCGGCAGGACGACGGCCTGGCCCAGCGAATTGCGCGCAAGGCTGGCGGTGGTGATGCCGTAATCTTCCCAGCTCGCCGACGCGCCGACGACGAGCGTGTTGAAGGTGCCGCCCTTCGATCCGCTGGTGACGGTCAGGTCGGTCTGGTTGTGGATCAGGCTATTCTCCTGATCGCGGACCAGCCCGCGCGGCCCGTTCGGCTGGAAGAAGCCGGGGGCCACGGTGACTTCAAGCGGATTGTCGCTCGTCCGGAAAACGCCGCTCGAATCGACGACGTTCGTCAGCGAAACGGTACAGGCGCGCCCCGTCGTCGCATCCGGGGTCGATCCGACCGGCTGGCGATTGTTGGCAAGGCAGAAGGTGCCCTGAGGCGCGCTCGTCTGGCTATACTGGCCGACGCGCTGCCAGCGGGTCAGGTTGCGGATCGAGACATTGTCGCTGAACGCATGGCGGAAGGTCGCGGTCAGGCGGTCGACCTTGGTCTTCTGCTTGTCGAGATTGCGGATCCCGAAATAGTCGCTGTCGTCGACGCCCGCCAGCGGGCCGTCGTTGAGCGTGCTCAGGAAATAGGGAACGCCATAGATCGGCGTATTGTCGTCGTCCTGATGGAGATATGCGAGCGTCAGGCTGGTGTCGCTGTCGACGCCGATCGTGATCGACGGAGCGACGCCCCAGCGCTGGTAGGATTCGACGTCGCGGCCGGGCACGTCATTCTCGTGATACATCGCGTTGATGCGGACCGCGATCACGTCGCTCACCCGCCAGTTGCTGTCGACCGCTGCGCGGTAGTAATTGTCGGTGCCGACCGCCGCCTGCACCGTCGTCGCGTTGCGCGCAAAGGGGATCTTGCTGACGAGGTTGATCGTGCCGCCGACGCTGCCCGATCCGTTGAAGACCGAGTTGGCGCCGTTATAGACTTCGATCTGCTGCAGGTTGAAGGGGTCGGTGCGGCTGTATTGCGCGCTGTCGCGCACGCCGTCGACGGTCAGGTCGTTGTTCGCCGAATAGCCGCGCAGGTTGATCGAGTCGCCATAGCCGCCGCCGCCTTCGCCCGCGCCAAAGGTGATGCCGGGGATCGTCGTCAGCGCGTCGCGGAGCGTCAGCAGATTCTGCTGGCGGATCTGCTCCTGCGACACGACCGTGATCGTCTGCGGCGTGTCGATGACGGGGGCGGTTGATTTGGGCGATTCCACCTCGGTCGCAAGCGTCGTGCCGTTGACGATGATCTCGCTCCGGCCGCCCGGCGCATCCTGCGCGTCACCGGCATCAGCGGCGAAAGCTGGTGCGCTGATCAGGCTGCCCACGCAGGAGAGCGCGAGGAACGAGGCGGATGTCGATGGCTTCACGGTAAACCCCTATTTTGTGATTGGTTCGGGGGCGCCGCTATTGAGAGTCGATTGCAAAGTCAACTTTAATGCGAATCATTCGCGATATTGTCGCAATTGATACCGGTTAAGGCGCACGGCTAGCGCCGCCGTTCGAGCCACCATGTCTGCCGCCAGCCATATTGGCTTGCCACCGATTGGCCGGCCGCGTTGGTCGCGGGCCTGAAGCGGAAACGTTCCTCGATCAGGTCGCATGTCGTCCGGTCGAGCGAGGCGTCGCCGCTCGACCGGGTCACGCGGCAACCGCTGACGCGTCCACTGGCCTCGATGGTGAAGCGCACTTCGACCTCGCCGCCGGCATTCGCACGGCTGGCTTCGCGCGGATAGTCGCGATCGCGGATTGTGCCGCTGCGCCACACGGCTTTCGTGCCACCGCCGGTTCCGCTGCCCGTGCCGCCGGCGCCCGTTCCGTCGCCGTGACCGCCGGCGCCCGATCCGGGGCCGGGGTCGGGAGCGGCGCCGGTCGATATATCATTTCCGGTGCCGGGCTTCGGCGCGGCCGCGACGGGCGGGACGACCGGCGGCAGCCTTGGCGGTGGAGCGGCGACAGCGGCGGCCTTCGCCCTCCTGTTGGCGGCCGAAGCCTTGCCGCTGGCGCGTTCGGCGGGCGCCTTTGCGGGTATGGCTTCGGCACGCGGGGGCGGCGGGGCAGCGACGGCGATGGCGGTGATGGCTTCGCTGGCCTTGCGAACGATGTCGAGGTCGAGACCGCTGGCAAGGCCAAGCCCGACCGCGACGGCGGCGACGAGCGCGCCGCCGCCCGACAGGATCTTCTGCCGCCCCGTAACCTGCCCCGTATAGGCCATTCCGCCGCCCCTTATCGCGCGCCGCGGCGCGCAGCCGACGACGCTTTTACAGGAATTCGTCTAACGTGGACATGAACCGGTCGAACTGGTCGTGGTGCAGCCAGTGGCCTGCATTCTCGAACTCGATGACCCTCGCGGTGTTGAAATGCCGGAGGCGTCCGTCCTTCCCGGGGTTCGAGGCCCAGCTGTTCGCGCCGTAGAGCAAGAGCACAGGACAGGTGATTGCTCCCCATAACGACGCGATATCGTCCTGCTGCATGTCGAAAGCAGGCCAGACGTTAAGGTAGTTGTCGAACTTCCAGCTCCACGTGCCGTCCTCGTTACGGCTGATGCCGTGAATCGTCAGATGGCGCGCCTGCGCCTCGGTCAGATAGCCGTTCTCGCCCATCATCCGCGCAAGCGCGTCCTCGAGCGTCGCATAGCGGCGCGGTGTGCGCCCGGCCGCCTGCCTCTTGTCGTCGATCCATTTGCGGAAGCGTTCGGCGTAGCTCGTCTGCGCGCGCTCGGCGATGACCTTGGGCGAAGGGCCGAGGCCCTCGATCGCGACGAGCTTGCGGACATTTCCGGGGTAGAGGCCGGTATAGCGCAGCGCGATATTGCCCCCCATCGAGTGGGCGACGATCGATAGCGGGCCAAGATCGAGCTGGTGGACCAGCTGCGCGAGGTCGTAGACGAAGCCGTCCATGGCATAATTGCCGTCGGGCGACCAGGCGCTGTCGCCGTGCCCGCGCAGGTCGGGTGCGATGATATGATGGCGGTCGCGCAATTTTTCGGCGACCCAGTCCCAGTTGCGGCAATGGTCGCGCCCGCCATGGACCAGCAGCAGCGGCGGTGCGCCGCGATTGCCCCAGTCGACATAGTGAAGCTTCAGCCGCTGCGAGATAAAGCTGTTCGAGGTGGGGCCGGCACTTGCCATCGGATCATCCTTGTTGTCTGTTCCAGTTTCAAAAGGCGACTGGTTCCGATCCGTCAACCCCGGATCGGTGCGGTCGGCGACGCGCGATGAGGCAAGGGAGAGGCATATGACGACGTTCCGCGACAACCTGCTGGCCGGGAAGACGGCCTTTGTCGCCGGCGGCACGAGCGGCATCAACCTCGGCATCGCGAAGCGGTTTGCCGAACTGGGCGCGAAGGTCGCGGTCGCGGGCCGCGATCCCGACAAGGCGGCGCGCGCGGCCGCCGAAATCGGCGAGGGCGCGCTTGGCCTGTCGGGCGACGTGCGCGACTATGCGGCGATCCGCGGTGTCATGGAGCAGGTCGCGGGCGAACTCGGCCCGATGGACATCGTGATCTCGGGCGCCGCGGGCAACTTCCTGGCACCGGTACTCGGCATGTCGGCGAACGCCTTTCGCACCGTGGTCGATATCGACCTCAACGGCACATTCAATGTGTTCCGGGGCTGCCATGACCTGCTGAACCGGCCGGGCGCGTCGCTGATCGCGATCACCGCGGGGCAGGCGGTCAACGCTTCGGCGCTTCAGGCGCACGCCTGCGCCGCGAAGGCGGGGATCAACCAATTGATTCGCGTGCTCGCGCTCGAATGGGGACCCGAGGTGCGCGTGAACGGCATCTCGCCGGGGCCGATCGCCGATACCGAGGGGATGAAGCGCCTCGCCCCCGACGCCGAAACGCGCCAGTCGCATTACGACCGGATCGCGATGAAGCGCTGGGGCAAGATCGAGGAAGTCGCCGAATCGGCGGTGTTTCTCTGCTCGCCCGCCGCAGGCTATATCACCGGCACGATCCTCGACTGCGACGGCGGCAGCCAGATCGGCGACGCATCGCGCGGTGATCTGGCGAAGGGAATGGTCTGAAAGCAAAAACGCCGCCAACCCGTTGGGGTGGCGGCGTTTTTAATGGTGGGCGTGGCAAGGATTGAACTTGCGACCCCTGCGATGTCAACACAGTGCTCTACCACTGAGCTACACGCCCATCCCTTGGGGTGACGCGCCCCCTAAAGGCCTCCGCGCGGCTTGGCAAGCCCTTCGCGCGAAGATGCGTCTTTATTGTTGGCTCGACCGGTCGGCCCGGCCGAACATATTGTCGACCTCGCGTACCAGATCCTTGAGGTGGAACGGCTTCGACAGCAGCTTCGCCTGCGGAACATTTTCCTCGGCGCGCAGCGAAACCGCGGCAAAGCCGGTGATGAACATGACCTGCGTCTGCGGCGCGGCCTTTGCCGTGTGCTGCGCGAGTTCGATCCCGTCCATTTCGGGCATGACGATGTCCGAGAGGAGCAGATCGAAGGTTCCCGAATCGATATAGGGGACGGCGGTCGTGCCGCGATCGACCGCGGTGACGTGATAGCCGGCACTGGTCAGCGCGCGCGCAAGATATTCGCGCATCACGTCGTCGTCTTCGGCCAGCAAAATGCGAATCATGTCGAAATCTGTTCCCTGATCGTCCGGAGCAGCCGGTTCCGCCTGGCCGCCCCTGTCATTCATAAGCCCGCATAGCGTCAGAGATTTAACAAATTCACGCGCGATGCTGGATTCGCCGCGCTTTTTTTGCCACTCGTATCGGATGCCGTTCCGCAGCATCCCGCCTGCCGCCATCGCTGTCAACCGGCCCGCGACGAGCGGACCCGTCGTGGTGTCGGTGCCGCACGCCGGACGCATCTACCCGCCCGAGGTCCTCACCGCGGCGCGCGTCGAGCGGCCGCAGCTCGAGCGGCTGGAAGACGGGTGGTGCGACCTTGTCGCGGCGGGCGCCATCGATGCAGGTGCGACCGTTGTGCACGCGATGTGGGCCCGCGCCGTGGCGGATCTCAATCGCGGCGAAGGGCAGATGGCGCCCGGCGAGGTCGCCATGCCGCTACGTGCGCAATTTTCGGTTCCGGGTCGCAAGGAGCGGGCGGGGCTTGGTGTCGTTCCGACGCGGCTCGCCGACTGTGGTCCCTTGTGGAAGCGGCCCATCGACGCCGCGGCGCTGCAATGGCGACTCGAATCCTTCCATCGACCCTATCATGCCGCGCTGGCCGGCGAACTGGCGCGCGCGCGTGATCGGTTCGGACACGCGATTCTCGTCGATCTGCATTCGATGCCCCCGATTCCCGCCGGACAGCCGGGACATGGCGCCCGAATCGTGGTTGGCGACCGGTTTGGCGGAACGGCCGACGAATGGCTGGTCGAACGGGCAATGGCGTCTGCCGGGCGTTTGGGCGAGCCCGTTTCGCGCAATCAGCCCTACGCTGGCGGGCATATCATCCGCACGCACGGCCGCCCGGGTGAAGGCGTTCACGCCGTGCAGATCGAAATCGATCGCGGCCTTTATCTGACTGCGGATCGCACACCCGAGAGGAGAAGCGTCGCAAAGCTTTCACGCTGGTTCGCGGAACTTGTCGCCGATCTCGGCAATGCGCGGCCCGGTACCGAAATATTCCCGCAGGCTGCCGAATAAAAAACCACCTCGTACCGAAGTACGAGGTGGCCAGGGTCCAGGGAGGACGCGCCCGCGTCAAAGCTGACGGGACACTCGCCGCGATGGAAAGGGGGAAAACCATGGCGGCGTAGTTCGAATTTAGGGACTTGTTCGTCGACTTACAAGAAGCGACGGTGCAGAATCTGCAATATAAAGGAAATTGGTCGGGGAGAGAGGATTCGAACCTCCGGCCCCTGCCTCCCGAAGACAGTGCTCTACCAGGCTGAGCTACTCCCCGACCGATCTGCGCGCCGACCGGGGTCGCCGCGAAGGCAGGGCGGTCCTCTAGACGCGCAATCTGCGAACTTCAAGCGCCAATCGGCACATCGAAGATGATTGCTGCAACTAGAGCATTTCGGCAGTCCGAAAACTGAAATGACCGTCCGCAACGAAAATCAGATGATCGACCAGGTCGATGCCCATGGTCCGCAGGAAAAGCGCGGCGGCGTGCGTCGCGGCAATGTCGGCGTCGCTCGGCAGGGCAATATCCGACGGATGGTTGTGCGCCATCAGGACGGCGGCGATGCCGCCCTCCACCAGCGTGCGCCAGCGGCGTGGAGGGATCGCGCAGCGGCCGGTCGCGTCACCATCGATGCGTTCGAGCCTGACCAGCCGGTTGAAGGCATCGAACCCGAGAAGGAGAAGGGCTTCGCGCTCTTCGACGAAGAGCGGTCGCAGCAACAGGCTTGCCATTTCGTCCTCCAGCTCGCTCGGGACGAATCCGGTCAGCGCCGGTTCGGGCGTCTTGTCGAGGGGAGCGAACAGACTCATGAAAAATCCATGCGCCTTGCGCGCATGATTCCAAATGGCCGACTGCCCCGCATCGGAGGCTTTGCGGCGCTGCATATGCCGCTCCCCTTGTCGGCTTGCGGCGCCGGGCCTAGCAATGTGAGGACAGCACCGGGAGTGAGTCTTGCCTGATTCCATCCATTATGAATTGCAATATCTCGATCTGATGCGGCGCATCTGGGTCGAGGGCGACGAGCGTGTCGATCGCACGGGGGTCGGCACGCGATCGCTGTTCGGCGAGACGATGCGATTCTCGCTGCAGGACGATGCGATTCCGCTGCTCACGACCAAGCGCGTCTATTGGAAGACGGCGCTGCGCGAGATGCTGTGGTTCCTGACGGGCGACACCAATATCCGGTCGCTCGTTTCGCAAGGGGTGCGGATCTGGACCGATTGGCCGCTCGACAAATATCGTCGCGAGACCGGCGAGGCGATCAGCGCCGAGGATTTCGAGGCGCGGATCGTCGCCGACGATGACTTTGCCGCCCGATGGGGCGATCTCGGTCCCGTCTATGGTCATCAGTGGGTCAACTGGCCGCGCTACGAACCGGCGGGCGAGGGCCTTTTCCGCCGCGCCGGGCAGGGACACAACCAGATCGCGGCGCTGATCGATTCGCTGACGAACAACCCCGGGTCGCGCCGGCACATCTTCACCGGGTGGAATGTCGCCGATCTGGAACGGATGGCGCTGCCGCCGTGCCACATGACCTATCAGTTCCATGTCCGCAGCGACGGAGGCCTGTCGTGCATCTTGTTCCAGCGTTCGTGCGACCTCGGTCTCGGCTTCGCGTTCAATATCTTCGAGGCGGCGTTGTTGACGCGGATGATTGCGCAGCAGTGCGACTTGCACGCGCATGAAGTCGTCTGGACCGGCGGCGACGTGCATCTCTATCTGAACCACGGCGAACTGGTCGAGCAGCAATTGTCGCGCGTGCCGGAGGGCAATCCCAGACTGCGAATCCTTCGCCGGCCTTCGAGCATTTTCGATTACCGGTTCGAAGATTTCGCTGTCGAGCAATATGCGCCGCAAGCGCATATTTCCGCCCCCGTGGCGGTCTGACCGCTGCCGTTGCATTCGTATGGCGACCGTAATAATATGTCGCCACGTTGAAATATAACTAGGTGCGCGATTCGCGCCCGAAGGGAAGAAGATATGCCTGAGACGCCTCGGCGCCCGGCGAGCAACTTGCCGCCGTTGTCGCTTCATATCCCCGAACCGCGCTATCGTCCAGGCGACACGCCGGACTTTGGCGATATCGAGGTTCCCGCGGTCGAGGCGACCCCGCGCCCGGGCGAGGCAACCCGGCCCGATGCGATGCGCGAGCTGAGCTACGGCCTCGTTCGCGTGCTCGATTTCGACGGGCAGGCGAAGGGACAATGGGATCCGAAACTGTCGCCCGAGCGGCTTCGCACCATGCTTCGCAACATGATGCTGACGCGGGCGTTCGACGACCGCATGTTCCGCGCCCAGCGACAAGGCAAGACCAGCTTCTACATGAAGTGCACCGGCGAGGAGGCGACCTCGGTCGCCTCGACGATGGCGATCGACCGGACCGACATGGTTTTTCCGAGCTATCGCCAGCAGGGCATTTTGATCACGCGCGACTATCCGCTGATCCAGATGATGAACCAGATCTACTCGAATCGCGGCGACCATCTGCTCGGCCGCCAGCTGCCGATCATGTATTCGGCGCCCGAGCATGGTTTTTTCAGCGTGTCGGGCAATCTCGCGACGCAATATCCGCAGGCTGTCGGCTGGGCGATGGCGTCGGCGTCGAAGGGCGACAGCCGCATCGCGACCGTCTGGTGCGGCGAGGGCTCGTCGGCCGAGGGTGACTTCCACTCGGCGCTGACCTTTGCGACCGTCTATAATGCGCCGGTCATCTTCAACGTCGTCAACAACCAGTGGGCGATCTCGAGCTTCTCCGGCTTTGCCGGCGGCGAGCGCACGACCTTCGCGGCGCGCGCGGTGGGATACGGCATTGCCGGGCTTCGCATCGACGGCAACGATCCGCTTGCGGTCTATGCCGCGACGCAATGGGCGGCCGATCGCGCCCGCACGAACAACGGCCCGACGCTGATCGAGCATTTCACCTATCGCAGCGAAGGCCATAGCACCTCGGACGACCCGAGCGCCTATCGCCCGGCCGACGAGGCGACCGCGTGGCCGCTCGGCGACCCCATTGCGCGGTTGCGTCAGCATCTCGAAACGCTCGGCGAATGGGATGCCGAACGCCACGAGGCGCAGGCGAAGGAACTCGACGATCTGGTCAAGACGACCCAGAAACAGTCCGAAAAGCTCGGCATCCTCGGCCACGGCATGCACCAGCCGTTCGAGACGATGTTCGAGGATGTGTTCGAGGAGATGCCCTGGCACCTCAAGGAACAATGCGATCAGATGCTCGCCGAGCAAGAGGCCAAGTTCGGCCCCAACTGGAAGCCCGAATGATGAGCGCGGACACCAAGACCATGAACATGATCGAGGCGATCAACAGCGCCATGGACGTCATGCTCGAACGCGATCCGAACACCGTGGTGATGGGCGAGGATGTCGGCTTTTTCGGCGGCGTGTTCCGCGCGACGGCCGGCCTCCAGAAAAAGCATGGCAAGACGCGCGTCTTCGACACGCCGATCAACGAATGCGGCATCATCGGCGTCGCGGTCGGCATGGGGGCCTATGGCCTGCGCCCGGTCCCCGAGATCCAGTTCGCCGATTATATCTACCCCGGCCTCGACCAGCTCGTGAGCGAAGCGGCGCGCCTGCGCTACCGTTCCGCGAACGACTTCATCTGCCCGATGACGGTGCGTACTCCCTTCGGGGGAGGGATCTTCGGCGGCCAGACGCACAGCCAGTCGCCCGAAAGCATCATGACGCATATCTGCGGCGTGAAGACGGTCATCCCGTCGAACCCCTATGACGCCAAGGGCCTGCTGATCGCGGCGATCGAGGATAATGACCCTGTTGTCTTCCTCGAACCCAAGCGCATCTACAACGGCCCGTTCAGCGGCTATTATGATCGCCCGGTCGAGCCTTGGTCGAAGCACGATGCCAGCGCGGTGCCCGAGGGCTATTACCGTATCGACCTTGGCAAGGCCGCGACGGTTCGCGCGGGCGAAGCACTCACGATCCTCGCCTATGGCACGATGGTCCATGTGACCAGGACGATCGTCGAGGAAATGGGCATCGACGCCGAAATCATCGACCTGCGCACGCTGCTCCCGCTCGATATCGACGCGATCGAGACATCGGTGAAGAAGACCGGCCGCTGCCTGATCATCCACGAAGCGACGCGCACCTCGGGCTTCGGCGCCGAACTCGCTGCGCTGGTGCAGGAACGCTGCTTCTATCATCTCGAGGCGCCGGTCGAACGCGTCACCGGCTTCGACACGCCTTATCCGCATAGCCTCGAATGGGCCTATTTCCCCGGCCCCGTGCGCATCGCGACTGCGCTGACCAAGATCTTGAAGGACTGACGCCATGGCCCGTTATTCATTCCGTCTGCCCGACATCGGCGAAGGCATTGCCGAGGCAGAAATCGTTGCTTGGCACGTCAAGATCGGTGAGCGCGTCGAGGAAGACGCGCAGCTCGCCGACATGATGACCGACAAGGCGACCGTCGAAATGGAATCGCCCGTTTCGGGGATCGTCGTCGAACTGGCGGGCGAGGTCGGCGATCTGATTCCGATCGGCTCGACGCTCGCGGTGATCGAGACCGATGGCGACGGCGATGCCGAAGCGCCGCCCGCCGATACGCCGGCAGAGCAGCAGATCGAGGCGGAAACGCCGGGCGCCGAAGAGATTTCGGTGGCCGAGGTTGCTGCGCCCGCGCCCGTTGCGGCTCCCGCACCGACGCCCGTTCCGGCACCTGCCCCGGTGCCGGTTGCTGCGGTCGATCATGGAAAGTCGGTTCTGGCCTCGCCCGCCGTCCGCGCGCGCGCCAAGAATCTCGGCGTCGATCTCGGCCAGGTTCAGGCCGAAGGCGACCGTATTCGCCATGCCGATCTCGACGCCTTCCTCCGCTACAGCGGCGGGCAGGGCTATCACGCGCCGGGCGCGAGCCGCGCGCGCGCCGACGAGCCGATCAAGGTCATCGGCATGCGCCGCAAGATCGCCGAGAATATGGCGGCATCGAAGCGCGCGATTCCGCATTTCACCTATGTCGAGGAAATGGATGTTACCGCGCTCGAAGAGATGCGCGCCGACCTCAACGCCAATCGCGGCGGGCGTCCGAAACTGACGATGCTGCCCTTCCTGATCGTCGCGATCTGCCGCACCGTCCCGCAGTTCCCGATGATCAATGCACGCTACGACGACGAGGGCGGCGTGGTGACGCGCCATGGCGCGGTGCATCTCGGCATGGCGACGCAGACCGATGCAGGCCTGATGGTCCCGGTGATCCGCGACGCGCAGGACAAGAATGTGTGGCAGCTTGCGAGCGAAATCTCGCGTCTCGCCGAAGCCGCGCGCACCGGCAAGGCCAAGGTCGAGGAACTGACCGGCGGTACGCTGACCGTCACGTCGCTAGGTCCGCTCGGCGGGATCGCGACGACCCCGGTGATCAACCGCCCCGAGGTCGCGATCATCGGTCCGAACAAGATCGTCGAACGTCCCGTGTTCGACGGCGACGAGATCCGCCGTGCGAAGCTGATGAACCTGTCGATCAGCTGCGACCACCGCGTCGTCGACGGCTGGGACGCGGCGAGCTATGTGCAGGCACTCAAGAAGCTGATCGAAACGCCGGTCCTGCTGTTCGCGGACTAAGCTTCCCCTTTTTCGTCATGCCGGACTTGATCCGGCATCCCGCTTTGCGACGTCGATTAGCGGGACCCCGGATCAAGTCCGGGGTGACGAAGGGTAGGAGGCTCGTTGTTTTACAACCCGAGTCCCGCGAAACTCGTCTGGTCGAACTTCAGCTTGAAGGTCACATAGGCGCCCGAGCGCGAGAAACGCGCGTCTTCGAAATCGCGGTCGTGGAAGCCCGCGAAATTATAGCCGAAGGTGATGTTGGCGTTCTTCATCGGCGCCAGCGTCAGCGTCGGGCCGCCGGCCCAGCCGACGGTATCGGCGTCGGTGCCGACGCGCACCGTGCCTGACGCGCCCACATCGACATGCTCGCCGAGATTGAAGCGGAAGTCGGCGCCGATGAGGTTCGACCAGCCCTTGACGTCATCTTCGCCAAAGCGGTCGAAATTATAGCGCGTGCCCCAGAAGATTCCGACCTCGGCGCGCTCATACCGCATGCCATCCGCACCGCGCTCGCCGAGCGGAGTCCAGTTCACCGACAGGCTGTTGAGCAGGCGGCGGCTCGTCGCATCGCCGTCAATCGTCAGCGCGCCGCCGCCGGTCGGGCCGGGTTGGCCGGCGACCGCGTCGCGGACCTTGTCGGACCGGAACTCGCTCTTGTTGAGCCACGACACACGCGAGTTTGCGGGGCGGTGCGCCCAGCTCATTTCGAACTGGATCACTTCGGTAGTCGGCGCCGTGCCGCTGCCGCTCGCCTTGGCATAGGCAAAGAGCGCGCCGAGTGCGCGGCCTTCGCCGAGCTGACGCAGACCGCCGAGCGTCAGCCCGTAGCGGTTCGCTAGCTCGCCGTCGCGATATTCGGCGCGGCCGGTGAGTGTCCAGCGGTCGGCGCGGTACGTCGCGCCGGTACTGATCGCGAGGAAATCTTCGGTCAGCGCTCCGTTGCCGCCGAGGAAGCCGCCCGAGGCGACCGGATGCTCGGCGTTGAGGACATCGCCGGCGCGAATGCCACCGATCGTGCGATTGCCGTCGACCGACGCATCGACCGACCAGCGCTCGCCGAGCTTCAGCGACTGCGAAAGGCCGTAGGCGGCGAAGCTCCGCGGGCCATATTCTCCGATTTCCTGTTGGTTCGCGGTCGCGAGCAGCCGTGCGCCCGACCAGGGCGTCAGGTCGAAGCCGAGCCGGGCGGTGCGCGCCTTGATCGTGTCGCCATCGGCGATCTCGTAGCTGCCGACGAGGTTGACATCGCGATTGATCGCATAGCGCGCGCCGAGACGGTGCCGCGTCGGGAAATCGATGCTGGCATCCTTGCCGCCGAGCGCGAATTCGGTCTGCGCATCGAGTTCGAGACGTTTGTTGAAGAGCCGGTGCGTTGCGCCGAGCTGGACGATGTTCGAGCGGTTGCGCGTCCCGTCGGTCAGGCGGTCGTCGGCATGCGTCAGCCCGGCGCGCGCCACGCTGGTGCCATTGTCATATTCGACAAGCGCGCGGGCGGCGCGGCGACGCGCGTTTGTATCGAGATAATCTTCCTGCCACGCACTGCCGGTGACCGAGAGGTTGCGGCTGGCCTTCAGGCGCGCATCGAAACCGAATTTGCGCGTGCCGTTCTCGCCGTCGTTGAGCTGGCCGGTGCCGAAGCCCGCCTCGCGTTCGCGGACGTAAGCGAGGAAGTCGGCGTTGCTGCTGTGATGCTCGGCCTCGATCAGCCATGCCTTGGCAGTGCCGTCGGCCGCAGTGCTTCCGTTGGTCGCCTTGGCATCGCTCACCGCCAGTTCGGCGCGGACCTCGGTCGCGATCGTCGGACGATAGCGCGCATCGACGCCGCCGAGATTGATGCTGACATTGCCGTCCTCGTCATGGATGAAGGTCGCACCGACGCGCAATTTATCGTTGTTCGACTGATAGCTGACGCGGCCGCCGGCGTTGAGCACGCGCTGGCCGACGCCGTCGACCTCATATTCGGCGATGATGAACTGCGGATCGAGGTTCGACGAGCGGCTGAGCACCGGTTCGCGAAAGCGGATCGTGCCCGACAGATAATCGATGTCGTAATCGACGTGCCGCGACAGGCTGATGCTGTCGACGATGCGTTCGCTGTGCAGCCGGTCGCGCGTCTCGATGACGATCCGCTCGCTGTTCGGCAATATATCCTTCGCGCCGAGCTGGTACGGACCCGTCAGGCCATTGCCCTGAATCTCGTCACGGCGGAAGCGATACGGCGTGTCGGCGACGAAGGCGGTCGCGGCGACGTTGCGGCTGCGATACTCGGCCTTGCCGCCGTTGAGCGCGCGCTGGTAGCGGGCGAGTTCGGGTTCCGAAATCCCCGTCTCGATGTCGCCGAACATCGCATAAAATTGCGGGCGTTCGAGCCGCAGATAGAGTTTGCGTACCGATGCCGCGTCGTAGCGTGTCTCGTTGCGGTCGGCGTAAATGGTGTAATAGGCGCGCGGGTCGATCACGCCGCCGAACCGCGCGTCATCCTTGTCCTTGTCGCTGTCATAGGCGAGCGTCATCAGCCATTTTCCGCGCACGCGGCCCTTGGCATAGAGCGCGAGGCGGGCGTCGGCGTTGAGATCGTCAAGTGTCTCGGCCACCGGCTCCATCCGGTCGCCCAGCGTGTTGTAACCAAGCGTGCCTGCCGCGAAGCCGACGACGGTCCACGGGCGATTGCCCGGGTCGAGCCAGGTTTCGATCGTCTGCTTGCGCGTCACCCTGTCGTCGCGGAAGGTGAAATCCATCGCAAGCGTACCCGACGCCGTCGTCGGTTCAAGCTCGATGGTGGCGATGCCGTCGTCGCCATCGATCTTCCACACGGGCTGCGCGCGTTCGAGGCCCGCGAGCTGGCGCGCCTGCTGCGCATCGGCCTCGACCGCGGGATAATAGGGGGCAGGGACGCTGAAATCGCCCGTCAGGCCGGCGCGGACCGGCTTGCCGTCGCGGTCGGTCAGGCGCACCGCGATCACCGGGCGCGTGACGCCGTCGGCAATCAGCACCGACTTTTCGCGTACCAGCGCCGCGCGCATCGGGGTGATCGAATAATGAACGTTGCGCTCGAGCGTTTCGATGATAGTCCCGCCCGCATCCTTCACGTCGGCGACGAGGCTGTTTTCCCCCTCGCGGATTTCGAGCCCGCGCCACAGGCTGACCGCGACGCTGCCGTCGGCCGATTTGCTCACGCCTTCGAAGGTCAGCGGATCGACAGGCTTGCCGTTGACGCGGAGTGTCACTTTCTGATCAGGAGCATGCTTGATCGCGGCGCGGATCGCTTTCGCGCGCGGATTGTGGTTGGCGTCGGGGAAGAGCCAGCCAATGCCCGGCGCCTGACCTGCGGGCCAGTCGCGACCGGCGCCCGCGGCCTCCGGGTCGCTCAGCACCTTGGGCGCTTCGATCGCGACCTTGTTCGGCGCGGCGCGCGGCGCGCTCGCGATGGCGCGGAAGTCGGCGCGTTTCAATGCACCGCCGCGGCCTTCGACGAAGCGCGAGATCGCGCTGCCGGCGCTCTGCGTCGAGCGTGCGCAATCGATCGCTTCGCGGTCGAGCGGGAGCGTCGACGGGTCGATCTGCACGACATGCAGGCCGGGGCGCACGCCCTCGAAATGATAACGGCCATCCTCGTCTGTGACGGTGTAGCTGCCGTCCTGCAGCATCACGCGGACGCCCATGATTCCGCCTGCCTTGTCCGGATCGACGCTGCAGCCGCCGTCGGTGATGCGCCCGATGATCGTCATCCGGTCGCCGAGCTGGTCGCGTTTGATCGCAATCGTCGCTTCGGCGACGTTACTCGTCGATCCGCGATTGTCGGTGGCGGTGGCGCGGTTGAGCGCGTTGCCCGGTTGCGCCGACACGATGACTTCGGCGAGATAGGTGAGCAGCGTCGAGCGCGATGCCGCGATGCCGGGCAGGGTGACGGCGAACTCGCGGCCGTTGGCTTCGACCGCGGCATCGACACGTACGCCATCGACCCGTACGGTATCGGCGCGCAGCCGCATTCCGGCGGGCAATATGTCGCGCACGGTCACCGCCCCGGTGCTCCGCCGCGTGTCGCGGTTCGCGACCTCGATGCGATACTGGATCACGTCACCGGGCACCGCGACCTGCGTCGAGGTCGCCTTGCGCAGGATCAGCGGAAGCCCGGGCTGGTCGACGGGGATGTCGACGCGTACGGGGGCGGGGCTGTCGAGCGTGAAGGGGGTGCCATAGCTTGCGCCTGTCACCTCGAACGGTAGTCCGTCGTCGGGGCGGCGCAGCCCGGCAAGGTCGGCGGCGCTCGATTTCGACGGCGCCGTATAGGGCGCGGGTGGCGCGACGATCAGCCGATAGGTGCCCGGCGCAACGAAGGGGAAACGATAGTCGCCCGGCGGGAAATTGTACGTCGCGCCGCCGGCATCGGTGACGGGGTGGCCGGTGACGACGCTCGACGGATAGGCCGAGACGCCGTCGTCGCCGAACACCTGCGCGGGCTGGCCGGTCGCGGTGTCGACGATCGTCACGCGGCTGCCGGGAACGGGCGCGCCGTCGCCGCTGTCGAACACGATGCCGAACGGATCGACGAGAAAGTTGATCGTTGCGAGCGCGACCAGGCTGGCGTTCGCCTGATCGGTGACACGCAGCGCCAGCGGCGCGCCGGGATTGACCGACAGGCGGCAATCTCCCGCGACAACCGCGGGCGGAACACCGATCGTGTTGATGATCCCGACGAACTCGCCGCTGTTGTCGGCGGTCTCGGTCAGAATGATCGCCTCGCGATCGCCATTCTCGAGTTCGAGGACGACGGGAAGCGTGTCGCGCGCCTGCGGATCGGCATTCGCCGACGCGAGCGTGATCCCGACGACGAGCACCTCACCGGCACGGAAATTATCGGTGCCTTGCAGCGATGCCGGGGCGGTCGCGATGCCCTCATAGACGCCGTCGAGATCGATCGCGCTGGCCGCGCCACGGGCTGCGGCGCGGCTGCACTGCGTCGGCGCGAGCGGCACCGATTTACTCCCGCCGCCGGCCGTGAGGCGATAGGTCGTGATCGTCGGCTGCTCGAGCGGCCGTGCGGGCACGGTGACGTCGACGCGGTTCGACAGCGTCCGACCGGGCTGTCCGTCATGCGTCCACTGCGCCGAGGCCGTGTTCGTGATCACCTGCGCCTGCGCCGCGGGTGTCGCAGACAGCATCGCTGCCGCGACCAGAGCGGTCACCAGGCCGGCAAATTTGGTGTGGAATGCCATGCAAGCGTCGAAGGGAGCAGCGGGACCGGCATTCGCCGGTGCGCCGCTGCTCCATCCGTTACCCGATCAGTTGACGGTCGCGCGGAAAACGAGCGTGCTGGCGGTTCCTGCTGCGATCGATGCGATCGTGCCCGACACGTTCGGTGCTGCGTAGCTGCCGCCGGTCGCGCCGTTGAAATCGCACACGCTGCCGGTGACCGTCCCGCCCAGCAGGATCGTGCCGGCGTTGAACGTCAGCTGGCCCGGAACCGGGTCGGTGATCAGCACCGACGTTGCCGCGGCGCTGCCGGTGTTGGCCACCGCGATGCAATATTCGACGACCGCACCCGGGATCAGTTTCGGATTGGTCGTGCTGTTGACCGGGTCCGAGATGATGCGGCTGGTCTTGGTGACCGCGAGTGTCGCCGTCTGCACCGTATAGTCGTCGTTATCGCTGTGCGCCCCGTCGCGGGCGGCATCACCCGCCACGCCGGGCGTGATATCGGCGAAAACGGTGTCCTTTCCGGCGGTGTTCGCACCGGTGGTTTCGGTGATCGCCGCCCCCTGTGTGCCGGCCAGCCCGCCTTCGCGCGCCGTGGCGCGCAGCGTCACGCCGGCGACGGCGTTGTTGGCGAGACCCGCCGGAATATCGGCGACGACGAACAGGCGGATCGCGGTATCGACGACGAGTTCGTCGACATAGTTCGTGATCAGCGTGTCGCCGGCGTCCCAGCTGCCGATCGTGCCCGACGCGCTATTGTCGCGGTAGATGCGGACATTGTTGACGTTGAACGTATCGGTGCCCGTATGAGCGGCCGTACCGCCAGCCTGCTGGGTCGCGGTGAGCGCAAAGTCGAGCGTCTCGTTGGATATATTGGTCAGCTGGAAGGTCGTGACGGCATTGGCCTGTCCGGGCACGACCGTGGTCGTGAGATCGGCGACTTCCTCGACGAGCACATTGATCTTGCGGTCGACCGTGACATTGTTCGAGGCCGACTGCTGGCCCTGTGCGACGCCACCGACCTGATAGTCGACGGTGGCGGTATTGGTGATCGTGGTGCCCGCGGTCGTGCCGGCGGCAAAGGCCGGCGTGGCGGCGACGCCCGAAAGCGTCGCCAGACCGATGGCACCCATATAAGTCAGCTTGCTGGTCATAGCTGAGCTCCTGGGCTTTATGCTGGTCGCCGTTTCCCCACCGCTGGCAACCGTCAAGCGGCTTGTTTTACCTGGTTATTTGACAACTCCCCGAAACATGAGCTTGCCCGTGCCGCCGGCCGGGATCGGGTTCCGGAAAGCCCATCGAAGATGTGTGACGTCGGCGGGCTGCGCGGCGCGCCGCGTGCCGTCGGTCATCGGAACCGAAAGGTCGGCGAGCAGTCCCCACTGCTTGCCGCCGTCGACCGAAACCAGCGGCCGCGTGTCGCCGGCGTCCGCAAAGCGGACGGCCGAGGGCAACGGGTTGGTGATCACGAACTTGTCGGCGGGCTGTGCGCCGGCGTTACGATAGTTGAGCACGAAGACGAGCCTGTCGCCGGGAACGACGACCTTCGGTTCCTCGAGCAGGATTTTCTGCTTGCCCCCGGCATCGGTCGACACGCGTTCGACGAACACGCTGTTGTCGAGCGCGACCTGGTTCGCCGCCAGCGCCGCGCCGGGCGTCAGTGCAGCGAGCAGAACGATAAGCGCAATGCGCATATGCATCTCCATCATTTGATTTTCGTCTGGAAGGTGACGGTGCGGGTCTGTCCCCCGGCGACGGTGCCGAGTGCGACGTTGATCCGCGTGCCGTTGTAATCGCCCGCATCGCCGTCGGGTGCGTCGGACAGGCCGCCGCCGCCGAGGGTGATCGAACCCGGGACATAGTTCGTGTCCGCCGGGATATTGTCGGTTACCGCGAGCCCGCTGACCGAGCCGCTGCCGGCGACCGTGGCGACGATCGTGTAGGTGATCGTCGCCCCCGGCACCGGATCGGCACCGCCGAGCTGGTTCGTCACCGCCGCCGATTTGACAAGGGTCACGGTCGCCGCGTTCACGGCGAACGCGCCATCGTCCGCGCCGTCTGCCCCGGTCAGGCCGACGACCGCGTCGCCGCCGCCTTCGCCCTTGCCGGCAAAGCTGGAGCCGGGGGTTCCCGTACCCGTTTTCGCCGCCGCGACGAGGCTGACGATTCCGCGATTTCCGTCGACGACATTTCCGGGCGTCGTCGCGATGACGAAGACGGTGATGCCGGTTTCAGGCTGGATCAGCGGATCGCCGCTGCCGGGTGTATAGAGCGTATCGGTGGCCGGGTCGAAGCTGCCGTTGCCGTTGGCATCGACATAGATCTGCGTGACGACGGGATCGTAATTGTCGCCGCCGGCGTTGACCGTGTTGAGCACGAAATTTTCGGGGCCGTTGCCCGTGTTGGTCACGCGGTAGCCCAGCACCTGCTGCGTCGCACCCGGCGTCGTCGGGACGTCGGTCGGGTTATTCGATGCGACGGTGACGTCGAGAAGCTCGTCGACGAGCATATCGACGCGATTCGAATCGATTGTCTGCGATCCGCCGCCCGTATCGAAAGTGGCGCTGGCGGTGTTGCTGATCGTCGTCCCGGCGCGCGTGAGCGGCGGGTTGCCGGACTGGGCCCGGGCCTGCATCGGCAGCGCGAGCGCGGCCAGCAGGGCGATGGTCGAACAAGAGGGAAGAAGCCGATGCTTCGCGCCCCCCACAGGCGCTATCATCATCACTTTGACTCCGAACAGGTTGGTCCTTGGAGCCTTCAGTCGCCGATAAAGGGTAATTTCTGGTTAAAAAGCAGGTAGAAGAGTGGATTTTGCTCCAGATGGGGACAGGTGCGGGGCGATTTCGGCGCAAAACGGGGCGACTGGCGCGCGAGGTAAAGCGCGCGTAAGGAGGGGCGGTTAACGAGGAGAGCAGGGGTGGCGGAGGACCGGGGCAGCAAGGATGTACATCCGCCGCGCGTCAATCCGCTCCAGCAGATCGAGATCGACGATTTCCGCCGCGACCGGCTGCTTGCCGCGCTCGCGCTGATCCTCGGCGCCGCATTTTGCCTCGGATTGCCTTTTGCGCTTCAGGCGGGCGCCGAATTCTTCCTCCCGCTTACCGCCGCGATCGTCATCGCGATCGCGCTCGTTCCGCTGCTCGAATGGCTCGAGCGGCGCGGCCTGCCCTCGGCGCTGGCGGCCTTTCTGGCGCTTGCGATCTTTCTGGCGATCATCAATGCCGCGCTCGCGATCATCGTCGTTCCCGCGACGGGCTGGTTCGCGCGCATTCCCGAATCGATCCCGCGCATCCAGAGCAACCTTGCACCGCTCATCGACTTTTATTCGACGCTGCAACGTTTCGTCGACCGCACGCTGATGTCGGTCGCGAGCGGTACCGAGGCGACGGCGCAGGCGGTGGCGGCGACGGCACCGACCTCGGTCGTCGACTATTTCATCTCGTCGGCCCCTTCGGCGGCGATCCAGCTGTTTTTCGCGGTGCTCGTGATCTTCTTCTTTCTCGCGGGCTGGACGCGGCTGCGCAAAGGCACGATTCGCCGGCGGGGGAGCTTCGACGGCGCGATGCAGACCGCGCGCGTGATCCAGAATGTCGTCGATGCGACTGCCGACTATCTGGCGACGATCACGATGATCAACGCGATTCTGGGGTTCACCGTCGCGCTGCTGCTGTGGGCGCTCGGTATGCCGTCGCCGTTCATGTGGGGCGGGATCGTCAGTATCTGCAATTTCGTGCCCTATCTGGGGCCGATCGTCGCTGCGGTGCTGCTCGGGCTGGGCGGGCTGATGACCTTCGACGCGGTGGGGCTCGCGCTGCTTCCCGCGCTGATCTTCATCGGGGTTCATCTGGTCGAGGCGAATCTGATCACGCCGCTGGTGCTCGGCAAGCGGCTGACGATCAATCCGTTGCTGATTCTCGTGTCGCTGAGTTTCTGGGGATGGGTATGGGGAACGCCGGGAGCGCTGCTCGCGGTGCCGCTGCTGCTGATCCTGCAGACAGTGCTCGCGTCGACCGGAACGCCCGATCTCGCGGGATTCCTTTTCGAACACGGCACGCTGACCACCACCGACGAGGTGCGCGACCGATTAAATCGCACACAGGATGAAAGCGACGGTTGACAGGTCGGGGCGGGGGCCATATTGGCGCGGCTCCCAAGCACACGCGGGTGTAGCTCAGTTGGTTAGAGTGCCGGCCTGTCACGCCGGAGGTCGCGGGTTCGAGCCCCGTCACTCGCGCCATTCCTTCCTTTTCCGGATGGAATGGCCACCGCAGCTTGGGATCATTTCTTCATCGGAAATCCGGATTGGCGCGGCACCTCAGCCGCGCCATCTCCCCAATTCCATCCAGCGCAGCAACGGCTTGAGCGGCGCGATCCATACGATGCCTGCTGCAAGGTAGAAGACCGCCTGTACGAGCACCGGCCAGGTGCCCACCCAGGGCGAGAGGCTGACGACCACCGCGGTCCACCCGGCGATCAGCGCGAGGATCAGGAACATACCCGCCGGCTTGCGCCAACTCGGCTGGGGATTGGCTGGATCCTGATTCACAAACGATCTCCGCAAAGAATGAATTCCTGTTCGGTCAATATCGCGTCGAGCGCGATATCGGTCGATTCGCGCGGCGTAGCGTCGATTTCCTGCACCGACCAGCCGATACCGATACGCAGCGGGGCAGGATGCGCCGCGAAATAGCGGTCGTAATGGCCGCCGCCCTGGCCGATCCGGCCGCCCGACCGGTCGAACCCGACCAGCGGGCAGAAAATGATGCCGGGCGCGGCAAGCGGGGCATCGTCGGCCGGTTGCTGCGTACCCCAGGGGCCCTTGGCCAGCGACTCGCCCGGCCGCCATCGGCGGAAATCCATTTCGGGCACGCGCGCGCTGTGGTGGGGCAGTGCGGCAGCGCCGGCATCCGCGACGCCTGCGACCATCGGCAGGATATCGGGCTCGTCGCCCCACGCGACATAGGCGCCGATGACCATATGATCGGCGAGAAGCCCGGCGAGCGGCGCGGGAAGTGCACGAAACGCCGCCAGTTGCGCCATGCCGTCGAGATTCGCCACGAAATGGCGGCGGCGAAAGCGTAACCGCTCGCGCAGTTTCAGTTTCTGCCGGACGAGGTCGGCGGACAGGTCGGTCATCGCCTCCTCGGGGCGCCTGGCTGGCGGGTTGGCGGGACCACCATAGTCGTTTGCCGGAAAATCCTCTGACGCCAGTAACGTCAGGTGGGAACCATATACGTCGGACCAGGGTCCGGGCAGGGACAGCTCCCTTGGATGATGTATCGCCTCAGGGATATTCGCAACGGCTCGTGCAGGGCAGTGCCCGCCGTCCCCTATGTAGGGGCGCCGGCCCGCTTGCTCAAGGGAGTTGCTCGACTCTCCCCGCCAGCGCCTCGATCCGGTCGGCGATCTGCAGCAAGGCGCGATTGTTCGACGGGTTGGCCGAAGGCGCCGCGGTTGCCGCCTTTTGCCGCGCGGCCTCCAGTTCCGCCAGCGCGGCCTTCTCGCGTTCGACCGTGGCTTTCAGTTCGTCGCGGGCCGCCGCTTCGCGGCTTTCGGCGAGCGCCACGGCGGCGCGAAGCGAATCGGATTGCGGTGCGGCCTTTTCGACCTTGCCGCGCGCTTCCTGCGTCTCGTCGGCGAGCATCAGCGCCGCGAACAGCAACTGGCGGACCTCGGTCACACCCGGCATGGTGCGGACCTTTTCATCGACGACCGACGCGAGCTGGATCAGCTGGGCCTCCTCGCCATCGGCGCAATGCACGTCATAGGGGCGGCCCCCGATGGTCAGTTTGACGTCAGCCACGGTCGGCCTCCGCAATCAACCGGTCGAGTTCGCCGATCACGGCCGCTACCTCGGCCTTCAGCGCCGACTGGTCCGCGGCAGGCGCGGTGCCGACGGGTGCAGGGCGGTTCGCCCGGCTGGCCAGGGCCTTTTCGATGCGGCTCAGCGCGCGTTCGATACGGCCGATGGCCAGGCTGGATTCGTCGAGATCGAGTTCCATGACCTAGGGTTAGCAGCGCCGGAGGAGGGGTGCAATCGCCTCGCCGCGCCGAAATGCGCCGGAATTTGTGCGGCATTTGTGCCGCGGGCGGTTGACTCCTGACCGTACGGCCGCAAAGGGCTGTCCCCACCGAATCCGGTCACCTTCACATCCTTTCCCGGGGGACTCATGACACTGCCCGAACGTCAGCTCGCCAACGCGATCCGCGCGCTTGCGATGGACGCCGTACAGGCCGCAAACAGCGGCCATCCCGGGATGCCGATGGGCATGGCCGACGTCGCGACCGTCCTTTACTCGGACTATCTGAAGTTCGATCCGACCGATCCGCACTGGGCCGACCGCGACCGATTCGTTCTGTCGGCGGGTCACGGCTCGATGCTCGCCTATGCGACGCTGCACCTTGCCGGTTATGCACGCCCGACACTGGACGACATTCGCAATTTCCGCCAGCTCCACAGCCCGTGCGCCGGCCACCCCGAGAATTTCGAACTCGCAGGCGTCGAAACGACGACCGGGCCGCTGGGACAGGGACTTGCAACCTCGGTGGGCATGGCGATTGCCGAGCGCCACCTCAACGCGCTCTATGGCGACGACCTCGTCGATCACCGCACGTGGGTGATTGCCGGCGACGGTTGCCTGATGGAAGGCATCAACCACGAAGCGATCGGGCTAGCCGGCCACCTCGGCCTCGGCCGCCTGACGGTGCTGTGGGACGACAACAAGATCACCATCGACGGATCGACCGACCTTTCGACGAGCGAGGATGTCGCGGCGCGCTATGCGGCGACCGGCTGGCATGTCGAAAGCTGCGACGGCCACGATCCCGCCGATATCCGGCGCGCGATCGATGCCGCGCTCGCCGATCCGCGCCCGTCGCTGATCGCGTGCCGGACGATCATCGGGTTCGGCGCCCCGAACAAGCAGGGCACGTCGGCGACGCACGGTTCCCCGCTCGGCGCCGACGAAATTGCGGCGGCGCGCAAGGAACTCGGCTGGACTGCCGAGCCCTTCGTCATTCCGGCCGATATCGCGTCGGCATGGGCCGCCTTTGGCGAGAATGGCAAAAAACTTCATTCCGAATGGAATGATCGCCTCGCAAACAACGAAAAGAAAAAGGAATTTGAAGGCCGGCTGAGCGGCAAAGTCGTTCCGGGCGACGCCTTCAAGGCCTATCTTGACGGTCTCGTTGCCGAACCGCCGAAGGTCGCGACGCGCAAGGCGTCGGAGAATGTGCTCGGCGCGCTGACCGCCGATATCGCGGCGCTCGTCGGCGGCAGCGCCGACCTCACGGGTTCGAACAACACCAAGACCTCGTCGACCAGGCCGCTGACAAAGGACGATTATTCGGGCCGCTATATCTATTATGGCATCCGCGAATTCGGCATGGCCGCGGCGATGAACGGCATGGCGCTCCACGGCGGGGTGATCCCCTATGGCGGCACCTTCCTCGTGTTCGCCGACTATTGCCGCGCCGCGATCCGCCTGTCGGCGCTGCAGCAGCAGCGCGTCGTCTATGTGATGACGCACGACAGCATCGGGCTCGGCGAAGACGGGCCGACGCACCAGCCGATCGAGCATCTCCAGTCGCTGCGCGCGATGCCGAACCTGCTCGTGATGCGCCCCGCCGACGCGGTCGAGACCGCCGAATGCTGGGCGCTCGCGCTCGCGCAGGAAAGCCGGCCGTCGCTGCTCGCGCTGACGCGCCAGAACCTCCCGCCGCTGCGTCATGACGTCACGGAAAATCTTTGCGCCAAAGGCGGTTATCGCCTGCGCGAAGCGTCGGCGGCGCGCAAGGTCGTGCTTGTCGCAACCGGCTCCGAAGTGTCGCTCGCGATCGAAGTCGCCGAAAAGCTCGAAACCGCCGGCCATGGCGCCGACGTCGTCTCGATGGTGTCGACCGAGTTGTTCGACGAGCAGACCCCGGCGTATCAGGCCGATATCCTGCCCGAAGACGCGCTGATCGTCTCGATCGAGGCGGGCACGACCTTCGGCTGGGAACGCTACACCGGCCGCCACGGCCTGCGCTTCGGCATCGACAGCTTCGGTGCCTCGGCGCCGATCGAAGACCTGTTCAGGCATTTCGGCCTTACCGCCGACGCTATCACCCCCCAGATACTGGCAAAGCTCGGCGCATAAGGACCGGCTTCTCCCACGCAGAAAGGATTTTTCGACATGGCAGTGAAGGTTGCAATCAACGGTTTCGGACGCATCGGCCGCAACGTGGCGCGCGCCATTCTGGAGCGTACCGACCACGACCTCGAACTGGTGTCGATCAACGATTTGGGCGATGCCAAGGCAAATGCCCGCCTGCTCCGCCACGACTCGGTGCACGGCGCCTTCAACGGTAGCGTCGAAGTCGACGGCAACGACCTGATCATCAACGGCAAACGCATCCAGGTGACCGCCGAGCGCGATCCTGCCGCTTTGCCGCATGCCGCCAACGGCATCGACATCGTGATGGAATGCACGGGTTTCTTCACCAACAAGGCCGGCGGCCAGAAGCATCTCGATGCCGGTGCCAAGCGCGTGCTGATCTCGGCGCCCGCCAAGGAAGTCGACCTGACAGTCGTCTATGGGGTCAACGACGATCAGATCACCGCCGATCACCTGATCATCTCGAACGCGTCGTGCACGACCAACTGCCTCGCGCCCTTTGCCAAGGTGCTGCACGAGGCGTTCGGTATCGAGCGCGGCCTGATGACCACAATCCACGCCTACACCAACGACCAGAAGATCCTCGACCAGATCCACGACGATCCGCGCCGTGCCCGCGCCGCCGCGATGTCGATGATCCCGACCTCGACCGGCGCGGCGGTGGCCGTCGGCCTGGTTCTGCCCGAACTCAAGGGCAAACTCGACGGTTCGTCGATCCGCGTTCCGACCCCGAATGTGTCGGTCGTCGACCTGACCTTCACGCCGCTGCGCGAAACGACGAAGGAAGAGGTCAACGCGGTGCTCAAGGCGGCGGCCGAAGGCCCGCTGAAGGGCGTGCTCGGCTATACCGAGGAGCCGCTGGTCTCGATCGACTTCAATCATAATGCGGCGAGCTCGACGATCGACAGCCTCGAAACCGCGGTGATCGACGGCAAGCTGGTGCGCGTGCTCAGCTGGTACGACAATGAATGGGGCTTCTCGAACCGCATGATCGACACCGCTGGCGTGATCGCCAAGTTCCTCTAAGACAAAGGGAAGCAGCGATGGCCGCGTTCAAGACCCTCGACGATATCGGTGACGTCACCGGCAAGCGTGTGCTCGTGCGCGTCGACCTCAACGTCCCGTTGTTCGAGGGAGCGGTCAGCGATGCGACGCGGATCCAGGCGGCAATGCCGACAATCCGCGAACTGTCGGACAAGGGCGCGATCGTCCTGCTGCTCGCGCATTTCGGGCGGCCGAAGGGCGCGAAGAACCCGACGCAGTCGCTGAGCCTCGTCATGGGCGGGGTCGAGGATGTGCTGGGCCATTCGGTCATGTTCATCCCCGAAGCCGTCGGCGAGGGCGCGAAGGCGGGCGTCGCGGTGCTCGCCGCGGGCGACGTCGCGGTGCTCGAAAATACGCGCTTCTACCCCGGCGAGGAAAAGAACGATCCTGCCTTTGCCGACGGGCTCGCCGAGATCGGCGATCTTTACGTCAACGACGCCTTTTCGGCGGCACACCGCGCGCACGGTTCGACCGAGGGCATCGCGCATCGCCTGCCGGCCTATGCGGGGCGCGCGCTGGAAGCCGAACTCAGGGCGCTCGACGCGGCGCTCGGCAATCCGGAACATCCGGTCGCCGCGGTGGTCGGCGGCGCCAAGGTGTCGTCCAAGATCGACGTCCTGCGCAACCTTGTCAGCAAGGTCGACCATCTGATCATCGGCGGCGGCATGGCGAACACCTTTCTCGCCGCGCGCGGGGTCGATGTCGGCAAGTCGCTGTGCGAGCACGACCTCGTCGATACCGCCAATGCGATCTTCGACGCCGCCGATGCCGCGGGCTGCACGATCCATCTGCCCTACGACGTCGTGGTGGCAAAGGAATTCGCCCCGAACCCGCCGACGCGTACCGTCAACGTCCACGAGGTCGCCGCCGACGAGATGATCCTCGACGTCGGCCCTGCCGCGGTCGAAGCGCTCGCCGACGTACTCAAGAATTGCCGCACGCTCGTCTGGAACGGTCCGCTCGGAGCGTTCGAGACGCCGCCGTTCGATACCGCGACCGTCGCGCTTGCGAAGACCGCTGCCGCGCTCACCCGCGAAGGCTCGCTGACGTCGGTCGCCGGTGGCGGCGATACGGTCGCGGCGCTCAACCACGCCGGCGTCGCCGGCGACTTCACTTTCGTTTCGACCGCCGGCGGCGCCTTCCTCGAATGGATGGAAGGCAAGCCGTTGCCGGGCGTCGACGCGCTGAAGGCCTAGAACCTCCCCCCGCATTGCATCCTGCTTGCGGGGTCGCTATGCGCACCGCCACATACGTATGCAAACCACCGGAGATGTTATGACGACCGCCAATGCCGCCATGCTCGACCAGATCAAATCGGGGCAGGGTTTCATCGCCGCGCTCGACCAGAGCGGCGGTTCGACGCCCAAGGCATTGAAGGGCTATGGCATCGAAGCCGACGCTTTTTCGAACGACGAGGAAATGTTCGGCCTGATCCATGACATGCGCAGTCGCATCGTCACCGCGCCGTGCTTCAACGGCGAGAAGGTGATCGGCGCGATCCTGTTCGAGCGCACGATGGACGGCGACGCGGGCGGCAAGCCGGTGCCCGCTCTGCTGTGGGAACGCGGCGTGGTGCCGTTCCTGAAGGTCGACAAGGGCCTCGAGGACGAGGCCGACGGCGTCCAGCTGATGAAGGCCAACCCCGGCCTTGACGATCTTTGCGCGCGCGCGGTCGCGAAGGGCGTGTTCGGCACCAAGATGCGCAGCGTCGTCAACCTTGCCAATCCGGCGGGCGTGAAGGCGATCGTCGGGCAGCAGTTCGCCGAAGCCGCGCGCATCGCCGCGCACGGTCTCGTTCCGATCATCGAACCCGAAGTGAACATCAAGAGCGCCGAGCGCGATGCCGCCGACCGCCTGCTGCTCAAGGAACTGCTCGCGGCGCTCGACGCGTGGACCGGCGCGCCGGTGATGCTCAAGCTGTCGCTGCCGACCGAAGCCGGCCTGTTCCAGCCGCTCGTCGATCATCCGAAGGTGCTTCGCGTCGTCGCGCTGTCGGGTGGTTTCGCGCGCCCCGAGGCCTGCGTCGAACTGGCGAAGAACCCCGGCATCATCGCGAGCTTCAGCCGCGCGCTGCTGGAGGACCTTCGCCACCAGATGAGCGATGACGAGTTCAACAACTCGCTCGGTGGTGCGATCAACGAAATTCACGCGGCCTCGGTGGCCTAGGTGATGGGAGAGCGGTGGCAAGCCGTCGACGATTATATCGCCGGCAAATTGCTGGGGGCTGACGACGCGCTTGCCACCACCCTCGCGAACAATGACGCCCGGGGCCTGCCGCCGATCGACGTGTCGGCGGCGCAAGGCAAGATGCTCTTCCTGCTCGCGCAGATGGCGGGCGCAAGGCGCATCCTCGAAGTCGGGACGCTTGGCGGCTATTCGACGATCTGGCTGGCGCGGGCGCTGCCCGAGGGCGGCGAACTGGTGACGCTCGAACTCGAGGCGCATCACGCCGCGGTTGCGCGCGAAAATCTGGAAAATGCGGGGCTTTCGGGGAAGGTCGATATCCGTGTCGGTCCCGCGGCGGACAGCCTCGCTGCGATGACGGGCGATGCGCCGTTCGACTTCGTCTTTATCGACGCCGACAAGCAGGGTAATGTTCGCTATGTCGAGGAAGCGATCCGCCTCGGCCGCTCCGGGACGACGATCATCGTCGACAATGTCGTGCGCGATGGCGGCATTCTCGATGCGGGCAGCGATGACGAGCGGATCATCGGCACGCGTGCGCTTTACGATATGCTGGGCGCCGACGCCCGTTTCGACGCGACCGCGATCCAGACGGTCGGCGCCAAGGGCTGGGACGGCTTCGTGCTGGCGCGGGTGCGTTAAAACCCGCCCGCGAAGCGGAACGAGAAGCGATAATCGCCGGGTTTCAGCGTCGCATCGGTGCGCTTTTCGGGGCGCACCGATTCGAGCGTGAATTTGCCGTCAGCGAGCTGCGTCTCTTCGCCGAGCGTCGCCTCGAACGGCTGTTGTTCGCCATTGCCGCGAATCCAGATCATCTTCACCCGGACGCGCCCCGCCCAGACGCAGCGCGCATTCGTCGGGCAGCGGCTGTCCTCGATCACCGCGACCGGCTGGACGAGCGGGCCGTCGACATAGGCCTTCTGGCCGAGTGCGACGTCGCTGCCGTCGGGCAGCGGCGCGCCGGCGGTCGTCGCGCACGCCGAAAGCAGAAGGGCGGCGGGGAGGGCAAGTGCGGCGAGGCGGGTGACGTTCTGCATTTGCCCGCATCTGGCCCCGTCGCTATGAACGCGCCATGACTACACCCGATTGCCAGCTTTACCTGATTTCCCCGCTCGACGTCGGGGGCGATTTTCCCGCGCGGCTGGAGGAAGCGCTCTCCGCCGGCCCCGTCGCGGCGTTCCAGTTTCGCGTCAAGAATGTCGAGCAGCACGAGGCGGCGCGGCTCGCCGAACCGCTGCGGGCGATCTGTGCCGCGCACGAGGTCGCCTTCATCGTCAACGACGACGTCGCGCTCGCGAAGCGGCTCAGGGCGGACGGCGTCCATCTGGGACAGGGCGACGGCGATCCCCGGGAGGCGCGCCGCCTGCTCGGACCCGACGCGCAGATCGGCGTGACGTGCCACGATAGCCGGCATCTTGCGATGGAAGCGGGCGAGGCGGGCGCCGACTATGTCGCGTTCGGGGCATTTTTCCCGACGACGACGAAGACGGTCGAGCATCGGCCAGAACCCGAAATCCTGACGTGGTGGCAGGGGCTGTTCGAGCTCCCCTGTGTCGCGATCGGCGGGATCACGGTCGACAATGCGAAGATACTGGTCGATGCCAGCGCCGATTTTCTTGCTGTGTCGGGCGGCGTGTGGGCCCATCCCGGCGGCCCGGCGGCGGCGGTGCGTGCCTTCGCCGCCATCCTCGAAAGTCAGCCGGCGGGATAATCGCGCCCGGGCGTCTTCGGCGCCTTTTTCCGCGCGGGCGCCGCCGCATCCTTGCGCCAGCCAAAAAGGCCGGCGCAAGGCGCCCCGCGCGACGACGTTGCTGCGGTGCCACGCGGGGAGGGCGGGGTAAGGTCCGAAAGATCGATGCTCGTCATGGCCGCCGATATGGCATTGATTCGGGGTGCCATATTGGATCGATGCGTCAAAAGGCCGTCGGCGTGTCGTTTTGGCGTTTCGGTCCAACGGCTCCGCGTCCGTGGCTTTTTGCTTGCGCTGGGCGCGCAGCGCCGCAAGACACCGGCGAGGAGATTCTTGATGACCGAAACCACCACGTCGACCGCGCGCGGACGCGAACTCACAATCCGCGCGATCCTGCTCGGCGGCCTGCTCACCCTCGCGTTCACCGCGGCGAACGTCTATCTGGGGCTGAAGGTCGGGCTGACCTTTGCGACCTCGATCCCCGCGGCGGTGATCTCGATGGCGCTGCTGCGCTATATGGCGGGATCGACGATCCTCGAGAATAATATCGTCCAGACGATCGCGAGCGCCGCGGGCACGCTGGCGGCGATCATCTTCGTGCTGCCAGGCCTCGTGATGGTCGGTTACTGGCAGGGCTTTCCGCTCGTCGAGACCACCGCAATCACGATGCTCGGCGGAATTCTGGGCGTGCTCTTCTCGGTGCCGCTCCGCCGCGCGCTCGTGGTCGATTCGGATCTGCCCTATCCCGAAGGGCGCGCCGCTGCCGAGGTGCTGCAGGTCGGTGCCGCGAGCGCCGAGGGCGCCGAGGAGAATCGCGCCGGTCTTTCGGCGCTGATGTGGAATTCGTTCGTTGCGGCGGGCTTTACGCTGCTGACCCAGATGAAGCTCGCGGGCGCCGAAGTCGCGCGCTGGTTCACCGTCGGCACCGGTGCGACGGGGATCGCGGGCGGGCTGGCCTTCGCGCTGTTCGGCGTCGGCCACCTCGTCGGCCTGTCGGTCGGGCTGGCGCAGCTTGTCGGTATGGTCACCGGCTGGTGGGTGCTGCTGCCGATCCTCACGCAAGGCGGGACGGGCGATGCCGAGACGCTGGCGAACACCGTGTTTCGCGCCGATGTGCGCTTCTTTGGCGCGGGGGTGATTGCCGTTGCCGCGATCTGGACGCTGATCAGGATCGCGAGCCCGGTCGTCGGCGGGATCCGCTCGGCGATGGCGGCGAGCCGCGCGCGGCAGGGCGGGCAGGCGCTGGCGATCGAAGAACAGGATATGTCGATCAACTGGGTGTTCGGTGGCTCGCTCGCGCTGATGCTGCCGATCGGTTGGCTGCTGTGGACGGTGCTCGCCGGCGGCCCCCTCGCGGGCGCGTCATTCGCGCTGATCGCGGGGGCGATCCTGTTCATCATCATCGTCGGGCTGATGATCGCGTCGGTTACCGGCTATATGGCGGGCCTGATCGGCGCGTCGAACTCGCCGGTATCGGGGATCGGCATCCTCGCGATCATCGCCTCGTCGCTGCTCCTCCTCGGCCTGCTTGGCCGCGGTGGCGGCGAAGCCGAAGTCAATGCGATGGTCGCCTATGCGCTGATCGTCACCGGCCTCGTCTTCGGGATCGCGACGATCTCGAACGACAATCTGCAGGACCTCAAGACCGGTCAACTCGTCGGCGCGACGCCATGGAAACAGCAGGTCGCGCTGATCATCGGTGTGATCTTCGGCTCGCTCGTCGTGCCGCCCGTGCTCAATGTGCTCAACGAGACGCTGGGTTTCGTCGGCGCGCCGGGGGCGGGGCCGAACGCGCTCGCGGCACCGCAGGCGGGGCTGATCTCGTCGCTCGCGCAGGGCGTGCTCGGCGGCGATCTCAACTGGACGATGCTGGGCTATGGCGCGATCGCGGGGGTCGGGTTCATCCTCGTCGACGCGCTGCTCGGGCGTTCGGGCAAGCTGCGGCTTCCCCCGCTCGCAATCGGTATCGGCATCTACCTGCCGATGGCGGTGATCCTGCCCGTCGTCATCGGCGCGGTCGGCGGCTGGTTCTATGACCGCTGGGCGTCGAAGCGCCCGAACGCGAGCTTCGCGCACCGAATGGGCGTGCTCACCGCGACGGGCATGATCGTGGGCGAAAGTCTGTTCGGGGTGCTCTATGCGGGGATCGTGGCGGGCAGCGGCAGCGATGCACCGCTCGCGGTCGCCGGCGATGGCTATGCGCCCTATGCTCCCTGGGTCGGACTGATCCTGTTCGCGGGACTGGTGTGGCTCAGCTATCGCCGCACACGCGCGATGGTCGTTGCCACCCCCTGACACGCGGCTTGCCCTTCGGCGCGGTCGCGGCTAAAGGCGCGCACCTGATACCGGTGCCCGCGGGGCGCCGGTCTGCTCTTTCCATCCTTGAACTGTGAGTGTGCGCGATGAAGATCACCGGCGTTGAAATCCGTCCCGGCAATATTATCGAATATGAAGGCGGCATCTGGAAAGTCACCAAGATCCAGCACACCCAGCCGGGCAAGGGCGGCGCCTATATGCAGGTCGAAGCCAAGAATCTGATCGACGGGCGCAAGCTCAACAACCGTTTTCGCAGCGCGGACACGGTCGAAAAGGTGCGCCTCGACACCAAGGATTTCCAGTTCCTCTATGCCGAGGGCGACGATCTCGTCTTCATGGACAAGGACAGCTTCGAACAGATCAATATCTCGAAGGACGTCGTCGGCGAGGCGCACGAGTTTCTGCAGGACGGCATGGACGTCGTGCTCGAGCTCTGGGAAGAGCGTCCGATTTCGGTCGAGCTGCCCGAAACGATCGAAGCGACGATCGTCGAGGCCGACGCGGTGGTGAAGGGCCAGACGGCCTCGTCGTCGTACAAGCCCGCGATCCTCGACAATGGCGTGCGCGTGATGGTGCCGCCGCACATCACCAGCGGAACCAGGATCGTCGTGCACGTGTACGACCGCGAATATGTCCGCCGCGCCGACTGATTAGATTCCCCTCCCGCTTGCGGGAGGGGTTAGGGGTGGGCGATGGGCCCGCCACCTGTCTTGCCCACCCCCAACCCCTCCCGCAAGCGGGAGGGGGGAGTAGATATCATGGCCGTATCCGGCATCATCACCGTCATGGAACGCGCCGCGCGCAAGGCCGGCACGAAGCTGCGCCGCGACTTCGGCGAGATCGAGCATCTGCAGGTCTCGCAGAAGGGGCCCGCCGACTTCGTGTCGAAAGCCGATCAGGCCGCCGAGCGCACGCTCTATGACGAGCTGACCCACGCGCGTCCGGGCTGGGGCTTCAAGATGGAAGAGGCGGGCGAGATCGAGGGCGATCCCGGCAAGCCGCGCTTCATCATCGATCCGCTCGACGGCACGTCGAACTTCCTCCACGCGATCCCGCATTTCGCGATTTCGATCGCGGTGCAGGAGCCGAAACCCGGCGGCGGCTGGGGCGACGTCACCGCCGCGCTCGTCTATCAGCCCGTCACCGACGAAAGCTATTGGGCCGAACGCGGCCGCGGCGCGTGGCTGCACGACCGGCGCCTGCGCGTCGCATCGCGTCGCCATCTCAACGAATGCCTGATCGCCACCGGAATTCCGTTTATGGGCCACGGCAATATGGCGCAGTGGAGTCGCATTTTCGGTGCGGTCGCGCCCGAAGTCGCCGGCATCCGCCGCTTCGGCGCCGCCAGCCTCGATCTCGCATGGGTCGCGGCGGGCCGCTATGACGGTTTCTGGGAAAGCGACCTGCAGGTCTGGGACGTCGCGGCGGGCATGCTGCTCGTTCGCGAAGCCGGCGGGTTCGTCAGCGACTTTCGCGGCGGCGACCGCGCGATCGACCGCAGCGAATTCATCGCGGGCAGCGCCGCGGTACATTCGAAGCTGCAAAAACTCGTTGCAGGCGCGCTGCGCAACGCCTGATCGCGCCTACTTCTTCGTCTTTGCGCCGGCCCCGTCGTCAAAAACGAAAGAATCGAAATCGGCCATAGCCTCGGTCCAGATCTGCAGATTTTCGACGAACTGCGCACGCGGCATGCCTCCGGCGTCGAGATAGATATCCATCTCGATGACCGGGTCATTCTCCTTATCGACATAGGTGCGAGCGTAACGGCTTTTGGCGTTCCACTCATTCGTGCGTTCGATGGGGAAGGGCTTGCCGATCGTGAAGCCGGTATAGAATTCGATCGAGCTACAGGGGCCCAGTTTTACACCGCCGTCGCACCCCATGAAATAGACGGTGAAGTTGCGTCCGCCGCTACCTGATTTGATAAACGGGGTGCCATCCTTGTCGGCTTCGACCTTGGCGCGATAACCTTCGTCGGACAGCAATTTGGCGATCTGCCCGGCATCCGCCCTTATCAGCACATCCGTCGAGGCCGCGACCGGCAGGGCGGCCGCATTTTCCATGACACCCTGCGCGGGGTCCGCAGGCGACGCAGCAAGCATCGCCATGACAAATATCGACTTCACATATTCCCCCTTTTTTCCCGCCGCCCGCGGCGGGGAACCATCGTCATTTCTCGAAAACATACTCGCGGAAGCTGTCCATCAGCGACGCCCAGGTATTGAAGGTCTCGCCGACGTTCGCGCGCGGAATGCCGTCGAAATCGAGGTCGACGTCCATCTCGAGCACCGGATCGCCCTCGTCATCCTTGTAGGCGCGGGCGAAACGCTTGTCCTTGTTCCACTTGTTGAGCTTGTCGAGCGTGACGCCCTTCGCGTCGCTGAAGCCCATATAATATTGCAGCGTCTTGCACTTCTTGCCCTCGTCGCAATTCATGAAGAGGACGAGGAATTTGAGGCCGCCCCGATTGCTCTCGATATAAGGATCGTCACCCTCCTTGGTGATGATCGTGGCAGGCCAGCCCTGCGACTCGACGATCGCCTTGATCGTGGCCGGATTCGTCGCGTTGATCAGTTCGGCGTGCGCCGGAGTGGCCGTGAAAAGCGCGGCGGCTCCCAAGGCCAGAGCGGCGCGAGCGGTGATTGGTCCCATGGATGCTCCCTTTTTCCTCGATGCGCCCGAAAGGCGCGGCACTGCGACCCTTTTTTTGTCGCCTATCACAGCGATAGGGGCGCTCGCCAGCGCCCAATATGCTTTTGGTCACACGGGAAACGAAAATCCTGCCCGCAGCGCTTGCGACACGCGGCTTCGTGGCCTAAAGCGCCCCCGATAAACGGGTGCAAAGACACCCCAAAACAACTGAACTGCGAGCTCCCATGGTCGATCTGACGCAATATTTGCCGATTCTGATCTTTCTGGTCGTCGCCGTCGGCCTGTCCTCCGCCTTCGTGTTCCTTCCGATGGGCGTCGCGCGGCTGACAGGGGCGCACAAGCCCGATCCGGCGAAGCTGACCGAATATGAATGCGGTTTTCCCGCTTTTGAAGATGCGCGCAGCCAGTTCGACGTGCGTTTCTACCTCGTCGCCATTCTTTTCATCATCTTCGACCTCGAAGCGGCCTTCCTCTTTCCCTGGGCGGTAAGCCTCGAGGAAATTGGCTGGGCCGGCTGGGCCACGATGATGATCTTTCTCGCCGAACTCACGCTCGGCCTTGTGTACGCGTGGAAAAAAGGCGCGTTGGATTGGGAATGAGCACTTCCAGCATCATCATGCCCGGCCAGATGCCGGTCGCACCGGGGACGAACCCCGACATGTTTCCGGTGGCGCCGGGGACAAGCCCCGACGCGGGTTTCTTCGACGACCTCAACAGCGAAGTCGGCGACAAGGGCTTCCTCGTCACCTCGACCGAGGATCTGTTCAACTGGGCGCGCACGGGCTCTTTGTGGTGGATGACCTTCGGCCTCGCGTGCTGCGCGGTCGAGATGATCCACGTCAACATGCCGCGCTATGACATGGAGCGTTTCGGCGCCGCGCCGCGCGCCAGCCCGCGCCAGTCGGACGTGATGATCGTCGCGGGCACGCTGTGCAACAAGATGGCGCCCGCGCTGCGCCGCGTATACGACCAGATGTCGAACCCGAAGTATGTCATCTCGATGGGCAGCTGCGCCAACGGCGGCGGCTATTATC
>JAGHZY010000002.1:44042-149990 GCA_017745175.1 Sphingopyxis sp. | reverse complement strand
CGATGACATAGGGCGGCAGGCGCTTGATGCGATAGAATTCATCTTCGGACATGGGAAACTAGAACAACTCCTTTGCGTATGCGTTTGAATTGACGCGCGCGGCAATCTCGCCAGCCGCGTCGCGGCTTGTTATAGGCATTATATCCGCACTGACCAGCAGGAACGAGCATGAGCGACACAGGCCAAGACGGTACGATCGAAACGCCGAATCCCTTCATGCCATCGCCCGAGGATATGCAGCATTGGGCGAGCGTCATCGGCCGCGCGCAGCAGATGATGCTCGAATATGCGCTGGGTCAGGCGAACCGGGACAACGCCGCCGCCAGCCCGCTCGACCCTGCAAGCTGGCTCCGGAATCCGACGACGCAGCTGTGGGCCGAACAATCGTCGAGAATGTGGGAACAGGGCGTCGCCTTCTGGACCTCGCTCGCGACGATCCAGCCGTCTTTCGCGCCGGGCGCCGATATGCCAAAGGACAAGCGCTTCGCCGATCCCGACTGGACGGCAAACCCCGCCTTCGCGCTGATCCGCCAGACCTATGGCCTGCTCGCCGAACAGCTGCTCGCGACCACCCGGACCATGCAGGGGCTCGACGAGCATGCGCGCGCGAAGATGGAATTCGCCGCGAAGAACATGACCGAGGCGCTCTCGCCATCGAACCTCGCGATCACCAATCCCGAAGTCATCAAACGCGCGGTCGAGACGCGCGGCGAAAGCCTGCTCAAGGGCTTGAAGCATATGCTCGCCGACTTGTCGCGCGGGCAGCTCAGCCACGTCGACCCCGACGCATTCGAGGTCGGGGTCAATATTGCCGCCACGCCGGGCAAGGTGATCCACGAGACCGACCTCTACCAGCTGATCCACTATGCCCCGACGACGACGGAGGTTTTCACCGTCCCGCTCGTCATCTTCCCGCCATGGATCAACCGCTTCTACATCCTCGACCTCAACCCCGCGAAAAGCTTCGTTGCCTGGGCGGTGGACCGGGGGCTTTCGGTCTTCATGGTGTCGTGGAAGTCGGCCGACGCGTCGATGAGCGAGATTGTGTGGGACGATTATATTGCGGCACAGGTCGATGCGATCGATACGGTGCGCGACCTGCTCGACGTACCGCACGTCCACACCATCGGCTATTGCGTCGCGGGAACGACGCTCGCCGCAACCCTCGCGATGTTGGCAGCGCGCGGCGAGGCGGCCAAGGTCAGGTCGGTAACCTTCTTCACTGCGCAGGTCGACTTCGAACTGGCGGGCGATCTCAAGATGTTCGTCGACGAAAGCTATCTGGCGCTGCTCCAGCAGTTGTCGGCGGGCGGCTTCCTCGACGGGCGCTATATGGCCGCGACTTTCAACAGCCTGCGCGGGCGCGACCTCATCTGGAATTATGTCGTGAGCAATTATCTGCTCGGCAACGACTATCCGCCCTTCGATCTGCTTTACTGGAACGGCGATGTCACCAACCTGCCCGCCAAATGGCACCGGCAATATCTGGTGGACCTCTACCGCGACAATCGCATGGTGATCCCGAACAGCCTGTCGGTGCTCGGCACGCCGGTCGACCTCAGGAAGATCGAGACCCCCGCCTATATCCAGGCGGGCCGCGATGACCATATCGCGCCGCTCGCCAGCGTATGGCGGCTGATGGATCATCTGTCGGGGCCAAAGACCTTTTTGCTCGCAGGCTCGGGACATATCGCCGGCGTGGTCAACCCGCCCGCGGCGGGCAAATATCAATATTGGACCGGCGACAATGATGCCGCGACACTCGACGACTTTGTTGCGGACGCAAGCGAGACCAAAGGCAGCTGGTGGCCGCACTGGATCGACTGGATTACCGGGCAGGATGACGTAAAAACCGCCGTCAAGGGCGGACGTATCCCCGGAAAAGGCAAGAAAAAGGCGATCGAGGACGCCCCCGGCCGCTACGTCAAACAGCGGTAATATCTGACGAATATATTGCCTGCGGGCCGGCCCTGCAGCATTTTTGTGCACCGCACAAAATTTCTCTTGAAATCGCCGATCCACTCCTATATTGTGCAGTGCAACATAAAGGAGTTGTCCCGATGGCTACCAAGATGGATAGTGCCGAAAAGGCTTTCGAAGCCGCGACGCTGGAAACCGCCGCCAAGCCGGTGGCTGCTCCTGCCGTGCCGGTCGAGGCTGCACCCGCAGCGAAGGCCCCGGCGCCCGTGAAAACCAAGACCGTCACGGCGAAGGCCAAGCCGGTCCAAAAGAAAGCCGCAAAGCCGGCAGCAAAGAAGGCCGCTCCCAAGACGGCTGCCAAGATCATTGCCCCCAAGACCAAGGTCGCGCCGAAGCCGGTCGCTGCCGCCACCAAAGGACTGAAGACCATGAACGACACCGTCAAGAAGTTCGCCGACGAAGCGAAAACCCGCGCCGAAGCCCTGACCACCGACTTCAACGAAAAGGCCAAGGAAGCGTTTGCGAAGTCGAGCAAGCTTGCCGAAGAAGCCGTCGAATTCAACAAGGCGAACATCGAAGCCCTCGTCGAATCGGGCAAGATCGCTGCCAAGGGCATCGAGACGCTCGGCCAGGAAGGCGTCACCTTCGCTCGCAAGAGCTTTGAAGACACGACCGCCGCGCTGAAGGGCTACACCGCCGTCAAGACCCCGGCCGACTTCTTCAAGCTCTATGCCGAAAACAGCAAAAAGGCGTTCGACGCCGCTGTTGTGCAGACCTCGAAGACCAGCGAACTCGTCGTCAAGCTGACGAACGACAGCTTCGCGCCGATCTCGAACCGCGTTTCGGTCATCACTTCGAAGATGAAGGCCGCCTGAGGCGCTTTCAACTTCCATCGTTGGCGCGGGCACTTCCCCCTCCTCTCCCCGTCCGCGCCGACACTCCCAAGGCCGCTCGCTTCTTCAGGAAGCGGGCGGTTCTTGTTTTTGGGGCACACGCTGGCTCCGCTGGCGAACAAGAGGTTAAAATCCGCGCGCGCGCCCCTTGCGCTTCGCCCGCGCCTTGCGATATTCCTGCCCATGATGTTTCCTGTTTCGACCATGACACCGATCCGCGCGATGGCGGACAAGGACGACGGCTCGCCCGGCAGCCCCGGCGTTGGCATCGCAACGCGCACGCGCGCGAAGGCCAAGAAGCCGTCGATGTACAAGGTGCTGCTGCTCAACGACGATTATACCCCGATGGAGTTCGTCGTGATGGTGCTCCAGCGCTTCTTCAACATGGACATCGAACAGGCGACGCAGGTGATGCTGCACGTCCACCAGCAGGGCGTCGGCGTGTGCGGCGTGTTCAGCTATGAAGTCGCCGAGACCAAGGTCAACCAGGTGATGGACGCCGCACGGCAGAACCAGCATCCGCTGCAATGCACGCTGGAAAAGGCATAAGCTAAGCCGTTCGCGCGGTCTGTTCGGCCTCGAGCGCCGGCGAAGGCTCGCCCTTCAGGTCCCCATAGCCAAGGCTTGCGCCGCAACCCGGACACACCGTCGCCGTCCCGACATCCGTTCCGCACGTCCGATGGACATAGCGGATCGCTGGCCCCTCGCCCGCCTCGCCCGGTGCATAGGCCCAGCGTTCAGCCCAGTTGCGCATCGCATAGAGCACGTCGAACAGCGCCTTGCCCTTGTCGGTCAGCCAATAATCATGCCGTACCGGCCGCTCGCTGTATGCGCGGCGCTCGGCGACCCCTTCCGCCACGAGCATCTTGAGCCGCACCGACACCAGTTGCGGCCCCAGTCCCGTATTCGCCGCGATCAGCTCGAACCGGCGGCGTCCGAAAAACAATTCGCGCAGGATGAGCAGCACCGCGCGATCGCCAAGCAACTCGGCCGACCGCCCGACGGGGCACAATGTATCCGACAGATCCGCGCGTTTCGGCAAGGCTCACCTTTCCTCTTGTCACTATGATTATCATAGTTACTATATGGCGCAAGAGGAGAGTCGCCATGCCCCGACCCGCAGCCGTCATCATCGGAGCCGGCGACGCCACCGGCGGCGCGATCGCTCGCGCCTTTGCCGCCGAAGGCCTCACCGCCTGCGTCAACCGCCGCGAACGCAATGCCGACCAGCTCGAAGCGCTCGCGCAATCGATCCGCGACGAGGGTTACGCGGCGCGCGCCTTTCCCGGCGACGCACGCAGCGAAGAGGCGATGATCGCACTCTTCGATCAGGTCGAGGCCGAGGTCGGTCCGGTCGAGGTCGCGGTGTTCAACATCGGTGCCAATGTGAATTTCCCGATCGCCGGGACGACCGTGCGCGTTTACACCAAAGTCTGGGAAATGGCCTGCCTCGGCGGTTTCCTGATGGGCCGCGAAGCGGCGAAACGCATGACGCCGCGCGGACGCGGCACGATCATCTTCACCGGCGCCACGGCGTCGCTGCGCGGCGGATCGGGTTTTTCCGCTTTCTCGGGCGCGAAGGGCGCGCTTCGCATGCTCGCGCAGTCGATGGCGCGCGAACTGGGGCCGCAGGGAATCCATGTCGCGCACACCGTGATCGACGGCGCGATCGACACCGAGTTCATCAAGGGCCGCCACCCCGATTTCGACAACGCCAGGGCGCAGGACCTGATCCTGAACCCGCATGCGATCGCCGCCAATTATGTCATGCTCCACAAGCAGCCGAAAAGCGCGTGGACCCACGAACTCGACCTCCGCCCCTGGGGAGAAAAATGGTGACCCAAAGTCCGGCAAAGACGCTCGAACTCATTTTCGATTTCGGCAGCCCCAATGCCTATCTCTCGATGAAGGCGCTCCCCGACCTGCTCGACCGCACCGGCGCCGACCTGGTCATCACGCCCTGCCTTCTGGGCGGCATCTTCAAGGCGACGGGCAACAAGGCGCCGATGATCCGATATGCCGATGCGCCCGCGAAGCTTGCTTATGAAAATCTCGAAATGCGCCGCTTCATCGCCAGGCATGGCCTCGTCAAATTCCGTATCAACCCGCACTTTCCTGTCAACACGCTGACGATCATGCGCGGCGCGATCGTCGCCGACGATGAAGGCAATCTCGACGACTATGTCGACGCGGTAAACCGCGCGATGTGGGAGGACGGCCTCAAGATGGACGATCCCGGGGTCATCGCGACCTTCCTGTCGGCGAACGGTTTTGACGGCCCCGCACTGCTCGCCCGCACGCAGGAACCCGAAATCAAGGCGAAGCTTGTCGCCAATACCGAGGCCGCGGTCGCGCGCGGCGCATTCGGCATCCCGACCTTCTTCGTCGGCGGCGAAATATTCTTCGGCAAGGACCGGCTCGCGCAGGTCGAGGAAGCGCTGGGCTGACGATCAATTCGTCGGGGTACGCCCCGCGACCCATATGCCCGCAACCACCAGCGCCAGCCCGGCAACATGAAACAGGTGCAGCGTTTCGCCAAGGAATAGCATCGCCAGTCCCGCTCCCATCAGAGGCATCACATTCATATATTGCGCGGTCGCCGCCGATCCGATCAGTTCGACCCCGCGGTTGAAGAAAAGATAGGCAAGAAACGACGGAAAGATCGACACATAGGCGATCGCCAGCGCACTGCCCGCTTTCGGCACGATGAAGCGCCCCGTGGCGATCTCTGCCAGATAGGCGGGGGCGATCACCACCAGTCCGACCATGATCGATGCCGCGAGAAAGCTCAGCGGATGTACCGGCGGACGGCGGCGCAGCAGCACCGAATAAAGCGCCCAGAGCAATACTGCGAAGGCGATGATCGCATCGCCGGCGTTCAGCCGCAGCCCGACAAGCAGCGCCGGGTCGCCGCGCGCGATCACAACCAGCACGCCGGCGAGCGACACCAATACGCCCACGACCTGCCGCGCGCTCGTCCGGTCACGCATCACGAGCCCGCCAACTATCAGGATCAGCGCGGGCTGCGCCGACTGGATCAACATCGAATTGAGCGCGGTCGTGGTTTGCAACCCGGTATAAAGCAGCGTGTTGAACGCCCCGATCCCCAGCGCGCCGAGAATCGCCATGATCGGCCAGTGCGCCCGCAAGACGGGCCAGTCACGCCTCAGATGTGGCCAAGCGAGCGGAAGCAGCAGCGCAAGCGCGAGTGTCCAGCGCCAGAAGGAGAGCGCGGCGGGTGGCACAAGATCGCGCGCCGCGCGCCCGACGACCGAATTGCCCGCCCAGAACAGCGCCGTCATCGTGAGCAGCGGATAGGCCCGCGACCAGAGCGCCGCGAGGGGCCCGCCATCCTTCAGCATCTGTCGACCCCATCGTCCCGAAAGCGCGCCACCCGGAAGTTACCCCGGGCGGACGGCCATAGCGGGCGTGCCCTTCCTGTCTAGGTGAAGTCGAGCTGGATGATATCGCTCGGCGTCGCGCGGCAATACATCTCGACCTGTTTGGCGCCGTCGGGATAGGTCGCGGTCATCGCCGCGCGGATGCGCCAGCCGCCATTCCCCTGTTCGAGCGAGATCAGCTTGTCATAGGACAGCCTAGTGCCGCCGGTGACGCCGATCTGGCGCGCCGCATCGTTCATGCAATTCTGCACCGACGGCCGCGACGCGCTCGGCAGGGCGGAAAGATTGGCGCTCAGCGTCGCGGGAGGGCCGGCAGGATAGGTCGGCGTCACCGGATCCGCGGGTGCGCTCGCCTGTTCGCCGGTCGCCGGTTTCTTCTTCTTGCTCGCGAGCAGTGCGAGCAACCCGCCTGCCACGACGATGCCGCCGATGATCAGCCCGGTGCTCGGCCCCTTGTCCTTGTCCTTCTCGGGCGGGCGGACATTGCGATAGCCATAGCCGAACTCGGCGCGGCACCCCTTGTCGACCCAGATATAATCGCTGGTATAGCCCCATTGGCGCCCGGCGTTGCACTTGCCCGCAATCTTCCGCGTGAGTTCGACGCGGTCGTTCGTTCGCACGTTGCACTGCTGATAGCTGTAATTCCACGATTCGCAGTTCATGATGCCGGCATAGTCATCGACCGGCTGCGGCAGCGGCGTCGGGTAACCGCCGTCATTGGCATAGCCATAGGCAAATTCGGCGCGGCAGCCGCCCGACACCCAGATCTGGTTGGCGGTAAAACCCCAATCGCGTCCTTTCGAACAGCGCCCTCCGATCACGCGCTGCAGATCGACGCGATTACCGGTCCGCACGTTGCAACGCTGCATCTGGTTGTTCCGCGATTCGCAGCGGATCGTTCCTGCATAACCGTCGCCATAACCGGGACGCGGTGGCTGAATCTGCGGGCCGCCCGGCGGCGGCCAGGGCAAGGTCGTCGCCTGCGGCATCGCCGGAACGGCAAGCTGGCTGGCGATGAAGGTGGCCGTGGTGACGATCGTAACGATATTGTTCCGCATGACCTTACTCCCCTGTGAAAGCCGCTTCCATCTTACGCTGTCGATAGTTCGCCCTGACTAGTTCCGAATAGTTTCATATTTTCACAGGGAACGCCACAATTCTTCATGACGGCCCTGAAGGTCCGGACCCGCACACCGCCCATCGGATCGACGACGGGCTACGGTCTTGCAGCCCGGTTGGCCGGGCCGCTTGCGCGGCCCCGCACATGCGCTAAAGACAGCCGATGGATCAGATCGTCATTCGCGGCGGCCAGCGACTCAAGGGCCGTATCCCCATTTCCGGCGCCAAGAATGCGGCGCTCACATTGCTGCCGTGCGCGCTGCTCACCGACGAGCCGCTGACGCTCCGCAACCTGCCGCGCCTCGCCGACGTCGACGGTTTCGGGCATCTGCTCAACCAGCTCGGCTGCTCGACGACGATCGAGGGTTCGCGGCCCGAGGATTTCGGGCGGGTGATGACCGCGCGCGCGACGACGCTGACCTCGACCGTCGCGCCCTATGATATCGTGCGCAAGATGCGCGCATCGATCCTCGTGCTCGGCCCGCTGCTCGCGCGCGCGGGCGAGGCGACCGTCTCGCTGCCCGGCGGCTGTGCGATCGGCAACCGCCCGATCGACCTGCACCTCAAGGCGCTCGAAGCCTTCGGCGCCGAAATCGAACTCGCCTCGGGCTACGTAAAGGCGAGCGCGCCCGGTGGCCGTCTTGCGGGCGGCAAGTTCACCTTTCCCGTCGTGTCGGTCGGCGCAACCGAAAATGCCGTCATGGCCGCGGTGCTCGCGAAAGGCACTTGCGTGCTCGAAAACGCCGCGCGCGAGCCCGAGATCGTCGACCTGTGCAATTGCCTCGTCGCGATGGGTGCGCATATCGAGGGAATCGGCACCGAAACGCTGACGATCGAGGGGGTCGACCGCCTGCACGGTGCGACCTATCGCGTCATGGCCGACCGCATCGAAGCGGGCAGCTACGCCTGCGCTGCGGTGATCACCCAGGGCGACGTCGAGCTGGTCGGCGCGAAAGCGGACGAGATGGACGCGACGCTCGCCGCGCTGCGCCAGGCGGGCGCTACGGTCGAGGCGACCAAGGGCGGCATCCGCGTCGCGATGGACGGCCGCGCCGAACCCGTCACCCTGTCGACCGCGCCCTATCCCGGTTTCGCGACCGACATGCAGGCGCAGTTCATGGCGATGGCAACGCTCGGCAAGGGGGCGTCGCTGTTCACCGAAACCATCTTCGAGAACCGTTACATGCACGTCCCCGAACTCGCGCGCATGGGCTGCGATATCGAGGTGCGCGGGCGCAGCGCGGTGGTGCGCGGGGTCGATCATCTCGTCGGCGCGCCGGTGATGGCGACCGACCTTCGCGCCTCGATGAGCCTGATCATCGCGGGCCTCGCCGCCGAGGGGCAGACCGAGGTCAACCGCGTCTATCACCTCGACCGCGGTTACGAGCGGCTCGAGGAAAAGCTGCAGGCGGTCGGCGCCGATATCGAACGGATCAGCGCGGGCTGAGCTTCTCCGCACGACCGTAGGCGCCGCTTGCGCGGCCCTTGATCCAGTCGCCAAGCAGCTTGAGATAACCGTCGGTGATGCGGGTGACGTCGCGCGAACCGTCGGCATTGGTGGTGAATTCGAACATCCCGTGGTCGGTCTCGGGGAAGAGGTAGACGTCGACCGGCTTGCCCTCCTTCGCGAGCCCGAGAAGTGCACCGCGCGTCGTTTCGATCGGTGCCTCGCGATCCTCGCCCGCGAGCACCCAGAGCAGCGGCGTGTCGAGTTTCCGCAAAGCCGCGACGGCATCATAGTCCCAGATCAGTTCGAGATTGTCGACGCGGGCGCGGCCGATCCGCTTCAGCTCCTCGTTCGGCATCCGCGCGATCGCGCCGCTATATTCGCCATCGATTTTGGCCGCCCACGGCTTGTCCGCCATTTCGCGCCGCACCGCGTCGAGTGCGTCGTAGCCGGTACGGAAATCGGAGAGAAGCAATCCCGCGGTCGCCTGCGACAGGCGATTGACCAGCGCCTCGGCATCTTCGCCGAGCCCCGCCGCACGCACCTCCGACACCATCTGCTCGCGATCCTCCTCGATCGGCGAGGCGACGAGGCCGAAGCCGATCGCGACGAAATCGGCCTTCGTCCGCGTCGCCGCGAGCGGGGCGACCCATCCGCCCTGGCTGCCACCGAAGAAGCCCGCGCGGCCATGGCGTCCTGCCGTCATGCCGCGCGCCGTGTCGAGCGCCCTCGCGGCATCGACGGCGAGCAGCTCGAAGTTCTGCGTATATTCCCCCTCCGATCCGCCGGTCCCGCGCTTGTCGTAAACGAAGACCGAAATGCCCTGCGCCGCCATCGCATAGCCATAGACGCCGCCGATCGGCGAGGTGCGTTCGGACCCGTGCACCATGACGACGAGCGGCCGCTTGGCATCGACGCCCGGCGGCTCGATCAGCACGCCGTTCATTTTCGTACCCACGCTGTCGAAGCTCGCGGGCGTTTCGCGAAAGGCGATCGGCTTCCACGCCTTGCCCTTCACGCTGACGTCGCCGGCGCCGCAGACCAGCGGCGCGGCGGCGTCCGATGTCGCACCCCGCCGCCCGTCGCGGAACAGGTATCGCAGGCCGGGCGCGGCAATCGTCGGCACCTTTGCAAGCACGACGAAATCGCCATCGGGCGCCGCATAGGTTCCGGGTTGGCAGGCGGTTTGTGCAAGGGCCGGGGCGGCGGAGAGTGCAACGAGGAGCGAGAGCGAAGCGAGGAGTGTTTTCATATAGCCGTATTATAATGACAACACACCAAAGGCAACTAGTCCTCGCGCCGGACCGGGACCGAAACGCTGTTGCCGCTGACCGACGGCTTGTCGGGCCGCCTGGCAACGGCGATCACCAGCCCGACCAGCGCGACGATGCCACCCGCGATCGACAGTGTCGCCCAGCGATAGCCCTCGAACGCGGTCGAAAAACCCATCGCGATGATCGGGATCAGCACGCTCGACCACGCCGCCTGCCCCGGCCCCACCGCGCGGATGACATTGAAATAGAGCGGGAAGGTAACCGCACTCGCGATGATGCCGAGGTAGAGCACGCCGCCCAGATAGACGGCGGTCGGTTCGATCACCGGCGGGCCGGTCGTGATCCACGCATAGCTGCCGTCGGCCAGCGCGCCGAACGTCATCGCCCAAGCGATCATCACGACCATTGATTGCGCACGCGCTATACGCGTCCCCTGCATGACATTGGCGGTCGATGCGCTCATCACCCCCGCCAGCGTCAACGCAGTGCCGAGCAGCACCTCGCCCGCTCCCACGGCTGCGGCGCGATATTCGTGCAGGATCATCAGCCCCACGCCGACGATGGCGATCCCCGCTCCCGCGAGGAAGCGTCCTTCGAGCGGCGTCCTCAGGAACGCCCTTCCGAGCAGCGTGTTCGGGACGATGAGCAGCGCGAAGAGCACCGCGACCAACCCCGAGGTGATGTGCTGTTCCGCCCGATAGACAAAGTTGAAGTTGAGTGCGAACTGCGCGATCCCGAGCGCCATCGCAAAGGCCATCGCGCGCGGTTCGGGCAGCAGCCGCTCGCGCCGGATCGTGGCAAAGGCAAACATCGCGACGGCCGCGACCGCAAAGCGATATGTCACCGACCAGCTCGGCGGAACGATGCCGAGCTGCCCCTTGATGACGATCCACGTCGATCCCCAGATCAGCGTGACCAGTGCAAAGGGCAAAAGGACGCGCGGGCTGAGCAGCGTCGGCTGCTCGCCGCTCATAGCGCGCCGATCGCGGCCGCCAGCGGCGCAACGGCCTCGGCATCCTGATCCCAGCTGACGACGAGGCGTGCCGCGCCCTCGCCCCAGTCGTAGAAGTCGAAACCCGCATCGCGAAGCTTCGTCGCCTCTTCGGCGGTCAGACGTACGAACAGTTCGTTCGCCTCCACCGGGTACATCAACCGGTTGCCGCACGCGGCCGCGAGCTTCGCCGCGCCGGCGTTGGCGGCGCGCGCGTTGGCGAGCCACAGATCGTCCTCCAGCATCGCGCGGATCTGCGCCGCGACGAAGCGCCCCTTGCTGAGCAGATGGCCGCCGCGTTTCTTGAGTTCGCGCACCCCGGCACCGCCGCTGCCGCCGAAAAAGACGATCGCTTCGGCCATCATCGCGCCATTTTTGGTAAAGCCGAAGGACAGGGCATCGACCCCGGCACGCCACGTGACATCGGCAGGCGCGCAATCGAGGAAGGCAACGGCGTTGGCAAAACGCGCGCCGTCCATATGGAGTTTCATCCCGTTGCTGCGTGCGATCTCGCTGATTTCGGCGATTTCGCCCGCGCGCCACGACAGGCCATATTCGGTGGCGTTTGTGATGCTGATCGCCGCCGGCTGGACCTGATGCACATCCTTGCGGATTCCGGCGATCCTCGTTTTCAGCGCCTCGGCGTCGATCTTGGCTCCGCGACCGGGCAGTGGCATCAGCTTGGCGCCCCCCGAATAGAAAGTCGGCGCGCCGCATTCGTCGACTTCGATATGCGCTTCCTCGTAACAGAGAATCCCCTGCCAGGGCCGCACAAAATGCGCGAGAATGATGCTGTTCGCCGCGGTCCCCGTCGGGATCCACACGACTTCGCATGTCGTCTCGAACAGCTCCGAGAAGGTCGCGTCGAGCGACTGGCTGAGCGCGTCGCCGTCATAGGCCGTATCGACCCGGTTGGCGGCGGCCATGGCCTCCATCACCAACGGATGGACGGTTGCGGCATTGTCGGAGAAAAAACGGGTCGCAGTCATGCCCCGCGCCTTAGCTCAGGTGCGGGCTGCTTGCTAACCCCTTATTTCTGTTGCGGTTCACCGGATGGGTCTGCGGCATCGTCAGCCGCGACCCTGCCCTACAGCCCCTGTTTCGCGAGCAATTTCAAGCGCAAGGCATTCAGCTTGATGAAGCCTGCGGCATCCTTCTGGTCATAAGCGCCGGCGTCGTCCTCGAAGGTCACATGGCGTTCGCTGTAGAGGCTGAGCGGCGACTTGCGCCCGACGACGCTGGCGTTGCCCTTGTAGAGCTTGAGCCGGACGGTGCCGGTGACATTCGCCTGGCTGTGGTCGATCGCCGCCTGCAGCATCTCGCGCTCGGGCGCGAACCAGAAGCCGTTGTAGATGAGCTCGGCATATTTCGGCATCAGCTCGTCCTTGAGGTGCGCCGCACCGCGGTCGAGGGTGATGCTTTCGATGCCGCGGTGGGCACGCGCATAGATTTCGCCGCCCGGCGTCTCGTACATGCCGCGCGACTTCATGCCGACGAAGCGGTTCTCGACGAGGTCGAGGCGGCCGATGCCATGCTTGCGGCCGAGGTCGTTCAATGCCGCGAGCAAGGTCGCGGGCGACATCGCCTGCCCGTTCAGCGCAACGCCGTCACCGCGCTCGAAATCGATCGTGATATATTCGGGGGTGTCGGGCGCATCCTCGGGGTTCACCGTGCGCGAATAGACATAGTCGGGGGTTTCTTCCCACGGATCCTCGAGCACCTTGCCCTCCGACGAGGTGTGCAGGAGATTGGCGTCGGTCGAGAAGGGGCTTTCGCCGCGCTTGTCCTTCGGCACCGGGATCTGGTGCTTCTCGGCGAAGTCGATCAGCGCGGTGCGGCTGGTCAGGTCCCATTCGCGCCACGGCGCGATCACCTTGATGTCGGGGTTCAGCGCATAGGCCGACAGCTCGAAGCGCACCTGATCGTTGCCCTTGCCCGTCGCGCCGTGCGCCACGGCGTCGGCGCCGACTTCCTTCGCGATCTCGACGAGACGCTTGGAGATGAGCGGGCGCGCGATCGAGGTGCCGAGCAGGTAATCGCCCTCGTAGCGCGCGTTGGCGCGCATCATCGGGAAAACGAAATCGCGGACGAATTCCTCGCGCACATCGTCGATATAGATATGCTCGGGCTTGATCCCCATCAGCTCGGCCTTGGCGCGCGCGGGCTCAAGTTCCTCGCCCTGCCCGAGGTCGGCGGTGAAGGTCACGACCTCGCAGCCGTAGGTGACCTGCAGCCACTTCAGGATGACGCTGGTATCGAGGCCGCCCGAATAGGCGAGGACGACGCGCTTGAAGGACTCGGACATGATGGCACCTTTGGCGAGGGAAAGACGCGGGCGCGGCTAGCAGGGAGCCGCCCGGCACGCAACCGGCTTGGCGCCCCGCCGCGCGCGGGCTATCGTCGACACCGGGGAGAAACGCCATGGCCAAGGCCGAAATCAGGACCAGGGCGACCGATGTGTCCGTTGCCGATTTCATCGCTGCGATTCCCCAAGCGCGCCGCCGCGAAGAGGCCGGTGTCATCGACGCGATGCACCGCCGCGTCGCCGGCCTCGAACCCGCGATGTGGGGGGCCTCGATCATCGGCTATGGCAGCTATGACTATGTCTATGACAGCGGCCGGTCGGGCACGATGTGCCGCGCCGGTTTCTCGCCCCGCAAAGCCGCGATGACGCTCTATCTGATGGGTCATTATTGCGACCGTCAGCCCGAAGCCGACGCGTTGCTGGCAAAGCTCGGCAAGTACAGGGACGGCAAATCCTGTCTTTATGTCAACAAGCTCGCCGATGTGGACCTCGAGGTTCTCGAAAAGCTGGTGGCGCTGAGCTGGGACGTCATGAACGAGCGCTACCCGACCTAGCGTCCGTCAGGGCAGCACCTCGCGCAGATCCTTGAGGCTGCGAACGGGGCGCGGCGGGCCGATGTCACCCCATATCCTGACGCTGGCGACGAGCAGGAACAGGCTGAAGCCCCCGGTGATGCCGAGAAAAATGAAATCCTTACCCTCGATCGGCCCGCGCTTCATTTGCAGCGTGTCCCAGGCGACACAGGCAATGAAGAGCGCAGCCGCGATCATGAATATCGAATAGAGGATCGTCTCCCAGCGTTGCAGCCCGCGCTCGACGCGGTCGAAACGGTCAACCCGCTTCATCGCGCGCGCGAGTTCGAGGACCAGTTCGCCATAGATGATCTTGCCGAACGAGGTCGGGGCAAGCACCAGCTTTCGTTCGCCCGCGCGCCAGATCAGACAGCGATAGGAATCGGCCCAGCGAAATTTCCCTTGATCGACGCTCGCGCGGATACAGTCGATGTCCGCCAGTGGAACTTCGACGCGCCCACGCCGCGAACCTGTGAGGAGCAACACCGGCGCTTCCCCGCAGACGATCTCCGCCTCGATCCGCAAGCCCTTCAGCCCGGCGCGGCGCATAGCCCAGCCGTTGCGCAGCTCGTACCGGTCGATCCGCGTGAGTTCTTCCTCTTCGGTGATCGCTGCCTCCCCCTGATCTGCGCCCCGATTATCGCTCAGCCGACGCCCCTGCCGACATAGTCCCGTTCGGATTCCGCCATATAATCGCGCGTCAACGGCAGCGCATGGCGGCTGCGCGCGAACTGGATCTGGTAATTGCCCATCCCGCCGCTCTCGAACGCCGCGGTCGCGCCTGCGAGGTAAAAGCACCACATGCGGAAGAAACGCACGCCCATCATCGCGACGATCTCCGCTTCGTGCGCCAGCGTGCGCGCATACCATTCACGCAAGGTCAGCGCATAATGCAGCCGCAGCGTTTCGATATCGGTGGCGATCAGCCGGCTCTTCTCGCTCGCCGCCAGCGTCTCGCCGAGCGCCGGGATATAACCGCCGGGGAAGATATATTTGCGCGTGAAGGCGTCGGTTGATCCGGGCTTCCCGAAGCGGCCGATGGTGTGAAGCAGCATGACGCCGTCGGCGGTCATCAGATTGGCGGCGGCGCGAAAGAAGGTCTCGAAATTGGGCGCGCCGACATGTTCGAACATGCCGACCGAGACGATGCGGTCGAAGCGCCCCGCCTCGCGCGCGGCGAGGTCGCGATAGTCGATCAGTTCGAATTTCACCCGGTCAGCCACGCCCGCCGTCCCGGCACGCTGGCGCGCGAGCGCAAGCTGCTCTTCGGACAGGGTGATTCCAAGCACCTCGACCTTTTCGAGCTTCGCGAGCGTGATCGCCATCCCGCCCCAGCCGCAGCCGATGTCGAGGATGCGCTGCCCCGGTGCGAGCGCGAGCTTCGCCGCGATATGCGCCTTTTTCGCGACCTGCGCTTCCTCGAGCGTCATGTCGGGCCGCGGCCAGTAAGCGCAGCTATATTGCATGTCGTCGTCGAGGAAGAGGCGGTAGAGATCGTTTCCGATATCGTAATGATGTTTGACGTTGGCGCGCGACTGGCGCTGGCGGTTGATCGATCCGATCCGCGTCTTCACCCACTCGGCGCGGCGGCCGAACCAGGTCTTGTCGTGCAGCTTCGCCCCACGATCCCACGGCGTGTTCGACCGGATGAGCGCGACGAGCTCCATGATGTCGCCCTCGACCAGCTCCATCTCGCCGTCCATGAACGCCTCGGCCGCGCCGATGCGCGGATCGAGAATGATGCGGCGCATCCCCCTGCGACTGATGAAGCGGATGGTGACATTGGGGAAGCCGGGCGCGGGCTGGCCATAGTCCTCGCGCGCACCGTCGGGCAGGACGACGGTCAGACGGCCCTGATGAATAACGCGGGAGAGAAACGGACGCAGGATCGACATTTTACGAACCGAACCTCCGACACGCGAAAAGGTTGCGATCAGATTCCCGCATACCATTCATAATCGATGCGATCCTCCCAATAGCCGCCCTTGCCGGCGCCGATACTGTCGAGGCTCGCGACCGCCTCGATCGCGTTCACATATTTGGCGTGCTTGTAGCCGAGCTGGCGCTCGATCCGGAGACGCAGCGGCGCGCCGTTGGCGATCGGCAGCACCGCGCCGTTCAGCGCCCACGCCATGATCGTTTGCGGGTGGCGCGCATCGACCATGTCGCAGCTTTCATAATAGAGCGCATCGCCGAGCCGGTCGGCGCAGCGAAAGACGATATGGCGCGCACTCTCGCTCACGCCCGCCGCGGCGAGTATGTGGCTCAGCTGCACCCCGGTCCACCCGCCGATCGCGCTCCACCCCTCGACGCAGTCATGGCGCGTGATCTGCGTTCGCTGCGGCATCGCCCGGATATCGGCCATGGACAGCGACAGCGGCCGCGCGACGAGGCCCGTCACCCTGACGCGCCAGTCGGCAAAGCCGCTCGCGACATGCGCGGCATAGTCGGCGCCCGCTGGCAGGCGCGTCCCGTTGGGCCGGAAATAAGGCGACAGGTCGGCGCGCCCGAATTCGCGCGCGAGGGCGCCGCGGTCGATCAGCGCGCGCTGGCTTGCGCGGCTCATTTCCTCGCCCATCGACAAGATCTTGCGCACCGCCGGCGCGTCGTTGATCGCGTCGCAGCCTGACAGCAAAGGCAGCACCCCCGCCGCGGCGGCCAACCCGCCGGCGCGCGCGATCAGCTGGCGCCGCGGCAGAACTATCCCGCTCATGCCTGCTTCTCCGGCGGCAGGCGAAACCAGCCGGTGATCATCGAGCGTATCTCGTTGACCGGCCCGGCGAGCAGCATCATCGCGATATGGACGAGAAAGAAGGCGACCAGCGCCCATGCGGTGATGAAATGGATCGAGCGTGCCGACTGGCGTCCGCCGAAGACATCGAGCAGCCACGGCCACGCCGCGTTCATGCCGGGCGACATGGTGAGCCCCGTCGCGATCATCAGCGGCAGCGCCACGAAAATCACGCCGACGTAGCTGAGTTTCTGGAGGATGCCGTAGCGAGCTGCGGCCTCGCCGCGCGGGAAACGCAGCCGCGCATGATCCTTCACATCCTGCCAAATATGGCGCGGCGACCATTCGGCGCGGCGGACATGCAGGTCCTTGCGCAAATGGCCGCCAAGGAGCGCCCACGACATGTAGAGCGTCAAGCCGATCGAGAGCATCCACGCGAAAAGCAGGTGCCAGCGCCGCCCGTCGGCGAGGCTGTAGCGCGTCGGGATCGTCGCCCAGCCGGGGAAAGCCCAAGTCTGCACCGCCCCTTGCGCATCGGTCCAGCGGCCGAGCACACCCGTCGTTTCGATCCGATAATCGCCGATGCGCAGATAACCGCTGTCCGGCGTCGAGCCGATCACCAGCCAGGCACGGTCGAAGTTCGCGCCATACTCACCCCAATAGAGGCGCGGGTGCGCGTTGAAGATCATCAGCCCGCTCATCAACAGGATGAGCAAGGTCGCGGCATTGATCCAATGCCAGATGCGCGTCGGCAGCCGGTGGCGATAGACGCGCACCGGCCCCGGCCTTTCGGGAGCAACGGGAGTTTCAGCCTCGGCCATGGTCCCGGTTCGCTCCTTTGGCTCAATTGGTTACGCGACAACCTCCGCCGCATATTCCTCGCGATAACGGTTGCGCAAGCTGACCTTGTCGATCTTTTCGCTGCCGAGCTTGGGCAGCGCATCGTTCGACATCCATATCCGGCACGGCACCTTGTAGGGTGCGAGCCGCGCGCCGAGGAAGGCGACGAGTTCGTCGGCGGTCACGCCGCTGCCGGGCTTCATCCACACCACGGCGCCGACGCATTCGCCGAGACGCTCGTCGGGGAGACCGAACACCGCGCACTCATTTGCCTCGGGATGCTCGTAGATCGCGGCCTCGACTTCCTGACAGCTGATATTCTCGCCGCCGCGGATGATGATGTCCTTCTTGCGGTCGACGATGAAGAGATAGCCGTCCCCGTCGAGATATCCGAGGTCGCCCGAACGGAAATAGCCATTGTCGAAAAAGGCCGCCTTCGTCGCGGCTTCATTGTTCCAATAACCCTCGAAATTGCACACCGAACGGATACAGACTTCACCGACACCGCCCTGCGCGACCGGATCGCCATTGTCGTCGAGGATCGCGAGATCGACGAGCGGCTTCGACGCAGGGCCCGTCGACAGCGGCTTGTCGACATAATTTTCGTTGATGATGCCGCAGCCCACCGCATTGGTTTCGGTGAGACCGTAGCCGAGCAGCGGCTTGGCTTCGCCCATCTCGCTCGCGAGGCGCTTCACATGCTCGGGCGGACGCGGTGCTCCGCCGCCCGCGTAGCTCTTGCACGTCGAGAGGTCGTAATTCTTGCGGTTCGGGCTGACGAGAATCTCGTAGCTCATCAGCGGCACGCCGACGAAATAATTGACCTTTTCGTCCTGGATCAGCCGCATCGCCTCATCGGCATTCCACTTGGGCATCAGGACCAGCTTGCGCCCGATCGCGATGCTCTGGAGGAACACCGGGATCTCCGCGGTGACGTGAAACAGCGGGGTACAGATCAGCGTCGCGGGCTGAATATCCGACATCTGGCCGTCTTCGGTCAGCAGATGGACGATGCTCGCCGTCTGCGTCACATAGTTGAAGATCGCCTGACACACTGCGTAATGACGCGAATAAGCGCCCTTCGACTGGCCGGTCGAACCCGAGGTGAAGAGAATGGTCGCAAGATCGTCGCCGGTGAGCGCCGGCAATGCGGTTTCCGCGCTGCCGCCCGCACCGGTGATCGGTGCGATCACCTCTTCGATCGGCTTTGCAAGGTCGAGCGTGATGACCTTGGCTCCGTGGCTGACGCCCGGCTCCGCAAGCCGCGCAGCGCGCTGGACGTCGGCGATGACCAGCTTCGCTTCGGCATCCTCGATCCCCGCGGCGAGCTCGCCGCCCTGCCACCAGCCGTTGAGCAGGGTCGCGCAGCCGCCGGCCATCAGCACGCCGAGATAGGAGACGCACCACGCATTGGCGTTGCGCATCGCGATGCCGACGCGGTCGCCGCGTTCGACGCCATGCCCCTCGACGAGCGCCGCGGCGACCTTGCGCGCCGCCGCATAAACCTGTTTGAAGCTCAGCCGCTCGTCGCCCTCGACCAGAAAGGTCGCGTCGCCATGCTGCGCGCAGAAAAAGGCGACATAGTCGGCCAGATTCGTCGGCGCGTTGGTAATGACGGGCAGTTGCTGGCCAAAGCGTTCGATGGACCCGACCTGGATCGGTCCCCCCGGACCGGTAATCAGATTATAGGCGGCGTCCAGGCGCAAATCGAGCGCAGATGGCATCTTTGATCTCTCCTCTTGGTCTCGCTCGCCATACCCCTTATGGGGAGGCCTCTCCTGGGGAAGGACAGCGCGACTATATGTTTCTTTTTGCAACCTTAGCCGAAGCAACGCAATATGTGAACTTCCACGATCTCATGGGTGAGAACTCCGAGATCGCGTTCAGCGTCTTCGGGCTGCCGATCCGCTGGTATGCGCTTGCCTATCTTGCCGGGATTTTCGTCGGCTACTGGTATCTCTTGAAGCTGATCGCCCAGCCCGGCGCCCCGATGGCACGGCGCCATGCCGACGACATGATCTTCTATGCGATGCTCGGGATCATCCTCGGCGGGCGGCTCGGCTATGTGCTCTTCTACAACCTCGGCAATTATATCCAGAAGCCGCTCGAGATCTTCAAGCTGTGGGATGGCGGCATGTCGCTCCACGGCGGGGTGATCGGCGTACTGATCGCGATCTGGTATGTGACACGCAAGGAAAAGCTGAGTTTCCTGCGCTTTTGCGACTATGTCGCGTGTGTCGTACCCTTCGGCCTTTTCTTCGGCCGCCTCGCCAATTTCGTGAACGGCGAACTGTGGGGCCGCGCGACGACGGTGCCGTGGGCAATCATCTTTCCGGGCAGCGGCACGATGGATCCGCGCCACCCGAGCCAGCTTTACGAGGCCGGGCTCGAAGGCATCGTCATGATGGCGATCCTCGCCTTCTTCTTCTGGCGGACCGATGCGCGCTACAAACCTGGCTTCCTCTTCGGGCTGGCGGCGATCATCTATGGCCTCAGCCGCTTTGCAGTCGAGTTCGTGCGCGAACCCGATGTGCAGCTCGGTACGCTGTCGTGGGGACTGACGATGGGCCAGACGCTCACCGTCCCGATGCTGCTCGCCGGCGTCTGGCTGGTCGCAACCGCGAAGGGCCGTCGCAAGCGGATCGAGCCGGTGGCCGGACTCGACAGCGTTGCGTGACGGACCGCCGAACCCCGGGGAGCTGATCGGCAAAATTGCGGCGGCGCGGCGGACGACGATCGCCGATTATATGGCGGCCGCAAACGGCCATTATTATGCGACGCGCGATCCGCTCGGCGCCGCGGGCGATTTCACCACCGCGCCCGAAATCAGCCAGATGTTCGGCGAGATGGTCGGTATCTGGATCGCCGACCTCTGGTCGCGTGCGGGCGGCCCGGCGTTTCGCTATGCCGAGCTCGGCCCCGGCCGCGGGACGCTCGCCGCCGACGCGCTGCGCGCGATGGCGCGTTTCGGCTGCACGCCGGCCGGCATCGATCTGGTCGAAACGAGCCCGACGCTGCGCGCGGCCCAGCGCACGCGCCTGCCCGCCGCGGAGCATCACGACGAAATCGACGCACTGCCCGATGACGCGCCGCTGATCATCGTCGCGAACGAGTTTTTCGACGCACTGCCGATCCACCAGTATATCCGCACCGCCGAAGGCTGGCGCGAGCGCATGGTCGAACGCCGCGAGGGCGTCCCGGCGCCGATTGCCGGCGAGGTTCCGGCAGACGAGGCCATCCCCCCGGTACTGCGCGGTGAGCCTGCAGGCACGATCGTCGAAACCGCGCCCGCCTCGGCAGCGATCATGCAGCGCTGCGCCTTTCGCCTCGCGCGGCAGGGCGGCGCGATGCTCGCGATCGATTATGGCTATAGCGGGCCTGCCGCAGGCGATACATTGCAGGCCGTCAGAGCGCACCGCTTCGTCAATGCCTTCGCCGATCCGGGCGAGGTCGATCTGACCGCCCACGTCGATTTCACGGCACTGGCCGATGCAGCCCGAAGCGCAGGCACAACGGTCAGCGCGCTCGCAACGCAGGGCGCCTGGTTGCGGCGGCTCGGCATCGACGCGCGGCTGACGTCGCTTGCGGCCTCGTCGCCCGCGCGCGCCGACGAGCTCAGGGGGCAGCGGGATCGGCTGGTCGAGCCCGATGCGATGGGCGATCTGTTCAAGGTCATGGCCCTCACCGCGCCGAACTGGCCAAAGCCCGCAGGATTCACAGGAGACGCCGCATGACCGTTGTTCAATTGGCCCGGACCGGGGACGCGGAGGCGATCGCCGCTTTCGCCAACAGGTCGTTCACGCACACCTTCGGTCATATCTATGACCCCGCCGACCTCGCGACCTTCCTCGCCAGCTGGAACCCGCCCGACCGCGTGCGCGCACAGATCGCGAGCGACGATCATGCAATCGCGATGGTACGCGACGAAGCGGGCGCGATACTCGGCTACATCAAGATGGGACCGGTCGATTTCGAATTGCCTGCGGATCAGCCGACCGACAGCGCCGTCGAGCTGCATCAGCTCTATGTCGCCGATGCCGCCAAAGGGACCGGCGTCGCAGTGGCGCTGATGGACTGGGGGATCGCCTGGGCGCGCGAGCGCGCGTCGATCCTGTATCTCACCGTCTTCACCGAGAATGACCGCGCGCAGGCCTTTTACCGTCGCTATGGCTTCCACGACGTCGGCCGCAATGCGTTTCGTGTCGGCAATCATATCGACGAGGATCGTTTCTTCAGGCTCGACCTGTGACCACACCCTTCGTCACCGCCGCGCCGCTGGACGGCGTTCCGCATGGCTTCTTCGGCCGCCGCGGCGGGGTATCGACGGGCGAGCTCGCCTCGCTCAACTGCGGTCTCGGTTCGGGCGACGATCCGGCGCTGATCGCCGAGAACCGCCGGATCGTCGCCGACGCGCTGCTGCCGGGCGCAACGCTCACCGGGCTGTATCAGGTTCATGGCAACCGCTGCGTGATCGTCGATGCCGACACCGACCTCGCCGCGCGACCCGAAGCCGACGCGCTTGCGACGCGCACCTCCGGCATCCTGCTCGGCATTCTGACCGCCGATTGCGTCCCGGTGTTGTTCGCCGACCGCGAAGCGGGCGTCGTCGGTGCAGCGCACGCGGGCTGGAAGGGCGCGATCGCCGGGGTCACCGACGCGACGCTCGATGCGATGGAAAGCCTCGGCGCCAGCCGCGCCGATATCGCCGTCGCGATCGGCCCGTGCATTGCGCGTATCTCCTATGAAGTCGACGAAAATTTCGTACAGCGCTTCGTCGCGGACGATCCCGCGAACGAGCGTTTCTTCGCCGCCGGAAAGCCCGGCCATGCGATGTTCGACATCGCCGCCTATGTCGCCGCGCGGCTCGCAGCGGCGGGCGTGACGCGAATTGCCATCGGCGGGCAGGACACCTATGTCGAGGCCAACGATTATTTCAGCTATCGCCGCGCGTGCCACAAAGGAGAAAACTCCTATGGCCGCCAATTGTCGGTGATCGGGTTGAGGTAGCGAAACCGCATACACCTCCCGTCATCCCGGCGAAGGCCGGAATCTCGCCCTCGCCTCATGACGCACCGGCGAGTTCCCGGCCTTCGCCGGGATGACGAGGAAGAGGGAAAAGGGGAGAAGAAGCGAATGAAGGCGCTCGCGATACCGCGCAAAAGGCTGGTTTCGATTGTCGGCGGATCGCTGGGCAATCTTGTCGAATGGTACGACTGGTTCGCCTATGCCGCCTTCGCCATCTATTTTGCCCCGGTCTTCTTTCCGCAGGCCGACCCGACCGCACAGCTTCTGAATTCGGCGGCGATCTTTGCCGTCGGCTTTGTGATGCGCCCGATCGGCGCGTGGGTGATGGGGCGCTTCGCCGACACGCGCGGGCGCAAGGCGGGGCTGACGCTGTCGGTCGCGCTGATGTTCAGCGGATCGATGCTGATCGCGGTCGCGCCGACCTATGCGGTCGCCGGGCTGCTCGGCCCTGCCACGCTACTCGTCGCGCGCATGCTGCAGGGCCTGTCGCTCGGCGGTGAATATGGTGCGAGCGCGACCTATTTGTCCGAGATGGCGCCGCGCGACCATCGCGGTTTCTGGGCGAGCTTCCAGTATATGACGCTGTGCGGCGGCCAGCTTTGCGCAATCTTCGTCGCGGTGGTGCTGCAATTCTTCCTGACCGAGGCCGAACTGACCGCGTGGGGGTGGCGCATCCCCTTCGTCATCGGCGCGCTGCTCGCGCTCGGCGTCTATCTGCTCCGCCGCAACCTCGCCGAAACGCCGTCGTTCGAGAATCAGGCGGTCGACCGCCCGGCATCGACCGCCAAGCTGCTGTGGAAAGAGCACCGCCGCGAAAGCATCCTTGTCGGCATGCTGTCGGCGGGCGGCGGCCTCGCCGCTTATACCTACACCAGCTATATGCAGAAATTCCTATACAACACAGTGGGTTTCGACAAGGCGACCGCGACCTGGATCATCGCCGCCGCGCTGCTCTGGTTCACCGCGATGCAACCGGTGTTCGGGGCGCTCGCCGACAGGTTCGGGCGCAAGCCGATGCTGCTGCTGTTCGGGATCGGCGGCGCGATCGTCGCTGTGCCGACGTTTATGACGCTCGAGACAGTGACCTCGCCCGTCGTCGCGGCGCTGCTCATCATGATCCCGCTGACGCTGCAAAGCGGCTACAGCGCGAACAATGCGCTGGTGAAGGCCGAGCTGTTCCCCGCGCACATCCGCGGGCTCGGCGTCGCCCTGCCCTATGCGATCGGCAATGCGATGTTCGCGGGGACGCTCGAAATCGTCGCGCTCGGGCTGAAAGACGCGGGTATCGAGCGCGTCTTCTATTTCTATGTCGCCTTCGTGATCGCGATGGCAGGGGTGGCGACGCTGTTGCTTCCCGAAACGAAAGAGCGCAGCCTGATCGTCGAGGATTGAGCTGCGCAATATAGTTTCAAACGAAACCCACCTGCGATAAAGGGCTGCAACACTCAAGGAGCATCCCATGGCCATGCGCGGCAAACCCAAGACGAACACCAGGAAAATCGGCGACAAGGAACTCAGCCCCGCCACGCTGATGATGGGACTCGGCTATGACCCGACGCTCTCCGAAGGCTCGCTGAAGCCGCCGATTTTCCTGACCTCGACCTTCGCCTTCGAAAGCGCTGCCGCGGGCAAGCGCTTTTTCGAGCATATCACCGGCAAGCGCGAAGGCCCCGCCGACGGCCTTGTCTATTCGCGCTTCAACGGCCCAAATCAGGAAATCCTCGAGGACCGGCTCGCGGTCTGGGACGGCGCCGACGACAGCCTCGTCTTTTCGAGCGGCATGTCGGCGATCGCGACTTTGCTCCTCGCACTCGTCGGCCAGAATGACGTGATCGTCCATTCGGGCCCGCTCTATGCCGCGACCGAAACGCTGATCGCGCGCATCCTGTCGCGCTTCGGCGTCAGCTTCGTCGATTTCCCCGCCGGCGCGACGCGCGAGGAAATCGACGCAATCCTCGCGCGCGCGCAAGCGCTCGCCGCCGAAAAGGGCGGCAAGGTCGCGCTCGTCTATCTTGAAAGCCCCGCGAACCCGACCAACGCGCTCGTCGATGTCGAGGCGGTGCGCGCCGCGCGCGACGCCGCCTTCACCGGCGACCAGAAACCCGCGATCGCCATCGACAACACCTTCCTCGGCCCGCTGTGGCAGAAGCCGCTGAAGCAGGGCGCCGAACTCATCGTCTACAGCCTCACCAAATATGCCGGCGGCCATTCGGACCTCGTCGCAGGCGGCGTCTCGGGCGATCAGGCGCTGATCAACGCGATCCGGCCGATGCGCAACACGATCGGCACGATCTGCGACCCCAACACCGCATGGATGCTGCTGCGCAGCCTTGAAACGCTCGAACTGCGCATGAGCCGCGCTGGCGAGAACGCGCTCAAGGTCTGCACATATCTCCGCGATCATCCGAAGGTCGAGGGCCTCGGCTATCTCGGCTTCATCGGCGATCCGCGCCAGAAGGACATCTACGACCGCCACTGCACCGGCGCGGGATCGACCTTCTCGCTGTTCATCAAGGGCGGCGAGACGGAGAGTTTCCGCTTTCTCGACGCGCTGAAGATCGCAAAACTCGCCGTCAGCCTCGGCGGTACCGAGACGCTTGCGAGCCATCCCGCCGCCATGACGCATCTTTCGGTACCCGACGAGCGCAAGAAGGTGCTCGGAATCACGGACAATCTCGTGCGCGTGTCGATCGGCATCGAGGACCCCGACGACCTGATCGCCGACTTCGCGCAGGCGCTCGACGCGGTTTAGCGACCGCGCCGCGCGCGCCAGTCGACCACCTGCCAGCCCATCCTCGGCGCGAGTTGCTTCAGCTTGCGCGATGGCGTGGTTGCGACCGCCTCGTCGGCGAAATGCAGCATCGGGTGGTCGGAGACATGATCCGAATAGGCGCGCACATGCGCCTGATCGCGCGTGATTTTGTTGGCAGCGAGCCAGTCCGAGATGCGTGCGAACTTCGCCTCGCCATAGCAATTGTCGCCGGCGAGCCGCGCGTGAATATGGTCGGCGCCCTCGGATTCGTCGAGCTGGGTCGCAAGCACATCATCCATGCCGAGGCGCCGCGCAATGGCATCGACATAGAGATGGAACGACGCCGTCGCGAGCAGCAGCCGGTACCCCGCCTCGCGGTCGGCGGCGATCTGCTCGAGCGCCGCGGAATGCAGCCCGCGCGCGACGACCCTGTCGGCATAGCTTTCGGCGAGCGGGGCGATTTCGGCGCGGCGGAAGCGCCTGCCGACGAGCAGCCTGAGGTTGATCGCCTTCAATCGCGAACGGTCGATCAGGCGCAACGACCAGGCCGCCCCCGCGAGCCCGACGAGCGGCAGCAACAGCAGGCGCCATTGCTGGCGCCGCTGCGCGACGTGCATGAGGAAACCGCTGTAAGTCCCTGAACGCGTTATCGTCCTGTCCATGTCGTACATGGCGACACGGTGCGCATAATCGGGGGCCGGCGTGGCGAGCGGATCGTCCATTCCCCTCCCATAGTCGGGGGTTTCCCTACCGCCAAGGGCTGGCAGGCCGGACCATGGATTCGCTTGCCGTGATCGGGCAAATAATACAATGTCGCCCGCACGATGGTGGCCAGAGCGGATTTTGAACACAGCGACGGCGCTGACGGCGCCGAAGTTCGCTTCACCGGCCGACTGACTCTCGCCCGTCTCGGCGATGTGCCCGCCCGGATCGAAGCGCTTGGCCCGATCGCGACGATTGATCTCTCGGCGATCGACAGGATCGACACCGTGGGTGCGTGGATCGTCACGCGCACCGCCAAGGAACATGGCTCGAAAATCACCGGAGCGAGCGCCGAGGCCGAACGCCTGCTCGATGCGCTCGCCAGCGACAAGAGCGAATATCGCGTCCACCGCGACCAGCGCCCGGCGTGGGCACGCATGCTCGAACAGGTCGGCACCGCGAGCGTGGCGATCTGGCACGAACTGCTCGGCATCATCGGCTTCTTCGGCGCCATGATCATCGCGCTCTTCATCCAGATTCGCGCGCGGCGGCGCCTGCGCTGGAACGCAGTCATCACGCGCTTCCAGGCCGTCGGGGTCGACGCATTGCCGATCATCGGCCTGATGAGCTTCCTGATCGGCATCGTCATCGCACAGCAAGGCGCGGTGCAGCTCGAACAATTCGGGCTCGAGGTGTTCACGATCAACCTTGTCGGCCGCATCTCGATACGCGAACTCGGCCTGCTGATGACCGCGATCATGGTCGCGGGCCGATCAGGTTCGGCCTTCGCCGCGCAGATCGGCACGATGAAGCTGACCGAGGAAATCGACGCGATGCGCACGATCGGCGTCTCGCCGATGGAAGCAATCGTGTTGCCGCGCGTCGCGGCGTCGACGATCACCATGCCGCTGCTCGGTTTCTATGCCAGCCTGTGCGCGATTGCGGGCGGCGGCGTCTTCTGCTGGGTCGGGCTCGACATCCCGCCGCTCACCTATGTCCAGCGGCTGCGCGAAATCATCCCGATGACCGATTTCTGGATCATGCTGATCAAGGCGCCGGTGTTCGGTATCCTGATCGGTGTCACCGGATGCTACGAGGGCATGCAGGTACGCCAGAATGCCGAGGAAGTCGGCCGGCGCACGACCTCGGCAGTGGTCGCGGCGATATTCCTCGTGATCGTGCTCGATGCCTTTTTCGCGGTCTTCTTCTCGACGCTCGGGTGGAATTGATGGCCGACGAAACCGACATCGAAATCCGTGAGGAACTGGCCGCCGCCGACGCCGTCCGGCCCGAAAGGTTCGAGCGTGCCATCTGCATTCGCGGACTCAAGAACCAGTTCGGCGACGCGGTAGTCCACGAAGACCTCAGCCTCGACGTCCGTTCGGGCGAAATATTGGGCGTGGTCGGCGGATCGGGCACCGGCAAATCGGTGCTGATGCGGTCGATCATCGGGCTGCAGACGCCGACGGCGGGCGAGATCGAAGTCTATGGCAAGACGCTCGATACGATCGCCAACGAAGAGGAATCGCGCGATCTCCGCCGGCGCTGGGGCGTGATGTTCCAGGGCGGCGCCCTCTTCTCGACGCTGAGCGTCGCAGAGAATATCCAGGTGCCGCTGCGCGAATATTATCCGCGGCTCGACAAGAAGCTGCTCGACGAGATCGCCGCCTACAAGGTCGAGATGGTCGGGCTGCCGCCCGATGCCGGACCCAAATTCCCTGCCGAGCTTTCGGGCGGGATGGTGAAGCGCGCAGGCCTCGCGCGCGCACTTGCGCTCGATCCCGCGCTGCTGTTCCTCGACGAACCGACCGCGGGGCTCGATCCGATCGGCGCCGCCAAGTTCGACGAACTGATCCGCGAACTTGCCGACACGATGGGCCTGACCGTCTTTCTCATTACTCACGACCTCGATACGCTTTATGCGACCTGCGACCGCGTCGCGGTGCTGGCAGAGAAGCGCGTGATCGCGGTCGGCACCATCCCCGAACTGCTTGCCACGGAGCATCCGTGGATACAGGATTATTTCAACGGACCCCGCGGCCGCGCCGCCGCGGGCTGCAATGTCGCCACCGGGCGGCAGGATAGGAACAGCTGATGGAAACTCGGTCGAACAATGTGCTCGTCGGCGCTTTCGTCCTCCTCTTCACCGCCGCGCTCGCCTTCTTCGTCGTCTGGCTCGCCAACGACAGCGGCGGCACGAAACGCGAATATGACATATTCTTCAAGCAGTCGGTCGACGGGCTGAACAAGGGCGCGCAGGTGCAGTTCTCGGGCGTGCCTGCGGGGCAGGTACGCGAGATCGCGCTGTGGCCCGACGACCCGCAGTTCGTTCGCGTGCGCATCGAGGTCAACGAGGGCGTACCGATCCTGCAAGGCACGACTGCGGCGCTCGAGGGTGTCGGTTTCACCGGCGTGTCGCAGATTTCGCTCGATGGCGCGGTCAAGGGTGCGCCCGCGATCGCCGACAAGGGGCCCGCGGGCAAGCCCGTGATCCCGACGCGCGTCGGCGGGCTCGGCGAACTGCTCAACACCGCGCCGCAATTGCTCCAGCGCCTCTCGACGCTCAGCGAGCGGCTCGCCGAGCTGGCGAACGACAAGAATCAGGAGAGTTTCGCGAACATCCTGAACAATGTCGAGGCAACGACCGCGACGCTCGCGCGCAACGGCCCGGCGCTCGAACGCGCGATCGCCGACACGCGGATCGCGATCCAGCAGGCGGGCCAGGCCGCCGAACAGATCGGCAGCCTCGCCGCCGCAACGCAAGGCACCCTCGATCGCAACGTCGACCCGGCGATGCAAAATCTGCGCGAGACGCTGAAGTCGGCAAATAATTCGATCCAGACGCTCGAAGGCGCGATCGCCGACGCGCGGCCGGGACTCAAGACCTTCAGCGAAACGACGATCCCCGAAGCCAATGCGCTGATCCGCGACCTGCGCCGCACCTCCGCCTCGCTGTCGAGTCTGACCGACAAGCTCGACCAGCAAGGCGCCGGCGCGGTTCTCGGCGGCAGCAAGCTGCCCGATTACAAGGAATGAGGATGCCCATGATGCGGACATTTTGCACCCCGCTGCTCGTCGCCATCGCGGCCGTCACCCTCTCGGGCTGCATCGGCCTTGGCAGCAAGCCGCCGCCCTTCCTCCTGACGCTCGATCCCGCCGCCGCGCCGCAATCGGGGACGGCCCGCACCGCCGCCGAGGCCGCGACGCTGACGATCCTGATCCCCACCGCGCCCCAGAAGCTGCGCACGACGCGCATCCCCGTGCAGCAGGATGATACAAGCGTGACCTATGTAAAGGACGCGCAGTGGGTCGAGGCGCCGCAGCGCCTGTTCCAGCGGCTCGTCTCCGAAACCGTCGCCGCGCACACGTCGCGCGTCGTGCTCGACGAGGGACAATATCTGACCGCGCCCGGCGAACAGCTCGCGGGGCAGCTGATGGAATTCGGCGTCGATGCCCGTTCGAACGAGGCGGTCGTCGCCTATCAGGCGATGCTTGTGTCCGCGGGCGGCAAGACCGTCACCCAGCGCCGCTTCGAGGTGCGCGAGGCGATCGGGGGCAAGGTTGAAGCGAAACCCGTCGGCGAAGCGCTGACCCGCGCCGCGAACAAGGTCGCGGCCGATGTCGCGGGATGGCTCGGCGGATAGACCCGTCGCGCATACGATGGGCGCGGCGTCCATGCGGCGACCGCGCGGGCTGCCGCTAACCGGTGTCGGCGGATTGAACGCCGGATTGATGGCCTTGCGCGCGCGCAGCACTTGTCATCGCGCTCGCGCTGGCCTAGGGGCGCGCCCACGACTTTCCTTGTGTCGATGCGCGCAGCCTCTTTCGGGTTTCCGGCTGCGCCTTTTCCTTCGAGCCCGCCAATTCGAAGGAATGAGAAATGGGATGGTTCATCCTTGCAATCGCCGTGTTCACCGAAATCTGCTGGGCGCTCAGCCTGAAATGGGCCGCGACCCTCGGGTCGTGGCAGGCGTCGATCGTGCCGGTATCGCTGAGCTTCCTCAACATGGCGCTGCTTGCCTTTGCGATGCGCGAGATTTCGGCGGGCACCGCCTATGCGATCTGGACCGGGCTCGGCGCGGTGGGCGTGATCATTGGCGGCATCATCCTGTTCGGTGAAAAGATAAGTGCCGTACAGCTCGGCTTCATGGCGCTCATCGTGATCGGCGTTGCGGGGACGAAGCTTTTCGCCTCGGCCTGACCGGCAATCAGCCGAGCAGGCTTTTCGATGCCTGCTCGGTCACATCACGCGACAGGCCGGGTTGCGCAAGAATGCGTTCGAGTTCGGCCTTCATCAGCGTCTGCCGCCCCCCGTCGAAGCGTTTCCAGCGGCCGAGCGGCGGGATCATCCGCGCCGCGGTCTGGGGATTCTTCGGGTCGAGCGCGATGACCAGATCGGCGATCAGCCTGTACCCTGCCCCGTCGGCCTGGTGAAAGGCCGCCTGGTTACCCGTCAGCGCCCCGTAGAGCGAGCGGACGCGGTTGGGATTGCCCAGCGTGAAGTCGGGATGGTCCGCGAGCTCCTGCACCGCCTCGACGGTGTCGGAGCGCAACGACCACGCCTGCACCTGGAACCATTTGTCGAGCACGAGCGGATTGTCGCGATAGCGCTGATAGAAGATATCGAGCGCGGCGACGCGTTCGTCGCTGTCGCCATGCGCCAGCGTCGCGAGCGCCGCCTGTCGCTCGGTCATGCCGTCAGCGTCGGAGAAGATGCGGAAGGCCAGCGTCGGCACATCGTCGATCCCCGTCGCCGCAAGATAGGCGAGCGCGACGCCGCGCAGGCGGCGTCTCCCCTTCGCAGCGCGCGACAGATCGGTCGCGGCGGGCGGGCTGCCGGCCAGAATGTCGCGCCATTCCGTTTCGAGCGCCTTGCCGATCGCGGCCTGCAGCACCAGCCGCTCGCGGCGGATCGCGTCGGGGTCGACGGTCACCATCTGGTCGCCGATGAAGGCTTCGCTCGGCAACAATATAGCCTCGGCGACGAAAGCCGGATCGCTGGCACGCCCCGCCAGCGTCTGTCCGACGGCGTCGATCACGGCGCCGTTGTCGACCGTCTTGCCCGACACGGCGGCGACCAGCGTATCGAGCATCAGCTGCTGCAGCGCCTCGTAGCGCGCAAACGGGTCGTCGTCGTGCGCCGCAAGCCACGCCAGCTCGCCCTGTTCGCGCGCGAAATCGACGGTCACCGGCGCCGAGAAGCCGCGGTTGATCGAAAGCATCGGACGGCTGCGATAATGACCGAGCGGCACCGCGAGTTCGGGGCGGTCGAGCAGCACGAGTTGTTCCGTTTCCTCACTGTGCCCGCCGTCGAGGTCCCAAGCCTTGATCCGCAGCGGGATGAGCATCGGCGCCTTGTCGGGCTGGCCCGGCGTCGGCGGGACGGATTGTGTCAGATACAGCGTGCGCTCGCCGGTCGCCGCATCCGTATCGATCCGCACGCCGATGCGTGGCGTGCCCGCCTGGCTGTACCACAGGCGGAACTGCGCGAGGTCGATGCCCGCCCCGTCCTCGATCGCGCGCACGAAATCCTCGCAGGTCGCTGCCTCGCCATCATGGCGTTCGAAATAGAGATCGGTTCCCTTACGGAAACGTTCGGGGCCGACCATCGTCGCCATCATGCGAATGATTTCGGCGCCCTTGTTGTAGACGGTCGCGGTGTAGAAATTCGAGATTTCCTGATAGCTGTCGGGGCGGATCGGATGCGCGAGCGGCCCGGCGTCCTCGGGGAATTGCGCGGCGCGAAGCAGGCGGACATCCTCGATCCGCTTGACCGGGGGCGATCCCATGTCGGCCGAGAAATTCTGGTCGCGAAAGACGGTGAACCCTTCTTTCAGGCTCAGCTGGAACCAGTCGCGGCAGGTGACGCGATTGCCCGACCAGTTGTGGAAATATTCGTGCGCGACGACGCCTTCGACGCCGTCATAGTCGAGGTCGGTCGCGGTGTCGGGGTCGGCGAGGATATAGCGGGTATTGAAGATGTTCAGCCCCTTGTTTTCCATCGCCCCCATGTTGAAATCGCCGACCGCGACGATGTTGAACAGGTCGAGGTCATATTCGCGGCCATAGACCTGCTCATCCCATTTCATACTGTTCCTGAGCGCGTCCATCGCATGGCCGGTGCGATCGAGATCGCCGTCGCGCACCCATATGCCAAGCTCGACCTTGCGCCCCGACATCGTCGTGAAGCTGTCGCGATTGACGACAAGATCGCCCGCGACGAGCGCGAAGAGGTAGGAGGGTTTCGGCCAAGGATCTTCCCACAGCGCCCAGTGGCTTCCATCCTTCCCCTCGCCCTGCCCGATGCAATTGCCGTTCGACAACAGGATCGGGAAGGCCGCCTTGTCGCCTGTCATCCGCACCTTGTAGCGGCTGAGCACGTCGGGCCGGTCGGGGTGGAAGGTGATGCGCCGAAAGCCCTCGGCCTCGCACTGGGTGCAGAGCATCCCGTTCGAGGCATAGAGACCCATCAACTGGGTGTTGGTCGCAGGGCTGATCACCGTGTCGACCTCGACCGTCGCGACGGTCCGGTCGCCGAGGTCGACGATCAGGTCGCCGCCGTCCATGCGCCAGTCGTTCCACACCTCGCCGTCGACGCGAACCGCCGCCGGAGCAAGCCCGTCGCCGCGCAGCACCAACGGCACCGGCGTATCGGCATGACGCTCGACCGACAGCGCCGCCCCGACCCGCGTCTCGTCGATCCCGAGCGCAAAATCGAGCGCGATGTCGGGCACCTGCCATTCGGGCGGGCGATAGTCGCCGCGGTGAATCGTGACGGGAATGGCGGGCGTGGAAGAAGCGTCGGTCATGCAATCGATCTAGGCATCGCGCCGCCGGCGCGCAATAAGGCGCGCGATGGCACGGATGCTGATTTTCGGAATGGGCTATGCGGCGAGCCACCTTGCCGCGCGGCTCGGCGCGCGCGGCTGGGAGGTCGCGGGCACGACGCAGGGCGGGCGTGGCGACACGATCGCATTCGGCGACGAGGAGGCGGTGCTCGCCGCGCTGCGAAGGTCGACGCATATCCTGTCGTCGGCCCCCCCCGTCGAGGGCCATGATCCCGTCCTCTCGCGCTATGGCGAAGCTATCGCCCTCGGCCCGGCGACGTGGACCGGTTATCTCTCTTCGACAGGCGTCTACGGCGACACCGGCGGCGCATGGGTCGACGAGAGCGCGCCGATCAGAGGCCGCCGCCCCGACCGCAACGCCGCCGACGCCGAATGGGCCGCGCTTCGCAGCGATGTATTCGTCTTCCGCCTCCCCGGCATCTATGGCCCCGGTCGCTCGATTCTCGACCGGATAGCCGAAGGCCGCGCGCATCGGATCGACCTGTCGGCCCAAGTCTTCAGCCGTATTCATATCGACGATATCGCGGGCGGCGTGATGGCATCCTTTTGCGGTCCGGCCGGCACCTATAATCTCGCCGATGACGAACCCTGCCATCAGAACCGCCTCGTCGAATGGGGATGTGCGATGCTGGGCGCGCCGCTGCCGCCGCTGCAGTCGCTCGATAAAGCCGGCCTGTCTCCCGCCGCCCGTGCCTTCTATGCCGAGAACCGCCGCGTCGCGAACGGCAAGGCGAAACGCCTGCTCGGCTGGACGCCGCGCTATCCGACCTTCCGCGAAGGGCTGGCCGCTATCGCGCGGCGGTGACGCCTATTCCACCCATTCGGCGTTGCTGCAGTCGGAGAAGTAAACCTTGCAGTCCTTGGCACCGTCCTTGCGACACCAGTCGAGCGCGAGGTCCGTCGCTTCATCAAGCGTGGCCGCGCTCTGGAACGCCCGGTTCCACGTGCCGTCATCATGCTCACCCGCGGCTGCCACGGCGCATTGGTTGTAATAGGAAATCCGGAGCCTGCAGTCGACGCCGCCCTTGGCCTGACAGTGGGCGATCGCCGCCTTCACCGCCTTGCTCTTGCTCGACATACTCCCGGCCATGCCAACCTTGCCCGTTGCCTCATCGTCGGCGAACGCACCCCAGCGGGTCGCCCAACGTCCCTGCGGAGCCGAAGGCGGCGGACTCCAGTCGGTGATCGGAATACAGATCGGCTGGCCGCCGGTGGGGCTGTACGCCGGATTATAGGTTGTTCCGGGCCCGCAACTCGTCTGCGCGTTCGCCGGTGCGCTTGCGAAAAGAACGGCCATCAGCGCCACAACGACCAACGCGGCCAAGGCTGCGAGATTTTTCATCGACTTCGTTCCTTTCAATGCCGCGGTCGACGATAGAGCCCTCGCGCGGCAGCGATGTGATCCGGATCATAGAAGGCGAAACCAACCCGCCGATGGTCAGATCAGCACATCGACCGTATGGATCAGCACGCCGACGAGCCCGCCGACGAGCGTCCCGTTGATACGGATATACTGGAGGTCGTCACCGACCGCATTTTCGAGCCGGTCGGTGATCGTCTTGGCATCCCAGCCGCGGATCGTGTCCGACACGAGCTTGAGCGCCGTCTCGCCATAGCTGTCGACCATGCCGACCACGGCGCGGCGGGCATAGCGATTGAGCGTGCGCTTGATGCCGGCATCCTCGCCCAGCATCGCGCCGAACTGGGTGACGAGCTCGCCAATCCGGCCCGCGAGCATCGTGTCGGGGTTGCGCGCGGCCTTCAGCAGTGCCGACCGCCCCTGTTCCCACAGACCGTCGAGCCAGCGTTTGACCGCCCTGTTTTCGAGCAGCTCGTCGCGCACGTGCGCCACCTTCGCCTTGACCTCGGGGTCATGCTGCAGGTCGAGCGCCATCTTCGCGAGCCCTTCCTCGACGCGGATGCGCAGAGGGTGCGTCTCGTCGACCGCCATTTCGCTCAGCAGCTTCGACAGGCCCGCGACGATGCGGTTCGAGATGCTCTCGTCGAGCCCCGTGAAACGCACGATCGCGTTCGAATTGTCATGCACCATCTGGTGGATCAGATGTTCGTTGAGTTCGAGCGTCTTCGATCCCCATTTGACCATCGCGTCGAGCAGCGGCTGGTGCCGCCCCTCGGCGAGCGCGGCCTGCAGCGCCTGACCGAGCAAGGGGGCAACATCGAGTTCGCGCAGGCGATCGGCGATTGCCGACTTGACCATGCCCCCCAGCCTTTGCTGGTCGAGCGCCCCCAGACCGTCGGCGATGATGCGCGAGGCGCCGAGCCGCAGCCGCCCGCCGCCCTCGCCGGGCTCGGACAGGAATTTGCCGACCGCGCCAGCAACATCGACCGTCTGCATCTTGCGGGCGATCAGGCGCGGCAGCAGGAAGTTGGTCAGAAGGAAGCGCGCGAGCGTGTCGCCGATGCGGTTCTTGTTGCGGGGAACGATCGCAGTGTGCGGGATCGGCAGCCCCATCGGGTGACGGAACAGCGCGGTAACCGCAAACCAGTCGGCAAGCCCGCCGACCATTGCCGCTTCGGCGAAGGCACGAACGAAGCCGACCGCGGGATGGACGTCCTGATAATATTTCGCGCCGACAAAGACGACCGCCATGACGACGAGCATGCCGGTCGCGACGACACGGATGTTCGATCCTCGTGCCGGAATGGCGACGCCAATCGGCCGGGAGAGCGTGCGGTCGGTCATGCGAACCAAATGGCGAAATGCCGCAAAGGTTGCAACCGGCGCAGTGGTTTACCGCGCCGGTCGATCCTCATCATTCGGCCGGGTGCGGCGCCGGCTCTCCGTGCGGCTTCGTGTCGTCGCCCTTCCGGTAGGTGAGCAGGTTGCGCGAGAAGAAGCGGCCGAGGCGCTTTTCGATGCTGTCGGCGAGACTGAAACCCGCGGGCACAATCAGCAGCGTGAGCAGCGTCGAAAGGATCAGGCCGCCGATCACGACGACGCCCATCGGCTGGCGCCACGCGCCGTCGCCGGAAAGCGACAGCGCGGTGGGCACCATGCCCGCGACCATCGCGACCGTCGTCATGACGATCGGCTGGGCGCGCTTGCGTCCCGCGTCGAGCAACGCCGCATTTTTCTCGACGCCATGGTCCATCTCCTCGATCGCGAAATCGACGAGCAGGATAGAATTTTTCGCGACGATTCCGAGCAGCATGAGCAGGCCGATATAGACGGGCATCGAGACTTCCATGCCGGTGACCCAGAGGCCGAGCAGGCCGCCGAGCGGCGCGAGCAGCAAAGACGACATGTTGACCAGCGGCGACAGGAAGCGGCGATAGAGGAGCACCAGCGTCGAGAAGACGAGCAACAGCCCCGACACGACCGCGATCATGAAATTGGTGATCAGTTCGGCCTGCCATTTGGCGTCGCCCTGGATGACCTTGCGGATACCCTGCGGCATCGTCTTGACCGCTGGCAGCGCGTCGATTTTCTTCTGCGCATCGCCCGTGACCAGTCCGGGCGCGAGGTCGGCACCGATCACGATGCGTCGCGTCTGATTGTAACGGCGCAGTTCGGTCGGACCGGCGCCAAAGCCGATCGACGCCACCGACTTCAGCGGCACCGTCGTCCCGCGCGCGGTCGGAACCGGCAAATTCTCGATCGTCGCAAGGCTGCGGCGCGAATCCTCGGACAGCAGCACGCGGATCGGGATCTGCCGATCGGACAGCGAGAATTTCGCCGCATTCTGATCGATGTCGCCGAGCGTCGCGATGCGGATCGTCTGGCTGAGTGCCGACGTCGTCACGCCGAGTTCGGCGGCAAGGTCAAGACGCGGGGTCACGATGATCTCGGGGCGCGGAATGTCGCCCTCGATCCGCGAGCCGCGCAGTTCCTTGAGCTTCTCCATCTGCGACACGATCAGGCGCGCGTGTTTTTCGAGCGCGACCGGATCGTCGCTACCGATGACGAAAGTGATATCGCGGCCCGAAAAACCGCCCGACTGGCTCTGGAAATGGACGCGGGCGTCGGGAATTGCCGCCATCTTGGGCTGCAGGCTGCGCTCCCATTCGACGCTGCTTACCTCGCGACTCTTCTTCAGCGTGATATAGACGCCGCCGTCGTTGACGTTGACCTCGTAAAAGGCGTTTTCGACATTCTTGTCCTTCGAGAGGATCGCGTTGATCTGGTTCGAGATATGCTCGCTCTGCGCAAGCGTCGAACCCGGCGGCAGTTCGTAACGGATCTGGCTATAGTCGCTGTTGATCGTCGGCTGGAACTGCTGCGGCAGGATCATCAGCAGTACGACGCTCATCACCAGCGACACGACGCCGATACCGACGATCCAGACGCGGTGGTCGAACAGGCGCGCCCAGGCGCGCTGGACCATGAACCTCGCCCAGTTGGTGAAGCCCGGCTGGCGCATCCCGACTATCCAGGCGAGCGCCCCCAGCAAGATGGCGAGCAGGCTGACCCCGACATAGATGAGGATCGCCTGGACCGGGGTCTGCAGCAGGAAATACATCGCCGTATTGGGCTTGTCCTGACCGACCGGAACCGGCTGGAAATAGGCATAGATCGCGTAGAGCACCGACAGGCCGGCGAGCACCAGCGGCAGCGCCAGATAGGCGAGCTTCGTCGGGTGTGCCTCGTAACGCGCGCGGACTGCATGATGTTTTGTGTTGTCGAGCGTCCACGCAAGGATGCGCTCGTAGCGATCGACCCACGGGCCCGAGGCATGATCCTGCTCGCCCTGCGCCGACAGGAAATAGGCGGCGATCATCGGCGTGATCATGCGCGCGACCGCGAGGCTGACGAGCACCGCGAACACGACCGTCAGGCCGAACTGGATGAAGAACTGGCCCGAGATGCCCGGCATCAGCGCAACGGGCAGGAATACCGCGACGATCGACATCGTCGTCGCGACGACCGCGAGGCCGATTTCGTCGGCGGCGTCGATCGACGCCTGATAGGCGGTCTTGCCCATTCGCATATGTCTGACGATATTCTCGATCTCGACGATCGCGTCGTCGACGAGCACGCCCGCGACGAGGCTCAGCGCCAGCAACGACAGGCCGTTCAGCGAAAAGCCCATCAGGTCCATGAACCAGAAGGTCGGGATCGCCGACAGCGGGATCGCCATCGCGCTGATCAGCGTCGCACGCCAGTCGCGCAGGAACAGGAACACGACGACGACGGCGAGCACCGCACCCTCGATCATCGCGAGCATCGAGCTGCGATATTGTTCCTTGGTATATTCGGTCCGCGTGAACAGGATCTTGAATTCGACCTGCGGGTTTGCCTTCCTGATCTCGGCGAGCTTCTTCATCGTCTCGTCGTGGATCGTGACGTCCGACGAGCCCTTCGCCTTTTCGATCGAGAAGGACAGCACCTGCTTGCCCTCGATCTTGGCAAGGTTGCGCTGTTCGGCATAGCCGTCGCTCACCTTGGCGACATCGGCGAGCCGGATCGTGCGGCCGTTGCCGATCGAAATGCGCGTTTCGCCGAGCTGGAAAGCGTTTTCGGCATTGCCGAGCACGCGCACGGCCTGTTCGGAACCGGCGATTTCGGTGCGCCCGCCCGCCGCGTTGACGTTCACCTGCCGGAGCTGCTGGTTCACCTGGCTCGCGGTCAGGCCATAGCTTTGCATGCGCGCGGGATCGAGGATCACGCGTATCTCGCGGTTGACGCCGCCCGAGCGGCTGACCTTTGCCATGCCCTGGATCGACAGCAGTTCCTTGGCGACCGTATTGTCGACGAACCAGCTCAGTTGTTCGAGCGTCATGTCCGAGGTTTCGACGGCGAAATAGGTGATCGGCCCGCCCGCTGCATCGACACGCACGACCTGCGGTTCGAGAATGCCCTCGGGCAGGTCGCTGCGGATCTGCTGCACCGCCTGGTTGACGTCATTATAGGCGCGGTCGATCGGCGTGCCGATCGCGAACTGCACCATCGTCCGGCTGTTGCCTTCGCCGACATAGGAAGAAAGCTCGTCGACACCGCTGACCGCACGCACCGCCGCCTCGACACGCTGGGTGACCTGCGTCTCGAGTTCGGACGGGGCCGCACCGGGCTGCGCGACGATGACCTGTACCATCGGGAATTCGACGTCGGGATTGTCGTTGACGTCCATCCGGTTGAAGCTGACCACGCCCGCCAGCAGCAGCAGGATGAACAGCACGATCGGCGGCACCGGATTGCGGATGCACCAGGCGGAAATGTTGCGAAAGCTCATGATCAAACGCCCTTGTGCATCAAATCTCTACGCGCGCCGCTCGGCCGGTTATCGCGACGATTTCTGGACGACCGGCTTCACCTTGTCGCCGGCGTTGAGGAACGCGCCCGCCAGCGCGACGACCCGCTCGTTGCCGGTCAGTCCCGACGCGATCGACACGCCGCTATCGGTGACCTCGCCAACCTTCACCGGCTGGCGCCTGATCGTGTTGTTGCCGTCGACGACCAGCACGAAATTGCCCTCGGGCCCGCTCTGGACCGCGCTTTCGGGAAGCAGCGGCGCTTCCGCCGTGCCCGAAACGAGCCGCGCGTCGGCGAAGCCGCCCGGGCGCAACACCGACGAATAGGGCACCGCGATCCGGACCGTTCCCTGGCGCGTGTCCATGTTCACCACCGGCGCGACCTGCCACACCTGTCCCGCGATCCGTACGTCGGTCCCGACCGGCGTCACCGTCGCCCGCGTGCCGACCTTGACGCGTGCCAGATCGGCTTCGGCCATCTGGGCCAGCATTTCCATCTCGCCGCCGCGCGCCATGCGGAAGAGCACGCCGCTGCCCGCGCCGACGATCTGGCCGGGTTCGACCTGCCGCGTCAGGACAAGACCCGCCGCCGGCGCAACGATGTTGAGCCGGTCGTTGCGGGCCGTCGCCTCGGCATATTGCGCCTGCGCAACGCGAACGCGCGCGTTGGCCGCGTCACGGGTAGCGCGCTTGCGGTCCATATCGGCCTTCGAGATAAAGCCGCGGCCGACGAGCGCCTGCGCGCGTTCGAGCTCGGCCTGCGCGAGATCGGCATCGGCCTGCGCGACGCGGATCGAGGCCGAGAGGCTCGCCGCCTGCTGCGTCTGCACTGCGCGATCGATGACCGCGAGCGGCTGCCCCGCACCGACCCACTGACCGGGCTCGACAAGCACACGAACGACCTGGCCGCCTTCGCCTGCGACGCCCACGGGCATTTCGCGGCGCGCCGCGATCGTGCCGTTGGCGGTGATCGCGGCCTCGACCGACACGCGGCCGGGGATCACCACGGTAACGTTCGGCACCGCGGTCGCACCCTGCCCTTCGGCATCGGCCGCGCCCTTGGCGCTCGTAAAGGCGTAATAGGCGGCGGCCAGCGCCAGCGCGATCAGCACAACCGCGATGATCAGCCAGCTGCGCTTGCGCCGGCTATCGTCGGCGTCCTCGTAAAAGCTCTGCGTGCCCGCCAGACTGTCCATCGAATCCACTTTCCGCTCGTAATTCACGCCGAAACCCTCCCTGCCTTGCGCGGCATACTGCTGCGGCGGGCGCCAGCGCGCCCGTCCCCTCGACCCCGCACAACAGGATCAATCCTCTGCGAGGTGTATTACCTAATTATATCACCACTGGCAAGAGGCGAAACTTCGCCATCCCCCCGCGCCCCGGGCGGCGGCTCATACGCGCCTCTTCCAGCAATTTCCAGTGGTTGCGGACACAAAAGAGGCGGCACGCCAGCGGCGGCCGCCCCATTTGCCTGCGACCGGCCCGCGGGGCCCGGCCGCTATCCGCGGAGGCTCAGCGAACGCGTCCGCGCCGGACGAGGTTCACGATCCCGAGCAGGATCACCGCGCCGATAAAGGCCGTTAGCAAGGTCATCGGATCGAAGGCGTCACCGCGCAAATGACCACCGCCGAGGAAGCTGCCGAACAGGAAGCGGCCGAGGATCGACCCGACACAGCCGACGATGATGTTGAGGAAGATGCCCTGCTGGGCATCGGTCCGCATCACAATGCTGGCAAGCCAGCCGATGATGCCGCCCATGATGATAGCAATAATCCAAGTCATAAGATCACCCCTACGATCGTTTCTGGCGCCTGACCCTGCAGGCATCGCATTGGTAACGCAAATATTTGAAATCACCTAGCGGAATGGCGGCAACGGTCCACACTCGCCGGCCGGCGGTTCAGCGGACACGGCCGCGGCGAAAGAGGTTGATGATCCCGAGCAGGACCACGGCGCCGATGAAGGCCCACAGCAATCCGACCGGACTGAATGTGTCGAGGCTGGCGCCCATGCCGAAAAAGCCGCCGAGAAAATTGCCGAGAAATGCCCCGACGACCCCGACAACGACATTCAGGATGATCCCCTGCTGCGCGTCGGTCCGCATGGCGATGCTCGCCAGCCAGCCGATGATGCCGCCGACGATCAATGTGATGATCAAGCCCATGACTTTTCCTCCCTGAACCGGTCCGGCTGTGCCGGAAGCCGGCGAGTATCGGAACGTCCGGTCGTACCCGGACATCGCTTCAGCGATATCGAAACAATGCGGCCGGGGCGCGAAAGGTTCCCGGCCGGCCCGCCTGGGCTCGGCCGGGAAAAGGGGGATCGGTTCCTGATCGGGAACGTCTCCGGGTCGCAAGGCATCACTAACCAGCCGCGTTTGACGCTGGTGTGACGAAAGTCACAGCCGGGAAAATAAATGGGAGGGGTATGGACGATGCGCCGGAGCGCGGCATGACGCCAAAGCGCCGAACCCTCGGCGCACGCGAAATGGGGGCCAGCATCGCTGCCAGCCCCCACTATCCGGTTCTGTCCCGTTTACTCCGCTCCGCTTCATCCCGTCCTGCTTCTCTTGCGATCGGCAGTCCGCAAAACGATGCGTCGCGGCGCACGCCGGAACAACCCGGCGACGGTTTGGTCGGCCCCCTTTCGGGGGCCGGCCGCACCTGGAAAGCCCTTCATCATCTCTTCTTGCGTCCGCCGAAGCAGTCGCTGTCCAAGCGATGGACTGCATTTCCTGTACCCGATCGGGTCCGCATCAACTCGTGGGAATCGCTACGTTCCGTGATCAGGCTATCGGTCGATTTCCTCGCTGGTCCGATCCGTTCTCTTCTGGCTAGTCTTGCAACTACCCTTGATGTCCCGGCGGTCCGACGTCTCTGTCGTCCGATGATTTGAAGCTGGCATGAAGCGCCGGGGCCGCCAACAGAAAATGCGCGAAAAACCCCGATCGGCCGTCTGCGCTTGTGGATAAGTCCGGCATTAGCAACAAGCGGATTCCCTGCAGCATTTTTGTAACAGCGCCGCAGCATTTTCGGATTCGACCGTCGAACCGACTCGCCTTCGCCGCACGGAATCGGGGTCCTCCGCGAATCGCGAATCGGAACGAAAAAAGCGGGACCCGAAGGCCCCGCTTTCCTGTCGCGTATCGGAAGGGCAATCAGCCCTTCACGGTCACTTCCACGCGGCGCGCCGCCGAATTGTCGGTGCCGGTCGTGGTGGTCTCTGCCGGCTTTTCGAGAACGACCTTCTCCGCCGCGATGCCCAGCTTCTCGAGCGCCGCCTTCACGCTCTGCGCACGGTTCTTCGACAATTCGGCATTCGCGGCCGCGTTGCCCGTCGGGTCATTATAGCCCGAAACCGCCAGAGACGCGGCCGGATTGGCGTCGAGATAGGCCTTCACCGCCGATGCGGCCGCGGTCAGGTCGTTCGACACCTCCGACTTGCCGGTGTCGAAATAGACCGTCAGCATCGGCTTGCCCTCGCGGTCCGCCGCGACGACGCCGGCGCCTTCGGGGATAGCGGCAGCAGCGGCGGTCGCCGTCGCATCGGTGGCGGGCGGAACCGTCTCGCTGACAACGGCTTCGTCTGCGGCCGGCGCCACCGCAGCCTCCTGTTTCGAGCAATAGCGCAACCCGAAGAAGATCAGCGCCGCGAGCACGAGCGCGAGCAGGAGCCAACCGAGCCAGCCCATGCCGCCGCCGGCCTTTTCGTCACCGCCGCTCGTATAGGCGGTCTGGGGGGATGCGGGCGGCGGCGGTGTCGCGGGTGCAACAGGCGCTGCGGCGGGCGCGGGATCGCTTGCAGGCGCCGCAGCTGCTGCGCCTGCCACTGCTGCGCCGGCTCCCAGACCTGCCGCGGCAAGCGGCGCGACGGGCGCCTTGTCTTCATCCGCGTCCGCGTCGCTGCCGAGCCCGCCCGCGGCCGCCAACCCGGCGGCTGCACCGGCGACACCGGCAGCCCCGGCAACGCCCCCGAAGAGGCTGAGCAGGCCGAAATGCTGCGCGAGCAGATAATAGACGGTGACGCGGTTCTTGGTCCGGTCTTCCTTCATCCGTTCGCCGACGGAGGCGATCGCGGCATCGAGCGTCGCGTCATCGTCGGTCAGCCCGAGCTTCTTCTTGAGGAAATTCTCGCGGACTCTGTCGGTTTCCTTCTTGTCGCTGAAGGAAACGAGTGAGGAATCGCGGTTTCTGAGTGCGATGCCAAGATATTTGACGATCGCGGACACCACCGTCTCGTCGGCGTCCGCGACATATTTCCTGACATCAGCCAGCCAATCTTCTGCCATGCGACCATCCTCCTGCCAGACGCAAGAATTCGCCGTCAGACGCTCGCACGGGGGGCGAGACTCGCGCCTTAGGAGGCGGAACTTATATCATTTTCCGGAAATGCAACATCGGTGGCCGGATGACCGGGTCAGCGCTTGCCCAAATCGCCCTTGCCGATCGTCCCCGATGCCATTTCGAGCATCCGGTCGAGGCTCTTGCGCGCGGCGAGGCGGAGGCCTTCCTCCATCTCGATCTGCGGCTTCAGGTCGCGCAACGCGATGTAGAGCTTCTCCATCGTGTTGAGCGCCATATAAGGGCAGATGTTGCAGTTACAGTTGCCGTCGGCACCCGGCGCACCGATGAAAGTCTTTTCGGGCAGCGCGAGTTCCATCTGGTGGATGATGTGCGGTTCGGTCGCAACGATCAGCGTGTCGCCGGGGAAGCTTTTCGCGAACTGCAGGATCCCGCTGGTCGACCCGACATAATCGGCATGGTCGACGATATGCGGCGGGCATTCGGGGTGCGCGGCGACGGGGGCGCCCGGATGCTGCGCCTTGAGCTTCAGCAATTCGGTCTCGCTGAATGCCTCGTGGACGATGCACACGCCCGGCCACAGCAGCATGTCACGCCCGAATTTCCGGTTGAGATAGCCGCCGAGATGGCGGTCGGGGCCGAAGATGATCTTCTGCTCGGGCGAGATCTGGCTGATGATCGTCTCGGCGCTCGACGAGGTGACGATGATGTCGCTGAGCGCCTTCACCGCCGCCGAGCAGTTGATGTAGGTCAGCGCGATATGATCGGGATGCGCTTCGCGGAAGCGTTTGAACTGTTCGGGCGGGCAGCTGTCTTCGAGACTGCAGCCCGCGTCCATGTCGGGCAGGATCACCGTCTTCTGCGGCGACAGGATCTTCGCCGTTTCGGCCATGAACTTGACGCCGCAAAAGGCGATGACGTCGGCGTCGGTATCGGCCGCCTTGCGCGACAGTTCGAGCGAATCGCCGACGAAATCGGCGAGGTCCTGAATCTCGGGCTTCTGGTAATAATGCGCGAGGATGACGGCGTTGCGTTCCTTGCGGAGGCGTTCGATTTCGGCGCGCAGGTCGAGGCCCGAGAGATTCTCGCGAACGGGAGCAGTCATCGCTTTTCCTTATCTGGCTTTTGCCTTGGCGAACCCCCTACACTGCTGCCCCCGGCAGGGCAATTCGGCTATGCGCCGGCAAGCCGCTCCGCGAGCGCGACGACCGGAGGTGTCATCGCCAGGAGATAGATGGTGACGCGCACCGTGATGACAATCGCCGCGATCGCTTTTGTCGCGGGATGAACGCGGCCGAGCGTACGGCGGTCGTACAACGCAATGATGCCGACGACGCCAAGCTGGATCAGGCCGATCGGAATGTCGGACCAGCCGATCATCAGGGGCATCGGCAGGATGCGGCCAAGCGCGGGTTCGAGGAGGATGATCGTCGCGCCGATCATCAGCCGCCGGTGCCATGCGGTCGCATGGCGCCGGCGCACCGCTGCCCACACCGTCAGGCCGAAGACAAGCGATTCCACGGAGGTCAGCGCGAGAAAATAAGGCGGCGAAAAGAAGGGCGGAAAGCGGTTCAGCGCCAGCGAGGCGAGGCCGGTAAAGATGCCAAGGCCGGTGATGAACAGCGCGAGCCCCGCCCCGACCCACCCGAGCCGCCGGTGCAGCGCGAGATGATCGCGCGAGACGAGCGTCGGCTGGGCGATCAGCAGCGCAAGCCACGCCAGCATCGCGATCCCGTGAAGATGCACCCAGAAAGGCGCCGCGACCGGATCGACGAAACCCCTGAGCGCGAATTGCAGGAATCCGAAGACGATGAAGACCGCGAGGCCGATCGCCATGCGATGCCAGAAAAGCTCGGCGCGCGGTGCGCCCTCCGCCGCTGTAGCCATGCCAGTTCCCCCTGCCCGACCCGGGCGAAGGATAACAAAGCTGCCGAAGCACGGAAAGCCGGGTTTTTACCCGGCCGGTGCGTCGGCGAAGCGCGCGGTCACCCTGGCGTCGATCCCCGCCGCTTTCAGCGGCATCGCAAAGCTCTGTTCAACCGCGGTGCGCGCAGCGCCCTGCGCGAGGCGCATCGGCGTCGCCCCCTTCGCCTGCGCGATCAGCTCTTCCTGCGCGCGCTTGCGGTTCGCGGCATCGAGTGTGCGTTCTGCATCGGTGAGCGTGAGCAATATCTCGCCATCGCGATATTCGCTGATCGCGTCGATATCGATCTCCGGCCCCGCGAGCCGCAGCGGCGGCAGGGTAACGGTGAGCGCATTGGCGGCCGCATCCCAGTCGAGGTCGGACTGTTTCAGCTTGCCGAGATCGAGTTCGTAACGCACCGTTCCTGGCATGATCAGCGTCTTCTTCGCACTCAGCCCCAGCCGGCTCTGCGTCGAGGTGACGACGGCAACATAGCGCGCGGTGAAGGGCACGAGAACATTCTGTTCCTGCAGGCCCCGCAGGCTCGCGGCGACGACCGTTTCGGGGCCATAACCCTTTTGCCAGTCCTGCCACGCCGCGACAGCCCACCAGACGGCGACGAGCAGCAACGCCGCGGCGGCGAGCAGGATGAGGCGCGGTAGCAGCCGCGGCGCGGGCGAAGAAGCGGGCATGATCATGGTGTCGTATAATCCGAACAATCGGGCAGCGGCCGGTCCATCTCGTACCGCGCCGTTGCAGCATTATAGTGCAGGGTACGCTCGTATGTGCAGGCGGGGTCCTCGGCGCGCACGAGATCGGCCCGTTTCAGCTTGGCCGCGCTGTTATCCTCCGATCGCCGCGAGGTACGCGGAAAGGTCGTTGCGACGGCGCGATAGGTCAAAGCAGGCAGTTTCGTGCCGTCGGCGGGCGCAGCAGACAGCGTCGAGGTGAAATCATATTCGTCGTGGCACGCTTCCAGCCGGTCCTTCATATCCTTTTCCGAGAAGCAGGCACGGATCATAAGCGAGCCGTCCCACGCGAGATCGAGAAGCTCGGCGCCAAGTGCCGGGTTTGCGCCGGTCACAAATTCATAAAGATGCAATCGCGCTGCCGAACCACCCCCGCCGGAATACATGGTCGACTGACGGCCGAGTATTCCTGCCAGATACCTGCGTGTCCCCGGCGCATCCCCGGGCAAGGACCGGACCGAAATCAGCGTGGGCCAGAGTTCGGGCGCGTCGCCATCAGCGAGTGGCGGCAGCGGCTGCTCCGCATCGGCTGCATTTTCGGACGCATAAATCGCGAGCAGGCCGCCTACGGCGTTGTCCTCGGCCGCCGAAAGCTGAAGACACAGGCTCTTGTCGGGCAGACACTGCCTGCCTCTCTCGTCCTTGACGAGCGCGATCACGGAACCGTCCGCGGGTGCGGCGGCGGCAAGGAGCAAAGGCAGCAGCATCAGGCGAGCATCCAATCGTCATTATCGTTGCGCACGGCGCCGCGCGTCTGGAGGTCGATCAGATGCGCGAGCACCGAACGGCCGGCGGCGCCGGTCAGCCGCGGGTCGAGGCCCTTGTACATATGTTTCACCATCTCGGGGATCACGCGCGTCCCCTTTTCGAGTTCCCGCAAGATTTGCCGCTCGCGCTGCTTGCGATGGCCGAGCATGCCGCGCACAAGTTGCCGCGGCTTGCTCACCGCGGGACCGTGCGCCGGATAATAGACACGGTCGTCCCGGTCATAGAGCTTCGACAGGCTCGCCATATAGGCTGCCATGTCGCCGTCGGGCGGGCTGACGACACTCGTCGACCATGCCATGACATGATCGCCGGTGAACAGCGCGCCGCTTTCGACGAGGCCGAAGCAGAGATGGTTCGAGGTATGGCCGGGCGTCGCAACCGCTTCCAGCGTCCAGCCGTCGCCTGCAATGCGGTCGCCGTCGATCAGCACGCGGTCGGGGGCATAGTCGGGGTCGAACGCCGAATCCGCACGGGGCCCCTTATCGGACAGCGCCAAGGGCGCACAGCCGATGATCGGCGCACCGGTCGCTTCCTTCAGCGGCGCCGCGGCGGGCGAATGGTCGCGGTGGGTGTGGGTGCACAGGATCGCGGCAACGCGCTGGCCCGCGACCGCGCGCAGGATCGCATCGACATGGCCGACGCCGTTGATGTCCGCCGGGTCTCCGATACTCAGCCCCGAACCCGTCGGGCCGGGGTCGATCACCGCCACGTCGCTGCCCGCGCCGACGAGCCATGTCTGCGTGCCGGTGAAAGTATAGGGCGACGGGTTCGGCGCGAGCACGCGGCGCACCAGCGGCTCATGCTGTTCGCACTCGCCGGCGCGGATGCTGTCGGGCCAGGGCTTTTCTTCGCTCATGCCGCCCATGTGGCATCGCGCGGGGCGAAGGAAAAGGGATGCCGGTCAAAAAGAGGCTGGCGTGAAAAAGGGAGCGACATGGGCCGCCCCCTTTCCCCGCCCCTGCCGCCGGCCCCACCGGGGAGTAAAAGCCGGCGTCGAAGCTGTCGGGCTCAGTTGCCCGATTTCTCGATTTCCGCGATCGCCTTGTCGAGGTCGGCCGCAACCTTGGCGCGCATCTCGTCCGACAGGCTGCGCGCGCGCTGCCCCTCGACAAATGCCTCGCGCGCTTTCCTCAGCGCAGACAGGCGGGCCGCCTTGGCTTCGGCCGTGTCGCTACACGCGAACATCATGACGTGGCTGCGCTTGTTGCCGGCGCTTTCGTCGCGATTGACGATCGGCGCAGCCTTCCTGCCTTCGCCGCACTTGCCGGCGACCATTGCCTTGCCGTCCATCGTCCAGACGCGGAACGGCGTCGGCGGAAGCGGCGGCATCGGAGTCATCGGCGCCATCACCGTCCGGATGCGTTCCTTGCGTTTCGCCTCGAGTTTATCAGCGATCGCCTCGGCCTGTTTGCCAGTGACGCCCTGTTCCTTCAGCGTCGCAAGCACATCGTCGCGCGACAAGCTGCCGGGCGTGCGAATTTCGAAGCGACGGACCTTTTCCTTGCCGTCGACGGGTGCGAGCATCGCCACGGGCGCCTTGCCCTCACTCCCGTTTTCTCCCGTGCCATCACGGTGGATGACGATCCGGTGCACTTCGCGTTTCTTCTTGCCGTCTTCGCTCACGCTATTGTCGCTGTGTTCGGTGAAAACCATCACGCCGGGCGCGTCCAGCGCCTCGGGAGGCTCGGGCGCCTCGGGCGGAAGTGGCGCTTCGGGGGGTGCCGGCGGCGCGGGAATGTCAGCCGTCTGCGCCTTCGCCACCACGATCCGTGCCGGAACAAGCGTCGCGGTCGTCGCGAGCACTGCCAGCGTCGCTCCGCCAACGAGCAACCGGCCGACAAATCCCCGCTTCCTCGAAATATCCTGCCTCATCAACATCGTGAGCCTCTCCTGCAGATTATCGTTGACCGCCATCGGCGCCGCGAGCGACAGGCGCGGACCGACCGCCGCCTTGACGATCGCGGTGGCGTAGCGCGCGGTCCGCTCGCCGCGTTCGCCGCAGTCGGCCATCGTCAGCACACGCGCGTCGCACGCGGCTTCCTGATCGAAACGAAAGGCGCGGATCGCGCGCCAGGCGAAGGGATTGAACCATTGGACGGCCAGCAGCACGAGCGCGGCGCTGTTCGCCCACAGATCGCCGTGGCGGTGGTGCGACAGTTCGTGATCGATCGCCAGCGCGCGCTCTTCGGCGACATAGCGCGCGAAGAAATCGTGCGGCACGGCGACATGGCGCTGCCACAGCCCGAACGCGACGGGACCGTCAACGGCATCGGACATCACCAGCCGGATATTACCGATCGGCTCGAGCTCGACCGCCCCGCCCAGCACCTCGCGCCGGAAACGTGCGTGCGACACCATCGCGGTGATCAGCACCGCGGCCATTCCCGCCGCCCACAGGGCAAAGAGGACCGGAACGAGATCGGCGAGCGACCAGAGCGGCGCAGCAACCGGCGCGGGCGCTGCGACGGACACGCCGACCGGCGCTTCCACCACCATCGGGACCGCAGGCTCGGGCACCACAATGACCGGGTCGGCGAACGGCAGGGGCGGGAGGATCAGCCGCAGCGCGGGCACTGCCCACAACGCATAGGTGAGCCGGGGGCCGAAATGCCGTGCAAAGGGCTTGCGGACGATCAGGACCAGAAGGACGAGAAGGCCCGTCGTGACGAGCGTATCAGCCCAAGCCTGGAGCAGCACTGCGGCGCTCACGACTTGAGCTTCTTGAGGAGCGCCTCGATCTCGGCGATGTCGGTGTCGCTGATCGCCTCACGGTCGGCGAGATGCGCAATCAGCGGGCTGACGCGACCGCCGAAAAGGCGATCGACGAAGCGCTGCGATTCCTCGCCGACAGCGTCGGCGCGTTCGATCGCGGGACTATAGAGATAACGGCGACCGTCGGCCTCGGCCGTTACCGCGCCCTTCTGGACCAGACGCGCCAGCAACGTCTTCACCGTCGCCTGCGTCCAGCCATTGACCTTGCCGATGCGCGAGGTCAGCTCGGCGGCGGTCTGCGGGGCTTCTTCCCACAGCGCCGACAGCACCTGCATCTCGGACTCGCTTGCTCGTTCTGCCATGCGGACCCCTCCCATTGGCGGCATCGACCTGATGCGACTACAAATGTAGTCAATGGGCTGAACGCTGGCTGAACGAAGCTGAACGGCAAGAGTGTCGGGATTTTTGACAAGCCCGGAGCGCGGTAAGGAATCGCTAACCAGCGTCTCGCCCCGAAATCCGCGAAGCCCCGAAATTGGCACGGCAATTGTATGATTCAGGATGTTCCCGAGTGTTCCGCTCAAATGGAGCGGTGGGGGGCATCGGTCTGGTCCCTGATGCCCCCTGCCCCCACCCGGGAAAACCCCACTTACCCCCGAAGAAGCAGACGGGGGGCGGAGCGGCCGAAAGGCCCCGCCCCCCGGAAGCTTTTGCAACAAACAAAAGGGACGGGCCGCAAATGCGGCCCGCCCAGCCATGGTCGCCGCAGCGACCACCCCATTTTTATTCGGCTTCCTGCTGCTCGGCCGTCTTCCTGAGCTGCCCCCTGGTCATGCCGGTGACAAGCACATCGCCCGATCCCGCAAAGCTGGCGGCGGGAAGCGTCGCGACACGATCGCCGACCTCGACCGTCACCGCCTGAACGACGCCGCGGCCGGTCTGGCGCAGTTCCTGGACATAGCCGATCACCTTGCCGCGCGCGTCGGTGACCGCCATGCCCGGTTCGACCGCGAACATACCTGCACCCGACGCCGCGCCGCTGCCCGCCGCCGCGAGCTGGCCAAGGCCGCCCTGGAAGCTGCCCGCGACCGAGCCGGCACCGCTGGCGCTGCCCGAGACGTTCGACAGCGTGGAGCCCGCCCGGTCGCGGGCAGTCCCGACCGCACCGCGCGCAGTGCCGGTGGCGGTCGAAGCCGTACCCCTCGCCGTGCCAACGGCGCCGTGCGCGGTCTGGCCGACGAAATCGGTGCCGACCGCCTGCGCGTCGAGACTGCCGCCGCCCGAGGCGCTGTCCGAACCGCCGGCATCGCCGCCGATGGCGTTGCCGAGCAGATTACCGCTGCCGTTCGCCGAGCCCTTGGCGTTTGCATCGGCATTGCCCTTGCCCTGCACGCGGCCCGAACGGCGGTCGACATGCGCGTCGCCGCGGCCCGATCCGGTAAGGTCGCCTGCGCCGCCCAGCGTGCCGCCGATGGGGCCGGTCGGATTGCCGAGCGTTCCGCTCAAGGTACCGCCCAGATTGCCGCCGAGCCCACCGCTGCCACCAAGCAGTTGCGCCGAGGCCGGCGCCGAAAGCGCCATGGCTGACGCCGCGAGCGCGAGGGCCGGGATGAAAATATGCTTTGCCATTGTCCTGCTCCTGCATTTGGGCCCGGAGGGGGTGGGCCTGTGGAGAGAACGATGGCGGTTTCGATTTTCTTCCGAAAAATTCCGGGGAGCGGCTTATCGGCCGCCGCAGCTGCCGCAGATCAGCCCGTGACCATAGACCTTGTCGCGGCCCTTCTTGCCGAGGTCGCGCGCTTCGAGGACGAGCGCGGTCACCGCCGGGCCGATACGATCGACCGACGGCGCCGGATAGCGAAGCGCGAGCCGTCCGGCGACGAGCGGCGCGGCGAACGACGTGCCGCGAAGCCGGTCGGTACTTGCGGTACCGGTCGCCGCCAGAACCGCTTCGCCAGGCGCGGCGAAGTCGACGTGCAGCGCGCGTCCGGCCTCGGGCAGCGCGCGTCCCTTCCGGTCGACCCCGGTCACGGCGAGCACGCCCTTGCAGGATGCCGGAAAGGACGGCGGCGCGGCGGGACCGTCGTTGCCAACCGCCGCGACGATCAGCATGCCGCGCGCCTGCGCCCTGCTGACCGCCGTGGACAGCAGCCTGTTATCGGGGCCGACAAGGCTGATCGTCGTCACCGCAACGCCGCTCTGCGCAAGCCAGCCAAGCGCGCGTGCGATCGCGCTGGCATTGCCCCCGGCCGGGTCGGTGCCATAAACATCGGCTGCCAGCAGGCGCTGGCCGGGCGCCGCGCCCGTGACTCCGCCGTCACCGATCAACAGCGAAGCGACCGCGGTGCCGTGGCGGCTCGCCGACGGCGCGCCTTTCGCAAAGCCGCGCTGCTCGACGCGCCCGGCGACCGACGGATGCGCCGCAACGCCGCCGTCGATCAGGCCGAGGCTTGCCTTGCCGCTTCCTGTCGCCGCGGCGAGCGCGCCGCCCGGCAGCGCGCCGCCCGGGCCGCTCGCGAAATAGAGATTGTCGGCGTCCACCCCGGCTTCGGGCAGGAGCCTGGCAAGCTGCCTGCGCGCGCGCCCAAGACTGCGCCCGTCGGGCACGCGAAAGCGCGCGATATCGAGATCGAGCCCCTCGATCCGTTCGCGGTCGATCAGCGCGAAGCCCGCCTCGCCCGCGCGCGCAATCATCGCCGCGTCGACGCCGCTCGCGACAAGCACGCCGCGCACGGCCGCTTCGCCGCGCTCGTCGAGTTCGATGCTGTCACGATTTGCGCGGACGAGTCCGGTGATCCGGTCGAGCCGGACCTGCGCCAGCTGGTCGCCAAGCCCGGTCAGCCGCCCGGCATCGACCTCGGGCAGCGGCGGCAGGATGCGGCCCGGGTCGGGGAGCGCGACGGGCGGCAGCGCGACCTGCGCCGCGACATGTCCGCCGGTCCCGCCGGGCAGGAGGCAGAATATTGCCAGAGAGGTCGTCCAGAATCGCATCGCAAATCCCATAAGGACCCGGCGCAGCCGCCGGTTCCCGAAAAAATTTATCAGGTCGAGGAAGAAACGATAGAAGGCCAACGTTTCTTCCTCGAACAATCGAAAAGGCGACAATGCGCTTCGAAGAGGAACTGGTCGAGTTGCTGCCCCGTCTGCGCCGTTTTGCGCGCGGGCTGGCGCGTGATGCCGCCGATGCCGACGACCTGTGCCAGGCAGCGATCGAACGCGCGCTGAAGTCGCGAAGCCAATGGCAACAGGGAACGAGACTGGATAGCTGGATGTACCGCATCACCCGCAACCTCTGGATCGACGAGCGCCGCGCCGCAGGCCGGCGCGGTGTCCATGCTCCGATCGACGAAGCGGCGACGCAGATCGCGGGCGACGGCGCCGCCGAGGTCGAGGCCGGAACGCTGCGCGGCGACGTCGACGGCGCGATGGCACGGCTGCCCGACGAGCAGCGCGAAGTTGTGATGCTGGTCCTCGTCGAAGGCTATGCCTATCGCGAGGCGGCCGACATATTGGAGGTGCCGATCGGCACCGTCACCTCGCGCCTCGCACGCGGTCGCGAAACGCTGATGCATTTGCTGGGAGAGGCCGCATGAGTTTCGATCCCGCCACCGTCGCCGCCTTCGTCGATGGCGAACTCGATGACCTGACCGCGCGCCGGATCGAACGCGAGGCGACAAACGATCCCGCGCTCGCGGCCGAGATCGCGCGGCACCACGCGCTGAAGACGCAGCTGACAGCGCATTATGCGCCTGTCGCCGAGGAACCCGTGCCCGAGCGGCTGCGTGCACTGCTGACCGCCGACACGGCAATCGACACCAGCCTCGCCGCGCGCCGCGAGGCGAAGAGCGCGCGCTTCGCTCCGATCCATTGGGGCGCGATCGCGGCATCGCTCGCGCTCGGGCTCGCACTGGGGCTGCGACCATGGACGCCTGCGGCCAGTATCGCCGAAGCGGACGGCATGATCATCGCTGCGGGTCCGCTTGCCGAGGCACTCGACACGCAGCTCGCCTCGAACCAGCCATCCGATGCCGCGGTGCGGATCGGTCTCAGCTTTGAGGACAAGGCCGGGCGCTATTGCCGCAGCTTTGAAAGCGCATCGCTGGACGGTATCGGCTGTCACGACAACGGACGCTGGCATCTCGAGCGGACGATGCGGGGACAGGCGGGCGCCGACTATCGTCAGGCTTCGTCGGGCGAACTCGCCGCCGCCGCGGCCGCGATGATGGCGAGCGATCCGCTCGGAGCGCCGGCCGAGCGACAGGCGCGCGACAAGGGCTGGCCGCGCCGCTGACCTTTCAGCTGCGCACGGGCTCGTCAAGCCCGAAGAGCGCAGCGAAATTTGCGCGTTTCGCGAGCAGGTCGGCGAGGCTGTAACCGTCGAGCACCTTCATGAAGGCGGCGAGCGCCTCGGCGAGCGCGCCGGTCAGCCCGCACGCCGGCGCGATGATGCAACTGCCGCAGTCGACGAGGTCGAAACCCTCCTCGGTATGGCGCACGACCGCGCCGACATTGATCGTGGCCGCGGGCTTCGCCAGCCTTATCCCGCCGAACCGCCCGCGCACGCTTTCGAGATAGCCCGCGTTCACCAGGTCGTTGACGACCTTCATCAGATGATTCTGCGAAATGCCATAGGCGCGCGAGATTTCGGAGATCGGGCTCAGCCGCGCCTCGTGCTGCGCCCCCGCATAGAGGAGTACACGCATCGCATAGTCGGTGTAGCGCGTCAGGCGCATCCTGGTCCTTCGAAAATTCCGGTCGGCCTATAATATGTATTTTTGTTGCATGTTTCAAATTGCGATTATACATGCGCTTCAAATGCATGATTGGAGCGAATCGTGACACGGGACGACCAGATCGATGAAGCCGCACTCGAGCGCCTGATCCCGGCCTTTTATGCCCGGGTGCGCGCCGACGCCGACATCGGCCCGCTGTTCAACGCCGCAGTGCACGACTGGCCGGAGCATCTCGAAAAGCTCGTCGCCTTCTGGTCGTCGGTGATGCTGACCGCCGGCCGCTACAAAGGCAGCCCGGTCGCCGGGCATCTGAAGCACCGCGAGGCGATCACCCCCGCGATGTTCGACCGCTGGCTCGCGATCTGGGCCGGCACGACCAACGAACTGCTGGCGCCTGATGCCGCGAAAGCCTTGCAGGCCAAGGCCGCAAGCATCGCCGAAAGCCTCCAGCTCGCGCTGTTTTTCCGCCTTGCCGACCCCACCGGTCGTCGCGCCGACTGACACTCTCCCCCCACCCAGCCAAAGGATATTTTATGCGTACCGCTTCCGCCCACGCGATGACGATCGTCAAGGCCACTGCCCCCGCGCTCGAAAAGCACGGCCTTGCGATCACCACCGCGATGTATGCGCGCTTGTTCGAGAACAGGGACATCGAGGCGATGTTCGACCGCGCTGCGCAGACGAGCGGCGAACAGCCGAAGCGCCTCGCAGCGGCGATCCTCGCTTATGCGAAGAATATCGACAAACTGCAGAACCTCGGGCCCGCAGTGTCGCGCATGGTTGCGCGCCATGTCGATACGGGCGTGAAGGCGGAGCATTATCCTTATGTCGCCGATGCGCTGCTCCCCGCAATCCGCGACGTGCTGGGCGCCGAAGTTGCGACCGACGAGGTGCTTGCGGCGTGGGGCGAGGCCTATTGGATGCTCGCCGACATGCTGATTGCGGCGGAAGCGCAGGCGTATGAGGATGCCAAGGCGGCGTAAGTCGGACAACGACCGCTAGCGACCGATTGCGGACCTAACCAATATCGTCACCCCGGACTTGATCCGGGGTCCATGACTTCAGCGCTGCGATGGATCCCGGATCAAGTCCGGGATGACGAATGTCCGGAATCCACCCCCAACCGGACAAACAAAACCCGCCGGAGCCTGAGCGCCGGCGGGCTCTTTTGTGTTTGGCCGGTGCGCGGGCTTATTCGGCGCGCGCCGGAATCCCGGTCATCAGCGTGTGAAGCTCGCCCGCTTCCCACATTTCCATCATGATATCGCTGCCGCCGATGAATTCACCCTTCACATAAAGCTGGGGGATCGTCGGCCAGTCCGAAAATTCCTTGATGCCCTGACGGACTTCCATGTCCTGCAGCACGTCGACGGTTTCATATTCGATGCCGAGGCGGTCGAGCATCGCGATCGCGCGCGAGGAAAAGCCGCACTGCGGGAACAGCGGTGTGCCCTTCATGAACAGCAGCACGGGGTTGTCGGCGACCAGCTTGGCGATGCGGTCGTGGGTCGTGGGGTCGGTCATAATCAGTCTCCGGTGGCGCCGGGCGCCGCAAATTTCGTGTCAGCCCCTTATGAGGGGATGGCGGTCGTCAATTGCAAGGCATGAAGTTCGCCGCCCATGCGTCCGCCCAGCGCGGCATAGACCGCCTTATGCTGCGCGACGCGGGTCATACCGCGAAAGGCATCGCTGACGACATGCGCCGCATAATGGTCGTTGTCGCCGGCAAGGTCGGTGATCACGACCTCGGCATCGGGAAACGCCGCGACGATCATAGCCCGCAAATCATCCTCGCGCATGCCCATCGAATCGCCTCAGTTCTGCTTGTCGATGAACTGGCGCCGTGCCTCGACCGCCTTGTCGTTCAGTGCGGCGCGGATTTCGGCATCGCTGATCTCGACCTGCGCCGCGGTCAGGTCGCCCGCGAGCTTGCGGATGACGTCCTCGTCGCCCGCTTCCTCGAAATCGGCCTGCACAACCGCCTTGGCATAGGCGTCGGTTTCCTCGGGGGTCAGGCCCATACGCTCGGCGGCCCATTCGCCGACCAGCCGGTTGCGCCGCGCGGTGATCCGGAACTGGACCTCCTGGTCGCGTGCAAATTCGGCCTCGAAGGCGCGTTCACGATCGTCGAATCCGCTCATTTTGTCCTCACCGGAATGGAATGTCCCTTCGCAGATAGGTGGCGCGTCCCCGCGGCGCAAGCCGCCTGTGCGGCAGATCACTTCCCTTTCGCTTACGAAGGGTTTAGGGTTTCGGCCCAAGGGAATGGGTCGCACCGCAGCTATATAGTTTCCGCCTTGCCGGCGCTGCGTCGGCATGGCGTCGCTACGTCTGTGTTTGGGGGATTTGTGATGACCGCTCGACGTCCGCATACTGTGCCGATCCTGGCGTTGCTGGCTTTTGCCGCGCCCGGAACCGCACTGGCGCAGGGCACCGACCCGACGCGCCGCGACAGTTTCTCGATCGGCGACCAGGGCGGTTCGCTCTGCGAAGTGCAGGCGACGGTCCGCGACGCTGTGGTCAAGGGCATGTTCGAACGCGCCTGGACCATCATCTGCCGCGACGCGAGCCAGCCGGTCGGTACGGTCCGCGAGTTGCGCGCCACCGCGTCCGAAGCGCGCGCGCGGATCGAACAGGCGCGCGCGGGCACGGTGACCTGCGCCACCGACGGAGCGTGTACGCTCAGGAACAGCAATGTCGCGTGGACGACGCGGGTCGAGACGGAGGGCAAGGTCGCCTATAGCGTCGAGGGTTTCGCCGCTTACGGCGACGCGCTGAACATCGCGCTCGAATCCGTGCGCCAGCACCGCGTCGTGCCCGGCGCGATCAAGGTCGCGACGATATCGGTCGGCAGCAACGACGGCTTCGCGCGCACGCTCGCGGGAACGATCGACGTCGACAAGGCGCTCGCCGAGGGATATCGCCGCAATCATAGCGGTGACTATTCCGAGGCGGCGGAATTTTTCGAGGCGCTGTCGCGCCGCGCGATCGAGGAACGCGCCGCGGCTGACATCGATCCGACCGAAGTCACGCTGAATCGCGCGCTGCAACGTTCGAACCTCGGCGAATTCGCCGAGGCCGGGCGCCTGTTTGCCGAAGTCGAGGCAATCCCCACCGCCGACCCGGTCCAGTTGCGCCTTCGCCGCAATTTCCGCGCGATCAATGCCCTCAACCAGCGCGATTATGACGGCGCTGCGGCGCTGCTCCGGGCGCCGATTCCGCCCCTGACCAGCGGCGTGACGGTCGCACACGGCGCGGTGACGCTGACGCCGCAGATCGTCGCCGGGGTCAACAGCGGCGACAATGCCCGCGTCATGCGCCAGAGCAACGATCGCGAGCGCCTGACCCCGGCCGAACGCGCGCAGATCATCGATGCGCAGGCGGTCCATCTGCTCGGCACCGTCGAACGGCTGCGCGGCAATGCGCAGGCGGCAAAAACCGCGCAGATGAAGGGCCTGGCCGACGCCATCGCGGTGCGCGAAGGCCGCGTCACCTCGATCATCCGCCTGCGTTCGCAAATGCTCGGCGAGCTGGCACTCGCCGAGGAAGCTAGCGGCGACAATGGCGCTGCCGACGCACGCTTCCTCGAATCGGTGAACCTGCTCGCGGTCGAATATCCCGAGACCAACGCCCTCGCCTCGGCGCGGGCGCGTTATGCCGCTTTCCTCACCCGTCACGGACAGGAAGACAAGGCGCTCGGCATCTACCGCGAGGTGGTGACCGCGCTCGCGAACTCGCAGCGCTCGACCGCAGGCATGGCGAATATCATGGCGCCCTACTACCGGCTCCTCGCCGCGCGGTCGGCTAGCGATCCCAAGGCGATCGAGGATTTCTTCGTCGCGAGTCAGCTCCAGATCCGTCCCGGCGTCGCCGACACGCAGGCGGTGCTGGCGCGCGAATTGTCGAGCGGCAGCGACGACGGCGCGCGGCTGTTCCGGCAGGCGACAACGCTGAACCGCGACATCGAGCGCGCGCGGATCGAGGATGCCCGCCTCGCACAGCTTCCCCAATCGCCCGAAGTCAACGCCTTGCGCGCCGACGTCAGGACGCAGCTCGACAATCTGGCGTTCCAGCAGTCCGAAACCGTTGTGGCGCTGTCGGCCTTTCCGCAATATCGCGTCGTCGCCCCGGGCAAGCTCGACCTTGCCGAGCTGCAGAAGGTTCTGCGTCCCGACGAAGCGTATCTGAAGATGCTCGTCGTCGGTGAAGGCGTCTATGCGATGCTGATCGAACAGGGCGGCGCGCAACTCTGGAAATCGGACATCAGCGCATCGGGGCTCGAAGCCGCGGTCGACACGATCCGTTCGACCATTTCGATCGTCGAAAATGGCCGCCGCGTCACCTATCCCTTCGACGCGGCGACATCGTATAAGCTCTATGGCCAGCTCTTCGGCCCCGTCGCCGCGCGCCTGCCGGGCGTACCGCATCTGATCTTCGAACCCGACGGCGCGATGCTGCGGCTGCCGGTCAACCTGCTCATCACCGCCGATACCGGCCTTGCCGCGTATGAACAGCGCCTGCTCGATCCCGATGCCGATCCGTTCGACATGCGGCAGATCGCCTGGCTGGGCCGCACGACGCGCCCGAGCACGGCGGTATCGACCCTCGGCTTCCGCAACGCGCGACAGGCCACCCCGTCGAAGGCAAGCAACCAATATTTCGGCCTTGGCGAGAACCAGCCGGTCAATGGTCGCCTCCCCTCGCTCGGCACGCGCGGCGCGGCGGGCGCGAGCGTCGATGGCGATTGCCTGTGGGACGTCGCCCAATGGGCGCGCCCGATTTCGGCCGACGAGCTGGAGACCGCCCGCAACGCAATGGGCCGCGCGGCAGGGACCCTGCTCACCGGCGGCGCGTTCACCGACACCGCGGTAAAAAGCCGCGCGGACCTCAAGGATTATCGCATCATCCATTTTGCGACGCACGGCCTTGTTACCGCACCCCGCGCCGCCTGCCCCGCGCGCCCCGCGCTGGTGACCTCGTTCGGCGGCGCGGATTCGGACGGGTTGCTCACCTTCCAGGAAATCTTCGATCTCAAGATCGACGCCGACCTTGTCATCCTCTCGGCATGCGACACGGCGGGCGCGGCGAGCGTCGCGGCGACGCGCGAGGCCGGGCTTTCGGGCGGCGGCAATGCGCTCGACGGGCTGGTGCGCAGCTTCATCGGCGCGGGCGGCCGCTCGGTGATCGCAAGCCATTGGCCCGCCCCCGACGATTTCGATGCGACCAAACGGCTGATCGGCGGGCTTTTTGCGGCGAGCGAGGGAACGAGCGTCGCCGACGCGCTGGCGGCGACGCAGATACGGCTGATGGACGACAAGCAGACCTCGCACCCCTATTATTGGGCGGGTTTCGCGATCATCGGCGACGGCGGCCAGCCGCTGCTCCACGGCGGCGGCACGACGACCGCGCGGAACGGAGAGGCTGCCGGCCGCGCCGCTCGCTGATCCGATGAACGCGCCCGAAACCATCCTTCCCGCCGCGGACGCCCCCGCGCCTGCGAACCAGCCTGCGGCAGTCCCGCTGCGCAAGCGCGTGCGCCGGCTGGTCATGCAGCTCGGCCCATCGCGGATGGCCGCGACGATCGCCTTTCTGTTCATCGCGATGCTGATCGCGCGCTTCAGCTGGCAGATGCCGCTGATCGATGCCGCCGAGCGTGCGCTCTATGACGCGCGCGCGACGCTCATGGCGCCGCATGTCGAGCAGGACAAGCGTATTACGCTTGTCACCTATAACGACGAGACATTGTTCAACACCGGAATCCGTTCGCCGCTCGACCGCACCTTGCTCGCCAGGGCACTCGGCAATCTCGACCAGATGGGGGCGAAAGCGATCGGAATCGATATCGCCTTCGACTCGCCGCGCCCCGACGACGACATGCTGAAGGCGCAGCTTCGCGCGATGAAGACCCCGACCTGGCTCGCCTATGCCGAGCAGTCGAGCAATCCCAACACCATCTTCTACGAACAGCAGAAGTTCCTCGAGGCCTTCATCGCCGACGTCACGACCGACAGGACGAAGCCGACGAGCGTCCTGTTCCGCACCGACGACGACAGCGTGATCCGCAACTGGCCCGACCGGCCGAAGAACCTGCCACCGCTCATGTCGAACGCCCTCGCCCCGATCGATTCCGCGCACGCCAACTTTCAGGGAAATATCCGTTTTCTCGTCCCCGCGCGTGCCGCCGCCGGTCAGGAAGAACCGGTCTTCGCCAATATCCCGATCGACACCTTCGCGCTGCCGATGGATGCCGACATGCGGGCGGGTTTCGGCGAACTGGTAAAGGGCCGATACATTCTGATCGGCGGCGATATCATCGACAATGATCAATTCAACACGCCCCTCAGCCGCTTTCCCGACGCGATCACCGGACAGCATGAGACGATGATCGGACTCGAGGTCCATGCGCATATGCTGGCGCAGCAACTCGATGGCGCATGGACGCGGCCGATCCCCGCACCCGCACTATGGGGGCTCGCAGTGCTGATCGTCCTTGCCGGCGGTCTCACCAGCCTGATCGATCTCCGTGCGCGCTGGGTCGCGCTCGCCTTCCTCGGACAGATGGCCTTCTTCATCGCCTTTCCGTTCTGGCTGCAGGGGCGCGGCATCGACACGACGACGCTGCCGACCTTCGGCTGGGCAGTCGGCTGGCTGTTCGGCTATGCCGCGATCGGCACCGCTGCGCGCACGATCGGGTCGCGCCAGCGCGCCTTCGCCCAGTCGGCGCTCGGCAAATATCTGCCCGCCGACGTCGCCGAACAGATCATGCGCGACCCCGACCAGCTTTCGCTTCACGGCGAACGGCGCAACATATTCTGCATCTTCACCGACCTCGAAGGCTTCACGAAACTCAGCCACGCGGTGACGCCGGAAACCGTGGCGCGGCTGCTCAACGAATATCTCGACCGACTGTCGGACATCGTGCTCGAACATGGCGGTACGATCGATAAATTCGTCGGCGACGCCATCGTCGCTTTCTGGGGCGCACCATTGAGCCGCCCCGACGACGGACCGCAAGCCGCAGCCGCGGCGCTCGCCATGTATCGGGCGGGCGAGAAATTCCGCGTCGACCTCGCCGCCGAGGATGTGCCCCCGATCGGCATGACGCGCGTCGGGCTGCACGTCGGCGATGCGATCGTTGGCAATTTCGGCGGCGAAGGCCGCATCCAGTATACGGCGCTGGGCGACAGCATGAACACCGCATCGCGGCTCGAGGCTGCGAACAAGAGCCTCAGGACCGGGGTGCTTTTTTCGGCCGAAGCCGCGGCACGGTCGGGCCGTGATGATCTCGTCCCGATGGGCCGCGTCACGCTGCGCGGCCGCGCGCAGCCCGTCGATGTCCTGACGCCGCGGCCCGACCTCGACCCTGAACGGCGCGCGGACATCGCGGCGCTTGTCGCGGCGCACGCAGCGGGCGATAAAAATACCTATGTGACGGGCGCCACAGCATTGGCCACCGAATTGGGTCAGGACGCATCCATCATGTTCCTGATCGAACGCCTGAACGAGACCGAAAAGGGAGAAAGCTATGTCCTTTCCTGAATTCCGGATGCGCCGCCTCGGCCTTTCCGCCGCGGCTGCCATATTGGCGACGACCCTCGTCACCGCTGCCGCCGCGCAATCGATGGTCGTCCGTTCGACCGGTCCCTCGGCGGCAAAATATCCGACGGGGGCGCGGCTCAAGGCAACTGACAAGCTGACGCTCGTCGCGGGCGACAAGGTCGTGCTGATGCAATCAGGCAAGACACGCACCCTGTCCGGCCCCGGCACCTTCGGCGCCACCGGTACCGTGCAGGCGAGCCAATCGCTCGGCGGCAACGTCACACGGATGCTCGCCAAGGGCCCGACGATGCGGTCGCGCGGCGGTTTCTCGCGCGGCGATCCTGTGACGCCGTCGCCGGCCGACCTGCGTGCGCCCAATCTGTGGCTGCTCGACTATCGCGATGCCGGTACCTTCTGCGTGCTCGACCCGGCAGTGCTGATGTTGTGGCGTCCGAACATGGAAGGCGACACCGCGCTCGAGATCGAAAGCGCCGGCAAGAAGGCGACCGTTGCGATCGTCGACGGCGCCAATTTCCGCAAATGGCCGACCGACGTGCTGCCCGTGCAATATGGCGCCGATTATCGCCTGTCGGGCGGCGGCCTCGCGAAGCCGGTGACGGTGCGCTTCGCCGCCGTCGAAAATGCGCCCGACACGGTCGAGGGATCGGTCGACATGCTGATGGCGAAGGGCTGCTCGCCGCAGCTCAATCGCCTCGTCGATACGATGTCCGAATCCGAGGCGCGATGAAGATGGTGGACGGGGCGGTAATCATTGTGGCCGCCTTGTCCCTCTGATATTTATCCGAGGAAATTCCGCAGGTCGCATGACGGAACATTTCCTTGGGTCGAAATTTGCGCTGCCGCTTCGCGGCAGGGCCGGTTGAATTGGCGTACCGCAACTGTAGCGGCGCGCCCGTACACAAGGGGTGGTAATGGCCGTGTCGGGGGATATGAGGAATATTGCGACCGTGCGGTCCAAACGCGCCGCGATCGGCCACTCGCTGGCCGGTTCTGTGGCACTGATCGCCGCATCGCTGCCCGCCGCGCTGTGGGCGCAGGCAACGCCGCAGATTCCGACGCGCGAGGAAATCCAGCGGCCCGCGCTGCCCCCTGCAGCACAGCCCGGCGAACAGGTCGTCGCGGTCGACGACAGCATCGAGCGCGCTCCCTGCCCGCTTGCCAGCCCCGAATTCGCCAATGTCCGTTTCACGCTGCGCGCGGTCGAATTTTCGAGCGTCGAGGGCATCGACAATGCGATACTCGCGCCCAGCTGGTCCGACCGCGTCGGACAGGAACTGCCGATTTCGGCGGTGTGCGACATTCGCGACCGGGCGGCGACAATCCTGCGCGGCCGGGGCTATCTGGCTGCGGTGCGCGTGCCGCCGCAAACGATCGGCGACGGCGTAGTACGGCTCGACATCCTGTCGGCGCGCATGTCGCGCATCGAGGTGCGCGGCGATGCCGGCACCAATGAACGGCTGCTCCAGCGCTATCTCTCGCGCCTCGACGACCAGTCGGTGTTCAACATCGTCGATGCCGAGCGCTATCTGCTGCTCGCGCGCGACATTCCCGGCATGGACGCACGGCTGACGCTGCGCCCGGGGGCCGTTCCCGGCGAAGTCGTCGGCGAAGTCACCGTCACGCGTACCCCCTTCACCTTCGACTTCAACGCGCAGAATTTCGGTTCGCGCGACGTCGGACGCTGGGGCGGCAACATGCGCGCGCGCCTTGCGGGTCTGACCGGCATGGGCGACGTCACCACGGTCAGTTTCTACGCGACCCCCGATTTCGACGAGCAGAAGGTCGTGCAAGTCGGCCACGAATTCCGCGTCGGCGGCGAAGGACTGCGTTTCGGCGCGAGCTATACCTATGCCTGGACGCGCCCCGACATCACGGGCTTTCCGGTCAGGTCGAATACCCAGATCGTGAGCCTCTACACCGCCTACCCGCTCGTGTTGACACAGGCGCGGCGTCTGACGGTCGGCGGCGGGCTCGATTTCATCGATCAGGACATCAGCCTGACCGGCGTGCCGATCAACGAGGACCGGCTGCGTGTCTTCAACCTGCGCGCCGACGCGAGTTGGGTGGACCCCGCGTCGGTCGCCGGCCGCGGCGGCTACAGCCCGAGCGAGCCGCGCTGGTCGCTCGCCACTTCGTTTGAAGCACGGAAGGGCGTCGACTTCCTTGGCGCCAGCGACGATTGCGGCCCCGGCGGCGCGGCCTGTTTCCTGCCGGGTGCGGTGCCGCTGACGCGCGTCGAGGGCAAACCCGACGCCTTTCTCGTCCGCGCCAACGCGCTCGCCGAATGGCGGCCCGCGAAGCTCTTCACCCTGTCGGCGGCGCCGCGCGCGCAATGGTCGAACGACCCGCTGCTCGCCTATGAGGAATTTTCGGGCGGCAATTTCACTGTCGGGCGCGGCTTCGATCCGGGCACGATCATCGGCGACAGCGGCGTCGCGGTCACGCTGGAGGCGCGTTACGGCTCGTTCGTCCCCGCCAATACCGAGAGTTTCGCATTCCAGCCCTTCGCCTTCTTCGACGCGGCGTGGGTGTGGAACAAGGACACGGCCTTCGACGGGCTCGATCCGCAAAAGCTCTATTCGGCCGGCGGCGGCGTGCGCGTCGCTTACGGCGATCTGGCGCGGCTCGACATGACGCTCGCGGTACCGCTCAATCGCGGCGGCTTCCTCACCGAAAAACCCGATCCGCGGCTGCTCGTGTCGCTGACCACCCAATTCGGCGTGAGGGCGCGCTGACCATGACTTTTGCTTCGAGGACGACCGCCATGCGTGCTACCGCCACCGCTTCGCCGACCCACAAGGGCAAGCGGCGCCTGTTGACCAGTTGCGCCATAGCCGCCGGCATGGTCGCGCTGGCCTACGGCGGTCCCGCACTGGCGCAGGTCGCGGGATCGGGTACGATCACCACCCTGCCCGCGGGCACGACCGCCGGAACGGGGGCGAATCCGACGACCGTCAACGTCACCGGGCCGCAAAGCATCGTCGACTGGACGCCGGCGAATACTCCGGCGGGCGGCGTGATCGATTTTCTGCCGGCCGGCAACACGCTGAACTTCGTCGGCAACGCACCCGACTATATCGTCCTCAACCGCTTCGTCGACGGGGCGGGCACATCGATCACCGACCAGATCGGGCTCAACGGTACGGTCAACAGCTATGTGGGGTCGACCACGGGTCCGCGCGGCGGCAACATCTGGTTCTATAACGCCGGCGGTATCCTGATCGGCAATAGCGGCGTGATCAACGTCGGCAGCCTCGTCCTCACCGCCAACAATATCGATACCGTTGGCGGCCTGCTCGGCCCCGGCAATACGATCCGCTTTCGCGGCGCAGCGGGTACGTCGGCGATTACCGTCAACGGCGCGATCAACGCGAACAACGGCAACCCCGGTGGCTCCTATGTCGCGCTCGTCGCCCCCCGCGTCGTGCAGGCGGGCGCGGTCCGGGTGGACGGATCGGTCGCCTATGTCGCGGCCGAACAGGCCGACATCCGGATCAACAGCGGCCTGTTCGACATCAATGTGACGGTGGGCGCCGAAGGCGGCAATGCGATCACGCACACGGGCACCACCACCGGCCCCGCGCACCAGCAGGGCGATACCGACCAGAGCCGCATCTATATGGTCGCCATTCCGAAAAATGACGCCGTGACGATGCTGGTCAGCGGCGCAATCGGCTATGACGACGCGCTGTCGGCGCAGGTCGATCCCGACGGCGCGGTGCGGCTGTCGGCGGGCTATAACATCGTTGGCGGCGAAATCGCCGCGACGCCGGCCAACGCCACCGCGGCGAACATCACCGCGGGCGATACGCTGTTCCGCAGCAACACGGTCGCGCGCGCGAGCGCCGCCTTCGTGGCGACGCCGACGCAGACATTGCCTGGCTCGCCCTCGCCGCTGTCGTCGGAAGGCCAGTTCTTTGTGCAGGGCAATGGGATCTTTACCGGCGATGCCAGCGCGGCGGTCAATATCGGCGCGGGCCAGTCGGGCGGCGCCACCGGCACCTTCACGGTCCAGTCCGGCGGCCGCGGCGGCTTGCCGGGCAGCGCCGCGGTCAATGTGACCGGCGGGTCGCTCTCGGCCCCGGGGGCGCTGACGATCCGGGCGACGGGAACCCCCGACGCGGTGACCGGCGATAGCCAGGGTGGAACCGCAAGCCTGACGGTCACCGGGGGCAGCGTCACTACGTCGGGCGTGACGGTGGACGCGAACGGCACCTCCGACGAGGGATCGGGCGGCGCCACCGGCAACGGGCGCGGCGGCAATGCCGGCATCACGGTCAGCGGCACCGGCAGTTCGCTGACGGCGGGCAATATCTTCATCAATGCGGTCGGACGCGGCGACAACAGCTTTGTGAGCGGGCCGCCCGCCATCAACGGCAGCGGGACCGGCGGCATGGCGAGCCTGACGGTATCCAACGGTGGCGCGGTCGGGCCGGCGGCGCTGCTCTCGATCGACGCGCGGGGCATCGGGGGGGTCGGCACCACCCGGTCGGGCGACGGCACCGGCGGCACCGCGCGCATCGAGGTAACCGGACCCGGGTCCTTTCTGTCGGCGACACAAGGCTTCGTTCGCGCCCAAGGCGTGGGCGGCGGCGATGTCGGCCCCTTCCTGTCGCAGAATGGCGGCAACGGAACCGGCGGCACCGCAGAGGTACGGATCAACACCGATGCGACCTCGACCATCGCGCTGGGTTCGATCGGTGTTTTTGCGGTCGGCACCGGCGGCACCGCCAGCGCAGCGGAAAATACGACCGGCGGCGACGCGTTGGGTGGAACCGCCAGCCTGACTATCGACGGCGGCGTCGACGCGCAATTCACCGATATCACGCTCGACGCATCCGCCGCTGCCGGCATCGCGACCACTCCCAGCGGGACGACCGGCCGGTCGGGCAACGCCCGCGCGAACAATGTGACGCTGGCGGCCACCAACGGATCGTCCGTCAGCAGCAGCGGCGCGATCAACCTGTTCGCGGTCGGCAGCAATCCCTATTCCGATACGCCCTTCCCGGCCGGAAATCCCGCCGGCGAGAATTTCGGAACGGGTACCGGCGGAACGATCGCGGTCAACGCGACCGCGGGCGGCACGATCAGCAGCGGCGCGCGTTTCAGGGCGGAAGCAAGGGGCGGCAGCGTCTCCGATGCGGTCAGGCAAAGCGCCGGCAACGGGATCGGCGGCGACATCGATTTCCTCGCCGATGGCGGCACCATCCGGGCCGACGCCTATAATATCGACGTCAGCGCCAGCACGGTCAATGTGACGGGCACCGGGGGCACCGCGCAGGGCGGCACGATCGACCTGTTCGCCCGAAACGGCGGGCAGATGATCGCGACGCTCGATGCGACGAGCGAATTCAGCGCCAGCGCAAGGACAGGTGCCAGCGCGGCGGGCACGACGGCGACCGGCGGGGCGATCCGGCTGATTGCCAATGCCGGGACGATCAACCTGTCGGTCGGTGCCGACCTGTCCGCCGATGGCGTCTCGGGCGGCGCGACAACATCGGGGGCGGGCAACCCCGCGGGCCTTGGCGGTTCGGTCCTCATCCGGGTCGAAGCCGACCCGACCGACGCCAGCCGGATCAGCTACGGACAGCTTGCCGCGTCGGCGAACGGGCAAACGCAGTCCGATTTCGGAGCCTTTCCGATCCTGCCCGCCGAAACGGTCGGCACCGGCCGCGGCGGCACAATGACCGTCGAGATAGAGGGCGGAACGCTGTCGGGCGGCGTGACCGCGCTGTCGGCGGACGGCATCAGCGGCGATGCCGCCGGCAGCATCGGAACGGGCGGCACGGCACGTTTTACCCAGAGCGGGGGTACGGTGGACGTCAGCGACATGACGGTCAGCGCCAGCGGCAATATCGTGGCCGACCAGTCGGGCAACGGCACCGGCGGCACCGCGACGATCGACCTGCTCGGCGGCACGATCACCGCGGCCGACATCATCGCGCGCGCCGACGGCCAGGGCGGGACCGGATCGACCGGCAATGACAATGACCCGCTGAACATCATCCCCGGCGGGACCGGGGGCGTCGGGCGCGGCGGCACCGCGACGATCAACATCGGCGGATCGGCCGTGGTCGACGCCAGCACGATCATCGCGAACGCTACGGGCTCGGGCGGCGCCGGCGGCAACTTCAACAATATGTCGAGCTTCAGTGGCCTGCCCGGCACACCCGGTGCGGGCGGCGATGGCTTCGGCGGCGATGCGCGGGTCAATGTCACCGGCGGCACGACGACCGCCGCCGGGCTGGGCGCCAACGCATCGGGCATCGGCGGCACCGGCGGCAACAGCTTCCTGTCGAGCAGCAGCGGTTCGGCGACCGGCGTCGGCGTCGGCGGCCGCGGCGGGAACGGCCGCGGCGGCAATGCAACGGTCGCACTTGCGGTGCCGATCAGCGGCGTCGGCCTTGCCGGCAGCATCGCGCGCGGGACCGGCGGCGATGGCGGTGCGCACAATGTCGGCGGCAATGGCGGCGACGGCTTCGGCGGCGTCGCGCAGGCGATCGTCACCGGCTTCGATGCCGGACAGCTCGCCCTCGGGCTCGATTCGACGGGCGCCGGCGGCAATGGCGCCGACGGACGCGACGGCAATGGCGGCAGTGGCGGCAACGGCACCGGCGGCACCTCGCGCATGCGCGCCGAAGGCGCGGGAGCGAACCTGACGGTCGTCGAAACCAATTTCATCACCGGCGGCGTCGGCGGCAACGGCGGCACAGGCGGGCTGAGCTTCGGTTCCTTCCCCGCGGTCGCGCCTTCGGGCGGCAACGGCGGCAATGGTCGGGGCGGCACGATCGAGGTTGCCGCCGCTGACGGCGGCGCGGTATCGATCGGCCTCGTCACGGGCGACAGCGCAGTTCTCGACAGCAGCGGGCGCGGCGGCAACGGCGGCGCCGGAGCCAACAGCGTTTTCGGCGCCGGCAATCAGGCCGGCAACGGCGGGAATGGCGGCACGGGCAACGGCGGCGGCGTCCGCCTGATCGCGGCCGGCGGAACGATCGGTTCGAACGGCGACCCGGTCGCCATCACCGCAAACGGCGTCGCCGGAACGGGCGGCGTCGGCGGGCTCGGTCAGGGCGGCGGAACCGGCGGCACGACCGGCATCGCGGGTACCACCGCCGGCGGCCACGCGGTGATCGAGACGGCAGCGGGCGCCTCCGGCCCCGGCACGATCGATCTCGGCTTCACCACCATCACCGCAAACGGCGACGTCGCGGGGCGTATCGAAGTGCGCGCCGCGGGCGACATCCGCTTCGCCGGGCTCGAGGCCGAGGCGCGGGGTTCGGCCGCTCCCACGAACAATGATACCGACACCGCGCCTGCAGGCATCTTCATCGCCCCCGCCGGCGGCACGATCGCGAGCCAGGGCGACGTCATGCTGACGACCGACAGCTCGGTCGGCGTCCATGGCCGGTCGAACGGCATCTTCGACGTCGATGGCGTCCTGACGATCAGCGCCGGCGACCAGATCGACATCCGGCACGACGCGCGCGAAGGCGCCGCGCCGACGGTCCGCACGAGCGACAGCCTGATCGCGTCGGCGGGAACCAGCATCAGCGCGGCACCCGGCAGCCTGTTGAGCGCGGGCGACCTGCTTTCGCTGAGCGCGACCGGTCCGACGGCGACGATCGGCGTCGATCGCCTCGCCGGTAACAATATCGTCCTGAGCAGCGCCGGCGCCGCGAGCGCCGAACACGCCGAAGCGGCGGGCGATTTCATCGTCACCGCCGGCAGCTTCCGCACCGGGCTCAACTCGATCATCACCGGCGGCAACATCGTCGTCACGTCGCCGGGTGCGGTCGATCTCGGCAACTCGACGGCGGGAGGTCTGGTTCAGGTTTCCGGTCAGTCGATCATCTTCAACAACATCGACGCCGGCCTGTCGATCAGCCTGTCGGCGGATGGCACGGCCCCGGGTGCCGAGGGCATCCGCGGCGGATCGCTGAACGCAGGCGAGGACATCAACCTCTTTGCCAACAGCATCGCGCTCACCGGCAATGTCACTGGCGCCGCCTCCTTCTTCGCGTTCGGCACGGGGGGAGCGGTTTCGGTCAACAATGCCGACGTCGACGGGACGATCTCCGTCTTCTCGGCCGCCGATCTCACCGGAACATTCGTCGCGGGCGGCGATGTCTTCCTGAATTCGGACGCCGATATCACGGCGTCGGCGCGGGCCAACGGCGGCTATATCGACCGCAACGGCGTCGCGACGCAGGGCAATCTGTTTGTCGACGCAGGCGGTGACGTTACGCTGACCGACAGTTCGGCCGCGCGGATGTTCGGCGTCAATAGCGGGGGCGGGGCGACGATCACCGACGCCACGGCGGGCGAGGACATGCTGGTGCTGGCGGCAACGACGGCCAGCCTGACCGGCGTCTCGGTGGGCGACGACCTGACGGTTCAGGCCGTCGGCGGCATCACCGCCGACGACGTCAGCACGACCGGAGCCGGAGCGGACACCCATATTCTCGGCTATTCGGTCGGGTCTTCGGGGGGCATCTTCACCATCGGCGTCGGTGAAGGCACGTCGGGAACCGACGGGGCCGATCTGGTGATGGCCTCGTCGACCGGCGCGATCGGCGCCGCGGCGCTGTCGGCCGGCGACGACATATTGCTCGGCGCGGCAGGCAGCATCGGGCTGAACGGTGCGACGACGCTGGGGCTCGGCACGACGGGCGGCGACAGCAGCATCCGCACGCAAGGCGGCGCAACAACGCTCGCCGGCCTCGACGCGTTCAGCGACGTCATCGTCAATGCCGCCGGCCTCGCCAATCTGACCGGAACCGTCGCGGCGGGACGCGATGCCACGATCAACGCGCAGGGCGTCGCGCTCGTGACGCTGACCAACCCCGGCGGCTTCGCGCCCCCGACACTGAGCGCCGACGGCAATGTTGTCGTCGATTCCTCCGCGGGCATCACCGGCGGCGGTCTCCGCGCAGGCGGCGACATGGCGCTGACCGCGGGCGCGGCCATCGCCGTCACGGAGATCACAGGCAACAGCCTCGCGCTCAGCGGGACAGCGGGGATCGCCGCCGACCGCGTCCGCAGCAACGGCTTCGATTTCGACGACACGATCAGCCTCAGCAGCAGCAACGGCGATATCCGGATCGGCGATCTCTCCGCCTCGGCACCGATCGACGCCAGCGCCAACGCGATCCGTATCGAAAGCGGCGGGTCCCTCCGCTTCACGACGCTTACCACCGACGTCGGCGACGCCTATGTCCGCGGCGTCTTTTCGATCGAAAACGGCAATATCGCGGGGACCGCGGACTTTGCCACCACGGCCGAAGCGATGAACATCACCAACCTCACCGCTGCGAACGCGATCCTCCTGAACTCGACCGGCGAAATAAACCTCGACACGGTGACGGTTGCCGGCAATCTCGACGTGACCGTCCTGACGCCGGGAATCAGCGGCGCATCGCTCGGGATTACCGGCGCGGTCACCGGCCAGTCGATCTCACTCACCTCGGCCAATATCAACATCGCGGCGACCGGCCGCGTCGGCACCGCGGGGACGACGCAGCAATTGTCGATCCGCAGCAACAACAACGGCAATCAGACCTTCGTCGGCGGTACCGGAACGCGAAACGGCTATCACATCGACGCCGGCGAGCTGACGCGCGTCTATGGCACGCAGATCGAAATTTTCGCGCCCGAGGTGCAGGCCGCAGGCAGCACCTCGGTGGGTTCGGCCGCGCCGCCCGATGTCGTGGTCGACAGCTTCACGATGACCGGCGGCGCGCCGGGTTCGAACCTCGGCGCAAATGGCGCGCTGACGATCCGTACGCCGGGCAAGATGCGCGTGATCGGCAATGTCCAGCTCACAGGGCTCACCGATGTCAACGCATTGAACCTGATCGCGAATGACGCGCTCGAAGTCATTCTCGGCCAAGGCAGCGTCCGGCTCACCGGAGCGAACAATGCGCCAGGCGGCCAGCTCAACATGGAATCAGACGACATCATCGTCGCGACGCAGGCGGCCATCGCCGCAGTTGGCGCCGCGACGTCGATCGACGCGATCGATGCGCGGCTGGGCGAGAATGACGGCGTCGTGCTCGATGAGGGCGCGCTCTTCGCGCGCGGCATCCGCGCCGACGTCTCGGGCGGCTTCTATGTCCAGAACAGCGGTGCAGGCACCGACTTCGCGCAGCGCCGCGGGCTGACCTTCGGCGCGGGCGGCCTCGACGTGCTGACCAACGGGCCGTCGCGCATCGTCGTCAACGGCGTCCAGCTCGGCCCGAACGGCCAGATCACCGGCCTCGACGCGCTCCGGCTTCTGACGATCGCGGGCAGCGCCCCGGCCGTCGGTACGTACGACCGCCGGTCGACCTTCAACGGCTGTTTCATCGCCAGCCCGGCCGCCTGCACGACCGCCGATTTTGAAAACAGCTTCCCGGTGCAGGATGTGATCGAGGAAGAGGTCAAGGGCGACGAGGATGGCGGCCGCGACGGCAACAACCTGCCGCAACCGCTGATCACGATGCGCGATATCGATCCGATGACCGGCGAGCCGCTGCTCGACGATCCGGTGACCGGCGCGGGCAATGACGATCTGTGGACGCCGCCCGCGCAATAGGCCGCGATTCGGTTGACGCCGACGGGCGGACCGGGGCATGGGCGGCGGCATGACCGACGCCCCCGCCTCCCCGCTCACGCTGTTCAACAGCCTGACGCGCAGCCTCGAAAATTTCGAGCCCGTTCACCCCGGCGAGGCGCGCGTCTACAGCTGTGGGCCGACGGTCTATAATTATCCGCATATCGGCAATATGCGCGCCTATGTCTTCGCCGACACGCTTGGGCGCACGCTGTCGTACAAGGGCTACAAGCTCACCCATGTCATCAACATCACCGACGTCGGCCATCTGACCGACGACGCCGACGCGGGCGAGGACAAGCTGGAAAAGGCGGCCGCCGAACGCGCCCAGTCGATCTGGGACATCGCGAAACATTATACCGAAGCCTATTGGGCCGACGTAAAGGCGCTCAATATCCGCGAGCCCGCGCACTGGTCGATCGCGACCGACTATGTCCCCGCGATGATCGAATTCGCCAAGGCGATTGCGGACAAGCATTGCTACGAGCTCGATGGCGGGCTCTATTTCGATACGACGAGCGTCGCCGATTACGGCCGCCTTGCGCGCCACGGCACCGATGAGGGCGAGAGCCGCATCGACCCCGTTGACGGCAAACGCCATCCCGCCGATTTCGCAATCTGGCGCAAGACGCCGACAGGCGAGACCCGCCAGATGGAATGGGATTCACCGTGGGGCCGCGGCGCGCCCGGCTGGCATCTCGAATGCTCGGTGATGTCCGAAGCCTTGCTCGGCTTCCCCTTCGACATCCACACTGGCGGCATCGATCACCGCGAGATCCATCATCCGAACGAGATCGCACAGAATCAGGCGCGCAGTTGCAGCGATGCGAGCGGCGCGCGCATCTGGATGCACAATAATTTCCTCGTCGAACGTTCGGGCAAGATGTCGAAGTCGAGCGGCGAATTCCTGCGCGTCCGGCTGCTGATCGACAAGGGTTACCATCCCCTCGCCTATCGCCTGATGTGCCTGCAGGCGCATTATCGCAGCGAGCTGGAATTCAGCTGGGATGGTCTCGGCGCTGCCCTGACCCGGTTGAAACGGCTGGTGATGGCCGTAGCTCCGGTACGCGATGCCGAACCGGCCGAACCCGCCGATCGCCGCCTCACCGACCTGCTGGCAAGGTTCGACGCGGCCATGTCGGACGATCTCAATACCCCCGTTGCGCTGACGCTGCTCGAAGAGGCAGCGGCGCTGAAGAAGATTGACGCCGGCCAGAAGCGCGCGGCGCTCGCGGCGATGGACGCCGTGCTCGGCCTCGACCTGCTCACGATCGGGCGCGCGGACCTGCGCATCCGGCCCGCGGCGGCGGCGATCGGCGAGGATGAAATCGAAGCCGCGCTCGCGCGTCGCAAGGAGGCGCGCGCGGCGAAGGATTTTGCGGCATCCGACGCGTTGCGCGATGAGCTTGTCGCCGCCGGCGTCGAGGTGATGGACGGCGACCTGCTCGGCTGGGAGTGGCAGCTCGACGCCGATTGAGGCTTGCTCCGGCTTCGCGGGCTGCTAGCCTCGTTGCATGTCGCAACTGATCTGCTGGCTCCTTGTCGGACTCGTCCACCTGATCCCGGCGCTGGCGCTGTTCCGGCCAGCACTGGTCACGCGGCTCTATGGCGTCCAACCCACAGCCCGATCTTCCTGCTGATGCACCATCGCGCGGCGCTCTTCTTCGCGGTGCTCGTCGCCTGCGTCTGGGCCGCTTTCGATCCCGGCGGGCGCAAGCTCGCAACGCTGCTCGCTGCAATCTCGATGCTCAGCTTCCTCTTTCTCTACCTGACGTACGGCCGGCCCGCACCGCTCGCCACCATCGCCCTCGTCGACCTGATCGGCCTCGTCCCGCTCGCGTGGGCGGGCTGGCACGCCTTTCAGCAATAGGAACTTCATGACCAAGACCGTCACCGTCCTTTCGGGCCTCATCCGTCCGCTCGTCGAAAACCGCCTGCCCGACTGGGTCGAACCGCGCTTCTTCGCGTCGAAGGAAGAGGCGATGGAGCTCGCGCCCGCGGCCGAGATCGGCTGGTTCGACATGTACGACAAAAAGGATATGGCGGCGGTCATCACCGCCGCGACCGGGCTCAAATGGCTGAACTCGATCTATGCCGGGGTCGACGGCATGCCGCTCGATCTGCTGCGGACACGCGGCACGGTCGTGACCAATGGCGCGGGGATCAATGCGATCACCATCGCCGAATATGTCGTGATGGGGATGCTCACCGTCGCCAAGGGCTATCGCGACGTCGTCCGCGCGCAGGAGCGCCGCGAATGGCTGATGGATTCGCCGGGCAAGGTCGAACTGTTCGGGTCGAAAGCGCTGCTGCTCGGCTATGGCGCGATCGGCAAGCTGATCGAGGAACGGCTGAAGGCCTTCGCCGTCGACGTCACCGTCGTGCGCCGTTCGCCCGGTCCGAACACGCTCACCCCCGACCAGTGGCGCGCTCAGCTCGGCGAATTCGACTGGGTGATCCTCGCGGTCCCCGCGACCCCCGAAACCGACGGCATGATCGGTGCCGCCGAGCTCGCCGCGATGAAGCCGACCGCGACGCTGATCAACATCGCGCGCGGCAGCGTCGTTGATCAGGACGCGCTCGTCGCCGCGCTCGACAGCCGGCAGATCGCCGCGGCCTTCCTCGACGTCACGACGCCCGAACCGCTGCCCGCCGACGATCCGCTATGGAGCCTCGACAACGCGCATATCACCATGCACCTGTCGGGCCGCGCGCAGGACAAGATGTTCATCCGCTCGGCGCAGCGCTTCCTCGAAAATCTGGGGCGCTGGAAAAAGGGCGAAGCCGTCGAGCCGCGCGTGGATCTGACGCTGGGTTACTGACCCGGTCGCTCGGCCTTCAGTTCGCGCACCAGCGGCTGCAATCGCTCGTCATATTTGGCGAGCATCGTGTGCGCCCCCGCATGGTCGTAAAAGCTGACCAGTTCGCGCCCGTTCCAGCGGTGGAGCGCATAGGCGGGATCCTCGGCGACGATCATCGGGCGGTCGTCGGGCTTGTTCTCGTCGATCGGCCTCAGATCGAGCGAGACCTGCGGTGCGGTCGACGAGCAGATCGCGACGGTTCGCCCCTCCCACGCCACGGTCACCGAACGATGGAGATGTCCGCAGATCAGCCCGCGGACCTGCGGGTGCCGCCGTACGACGTCGGTGAAGGTCGCCACCCACGGTTCGTCGGGGTCGGTGTTCATCCACTCGATCCCGCTTTCGACCGGCGGGTGGTGCATGACGATATAGGTCGGCTTGGCCGCATCCTTCGCCAGTTCGGCATCGAGCCACGCCGCGCGTCGTTCGCAAAAGGCGCCGCCATGGCGCCCTTCCTCGAGCGTATCGACCGTCACGAGCCGCAGTTCGGGTAGCTCGATCGTATATTGGACAAAGCCGTTGCCGTCGTCGAACCCCGGGAAACGCGCATGGAAATTGTCGCGCAAATCATGGTTGCCGACGCTGGGCCACACGGGAAAGGGGCAGCGCGAAAAAGCGGTCACGAGACGACGATAGCTGTCGGCGTCGCCGCGATCGGTGATATCGCCGGTGGCAAGCAGCAGGTCGGGACGATTCGGTCCGTCGATGAGAATGTCCAGCACCTCGTCGAGACGCTTGCGGTTATATTCGGCCGGATTGTCCGGATCGAATCCGATATGGATATCTGTGATCTGTGCGATCAGCATATCCGCCCCCTGCTCCGGCCGGTCTGGTCCCGGCCGTCCAAATCTAGCCGCCCCGCCTTGCCGCGTGCAAGGAAGGTGTGCGCCACGTCACATCGTAAAGGCCCCGCCCCCCGGTTCCTGTGATCATGCTCACACCGCGGATAGCGCCAAGACCTTTATTTGTGATTGCCACGGTATTTTTCTTGCGCTGGCGCGCCGGCATCCACGGCTTGCCCCCGTCCGAATGATATTCGTGGCACATGGCGCAGGGCGATTCGGTCGCCGTTTCGACCTTCACGACGCGTGCTCCGCCTTCGCCGACATGGCAGTCGCGGCACTGGCGGAGCCCGGGCACGAGCAGGTCGGTCGATGCTTTCGAGGCGGGTGCCGCGGTGTGGCAGTCGGCGCACGCGGTTTCCTTGTGCGCGTCATGGTCGAACCAGCCCTTCTGCAAATAGCGCGGCGTCTGGCTCACCGCGGCGACACGCCAGCCGGTCCCCGCCTGCGGTGCGAAGATCGTGTGGCAATCATAACAGGCGCCGCCCTTCGAGAAGACCGCCCGCACCGCGTCCTGCGCCCGGCCCGGCCGCGTCGCGACCTCGTTGAAATAGATGTTGTAGACCTGCCCCTCGGCATAGGCCCCCGGCCGCCGCCGCTGCATCCCGCCGAGCTGGAGCGGCCGCGACGGCGGGGTCGAGCGATAATAAGCGGTGAGGTCGGCGACGACCTGGTCGGGCTCACCGTGGCGCAGCGTGCGCGTCACCCCGCCCACCGTCTCGAACGCGAGGCTGTGGCACATCGCACAGTCGCGCTCCATCTCGACGGGCTTGACGCGTACCCCGTCGGCTTCGACGCGGTGGCAGTTCTCGCACTCGAGCTTCTTCCCGAAATCATGGCGGCCGCGGAAGCTCGCCGCCATGCGCGCAACCCCGCCGGTCGCCTGCAGGTGCATGTCGTGCGGGAATTTGAGGCCGTTATAATCGACGACGCCCCTGGCCAGCGTCGTACGCACCAGCTTGCCACCCGCCGCGGGGCGAACGAGCGGGCGGAATTCGGGGTGGCTTCTGCCGAAATCGGCGGCATCGGCGAGCGTCGTCGGGTGACCGGCAGTCTTGAGCCGCGCCGACATCCCGTCGTGACAATCGGCGCAGAATTTCTGCGGCGTCGTCGGCATCGGCCCCGCGCCCTCATGCTCGGTATGACACTCGACGCAGCGCCCCTGCGGCTTGTTGAAGGTCTTGGCAAAGCCATCGAGGATGCGTTCACCGACACCCGGCGGATGGCGCGCGGCGAGCAGCATCGCGGTCGGCGCATTGGCGTGCGCCATGCTCATCGCCTTGTGCTCGCCGGTGTGACAGCCGATACACGCCTTGTCGGTCACCGCGACGAAGGGCTCGACATGGCACGACTGGCAGTCGTTCTTCAGGCTCGCATGCGCACTCGACAACGGGCCCGAAAGCCACGCGCTGTCGGCATGATAGCCGTCGGGGCGCTCGGCGACATTCTTGTAGCTGTACCACGCCCAGATCGGCCCGATCAGGAAGGCGAGCAGCATCAGCGTCGCAAAGACCCACGCCCCCATGCGCTTCCCGAGCATCACGCCCTGCAGCGAAAAGGCCTTCGCCTCGTCGACATCCTTCGACGATTGCGACAGCTCGTCGATCCGCTCGACGAGCAGGATGATCTTGTCGCCCTCGCGCGCGATCGTCAGCCGGTGGCCGCCGAAGCGCAGCTCGCCCCCCGCGCTGCTGTCGATGTTGGCGACGGTTTCGCTGCGGCCGTTGAGGTCGAAACCCAGCCCCTCGTTCGCCGCGACGCGAACCGTCCGGCCGTCGGTGCTGCTGATCGTCGCGTGATGGGGATTCACCGCCAGATCGGCGACGTGGATGCTGTTGCTGCCCTCGCGGCCGAGCGTGATCGTGTCGCCCGGAAGCGGCTGATCGCGGACGATCTGCTTGCCCGTCTTCGTCGTCGAGATACGGCGCAGGATGAAGCTCATCGTCCCCGCCTCACCAGTAGAAGAAGACGCTGATGATGTGCGCCGACAGCGCCGCGATCAACGCAAAGGTCAGCGGCACATGCACATAGAGCCAGATTTCGAGCAGCGCCCGGATCTTGAGGTGCTTGCGCAAACGCGCGAGCGCCGCCTCCTTCTGCTTGAGCAGCCCGACCACCTTCTCGCGCGCCTCGCGGTCGCTGCCGTTCGAGACCGACAGCGTGCGCAGCGCCGCCGCGGTCGCGCAATTCGGGTACCGCCCCGACATTCGTGCCCCGATGCCGCCCGCGAACGGGTCCTCGTCGAGCGCCGCAAGTACAGGCGCGGTATCCGCCGGCGTCAGCGGCTGCGCCGCGCTGTGCAATTGCCGGTCGAACGCACGGATCGCCTCGAGCATCTGCATCTGCGTCATCTCGTCGCGATTGTTCGACAGCGCCGCGGGCAAGGTCGCATAGACGATCACGCCATAGAGCCCCGACAGGATCACGAGCATCATCAGCACCCACGCCAGCGTGTGGACGTTCCAGCCGAGCTGGAATCCGGTGTGCCAGGTCCCGACGACGATCAGGCTGAGGCCCAGATAGACATGCGCCGACGTCCACGCCTTCAGTGACCAGTGATCGCTCGTCATCTTGCGCTTGCGATAACCGAGGGCGGTGAGCCAGAGGATCAGCGCCGCGCCGATCGTGCCGAGCGTATAGCCGTACCAGCTGCCGCCATTGTGTCGCGGGGTCACGTCGACCAGCGCATAGGAGACGATGACGAGCAGGCAGAGCCCGCCCGAAATCTTCGCCCAGCGAAAGCCAGCATAGCGCAGGAAACCCTCGTGCCGCCGCTCGCGGACGCGTTCAACCTGCGTTGCCTTCGACCGGCGGCGCTGAAAAAGCGAAGCCATCAGTCGGTATCCTCGTCGAGCCGTGCGATCGACAGGAATTCCTCGGGCGAGACGCGGATCGCGGCGCCCGTCGGGCAGGCGCGCACGCACGCGGGGCCGCCGGCGATGCCTTTGCACATGTCGCATTTGACCGCGATCTTCTTGGGCTTCTCGTCGCCCAATTGCTTCTTCGTCCATTTGGGCGAGGGTTCGCCCGGGCCGGGACCAAAGCCGGTGAGAAGCCAGCGCAGCAGGCTCGGCTTCGGCGGCGGCGCCGCTTCCATGCGGATCACGCCATAAGGGCAGTTGCGCATGCAATTGCCGCAGCCGATGCAGCCCGGTTCCATGAACACTTCGCCATCGGGACCGCGGTGGATCACGTTCGGCGGGCAATCGGCCATGCAGTGCGGATGCTCGCAGTGGCGGCAGCTTGTCGGCACATGCAGATGCGCGAAGGTCTTGCCCGCCTCGCGGTCGAGCCGCGACAGACCTTCATGGCTGTCGGCGCATGCCTTTTCGCAATTGTCGCAGCCGACGCACAGATTCTCGTCGATCAGCAGCGCGTCGGTCGCCTCGCCGAGCCCCTCCTTCATGATGAAGCTCGCAGTGTCCGAATAAAGGTCGACCGCGCTCGAATAGGTCGCCTTGCGCGATTCGATGAAGCTGTTCATCGCCGCACGCTCGGCGACCGCGGCCTCGGTCGCCTCGCGCACCTGCGGCCGCCTGGCGAGCATCGCCTTGAATTCCTCGCCTTTCAGCCGGATCACTTCGCTCGCGACCGCGGCCTTCACCGTCGCGTTGCGCGGCGCGCCGCTGAGTACCGCCATTTCGCCGAAGAAGCTGCCCGCGGGCAGATAGCGAAGAAAGATCGGTTTGCCGCCGATATCCTTCTCGACGACCATCGATCCCGAACGGATCACATAGACGTCGTCGCCCTCGTCCCCCTCGGCAAGCACCACCTTGCCCGCGGGAACGCGTTCGATCGCCGGATCCTCGACGATCGGTTCGAGATCCTCGACCGTCAGCCCGCCCTTGAATATCTGCAGCAGCTGGCGTTCGAGCGAAATGCGGTTGATCACGCGCTTGGCACCCGGCACCGCCGCCATCAGCTTGAGCGCCGCGGTGCGCGATACCTCGACGAAGATGCTGTCCTCGCCGGCGCGGATCGTCGCGCCGCGCTTGCGACCCGAGATCAGGCCGACTTCGCCGAAGATCGATCCCTGTTCGATCGGTACGCTGATGTCGGGACCGACCTCGACGATCGCATGGCCATCGGCGATCGCGAACAGCGATGAGCCCGGCTCGCCTTTTTCGAACACGATGTCGCCCTCGCGATAAAAGGCGACCTTCGAATCGAGCATGAACTCGCGCATCTGCAGCGGCGAGACGTCGGCAAAGATGCGGATGCGCTTGCGCAGGAACTCGAGCCACTCGCCGACCGGTTTCTTCTGCGGCAGCTTTTCGAAAATCGCCGCCAGATCCTTTTCGTCGGCCGGGGTCAGCGCCTTGTTGCCGTTGAGGAACTCGACGACGTCATAGCCCTGGTTCATGCAATGCTTGATCAGCGGGTAACCCGCGAGCGCGCCGATGACGTAGATGCCGGGCACGGTCGTCTCGAAGGTCGGCGACAGCTTCGGAAAGGCTTCGCGATCGGGGCCGGTGAATTCGATTCCCATCGATTCGACAAAAGCCCGCGGGGCGACCGAGCCGAGCCGCGCGACGATCACGTCGCACTCGATCCGCTCCTCGCCGGTCGGCGTCTCGAGCGTCAGCCAGCCGGGTTCGACCTTCTTCGGCTGCGTCTCGGTAAGGATCGACATGAAGCCGTTTTCGCCCGCCTCCATCATGTCGGAGACATTCTTGGCCTTGGCGCGCGCGAAATCCTTCGAGCGATTGAGGATCGTGACGGTGTTTTCCAGCGCCTCCTCGGCGACCCCGAGCGCATTCTCGATCCCTGCGTCGCCCGACCCGACGACAGTGATATGCTTGTCCTTGAAATCCTCGGGATCGTCGACCTGATAGATGATGTGCGGCAGGTCGGCGCCTTCGCAGCGCATCCGGTTCGGGTTGCCCTGTGTGCCGATCGCCAGCACGATATTCTCGGCCGTGTAGACGTCGCCCCTGGCGGTCCTGATCTCGAACGCGCCCTTCGCGCCCGTCACCTCGGCCACGTCGGCGTGATAGGCGACATTGACCTTGTTGTTCGCCGCATCCTCGTCCCAATTGCCGAGGATATATTCGCGCGCGCCCTCGGCAAAGCGGCAGTCGGAGCGCAGGTCGAGCCGCTCGGGCGTCGCGAGCACGCGTTTGCCCTTCTGATATTTGAAGATCGTGTCGGAGAGGTGGTCGGTCTTTTCGAGCAATATATGGCTGAGACCGAGCTGCGCGGCGCGCGACGCCGCGCTGAGCCCCGCGGGACCCGAACCGATGATCGCAACCTTGACCGGCTCGCTCATGCGCGCATCATCGCGCGGCGAAAGCCGCCCGCCCTGTCGCTGGCCGTGATGCTGACGAACTCGCGCACGGGCACCCTTCCCCCTCTCGCCAGCCCCCCGGCGATTTCATAACGGATGCGACCCGGACTTATGTCCTGGATGCAAAGCTATGCCCTTGAAAGCGAGCCAAGGTCAACCGGTGGAGGCGAGAAATCGGCCGTTGCGAGACGTTCGCAACTTGCCGGATATGGGGCGTCGGCGCGCCTTTCGCTAACGCGAAGGTCGCACCTGATTATCGACGCCCTGAACCGAAATGCGCGGCTTGCCCTTCCCGCGGACCTGCCACGTCACGACATTGTCCACGCCCGAAACGCGAAGGTCGGCGCCGGGCGGCAGGAGGATGCCGATCTGGTTGTCGACGCCGTTGACCGTAAGGTTGGGACAGTCCCCGACGAAGTTGATGCGATTGCCCGAACCCGACACTTCCGCGGGGCGCCCCTGACAGTCGATCTCGGTCGCCTGATCGACGCCATTGATCGATGCGCCGTCACGCGTTCCGGTACCCTGTCGCGGCTGCGCGGCCGATGGCGCACCGGCAAGGGCAAAGCTGGCAGCAAGAGCGGGAAGCAGGAATTTCACGGCGCCATGATGTCGGAACAAAGCCATCTCCTCTGTTCCCCGCCCCGAAATTCCCTTCGCATTCAATGGCCTGTTGCAGGCCCGGCGTCAACGGCCCCCGAACCTTTCGGCCTCAGGCAAGTTCAAACATCGCCGCGATGCGCTCGGACTGGGTCGGCTCGAAGCGCGACCAGCCATCGGGGCCGAGCTTTTCGAGCGGACGAAAGCGCGCCTTGTACGCCATGCGCGTCGAACCCTCGATCCAGTAGCCGAGATAGACATAGGGCAACCCGGCACGCGCCGCGCGCTGGACATGATCGGCGATGATGTAGGTGCCAAGCCCCTCGCGCATGGGATGATGCGCATCGAAGAAGCTGTAGATCATCGACAACCCGTCGCCCTGCCGGTCGGTCAGACAGCAGCCGACGAGGCGGCCCTTGCTGCCATTGGCCGTCGGCTCGCGATATTCGATCATATAGGAATCGACCGGCGTCTGTTCGACCATGTCGGCGAAATCCTGCTCGTCCATGTCGGCCATGCCGCCATCGGGATGGCGCGAGGCGAGGTATGAGCGCAGCAATGCATATTGTTCCTCGGTCGCCCACGGCTTGCACGCGGTGGCAACAAGATCGCCGTTGCGGCGCAGGTTGCGCTTCTGCGAGCTGCTGGGCGTGAATTCACTCGCGCAGACACGCACCGACACGCAGGCCGAACAGTCGGCGCAGCTCGGGCGATAGGCGACCGACTGGCTGCGGCGGAACCCGATGCGGCCGAGCGCGTCGTTCAGTTCGTTCGCCGTGTTGCCGTTCAACTCGGTGAAGACCTTTCGCTCGGTCTTGCCCTCAAGATAGGGGCAAGGCGCCGGGCTCGTCACGAAAAAGCGCGGAAAACGGAACGGTGCGGACACGCGGATTGAACCTCCGGAATGGCGATGCGGAGCCCCTCGACGCGGGTCCGACGCGCTTCTTCCACCAACTATGCCGCGCAGCGTCAATGGTGCAAAGCGCATTTACCATTTTAGTCCGTCCCGATCTGAATCAACCCGAAAATTATCTGAATCGATCGGTAACTTTTGTGCCGGACTGAATCAAAATGCGCTCGTCAAGGTCGCCGCTGCCACTCTTTGGGTTCGTCATCCCGGCGAAAACCGGGATGAGGGATAAGGTGCGAGCCGAAAGCTCTGCTCAACTATACCCGCGCAGTTCGTCGCCCGTCAGCGTCGCCACATGCAGGACGTTCGTCGACCCCGGCGTGCCGAACGGGACGCCCGCCATCATGACGAGCTTGGCGCCCGCCTTGCAGATGCCATGGCGCAGCGCCATGCGCTTGCCCTTGGCGATCATCTCCTCGAAACTGCCGATGTCCTTGGTCGGCACCGCATGCGCGCCCCACAGAAGCCCCATGCGCCGTGCCGCCTCGCGCTTCGGCGTCAGCACGAGCAGCGGCGCACCCGGACGTTCGCGCGCGACCCGGCGCGCGGTCGAACCCGACGCGGTGAAACAGATGATCGCGTCGGCGGCGATCGTCTGGATGATTGTGCCCGCCGCCTCGGCGAGCGCATCGGCGGTCGTCGCGTCGGGCGCCGTCTCGGTGAAATGCAGGCGGCGATAATAATCGGGATCGCTTTCGACCGAGCGCGCGATCGAATCCATCATGGTGACAGCTTCGACCGGCCAGGCGCCCGCTGCAGTCTCGGCCGACAGCATGATCGCGTCGGCCCCGTCGTACACCGCCGTGGCAACATCGCTAACTTCGGCGCGCGTCGGCGACGGCGAGACGATCATCGATTCGAGCATCTGCGTCGCGACAACGACCGGCTTGCCCATGCGCCGCGCCGTCGCGACGATCCTTTTCTGGAGCGGCGGTACCGCCTCGGGCGGCAGTTCGACGCCGAGGTCGCCGCGCGCGACCATCGCCGCGTCGGCGAGCTCGAGGATTTCCTCGATCCGCTGCACGCCTGACGGTTTTTCGAACTTCACGAGCAGCGCCGCCTTGCCGCCGATCAGGCGCCGCGCCTCGGCGACGTCCTCGGGCCGTTGCACGAACGACAGCGCGATCCAGTCGACATGCTGTTCGAGCGCAAAGGCAAGGTCCTTGCGGTCCTTTTCGGTGAGCGCAGCGAGCGGCACGACGACGTCGGGGACGTTGACACCCTTGCGGTCCGAAATCTTGCCGCCGACTTCGACGATCGTCTCGATGCGGTCGGGCGAAACGCTCCTGACGCGCAGCACCAGCTTGCCGTCATCGATCAGCAGGCGCGTATCGGGCTCGAGCGCCGCGAAAAGTTCGGGGTGCGGCAGATGGACACGGTTCGCATCGCCCGGCGCCTTGTCGGTATCGAGGGCGAAAGACGCGCCTTTCGCCAGCTCGGCAGGACCGTCGCTGAACGTCCCGACGCGCAGCTTCGGCCCCTGCAGGTCGACGAGGATCGTCGTCGGACGCCCCGTATCCTTCTCGAGCGCGCGGATCGCGGCGATCACCTTCGCGTGGCCGGCATGGTCGCCGTGACTCATATTGACGCGAAACGCGTCGGCGCCCGCGCGGTGCAGTTCGGCGATCATTTCCGCATTGGCGCTGGCGGGGCCAAGGGTCGCGAGAATACGGACCTTGCGCTGGCGGGGGGTAAAGCTCTGAACCACAAATGCTCCGATGACTGGGGGATGCTAGGGCAATGCCGCCTTGATGATACGAAGGCAACCGCCGTATAGCTATTCAATCATTCAACGGAGGAACCATGTCCTGCAGCGACGATCAGACAGCGGATAACGATGCCCTCGATAGCCTCGACGATGCGGTTGCCGCCGCGGCGTTCCGCCGCCTCGTCCGCCTGCTCCGGCACCGCAGCGACGCCGCGAACATCGACATGATGGGCCTCGCCGGATTTTGCCGCAACTGCCTCGGCGACTGGATCGCCGAAGCGGGAAGCATGGACAAGGAAGCCGGCCGCGCGATCGTCCACGGCATGCCGACCGCCGAGTGGAAAGCGCGCTTCCACGTCGCCGCCACCCCGGAACAGCTCGCGCGGATGGAAGAAAGCATGGCGAAGAATCCCTGACGCCGCTAATCGGGCGCCGAGGCGATTCTCGCCACGCAATCATCCAATCTGAGCGGAGTATAAAATGAGCGAAGCCACCGTGTCCGACGAACAGCTGCGTCTTTTCATCGAGCGCATCGAGCGTCTGGAAGAAGAAAAGAAGGGCATCGCCGACGATATCCGCGACACCTATAACGAAGCGAAATCACAGGGTTACGACCCGAAGATCATGCGCCAGATCGTCCGCCTGCGCAAACTGCCGGTCCATGACCGCAAGGAAATGGAAGCGATCCTCGACGTCTATAAATCGGCGCTCGGAATCGACTGACGCAAACCCCGCCAACTGACAGGAGAGTGACGATGTTCAGTACCACGACCAACAATGTCGAGGGCCGTCCGGTCCGCGAATATCTGGGCATCGTCACCGGCGAGGTGATCGTCGGCGCCAACCTGTTCCGCGACCTGTTCGCGTCGATCACCGACATCGTCGGCGGCCGCTCGGGCAAATATGAGGATGTCCTCGCCCGCGCACGCAAGGAAGCGATCGCCGAGATGGAAGCCGAGGCTGCGCGCCTTGGCGGCAACGCCGTGATCGGCGTCGACCTCGACTATGAGGTGCTCGGCCAGAACGGCTCGATGCTGATGGTCAGCGCCTCGGGAACCGCCGTGGTTGTCTGAACCGGTCTGGCACGCTAGGGCGGCGCCACATTTCCCGTTTCGATGGAGGTAGGCCGTGGCCGGCCATAGTAAATTCAAGAACATCATGCACCGCAAGGGTGCGCAGGACAAAAAGCGCAGCAGCCTCTTTTCGAAGCTCAGCCGCGAAATCACCGTCGCGGCGAAGATGGGCCTGCCCGATCCCGACGCGAACGCGCGCCTGCGCGCCGCCGTCAACGCCGCCAAGGCACAGTCGATGCCCAAGGACAATATCCAGCGCGCGATCGACAAGGCCGCGGGGGGCGACGGTGAGAATTACGAGGAAATCCGTTACGAAGGCTATGGTCCCGGCGGCGTCTCGCTGATCGTCGAGGCCCTGACCGACAATCGCAACCGGACCGCGACCAACGTCCGCACCGCGTTCAGCAAGAACGGCGGCAATCTCGGCACCTCGGGCAGCGTCAGCCACGGCTTCGACCGTCTCGGCATGATCAGCTATGCCGCCGGCGCCGGCGACGCCGACACGGTGTTCGAAGCCGCGCTCGACGCGGGCGCCGACGACGTCGAATCGTCCGAGGACGGCCACGACATCTGGACCAGCGTCGACAGCCTTCACGAAGTCGCCAAGGCGCTCGAGGGCAAGCTCGGCGAGGCCGAGGGCGTGAAGCTCGCATGGCGCCCGACGCTGAAGAGCGAAGTGTCCGACGAGGCGATCGCGCAGACGCTGTTCAAGCTGATCGACACGCTCGACGACGACGACGACGTCCAGACCGTCTGGGGCAATTACGATATCCCCGACGCGGTGATGGAAAAACTGGGGTGAGCGATCACGCGGCAGCGGGCAGCGGGGACCGGGTACGATCGGTCCTCACCGCCTATGCGGCCGCGTGGCAATCGGGCCAGCTGGCCGCGATCGCCGCGCTCTATCACGACGATTTCACGCTGCACTATGGCGGCGCCAATGCGCTATCGGGTATCCATATCGGAAAGGGCGCCGCGCTCGCGGTATTGGCCGACTTCTCGCGGCGGACCAACCGGCAGCTTCTCGAGATCGTCGATGTCATGGCCGGGCTGCATTGCGGCGCGATCATCGCACGCGAACGACTGGGCCGGAGCGACGCGGCGGTCGAGGTCGAGCGCGTGCTCGTCTATACGATCGCCGACGGCCTGCTGCGCGAATGCCGGATCCACGATGCCGATCAGGCGCTGATCGACCGGCTGGTCGGCCCGGCCTGACCCGATGATCATCCTCGGTCTCGACCCGTCGCTCAGCTGCACCGGCTGGGGAGTCATCCGCGTGGAAGGCAGCCGGATCAGCCATATCGCGAACGGGCAGGTGAAGACCGACGCCAAGGCGCCCCTGCCCGACCGGCTCGCACATCTCGATACCGTTCTCGGGGCTGTGATCGCCGATCACACGCCAACCTGTGCCGCCGTCGAGGAAGTCTTTGTCAACGACAATCCGCAATCGACGCTGAAACTCGCGCACGCGCGCGGCGTCGTGCTGCTCGGTTGCGCGCGCGGCGGACTGGACGTCGCCGAATATGCTCCGCGGCTCGTCAAGAAAGCGATCGTCGGCACCGGCGGCGCGGCGAAGGAGCAGGTACAGGCGATGCTGCGCGTCCTGCTGCCGGGTGCGAAGGTCGCGGGCGCCGATGCAGCCGACGCGCTGGCGGTTGCGATCTGCCACGCGAACCATCGTCCGCGAAACTGAAACTTCGTCACCCCGGACTCGATCCGGGGTCGACGCTGTCATGGACGGCGGGATCAAGTCCGACAAGACGAAAGCCGGATTGGGTGGAACTGAGGGAAATTGATTCCCTTTTCGTTCTCCCCGCGCTACGCACGGACCATGATCGCGAAACTGACGGGACGGCTGGATTCGAGCGGCGCGGGCCATGCGGTGATCGACGTCGGCGGCGTCGGTTATCTGGTCGAGGCATCGGCGCGCACGCTGGACGCGCTGGGCGCGGTCGGCGGCGACGTCACCATCCACACCGAAATGCTCGTCGGCGAGGATTTCCTGCGCCTGCTCGGCTTTGCCAAGGCGGAGGAACGCGACTGGTTCCGTCTGCTCACCAACGTCCAGGGCGTCGGCGCCAAGGTCGCACTCGCGATCCTGTCGGCGCTCGAAATCGGCGATCTGCAACGCGCGCTCGCCAGCGGCGACAGCGCGATGATCGCGCGGGCCAATGGCGTCGGGCCAAAGCTGGCGCAGCGGATCACGCACGAGCTGAAGGACAAGGCCGGTGCGCTCGGAGTAATGGCTGGTAGCGGCCCCGCCCTCCCGGCAGCCGCCGGGCCGCTCGGCGATGCCGTCGTTGCCCTCACCGGCCTCGGCTTCAAACCCGGCGAGGCGAGCACAGCGGTCGCGGCAGCGAGCGAGGAACTGGGCGCCGGCGCGAGCCTCGATGCGCTGGTCCGCACGGCCCTCAGAAAGGTGGCGAAATGACCGGCAAGACGATCGCGGTCTACAGCCTCAAGGGCGGGGTCGGAAAGACGACGCTGGCGGTCAATCTCGCCTGGGCCGCCGCCATGCTCTCGAGCCGCCGCGCGCTGCTCTGGGACCTCGACGGCCAGGCGGCCGCGACTTATATTCTCGGTCACGACACGGCGGGCAAGAAGGCACAGGCGGCGATCCGCCGCGATCTCGCGCCCGAAAAGCTCGCCGTGCCAACGGCGACCGATCGCCTGACCCTTCTGCCCGCCGATGCGTCGCTCCACGGCCTCGACGTCGAATTTCACGAACTCGACAAGAAAAAGCGGCTGGCGAAAATCGCGGGCGGCCTTGCGCGCGAATATGACCGGATCCTGATCGATTGCCCGCCCGGCCTCAATGACACATCCGACCAGATCTTGCGCGCCGCCGATCTCGTCATCGTGCCCGTTATCCCTTCGCCGCTCGCACAGCGCGCGCTCGATGCGATCACCGACCATATGGGCGGGAAGAAGGCGCTGCGCGTGCCCGTGCTCCCCGTCTTCTCGATGGTCGACCGCCGCCGCGCCCTGCATCGCGCCGCGCTCGCCGCCGCACCCGACTGGCCGGTCATTCCGATGGCGAGCCTTTACGAGCGCATGACCGAGGCGCGCGCGCCGATCGGGACGATCGCCGGCCGCAAGAGCGCACCCGTCGCAGCGGTGGCATCGCTCTGGCAGGCGGTCGAAAAGCGGCTCGCGGACAAGACATGACCGATACCGTCCGTCACGCATCCTGCCGCTGCGGCCAGATCCGCATCGCCTGCACCGGCGAACCGATCCGCACGTCGGTCTGTCACTGCCGCGAGTGCAAGGCGCGGAGTGGCAGCGCCTTTGCCGCGCAGGTTCGCTTTCCGGCAGGGCAGGTCCGGATCGAGGGCGAAGCGAAAGCGAAGATGTGGCAATACACCGGCGCCAGCGGCAACACCGCCGACTTCTTCTTTTGCGAAACCTGCGGTTCGGGCGTCTGGTACCGCGCGCGGCCCTATCATGACGCCTTTGCGATACCGCTCGGCAATTTCGAGCCAGGCCACGGATTCGTCCCCGATTATTCGGTTTATGAGGATCGCAAGGAGCCCTGGGTTTCGATCGTTGGCGACGGGATCGAGCATTATGACTGAGCCCGCCCGGGTTCGAGCGACCGGGGATGTTCACCGTTCGCGTTTTCGTATCGCCCCCTATTATGTATGGTCGGCAATGCGGATTCTGGGATTGGCCGGCGCCATCATGTTTCTTGGCGCCATCTGGGGACTGCTAAACGAAACGCTGTCCGTCACCTCGGCAATTCTGATTGGAACAACTGGGGCGTTCATCGGAGGAGGTCGCCGCAACGACGACCTGGATGTGCCGATCGTCTGCGAGTTTCTTGGCTTGATGCTGTCTCCCAAAAGCTGCCCGGAATGTGGTCAGTCAGTATTCGACCAAATGCCGGCAACCGGCTTCGAACTCGAATCAGCCCGCCATTCCTTTTGGCCCACGCGAATCTGCTACGGATGCGGAAGAGACACGGCAAAACTGGCCTCATCCCGTCACAGTGCCGGCGACGACAAATTTGGATCATGACGAAATTTATGGGTATCGCCTCATCATGACCGACCTCACCACTCCTATCCGCACCCCCGAGGATGCCGACGCGGCCTTGCGGCCGAAGTCGCTCGCCGAATTCGTCGGACAGGCGGCGGCGCGCGAGAATTTGCGCATCTTCATCGAGGCGGCGAAGGCACGCTCGGATGCGCTCGACCATGTGCTTTTCTATGGCCCGCCGGGGCTCGGCAAGACGACACTGGCGCAGATCGTCGCGAAGGAACTCGGCGTGGGATTCCGTTCAACCAGCGGCCCGGTGATTGCGAAGGCGGGCGATCTTGCAGCGCTGCTCACCAATCTCGAAGACGGCGACGTGCTGTTCATCGACGAGATCCACCGGCTGTCGCCCGCGGTCGAGGAAATCCTCTATCCCGCGATGGAGGACCGTGCGCTCGACATCATGATCGGCGAGGGGCCTTCGGCGCGCTCGGTGCGGATCGATTTGCCCAAATTCACCCTCGTCGGCGCGACGACGCGGCAAGGCCTGCTGACGACACCGCTACGCGACCGTTTCGGCATTCCGGTGCGGCTCAATTTCTACACGCATGGCGAGCTCGAACAGGTGATTTCGCGCGCCGCACGGCTGCTCGCGCTGCCGATCGCGTCCGACGGCGCATTCGAGATCGCCAAGCGGTCGCGCGGGACGCCGCGCATCGCCGGGCGGTTGCTCCGCCGCGTCCGCGATTTCGCGACTGTCGCAGGTCATGCGGTCGTGGATGCAAAGGCCGCCGACGCGGCGCTCAACCGGCTCGAAGTCGATGCGCTGGGGCTCGACGCGATGGACCGGCGCTACCTCGCCATGATCGCCGATATCTATCGCGGCGGCCCGGTAGGCGTGGAAACGCTGGCGGCGGGTCTCAGCGAGCCACGTGACACGATCGAGGATGTGATCGAACCCTATCTGCTGCAGGCCGGCCTGATCGCACGTACCGCGCGCGGGCGCATGCTCAACGCGAGCGCGTGGAAGCATCTGGGACTCAATCCGCCAGCAGGATCGCAGGACGGGCTTTTCGATCAGGCAAAATAGGCGGATTTCCGCGGCTTTCATTCTACCAAATGGCCCCGATCTGCGACGAACCGTTGGTTAGGGGTTTGCGACGAGTCGTTGCGACGCTATCGATCAGGACAATGGTAAACGCCCCACCCCCCTTCATACCCGGCGCCTTCGTCGGGGCAGAGCATCATTTCCGGGCGCGCGTCTATTTCGAGGACACCGACCTTTCGGGCATCGTCTATCACGCCAATTACCTGCGCTATATGGAACGCGCGCGCTCCGACATGCTGCGCATCGCGGGCATCGACCAGCGCGCGGCGATGGAAGCCGGCGAAGGCAGCTGGGCGGTTACCGATCTCGCCATCAAATACCGCCGCCCCGCCAAGCTCGACGACGACCTGCTCGTCGTCAGCACGGTCGAGGCGGTGCGCGGCGCGAGCGTGATCATCGCGCAGCGCATCCTTCGCGGAACTGACACGTTAAGCGGCGAGACGTTGACCGACGGGCAGGTCACCGCTGCCTTTCTGTCGCCCGAAGGCCGGCCGCGCCGCCAGCCTGCGGGGTGGGCCGACCGATTTACCGCCATCATGAATGGAGAGACTTTCCCTTGCTAGACAATATCTCGCTGGCCGCCGACGCGGCGACCCTGTCCCCCATCGCGCTGTTCCTGCAGGCCGACTGGATCGTGAGAGGCGTCATGATCGGGTTGCTGCTCGCATCCATCTATGTCTGGGCGGTGATTTTCACCCACGGCCTCGGGATCGGCAAGCTGATGCGCGCATCGGACCAGTTCGAGCGCGATTTCTGGCGCGCCGACAATATCGACAAATTCTTCGACAAGAACAGCGGCGAGGAATTGCCGAGCGCGAAGGTGCTTTCGGCGGGGATCAGCGAGTGGCGCCGGTCGACCAAGGGCAAGACCATCGACCGCGACGGAACGCGTGAACGCCTTGGCATCGCGATGAATTCGGCGATCGCGGGCGAAGTCGACCGCCTTGCCGACAAGATCGGTACGCTCGCGACGATCGGGTCGGTCGCGCCCTTCGTCGGCCTGTTCGGTACCGTCTGGGGCATCATGCGCGCGTTCACCGAGATTGCCGCCCAGAACAAGAGCAGCCTCGATGTCGTCGCGCCCGGCATCGCCGAGGCGCTCTTCGCAACGGCGATCGGCCTGTTCGCCGCCATCCCGGCGGTCATCGCCTATAACGCCTTTTCGCAGCGCCTGAACCGGCTCGAATCGCGCCTCGGCCGCTTCGCCGACGGGCTGCACGCCACCTTCAGCCGCGAACTCGAGGTCGAAGCCTGATGGCGATGTCGGGCCCCTCGGGCGGGATCGGCGGCCGGCGCGGCCGCGGCAACCGCCGCGCGCCGATGGCCGAGATCAACGTCACCCCGCTGGTCGACGTGATGCTCGTGCTGCTGATCATCTTCATGATCACCGCGCCGCTGCTCGCCTCTGCGGTGCCGATCGATCTTCCCGAAAGCCGGGCCAAGCCGGTCGAAACCGAAGATCAGGAGCCGGTGCAGCTATCGATCAACGGCGACGACACACTCTATATCGGTGAAGAGGTCGTTCCCGAGGCCGAGCTTCCGGCGCGGCTCGACGCGATCGCGCGCGCGAACGAAGGGCTCGACAAGCCACGCCAGATCATGCTGCGCGCTGACAAGGGGCTCGATTATGGCCGCGTGATGCGCGTAATGGGCGAGCTCAACCGCGCGGGCCTGACGCGAATTTCGCTGGTGACGACCGGATCGGAAGGCGCAACCGACAGCGCACCGGCCGCGGTCACCGACGGTTCAGAAACCCGACCCTAGGTTAAGACGATGGCCGAAACACGGGCAGTTGGGGGGAATGAGGGACGCGGCTTTGCCATCGCGGTGGCGGCGCATGTCCTGATTATCGGCCTGCTTTCGGTCCAGTGGACCGCGGGCGACCGCCGCTTCGACAATCCGCCGATGGAAGTCGACCTGATCGCCGAAACCGCGGTGCAGTCGACCGCGCCGGTGATCAGCGAGACGCCCCCCGCCGCGCGGCTGGGCGAAGAGGATATGACCGATATCGCGGCGCCCGAGCCGGTGCCCGCGCCGCCGCTGCCCGAACCGGTCGTGCGCCCGACGCCCGCCCCGACGCCCAAACAGGTCGCCAAGCCGAAGGCGGCGCCGCCGAAGCAGCCGCCCGCGGCGCAAAAGGCGCAGCCCAAGGCTGCGCCCAAGGCACCCCCCGCCAAGGATCGCCCCGCCCGCCCGACCGGCCGCCTCGACGGCATCGCCGAAGGGCTTTCGAAGTCGCAGCCCAAATCGCCGTCGAGCAAGGGTGCGCCCGCAGCCGCAACGGCCGCCGAAGTCCGCCGCTCGATCGACGTCAGCATCAAGGCGAAGGTCGGCCCGCGCTGGAACGGCTGCCGCATCTCGGGCGTCGACGTCGACCAGCTCAAGACCGTCGTCAAATTCCGCCTGACCCCGTCGGGCGCGCTGGCGGGCTTCACGTCGGTCACCACGACCGGCGAAAACGACAGCAACAAATTCCAGATCCAGCGCCACCAGGAGTGCGCCAAACGCGCGGTCGAACTGGCCGCTCCTTTCGACCTGCCCGAAGAAAATTACAGCTTCTGGCAGAATTACACGCTCGATTTCATCAAGAGGTAGGTTCCATGCTGCGCCCGATCACCTTTTCGCTCGCCCTGCTGCTGACCACGGCACCGGTACTGGCACAGACGGCCCCGACACCGCCCGTGGTCACCACGACCGAGCCGCGCGAGACGATCGAGGGCACGCTGTCGCAGGACCGCACCGTCATCGGCATCCCCCCGCTTGCGACCGCCTCGGTCCAGACCGTCGCGGGCCTGCGCACCGACAGCCTCGGCCGCCAGATCGCCGAAGTCATCGCCGCCGACCTCGAGCGTAGCGGCCTCTACGAACCGATCGGCCCGAACGGCGTTCCCGCGATCACCCGCGCCGAGGTGCAGGCGCCGCGCTTCGCCGAATGGCAGGCGCGCAACGCCGAAAATGTCGTCCACGGTTTCGTCGACGCGGGATCGAACGGCAGCCTGGTCGTCGGATGCTACCTCTACGACACCGCGCTCGGCAGCGAGCTTGTCCGCAAGGGGTTCGAAATCCAGCCCGGCGACTGGCGCCGCGCCGCGCACAAATGCGCCGACGCCATCTATTCGCGCCTGTCGGGGGAATCGCCCTTCTTCGACAGCCGCGTCGCCTATATCGCCGAAAGCGGGCCGAAGGGGAATCGCATCAAGCGGCTGGCGATCATGGATTCGGACGGCGGCAACCACCGCTTCATCACCAACGGCCAAGCGCTCGCGATTTCTCCGCGTTTCTCACCCGATTACAAGAAAATCGTCTACGTCTCCTATCTGAACAATCGCGTCCGCGTGTTCATCTATGACGTCGCGTCGGGATCGCAGAAGCTGGTGACCGAAAGCGCGAACGCGACCTTCGCGCCGCGTTGGTCGCCCGACGGCACGCAGATCCTCTATTCGATGGCGGTGAACGGCAATACCGACATCTATCGCATCTCGGCCAATGGCGGCACCCCGGTGCGGCTGACCAACACCCCGGGCATCGACGTCGGCGGCAGCTTCTCGCCCGATGGCAAGAAGATCGTGTTCGAGAGCGACCGGTCGGGCGGCCAGCAAATCTATACGATGAACATCGACGGATCCAACCAGCAGCGAATCAGCTTTGGCGGCGGGCGCGCCGCGACCCCCGAATGGTCGCCGCGCGGCGATCTGATCGCCTTCACCCGCATGGGCGGCGGCGAGTTCCGCGTCGGCGTGATGACCCCGTCGGGCGGCGGCGTGCGGATGCTGACGAACAGCTGGCAGGACGAGGCGCCGACCTGGTCGCCGAACGGTCGCGTCATCCAGTTCTTTCGAACGACGCGCGGACGCGACGGCAAGTCGAGCCTGTGGCAGGTCGACCTGACCGGTGTGAACCTGCGCCGTCTGCCGACTCCGCAGGACGGGTCGGACCCGAGCTGGGGACCGGTCCTTCCCTGAGGAAACCGGAACCAAAGGGGCGCGATCGGGTTCAACTATCGCGTCCTGAACGGGCCAATTCGGCCGCATGAATGATTTTCAACAACAAGAGGACAGAGACATGACGATACGCAAAAGCACCGCAATGATTGCGGCGATCACCATGCTTGCTGTTGGCGCCTGCGCGAAAAAGGCCCCTGACACGCTTCCCCCCGCACCCGAAGGCACCGGCGACACCGGCAACAACACCGGAACGGGCGTCGTTCCCGGGTCGCAGGAAGATTTCCTCGCCAGCGTCGGCGCCATGGGCGACCGCATTTTCTTCGATTACGACCAGTATAATGTCGACGCGCAGGATCAGGCGACGCTGCAGACCCAGTCGCAGTGGCTGCAGCGCAACCCCGCGGTGCGCGTCACGCTCGAAGGCCATGCCGACGAACGTGGTACCCGCGATTACAATATCGCGCTCGGCGAGCGCCGCGCCAACGCCGCGAAAAACTACCTCGCGTCGCTTGGCATCGACCCGAGCCGCATCAACGTGATCAGCTACGGCAAGGAACGTCCGGCCGAGCTCGGTTCGACCGAGGAAGCCTATGCAAGGAACCGCCGCGCGGTGACGGTCGTTATCGTGCAATAAGCGGCCAGAGCGGCACCGCGGCAAACGCGGCGGTGCAGGCAAAGACACCGAAGGGGATCCGCCGCTCGCCGAGCGGCCGGTCCCCTTTTCGCTGGGCGGCAAGCGCCCAGATAATGCCGCCAAGGCTCGCGAGCAGCAGCATCAGCGGTAGCGCCTGCCAGCCGAGCCACGCGCCGATCGCCGCGACGAGCTTGGGGTCGCCGCCTCCCATGGCATCCTTCAGCCGCACCCGGCGGTAGAATTCGGCGATGGCGGCGAGCGTCAGGCCGCAAATGACCGCGCCGACCCAGCGGTCGATCAGCGTGGTATCGAGCATCGGCCCTGCGACCAGAAGGCCGACAGTTCCGAGCAGCAGGCTCAGCCGATCGGGCAGCCAGAAATGGCGCGCGTCGAGCAGCGCGAGCGGCAGCAGGAGCCACCCGAACAGCGCCCAGAGCCAGCCTGTCGTCCCGGGCAGCAGCGCAAGCGCGGCTAGCCCGATCAACGCCGAACCCAGCTCGACACGCCAATGGAAGGGATCGATCGGCGTGCCGCACATGCGACAACGCCCGCGCGATCCGAGGAATGACAGCAATGGAACCAGGTCGAGCGCACCCAGCGCCCGCCCGCACCCATCGCACTGCGATCGTCCCGACACCGGGCGACCCGCGGGCCAGCGCAACACCAGCGTCGCGATGAAGCTGCCGAGGGCAAGGCCGATCAGGCCGGCAAGAAGGATGCCCGTGCCGAAGGGCAAGGCATCGAGGACGGTCACGTCAGAAGCGGCCCGAGGTCGCCAGCACGAACCCGCCCGACCCCGCTCTGAACCCGAGCGCCGCGAGCGTCGCCGCCATTGCGGGATCGCGGTCGACATTGATCGCGAACTGTGCGCGATACGCGCCGCTGCCGTCGAACGAGAGGGTCAGGCGCTCCATTCCCGACTGGCTGGCGAGCGCCGCCTGCGCACGGCCGTTCCTGCAGCTCAGCGGCCCCGAAAGCCCGCGCGACAGGTCGAGGCCCGCGATCGGAGCGGTCACTGCCAGTTGCAACCGGCCGCTTGCCGCAGCGCATTTGCCCGCGCGGTCAAAGCGTATGGTCGCGCCTTCGAAGCGAATGGTGTCGACAGGGATCGCACCCAGTCCGCCCGACATCGCAGTCGTCCCGTTGACGTCGGAAACGCCGCGCGGATTGCTGCCGTGCAGGCGCCCGGCAAGCGCCCCGAGCCGCTCGTCGGCGCGCGCGAAGGCGAGTTCGGTATTCCCGCCAAGCAACGCCAGCGGCGACAGGCTCGCACGGACGGTGCCGAGCGGCAGGGCGCCGAGCCGCGCCTCGACCAGCTCGCCCGACCAAACCGACCCGCGGACGTCGCGCGCGGCGATGCCTGCGTCGGTCGCCCCCGACCAGCCGAGCGCAAGCCGCATCGGAAGGGTTGCGACGAGAAGGATCAGCGCAAGCAGCGCTCCGCCGATGATCCACGGCTTGCGCGCAATCATTGGCCGCTTTTCCTGAGCTCAGCGGTCATGCCCACCGTGCCATCGGCGGCGGGCGTGATGGTGAGCTGGTCGACGACGAAACCCTGCTCCTCCAGCGAGGCCAGCCAGTCGGTGAGCACCGGCGCCCTGGCAGTCGCAATGGCGATCGTCGCCTGCCCGGCGCCCCGCGCCTCGTTGCGGTCGAGCGTCAGCCCGATCTCGCCCGCTGACTGCACCAGATACTGGTCAATCGCTACCGCATCGATCGTTGCCGCCACCGATCTGACGGGACGCTGATTCAGCAACCCGGCCTTGGCCGCGACCCGCCCTTCGCGCTCGATCGCCGCGCGATGCCGGCTCTCGAGGTCGATGAACGCCGCGACGGCGGGACGGGCGAGCCCCCACGCGAGCACGCCGAGCGCAAGCATGCCCGCAATGCCGACAAGCCAACGCTCGCGCATCGAAAGGCCGGTCCACCAGTTTTGCAGCTTCTCGGTCATGGCACCGCCCGGATCGTAATATTGGCCATCTGCCGGCCGTCGCTGCCCGCCATCGGCTGCGCGGTGATGCGATAGCCGCGCGCCTGCAGCGCAAGCAGCACCTTGTTGATGTCCTCGACGCGTGGCGCCGCGAGCGTCGTCGTCAGCGTGCCGTCGGTACGATGCGAAAGCGTTTTCAGCGAGACGCCCGGCGTATCGCCCATGGCGTCGTAGAGCGCGGATGCCGGCACCGAGAAAGCCAGCGGCCCACCGCCGGCCACAGCGAGACGGCGGTCGAGTTCGGCTTCGGCCGCCGTCGCATCGGGCGCGGTCACCCCGGCCTTTTTTGCCATTGCAACGACCGCATCGTCGGCGCGGCCGGTGTCCGACGAAAGGCGCACCGCATAGACGACCGGGATCAACAGGCTCACGGCGGCAAGCGCGATGGCAAGGCGCTTCGCCAGCCGCAGCATCGCCGGATCGACCGACCAGCTCCGCTTCGGCTTCCAACTGCCGCTGAGCAGGTCGAGCGGGGGCGCGGCGAGCGTCAGCAGCAACGCCTCGCGCATCCGGTCGGCGTCGAGCGGCGCCACGGCGTGGCGGCCCGCAATCATCGCATCGAGTTCGGGATCGGAAAGCCAGGCGCGATCCGCAGTACGAACGATCCGTTCGCCGCCAACATCGGCCGTGCACAATGTCTCGGGCTCGGGCGGCGGTACCGCCGCAGCCGACGGGATGATCGCCGCGGGCGAGAGACCCCGCGCCGTCAGCCAGTCGGTCCAGACGGTCATCGCCGCGTGTGTCGTCACCGCGACCGGGATCGCCTGCCCCTCTTCGGCCGCCTGACCCGCGACGACGTGCAACGCCGCGGCATCGCCCAGACTCTGCTTCAGCGCGTCGAGGCGCGCCGCCGCCGCCGCCTGCGCCGGCGCCGCATCGGGATAGTGAAGCCAGCGCAAGGGGACGTCAGCGGCCGGCGCCAGCGCGATCAGGCGATCGTCCGGACCGTCGTCCTGCGGGTTTTCCCACGCACCGACCCAGCCGTCATCCTGCCCGCTGTCGACGATCACGCCGTCATCGACGCGCAGCCACGCCGGGTCGGGACCCGTTCCTTCGCCAAGCGCCGCCACCGGAGGCAGCCAGAGTAGCAAGGTACGAGACATGTCAGTCCGCCTCGCCCCAGTCGCGGCGCACGATCACCGGCGGCGTCATGCCCGCAGACGGTGCCCCGCCATTGGCATCGATCAGCGAAACTGCGGTCAAGAAACCGTCCCCCATCGTCACATTCGTCGTCAGCGTGAGCCAGCGACTGGTCACGCCCGCCTGCTCGGCCACTTCGGTCGGCGGTTTGCGTCCGTCGAACGCGCCCGCCTCCCAGAATCGCACGCTGCTGCCATAGCCGCCAGCGGGCCGCGCCGCCAGCGCCGCCCGTGCGCTGGCGACGGGGATCTCGCCGGGCGACAGCATCGCCACCAGCGGCGCCTGTTCGGGCGCGAGCGTGTTGACGTTGAGCTTGACCGGATCGGTCACCGGCAGGACGCAAATCCAGGGTTTGAGCCGCGCGTAGATTTTGGGGGTCACCCCGCGCACCGCGCGCAATTCGCTGACATCGGCCATCTTGCGGTTCGCCGGCAGATAGGCGCCCTGCATCGAGCGATAGGCCTTATCTTCGGCGCCGAGCGGGCCATCGTTGCTGTCGCTGTCGATCCAGTCGGCCGCGGCGCCCGCAATCGCCTGCGCCTGACCGGCGTCGATCCCGAGCAGCGTCATCAATTCGCCGAACTGGCGCATCGCCCCCGACCGCTGACTGAAACGCCCCGGTACCGTCTCGGCAACAAGGCTGTTGAGGTTGAAGCAATTGTTGGCATCGGTCAGCTTTGCGCTCCCCTCGCCGCCCGGCAGCGGCAGCGTGAAATCGCGCCCGAGCCAGTTTCCGGCAAGCGTCAGCTTCGCGGGGTCGCGCCCGACAAGATCGGCGACGCGGCGCAGCGCAATCTGTTCGGCGGCAAAGGCATAGGCACGGCCCTGATCGACCGTCGCCGCGCTACCCGCGATGCGCGTCGCGAGCGTCAGCCGGTCGAGCGCGGTCGCCGCGATCACCGCCATCACCGCGACGAGCAACAGCACCGTAAGCAGCGCCGCGCCGCGCTCATCCTTCGCGCCGCCCCTCATGGCGCCGACACGCCCTGCGCGGGCGGCGGCGGCAGGGTCGGCGCGGTCAGGAACAGCATCGTCAGCGCCTCGCGCCCCGCGCGCATCAGCCGCACCTCGACTGCGCGCGGCAGTCGGTCGCCGGGCTCCGAATTCCAGCTTTCGCCCCAATTTCCACGCTCATCGCGGTAACGCACCGCGACACCGGAAACGTCGCCGACCAGCCGATCGCCTTCGCCGAGGGCCGTTCCGTCGAGCATCGGCTGCGTCGCCCGGCGCCATTCACCGCCGACCAGCGCATAGCCGACGCGTTCGACGGCGGGCCGCGGACTTCCGTCGAGCACGCCGGCGCCGGTGTGAACGAGTGCGAAACCGGTCGCCGAGCCGACGAACGCGGGAACGGCTTCGCCCGCGGGGCCACGCGTCGAACGCTGGACGGCCTGCGCAAGGTCGTTGGCCATCACGGCGCGGAGCCGGTTGACCCCGCCCATCGCCTTGAGACGCGCCTGCACCGCATCCTGCGTATCGACGCTGCTGCGAAGCAGGCCGACGCCCATCGCCGCAATCGCCGCGAAGATCGAGAGCGCGACGAGCATCTCGACGAGGGTGAAGCCGCGTTCGTCCTTCATCGCGACGGCCGGATGATCGTCAGCACCGCCTGGCCGCGTCCGCTTTGGGGGCGAACGCGCAGGTCGATGCGCAGCAGGGCATTGTCGGCGGTCTTCGCGACGCGCTGCTCGACGCGCCAGTTTCGCCCCGCATTGGCGACGCCGATCGCGCTGTTGCCAATCGTCGGGGGCGCAGGATCGGTCCACAACTCGACCGCGCGATTTTGTGCAACGATACCCGCCATCGTGCTTTCGTCGAGATCGCCGGCGGTGCGAACCGCATAGGCATCGAGGCGCACGAGCGCGAGCGCGGCAATGCTGATGACGCTGAGCGCGACGAGCATTTCGAGCAGGGTGAAGCCGCTCCCCGATATCTTGGCGCGCTCATCGGTCACGGCTGACCTCCCCCGTCGCCGAAACGCGCACGATCTCGCGCGCGTCTCCGCCAAGGAGCACTACCGCCTGCGGCGTCGGACTTGTGCCGACCCGATCGAACAGGATGCGCGCTGCGCCCTCGCCGTTTCCTGCCGCAAAACGCACGTCGCCCGGCCAGTTCCGCTGTTCGAACGCGCGCCCGGGAAGCGATTGCCATTCGCCCGAAATCCGGCGTTCGAAACCATAGCCCGAAGGCGCAAAATTGACCGCGACGCTGCGCCCCTCGATCACCGCGACATCGCGCGCAGCCGCCAGCCGCGCCGCGAGCCGGTCGGCTTCGCTTCGCACGGTGCGTTCCTCACCCGGAATGGTGAGCACGACGGCGGTCGCGGCGAGCGCCATGATCGCGAGCACGACCATCAGTTCGATGAGGGTGAAGCCGTTGGCGTGGGGACGCGCGCGCGTCTCAGCTGTCAGCGCGAATATCCGCATTGTCGTCGGTCCCGCCGGGCGCGCCGTCGGCGCCGAGCGACCAGACGTCGAACGCCTTTCCGTTCGGCCCGGGCGCCTGATAATTATAGGGGCGGCCCCACGGATCGGCGGGCAGCTTCTTGATATAGCCGCCGCGACGATAGCGTTCGGGCTGCGCGAGCGCGGGCGGCGGGGTGGTCAGCGCGTTCAGCCCGTCGGTCGATGCCGGATAGGTCAGATTGTCGAGCCGATATTGTTCGAGCGCATTTTCGAGCGTCGCGATATCGGCCTTGGCCTTGGTCACCATCGCGCGATCCTGACTCGGCAGGACGTTGATCATCACCACCGTGGCGAGCAGCCCGATGATGAAGATCACGACCATCAATTCGGTCAGCGTAAAGCCGCGCTCGTCCTTCTTGCGGTGTTGGGCCGTCAGCCGGCTCCGATCGGAATAGGACGTATCGAGCATCAGGCGAAAGATTAGCTTCATCAGCGACATTTTCATAGTCCGGCTAGGTTCTGCAACTGAAGGATCGGCAGCAGAATGGCGAGGATGATCAGGGCCACGCACGACCCCATAACGACAATTATGACAGGTTCGAGAAGCGCCATCGACGCGGCCGTAAAGCGGTCGAATTCGCGCTCGAGATAATCGGCAGCACGTTCAAGCATGACCTCGAGCCGCCCCGCGCTTTCGCCGCTCGCGGTCATGTAGACGAGCAGAGGCGGGAAAACCCCGGCGTCGCGAAGCGCTGTAGACAGCCCCCCGCCCGCGCGCACCTGGTCGACGATATCGGCGGTCGCTCCGGCGAGCGCGGCGTTGCGGATCGTCGGCACTGTCAGTTTCAGCCCCTCGACGAGCGGCAGGCGGCTCGACACCATCGTCGACAGCGTCCGCGCGAAACGCGCGGCATGAAGGTCGCGGAGCAGGCGCCCGAGGAGCGGCAGACGGAGCAGCCGCGCGTCGACCGCCGCCTTGAAGACAGGACGGCGCATCGCGGCGGCCCAGCCGAAGGCGGCGGCAGCGAGCAGCAGCGCAATCAGCCACCACCAGTTCGCCGCAAAGCCCGATATCGCGATCACCGCGCGGGTCAGGAACGGCAATTGCTGGCCGGTATCGGTGAACTGTTCGACGACACGCGGGACGACGAAGATCATCAGCGCCGCGACGACGCCGATCGCGACGATCGCAAGCACGACCGGATAGGCAAGAGCAGCGATCAGCTTGCCGCGAACCTCCGCCTGTCGTTCGAGCAGATCGGCGAGACGTGCGAGGATCGTGGTGAGGCTGCCCGTCGTCTCGCCCGCAGCGACCATCGCGCGATAGAGCGGCGGGAAGCTTCCCGGCTGACGTCCCATTGCATCGGCCAGACGACGCCCTTCGAGCAGGCCGGCGTGGACGTCAGCGATGACGACGCGCGCGCTTTCGGCCTCGCTCTGCCGCGTCAGCGTGCGCAACGCCTCTTCGAGCGGCGCGACTTCGGCAAGGGTCGCGAGCTGGCGCGTGAAGAGCGCGAGTTCCTTGGCCGAAAGCCTGTTCTTCCGGAAAGCGAGCAGCGAGCGGCCCGCGGGCTTCGCACCAGCCGCCTCGACCGCGACGATATGGAATTTGCGGCGGATCAGATCCGCACGCGCCGCGTCGTCGTTGGCGGCGGTCAGCCGCCCCTTGCGCTCACGGCCCTGCGGATCGATCGCCACATAGCGATAATCAGGCATCGACATCCTCGCGCCGCGCGATGCGGATCGCTTCCTCGGCGGTCGTCAGCCCCTTCGCCACCATCGATCGCGCCGCCGAGGCGAGCGTCGGCGATTTGAGGAAGGCGTGTTTCGCGATCATCGCTTCGTCGCCGCCGGCGTAAATATAGCGGCGCACGGTCTCGTCGACCCTGATCGCCTCGAACACGCCGATGCGGCCCTTGAACCCGGTACCGCCGCACTGGTCGCAACCCTTCGGCCGCCAGATGACGGTGCCGATGTCGAGCCCGAGCATCGCTGCGACGCTATTGTCCGCCTGCACCGGCTCGCGGCAATGATCGCAAAGCTTGCGGACAAGACGCTGGGCAAGGACAGCGCGTAAAGTGGAAGCCAGAAGGAAGGGCTCGACCTTCAAATCCTTGAGGCGCGTGATCGCACCGACCGCGTCGTTGGTGTGAACCGTCGAAAGCACAAGGTGACCGGTCAGCGACGCCTGCACCGCGATATCCGCCGTCTCGCGGTCGCGGATTTCACCCACCATCACGACGTCGGGATCCTGACGCAGGATCGCGCGGAGGCCCGCGGCGAAATCGAGCCCGACCTTGCTGTTCACCTGCGTCTGGCCGACGCCATCGACGGCATATTCGACCGGATCCTCGACGGTCAGGATATTGCGCTGCCCATCGTTGAGCTGCTTGAGCGCGGCATAGAGCGTGGTCGTCTTGCCCGAACCGGTCGGGCCGGTGACGAGGATAATGCCATTGGGTTCGGCCAGCGCCTCGCGCAGAATCTGGTCCGCGGCGCCCGACAGGCCGAGGACATCGAAGTCGATCCCCGCGGCATCCTTGTCGAGAATACGCATCACGACGCGTTCGCCCGCACGGCTCGGCAGCGTCGAGACGCGAACATCGACCGCTTTTCCCGCCAGCGTCAGCCCGATGCGGCCGTCCTGCGGCACGCGGCGTTCGGCGATGTCGAGGCGTGCCATCACCTTGATGCGGCTCACGACGACGGGCGCAACGTGCGGCGGCATGCGCAGATGTTCGCGCAGCACGCCGTCGGCGCGCATCCGCACAACGAGCCCGCTTTCGTAGGGTTCGATATGGATATCGCTGACGCCCTGCCGCACCGCCTCGGCGATGATCGCGTTGATCAGGCGGATCGCAGGGGCATCGTCGGCGCTGTCGAGCAGATCCTCGGCGCTGGGAATGCCGAGATCGAGATTGCTCCCGTCGAGCGATCCCGCCATCGCAGCCGCCGAACTGTCGACGGCATAATGGTCGGAGAGCAGCCGGTCGAAATCGGCGACGTCGGCGGTCGCGACGCGCAGTGGCTGCGCAAGATAGCGCTTCACTTCGATCAGCACCGCGGGATCGCTGCCTTCGCGCAGCGTCGCGAGCCAGAGGCCGTCTTCGCCGGGCGCGATCACGACACCGTGGGTGCGCGCGAAGCCATAGGAAATATCAACCGGCGCCGGGGGAGGCGCCGCCGGTTCGATGTCGCTCACGGATAGTCTCCGGCAGGCGGCGCGGGCGCCTGCGAGATCGAGGGTGGAACGTCGGTCGTCTTCACGCTGCCGTCGGGCCCACGCAGCTCCGGCAGATTGACCGGGCCGACGGTGACGTCGGCGGGCGTCGATGCGCTCGGTACCGGCGGTACGGCACCCAGATAGTCACGCACCAGCGTGTCGATCGCGGGCTCCTGATCAGGGTTCCGCTGTAGCTGGAAATCGCGGATATAGCCGTAGCGGCGTGCGGTGAGCGCGGCATTGTCCTCGCGATTGCGCAGGATCGTCGGCCGGATGAAAACCATGAGGTTGGTCTTCGCGCGGCTGCGGCTGCGCGACTTGAACAGCTCGCCGATCAGCGGGATGTCACTCAGGAGCGGAATGCGCTCGATCGTCTTGCGCTCGTCGTCGTTGAGCAGGCCGCCGATCGCGAGAATCTCGCCGTCGTCGACGGTAAGCACGGTTTCGAACGAGCGCTTGTTGAGAATGAGATCGCTGTTGCGCGAAGACACGGGGCCGGCGACGCTCGACACCTCCTGACGCAGGAACAGCTTGACCTCGCCCGCCCCGTTGACCTGCGGGGTGACGTCGAGCTTGATCCCGACCTCTTCGCGCTGGACGGTGCGGAAGGCGTTGTCGAAATTGTCGCTGAGCGCCTCGCCCGTCGTGATCGGCACTTCCTGTCCGACGAGAAATTTGGCCGCCTGATTGTCGAGCGTCACGATATGCGGCGTCGCGAGCAGGTTCGACGTCGTGTCCGATTTCACTGCGTTGATGATCGCGCCAAAAAACGTGTTCTTGCCGATATCACCCGCGAAACCCGCGAAACCGCCGGTCGCGCTGAGCAGCGACGCCGCCGCGGCTTCCTGCAGGGTGTTGCCGAGCGAGCTGGTGGTCTGGGTGACGACGGTTTCGCCGTCGACCGTTGTCTTTTCTTCCGTCAGCTTGGTCGCGGCATAGGCGCCGCCGAGCGTCAGGATGTTCGGCGAGGCATTGCTGTAGCTGGTTGCGACGAAGGGGATATTCTTGCCGCCAAGCATGAACTGGACCCCGAGCTGCTTCGCCGCATTGTCGCCGATCTCGACGACAATCGCCTCGACGAGCACCTGTTGCCGGCGGCTATCGAGCTGGCGGATGAGCTCGCCGAGCATGCGCTGCACTTCGCTGTTCGCGGCGACGATGATCGCGTTCGCGCCTTCATAGCGGGTGATGATAGCCGGGCCGCGGGTCGAGATGCTGCCGCTGCCGCCGCCACCAACCGAGGTCGGCGCGGGCGTGGCGGCGGATGCGACGGGGGCGCTGCCGCCCGACGAGGATGTCGGTGAAGCGGATGCAGGCGGCAGGCCCGCCTTCTGCGCGGGGTCGCTACCGCCGCCGATTAGCTGCTGCAGCGTTGGAAGCAGCGTTTCGGCATTGGCATGTTCGAGCCAGTAGACGCGGAGTTCGGTGCCGCCCGCCGCCTTCGCGTCGAGGTCGTGCGCCATCGACACGAAGCGCGCGACGAGCGCCTGATCGCCGCGCAGCGCAATCGCATTGCTGCTGTCGATCGGCACGATCGCCACGGGCTTCTGCGCGCCTTCACCGGCGGCGGGCACCAGCGCCTGCAGCGCGGCGGCGATTTCGCGCGCGCCGGCATTCTTCAGCGTGACGATCTGGCTGGTCGAGCTGTCGCGGTCGATGCTCGATGCCAGCGCGCGGATACGGCGGATATTGTCGGCGAAGTCGGCGACGACGAGGCTGTTCGCGTTGCGGTTCGCGGTGAGCGAGCCTTGCGCACTGACCAGCGGCCGCAGCGTTTCGACCGCCGAGACCGCATCGATGTAACGGAGACGGATGATTTCGGTGACGAACTGATTCTGTGCCGCACCGCCGCTGCCGATCCGGCCGGGCTGCGCCGCGGCGCCGTCGAGCGGGGTCAGCGC
>JAGHZY010000002.1:0-44032 GCA_017745175.1 Sphingopyxis sp. | reverse complement strand
GGCCCGGCACCGCGACGAGACCGTTCGAGCGCAGCGTCGCGAGGAAAATCTCGAAATATTCGCTGCGCGACAACGGCCGGTCGGTGACCACCGAAACCTTGCCGTTGACGCGGCCGTCGATGACGAAGGTCCGCCCGGTAATCCGCGCGGCGTCCTGGATGAAGGCGCGGATGTCGGCATCGCGAACGTTCAGCGTATATTGGGCGAACGCGGGTCCCGGCGTGGCGGAAACGAGCGCGGCGGCGAGCATGAGGGATAGCTTGAGACGCATATAACCTATTGCTTTGAAAGAAAGATGGCGACGGGTACGACGCTGGCGCCGCGTTCGACCTCGAGCGAAATACGCGCGCCCGGCGCGAGCTGGCTGGCGAGCGATGCGGCATCGCCCGCCGAACCGATCGGACGGCCGTTCACCGAACGGATGACATCGCCGGGGCGCAGCCCGGCGGCGCGGAAGGCGGCGCCGTCGCCCTGCGGCTGGACGACGAGCCCGGTGACGCGGCCGTTTTCGGCGCGCGGCGCAAAGCCGACCCCCGCCTTGAGCGCGGCGGGGGACATCTCGCCGCTGGGCGACGCGCCCGTCGGGGAAGCGCCGATCTCGGGTGTCGGTGCGGGCAGCGGCGTGGCCGGGTTCGCGACCGGCGCCTCGCCGCTCTGATCGAGGAAGAGGCTTTCGCGTGCGCCACCCCGGTCGAGCAACACATGGTCAAAGGCGACGCCGACGAGCTTCAGCCCGGGCGCGATCTCGTCGCCGACCGCATAGCTGGTCTGCACGCCGTCCTCGCCCGCGATGATCGCCGAACCGCCGCCTGTCGCCTCGTTGAGGTTGACACCGAAAAGAGTAAGGCCGGCCGAGGTTATCGTCGCCGAAACCGGGCCCGGAGCATTGTCGCGGAAAAAGGGATCGAGGCTCGTAAAAAGCGCGCGCCGTTCAGCGGACGAGGCGATGACCGCAGTCTGCGGTTGCCATGCGCCGAGCGGCGACAGCGGGGTCAGCAACGTCCAGAGCAGGCGAACACACTGCCAGATAAGCAGGGCGCCGAGCAGACCGACGAGCAGCATCGGCCAGATTTCGCGCGGCGAACGTTTGCCGGCACGCAGCCACGAGGGCAGCGCGCGCGGCAGCCGAACGGCCGATCCGGACATCAGCGTCGCCATGAAATGTTCCCTGTCCCCCAACTGAAAAGCGGTCTGGCGAATCGCCTAGGGGCGATTGGTGACAATCAGTTGACGGGAAGATTACAGTTTTTTGTCAGCCGGGCGAGTCCGCTGAGACGGCCCGAAAATGATCCTCCCCGTCGCAGTGCGACGGGGAGGATTCGCAGGTCAGAACTTGAGCGAGGCGCTGAGCGAGAAGGTCCGGCCCAGCTTGTAGCGGTTGAAATATATCCTGTTGTCGCCCGCTTCCTGCACTTCCTGATATTTGCGGCCGGTGAGGTTGCGCGCTTCGAACTTCAATTCGATTTCCTTGTTCAGCAGGGTCAGACCCTGCCGCGCGACGAAATCGAGCTGGATTCCGGGCTTTTCCTTGAGGTCGGGCTGGCCCGAGGGTCCGCGGCTGGTGACGCGCGGGCTGGCGTAGGTCAGGAGCAGGGTCTGCTGCGACAGCTTGTCCTGATCCTCGAGCCCGATCTGGACATTGACCAGATGGTCCGACTGACCGGTCAGCGGCGAACCGTCGAAGAAGAAATTCCGCGCATCCTGCACCACGCCGTTGATCACGGTCTTGTCGTTTGCGCCGACCTGAATCTCCGACTTGGTATAGGTGTAATTGCCGATCAGCACGAGCCGGCGGCTCGCCCAGAAGGGCGCATCCGACAATGTATCGAGCGCGAAATATTTCTGTGCCTCGACTTCGACGCCATAAAGCGTCGCCTTGGGCGCATTGGCGTAGCTGGTGTTGACCGACGAATCCGAAATCGAGGTATAGGCCTCGATCGGCCGGTCGATCGACTTGTAGAAACCCGCCGCGGTGAAACGCTGGTCCTTCGCGAAATACCATTCGTAGCGCAGTTCGGCATTCCACAACTCGCTGTCCGTCAGCGACGGGTTGCCGCGGAACAGGCGGTTCGATTCGGGATCCTGGTAGACCTGCGCGACGAGTTCGCGGAACTGCGGGCGCGCGATCGTATTCGACGCGTTGAGACGCAGCTGCATGTCGGGAGCGACCTCCCAGGTCAGCGTGACCGCCGGAAGCCAATAATCATTGTTGAGGTTCGTCGCGACGATCGAGCTGGCGCCGGTGCCGAACAGGTCGACGGGAACGACCGTCTGCTTGCCGTCCTCGTAACGGACACCGACATTGACGTTCATGCCCGGAGCCAGTTCGGCCTGAATCTGCGCATAGCCGGCATGGGTGGTGAGCCCCGCATCGAACGCGGCAGTGCCATCCTGCGCCGACGTTTCGATCAACGTGATGTCGTAGAGCTGGATCGTCGCGTCGGAGAGCAGATAGTCGGGGCGAAGCTGCGTAACCGCGACCGGCAAGCCGGGAGCGCGGAACTGGAACGCGCGGCGCACCGAGGTGCGGTTTGTATCGGTATAGGCATAGCCGACCGTCGCCGTGATGCGCGGGGCAAGCTCATAGGAGAGATCGACGCCGCCCGACCACAGATCTTCGTTCAGGTCCGAAAAAGCGATCGTCGCATCGCCGCGGTTACCGCCAAGATCATTGACGAACGTGTCGCCGGTCGGATCCTGCGAGGTCGGCAGATTGGTGCGGACATAGGTGAAGCCGCGCTCATAGGGCGCCTCGCGCTGCGAATTGGCGTAGCTCCCGCGCAGATCGAGCTTGAGCCGGTCGAAATGGAATTCGCCGACGAACTGCGTATTGATCAACTGGCGCTCGTACCAGGCGGTGTCCTGCTTCATGATGTCGCGGCCGACCTGGTTGGCGTCGGTACCGACCGCGAGCCGCGCCTGCTTGAGCGTGTCGCGGATATAGAGGTTGGTCCAGCGCAGCTTGTGCTCGCCGATCTCGAGCCCGAAACCCAGCAGGCCGTTCACGACGATGCGATTGTCGGTGACGACGCGGTTGTAGCTCGACTGCGGATCGCCCGACAGATCCTGTTCGACCGAGGTCTGCTGGAGCGTGTCGCGGGTACGCCACTTGTTGCTGATCCCCGCGGTCGCGATGATGCCGAGTTCGCCATTCGCGAAAGGAATCGTCGTGCCGCCGGTGATGCCCGCCGACCAGTTGACCGGAATATGGTTATTCTGTTGCAGCAACGTGGTTTCGGCGTTGACCAGCTCCATCTGGATCGCTTCCAGATCGCCTTGGCTGAAATCGGCGCCTTCGAGGATCGGCTTGCCGCTGGCGAACGCGGCCTTGAGCAGCGGCGGAACGTCGCGGGTACCGTCGTCGAAACCGGTCCAGTCGGTATCGCTGCCATAATAGGTATAGCCGAGCTGGTTCGTCGTCTCGCTGTCCCAGCCGATACCGCCCGAAAGCGTCAGGAAGGGCTCGCGCGGAATCGCCTTGGTCGTGAGGTTGATCACGCCGCCACCGAATTCGCCGGGAAAATTCGCCGAATAGCTTTTCTGGACGAGCGTCGAGTCGATGACGTTCGACGGGAAGATGTCGAGCGGGACGACGCGCTTCAAAGGCTCGGGGCTCGGCAGCGGCGAGCCGTTGAGCAGCGCGAGCGAATAGCGGTCGCCGAGGCCGCGGACGTAGACGAAGCCGCTGCCGACGACGCTGAGGCCGGTGACGCGCTGAAGCGAGCCGGAAATATCGCCCTCGCCGGTGCGCGCAATGTCGGCCGACGAAAGGACCGAAACGACTTCGGGCGTCGCACGAACGACATTGGGGGTATAGCGGCCGGTAACGACGATTTCCTGGTCGGCACCGCCGGGGATCGACACATCGCCTTCTTCCTCGTCCTGCGCGGCGGGCTCATCGGCGGCAGCGGGCGCCGGAGTGGCGGCAGGTTCGCTGCCGGCTTCCTGCGCGAGCGCGGCAGGCGCGACGAGGGCGGAGCTGAGGAGGAGCAGGCTGGCGAAGATCGGCCGCTTGGTCATGATGGAAAAGTCCCCAATTATATGCAGGAAGGGAGCGGGCCAGCCGGTTCGGCGTGCCCGCTCCCCATCGGATCGCGAGCGATCAGGTCGTCGGAATGGCGCTGCAGCTCTTGCTCGACGTACCGAAATTGGCGGTGGTCGAGTTACAGGTCCAACCCTGATACCAGGTGTCGTTGGCGTCGCGGACGGCGCCGACATAAGCCGTGGTATCGAAGAAGGCGTTCAGCGTTTTCGCGTCGAAAGGCGTGAAGCCCGTTTCGGTCGCGCCGTTGACGAACAGGTTGGTCAGCGACGGCGTATAGTTGAAACGGTTGTTCGTGCCGGCTTCGAAGATCGCCTGTACCTGCGCGTCGGTGACACCGCTCGTTCCGCGGAACGGCGAAGCGTTGCACTGCATCGATACCGAACGGAAGACCGGCGGGCCGGCTTCATCGAGGGCGGGGTTCGCCGCTTGCGTCGTCGTCGCGCTGTTGAAGCCGAGGCAGCGGAAGCCCGGCGCCACGACCAGACCGTTGGCGAACGTATAGTCTGCGCCGCCGCGAACGAGGATCGAGACGCCGTTACCCGCTGCATTCGCGCGGTGGATATAGGTGAAGTTCGAGATCGCGACACGCTGGCGCGGACTCGCATCCTCGTTGCCGTTCGAGTCGATTTCCATCATCGAATCGCCGACCGCACCGCCTTCGCGCTGCACGCCGATGACATACTGGATATTGCCCTGATAGCCGACGTCGGTGTCGAGACCGTCATCCTCGGCACCGGTAATCACCAGATGCTTCATGTTCACGCGGCCACCGAACACTTCGATGCCGTCGTCCGAGCTGTTGTGGATCTGGATATGGTCGAGCTGGGTGCCCGAACCGGTGCCCGACGGGGTCAGGCCCTGCAGCTCCTTGTCGGCACTGAGGATGAAGCCCGAGTAGCGAATCTGGACGTACGACATGCGCCCCGAATTGTCGGCCGGCTGCGCGCCGCCGTAGAGCGCATTCGACGTGCCCTCGGTGTCGCGTTCGCAAGCGGCGGTACCCGGGGTGGCGCCCGGTGCGAGACAATCGGTGATCGGCGCACGGCCGAGGAGAACGACACCGCCCCACAGCTGCGAGGTCTGGTCGCCCGCCGAGCCGACGACGTTGCCGCGGCCGGTGAAGACGATCGGCTGGGTCGGCGTGCCGACCGCGTCAATGCGGTTGCCGCGGTTGACGGCAAGGTAGGAAACGCCGGTCGCGCCGAAGATCGTGACCCCCGGATCGACCGTCAGCGTGACGACATTGTTCGTGCTCGCCGCGCCCTGATCGGTGCCGACGTCGACGCGGCCGGGGAGCGAGTAGATCACGCCCGCGACCTTCGGGATCGCGGTCGTCGAGTTGAAGCGCGCCGGGAAGCCGCAATTGCGCCATTCGCCGCCCGGCCCCGTGATGGTGCCGAGGTTGCTCAGCTGATCGGCGCCGGCGATCGTCGGACAGTTCGCGGCGGGGGTAACGGTGGCCGGCGGAGTCGGCGTCGGGGTGGGCGTTGGCGTCGGGGTGGGAGTCGGCGTCGGGATGACGATCACGCCATCACCGGGCGAGGCAACGCCGTCGGCACCGCACGCCGCAAGGATGGAACAGGCCACGCCGCTGAGCATGACCAAACGAATGCGTGCGAAAGCCGCCATGAAAATCTCCGTTCCCGGTGCGCGCCCCCAAATCGATCGAGCGGCGCCCCTGATGAAAAATCACCGGCGAACGAGATGAGATGTGGTGACTCGCCCCCGGTGACGCCGCCACTAGGGTGATTCGATGACGGTCTGACGCCAGAGCCATGACAGTTGGGTGACTCTTTTGAGTCGATTTGGTGACATCGGCGGTGCCCGCCGAAGCCATTTGTACGCAGCCGCAAAAATAAATCGGGGAAGCTCGCTTGCATCCCCCGAAAAGCTTTGCTAGGCGCCCGCTCCTACCTGGTGCCGGCCCGAGCCGGACCATCATGATGTGCGGTCGTGGCGGAACTGGTAGACGCGCAACGTTGAGGTCGTTGTGGCCGAAAGGCCGTGGAAGTTCGAGTCTTCTCGACCGCACCATACAGTTCTGCAAGACTGTCAATCCTATGCAGGTGAAAGGGCCGAGCCGTAAAGCGGCGCGGTTCCGCGCGACTTGCGGAGTGGGCTCCAACCGATTGGGGCGAGAGACCTTCCTCTCCTCGCGAAACATGCCCGGAAACGCGCTACAGTCTCCGGTCACAAAAAACCCGCCTCAATGGGCGGGCGGTTTGCATCGCGGGGTGCATCCGATTCCAGCCTAGCCGAATCCCAGAAGCCGCTCCTGCTCGCACCAGCTAGGCGAAAGTTCGATAGCCATGAGCTGCTTTCGCGTCAGGCTCGACGGATGGCTGCCCCGCATGATTCCGTCGATGATTTTCGGCGAGAGCCAGCTGAGCTTGAGGAGCTGTGTCATCTGCTTTCGGCACCGCCCTTCCCTCTCGGCAAGCTTGTGCAGAGCAAGGTCGGGCGACGCCATCACAAGCGCTCTTGTTTCGATGGCTTCCGAGATCAGCTCGACAAGCTTTTCATCACGCGCGATCTTTTGGCCATTACCTGCGGAGATCATCAACTTGGCTTCGCGGAACGGCTTCCGCGGCGGCGATGCCAATGTGAGATCCCAATCAGCTACATAAGCGCCATCGCTGACCAGCACGTCAGCGCCAATGCGGACGGCAACGTCTGCGGCATTGATCTGGACCCTTCTCACCAGCGAACGAACCGCCGCTTCTCGGCTGGACGGGTCTCCGAGTTCGTGGAGGAGCCGATCGGCATTTGCGAACAGCAAAGCCAGGTGCGCGCCGTCCGTAATTCCCGACATTCGCCGGAGCTGATGCTGATCTCCGAGCAGGGCACTCAGATGTCCAACAATATATTGTTCCAGAACGCCGACCGAGATGCGTGTCACGTTCGCGCCCGCCTTGCGAACGAGGTCGCGACGGGATTGATAATAACGATAGCGGCGAACACCACTCACCGAATAATCGATGACCATGGGCCGCCCCCCAAGATCGAACAGGCGATCAAGGAAGAAGGCGTCCTGCTGTCGGTTGGTGCTGCGCTTCCGGGGAGGCGCTTTTTCTGCAAGTCGGCTCCGGGTCAGACGATCGACCTTGTAGACAACAATGACGTCCATTCGATTGCCGATTAGCTTGCACGCCAGCTCAGCGGGCGAGTAGTCTCCGCGTGTGGTCCTGATGCCTCGTTGCTTGTTTCGATCGTGTCGAGCCTGGAGGCGAGGGAGCAGATAATCATATTGCGCGACGATGTAGAGTTCCCGCAATTTACGTAGCGGAGTCTTCTTGCGGCCTCGCTTCGCTCGCAAACGCCCTTTCAGTCCCTCGACGAGCAGATCACGAAACAACGGATCGGGAACGAGCTCAGCATCGGTTTCCAAAATCCGTACCAGGTCGTCGTTGAGTATCTCGAGCCCATCCCTCTTTCTGCGGTGCAACCAGCCGACGCTGGATGGATCGTACCAGTAAAAGGGAATGCTCTCGTCAGTCATGCGCGCCTTTGGCCGGTCGCCGGAGCAGCTCATCGAGTTCGACGCCGAGGCCGTGGGCAATTTCTCGGCAAGAACGATCGTCGGATTCCTCAGGCCGCGCTCGACGCCCGACACGTAGGTCCGGTCGATCCCCGCAACGAACCCGAATTCTTCCTGCGACAATCCCTTCTCCAGCCGAAGCCGGCGCACATTCGTGCCAAAGAGCTGCCGCACATCCATGCACGCGACACGCCAGAATTTATTCCTATCGGTCCACGGACAATGAGTCACAATTTGCTCGACTTCCGGGCACCGGGAAGCAATCTGGCGGCGATGCTGGACGAGCGCGCCTCTTATCTGGATTCTTCAGGCCTCGAGAAGGTTCTCGAGCACCGGTTCGTCGCCGAGCTGGCAACCTCCCTGTGGATCGAAGGCTGTCGGGATATAGAACTGCTGCGTTCGGAAGTTGATGCGCACGGATATGACCTCGTGATCGAGGCCAGAGGCACGATGCGGCACATTCAGCTCAAATCGATGGTTGCCGGCGGCAAGAAGCAACATGTGACGGTGAATACCAGGCTGGCAGCCAAACCATCGGGTTGCGTGGTGTGGTTCGATTACGACCCGCACACGCTCGAGCTGGGCCCGTTCCGGTGGTTCGGAGGGGTTCCGGGAGCGACGTTGCCGGATATCGGTGATATTGTTGCCAGGCATTCGAAGGCTAATGCCTTGGGCCAGAAGAGCGAGCGGTCAGGCCACCGTGTCATTCGCAAGTCGAAGTTCCAGCACGTCGATACCGTAGGCGCACTTGTCCGGTTGCTTTTTGGTAACAAAACGGTGCGCTAGGTTGACGCGCTAGACGTTGGGTATTCTCCAGCGAGCGCACCTCCGGGAAGCAGCGGAAGCGCCCTTCCCTGCTCCGCTGAAAACATTCGCTGTTATTCCAGAGTGCATCCCTGTTTCGGGTCGACCAATTCCCTGTTTTCGGCGGTAGGGAATTCCGCTCGAGAAGCGCAGAAATCTGCGTATCTCACCCGACTACAATCTCGCAAAACTCGCCTGAATTGCAAGATTTCCCTGTAAACCACTACTTATCAGGGAAATCCAAGCGAGACCGAAGCTGTCCGGACTGCGTCGCGCACCATGAATATTGATTTTACTGGATTTTTCAGGGACTTGGGGCAGTCAGGAGTTGGAGTCACCAACTACCGCACCAAACTCCCGGTTTTCAGCCCTGGTATAGGCAATTTGGCACATACCGCTTTACGTACAGCCGCGCTGGGCCGGTTCCGTACAGCATAGCGAATTTCCGCTTTATCCATCGATATCCGAACCAAGTCGCCGCACGATTGGCAGCTTCGTCCGCATCTGGCCGGTAGCGGACGAGCTGCTTTCAGTCTCGATGTAACGAAAGCAGCCATACGAGGTTGCACCGGTACGCTCAGCGAACCGGCATGTGCCGCTCGAGCCATCTCTCCATTTCCCGATAGCGCCGTATGGCCGCTGCATTTCCGCCCGGGTTATGCCCATCGTCGACGAAACGGACCATCCGGGACGGCACGCCGTTCGTCCTCAGCAGCGAGAAGAGGAATTCGGACGAGCGAGGGTCGATCGCCCCCTTGTCGGGATTTCCGACCATGATCAGCGTGGGCGTACGCACCCGGGCCCCATCGATGAGATACCCCCCCGAATAGGCGCCCGGATTCTCGTCGACCGGTTCGCCCGTCGTCCCGACACTTGCCGGCGCGCCGGCATAGTCGCCGGTCATCATGGCCAGATTTTGCGCCAGCGCCCCCGACGGGATCGGATCGTGCAGCATCGCCGCTGCAAAAAGGCTGGTCCGCGTCAACAGATATTGGACGCGCGCACCGCCGGCGCTGTGGCCAAGGATCGCGATGCGCGAAGGATCGATATAGCTCTCGCCCATCATCCAGCGCACCCCGGACTCGACATCCGCCGCATCCTGACGAATTCCCTGCGTATCCCAGTCGCGCGCAGCGTAGCGCTCCGCAGCGACGCGGGGGCCATATTCGCCCGACGAGCGATAGTTCGGAACGAAAACGACATAACCGCTGTTCGCCCAGGCATGCCATTCGAGCGGGAGCCGCGCGCGGTCGGCGAGCACGCCGAAGAGATAGAGCCGCGCCGCGGGTCCGCCGCCGTGCACATCGACGAACAACGGATATTTGCGCGTCGGATCGAAATCCGGCGGCAGGAACAACAGGCCGTGCAGCATCAGCCCGTCGGACGTCTTCCAGCGCACCTGCCGGGCGGACGCGAGCCCGAAAGCGCGCGCCGGCTCCGCAAGCGTTGCGAGCGTCTTTTCGGCCCCGGATGCCACCGCGCGGATGCGCAGATCACGGCGCCCCGAGGCGTCCTCGGCGAGATAGGCAAGCCATTTGCCGTCGGGCGAGACGCTGAGATCGTAGCGGCGCTCATCGCCCTTCGACACTTGCCTGACCCGCCCCTGAAGATCGACGCGATAGATCTGGCTGAATGCGCCGTCGCGCGCGGTCAGGAATAGCCCGTCGCCCGACGGGGCCCATTCGAAATCGCTGACATAGAGCGAGGTCGTCAGACGGCGAACCTTGCGCGTCCGGATATCGAGCAGGCTGAGGCTATCGAAATCGTCCCAGCGCCGGTTGTCGACATCCGCGGTGAAGGCGATCGACCCTCCGTTGGGCGACACGCGCAACGCACCGAACTGCATCAATCCCGGCTGCGCATAAAGATCGGTGGAGCGGCCTGATTCCCGGTTCAGCCCACGGATCGTCGTGCGCGACCGGTGGCCGTACCAATGGCCTTCGAGCGGCATGAAATAAAAATCGCCGCCCTTCCCCCACCCGCCGCGATAGGCGGCATCTTCTGCAATGTCGAAGGCGCGCACGATCGCCGGGGCATCAACCCGGCCGATCCTTACGCGCGACCTCATCATCGCTTCTTCGGTGCCGCCGGGGCCGAAACGGCCGTCGGCAACGGCGCCGACATCGACGAACCGCACGCCATCCGCTTCGCTGACGGGGACAGTCTTCGGGGCCGGCGGCGGGTCGGCCGATTCCAGAAATGCAAAAGCCTTGCTGTCGCGCGACCACATCGGCGGCGAAAACGCGGCGAAGCCCCGCTCCGCCGATGATGCGACTGGCGCTGCCTTGCCCGTCCGCACATTCTTGAGCCACCACCGCTCCGCCCGCAGCAGCAATATCCAGCGGCCGTCGGGCGAGAAAACTGCCCGCTCGGCCTTATCGATAACGCGGCGAGTGCCGGCGGCGAGATTCCACTCGACAATCTCCGCCTCTCCCCCCGGCTCGCGCCAGGTCGCGATCAGCCGGCCCGGCGCCGACCAGCCGAGGTCGCTGGCCGAAGCCGGCTGGAAATCGACTGCATCCTGCATCGAAAGCGGTGGCCGCTCCGCCGCCTCCAACGGAAGCGGCGAGAATATGAAAAGCCACGCCGCAGCGAGCGCGGCACACCGCGCCAACCGCCGGACAATCACCACCGCTTCGTCACCTGGAGCGCGAAATAACGCCCGAGCGGGCTGGCATTGGCGGGATCGTAACCAAGACCGAAGTCGCTGCTCGCGAACAGCGGTGGCTTCTTGTCGAACAGATTGTCGATGCTGAAGGTCACGCTGACGCCGCGCAGCGGGCCGGGATTGCCGAACTGGTCGCCATCGATGCGCGCGGTCAGGTCGACCGTCGTCAGCGAACCGATCCTGCGCTCGGGCGACGCGAAGCTGTCGCGATAACCATCGACATAGTTCAGATACCCGAAAAGTCCGAAGGCGCCGTGCGTCCAGCTCGCCGACCCCCGAAGCCGGAAATCGACCAGCTGCCCGGGGGTGTTGAGCCGGTCGACGACCGGGCTGAGCGAGGTGATCTTGCGCTTGCTGTTCAAATAATAGGTCCCGTCCGCGCCGACCGCGAATTTGTCGGTCCCCGATCCGAAGCGCAGGTCGACCTTGCCATCGATCCCGTCGACCTTGTCCGAGCCGATGTTGGCCCGGCGATTGTCGAACACGACCAGCCCCGGCGCGACATCGAGCAGATTCTGCGTCGCCGGATCGAAGTCGATATCGGTCATGTTGATGAAAGCCGACGCGCCGAGGTCGCCGGAGAGCGCGCTCTCGACCACCTTTCGGGCATCGCTGTCTGCGGGCATCCGGTTTACCAGCGAGCCGAAGAAGGCCTCGTTGAGCAGGACGCTGCTCGTATCCTCGATCGGCTGATCGATCCGGTGGCGATAGTCGATCGAGAAATAGGAAGCGGAAACAGTAAGCCACGAGGCCGAAGGTGGCGAATAGTCGAATCCGGCGCTCCATGTCGTCGCGCGTTCGGGCCGCAGCGCGGCATTGCCGCCGAGCCAGATCAGCACCGGGGTCACACCGCCGGTCTTCGGATCGGGTGCATATTGCAGAAATGCCTGGTTCGACAGCGAGAGCGACAGCAGCGGCGGCGCGCGGAAGGCCCGCGAATAGGCGCCGCGGATCGCGAGACCGTCGACCGGTTTCCACACAAGGCCCGCCTGCGGATTGAAGGTACTGCCGAAATCGCTGTATCGATCATACCGACCGGCAAGCGAAAACTCGGCCTCTCCCGTGCCGATATCGAACGGAACGATCAGCTCGCCGAAGGCAGAGACGATATTGCGGTCGGCTTTCAGCGTCGGGTTGTTCAATGCTTCGTTGCGATATTCTGCACCGAACGCCGCCTTCACCTCACGCGAACCGATCGCGAACAGCGGCCCGTCGACGACCGCCGACACTTCGCTCAGCCGCGCCGACGTCTTGCGCTTCCGCCCTCCGAAACTGTCCTCGACATCCTCGCGATTGCGCACCGCGCCGTGGTTGCCCGAGACATCGAGCCGCCAGCCGCCGCCCATATCGACCTTGGCACCGAGCACCGCGCTATATTGACGGCTCCGAATTCTCGAATCCTGCGTGAAATCAAAGAAGGGCGAGGTGTAGTCGAGCTTCGCGCGCTTGAGATCGGTCGTGTAGAGCGCGTCGCCATAGATTTCGACCGCATCGGCAACCCGATAATGCCCCGCGGCATAGAGCGAATGCCGCTTGCTGTCGGGCCGTGCATCGAAACGGCGGAGCGACACGTCGAACGGCGACGGACCGCCGAGCCCGGCCCGCACGATGTCGAAATTCCGTTCGCGCCGGAAATCATAGGCAAGGACCAGCCCGCCCCGCTCGGACTTGAACCCGCCCGTGTGGCTGATACCGATCCGCTCGCCACCCTTCGCCGCGCTGCCGAGATGGAATTCGGACTCCATCCCCTCGAAATCCTGCCGGGTCACCAGATTGACCACCCCGGCAACGGCATCCGAACCATAGATCGCCGAGCGGCCGCCGGTCACGATCTCGACGCGATCGACGATCGCGAGCGGGATCGCCGAAATGTCGACGACGCGGCCGTCGACATTGCCCGCACGGCGATGACCGTTGAGCAGAACCAGCGTCGATTCGGCCCCGAGTCCGCGCAGGCTGATGCCGGCGGCACCCTGCGCGTTCGACAGGGCAAGGTCCGAAACCCCCGTCCCGATCGAGGCATCGGCCGACATCTCGCGCGAGTTCTGCGGCAGGTCGTCAAAGATATCGGCGACCGAAGCATAGCCGCTGTTGCGGATCTGCTCGCGCCCCACCGTGACTGCGGGCGCCGGCACATCAACACCGCGGATCCGTGTGCCGGTGACGATGATTTCGGCGCTCTCGCTATCGGCCGCGGCGCTTCCGGCTTCGCTTTCCCCCGGAATGATCGCAATCGCTCCGGACGCGTCGACGCGATAGGTAAATCCGCTTCCGCGGAGCAATTGCGCCAATGCTGCGTCGGCATGCATCGTCCCGCGCGCGCCACCCGAACGCGCACCGCGAACATCGTCGGCCCTGTAGATGACCTGTCGGCCCGACTGGCGGCCATAGGCATCGAGCGCGGACTTGAGACCGCCGGCTGCGATATCATAGCTACGGGTTTGCGCATGTGCAGGCGTTGCCGTCGCGACGATGCAGATGCTCGTCGCAAGCATCGCGGCCAAACTGGATTTCTTCATGGCTTCCCCCTGCTCGGCCGCCTGGTCGCGCGCCCTCAAGAGGTAGGACAGTCGGGCGTCACAAAGCCGTAACGCTCAGCTGGAGATTTTTATCGCATCGGGAGCGATTTCGACATGCAGCCCGTAGGCGTCGCGCAGCAGCCGCGCAAATGCCTCGACATTCGACGCCTGGAAGGTTCCGCCGATACGAATACCGGCCGCACCCTCGTCGGTGACGACAATCGGCCGGCGATGATAGCGGCTGAACTCCGCCGCAGCATCGGCAAGCGTCGTCTGATCAAAATTCAACATGCCGTCACGCCACGCAAGCGCACTCTCGACGCGTTCGTCCGAACGCTGGGTGACGAGCGTCGAGCGACCGTCGCTGATCGCCGACATGCCGCCGGTGATGGTCGTCGTCGATGCGGGCCTGTCATCGGCGTCCGAAAGCTCGTCGATCCGCACGCGTCCTTCGACGACCGATACCGACACGTCCTTGCCGTCGCGCCGGACCGAAAATTTCGTGCCCAATACGGTGACCGTGCGCGCGCCGGCATGGACGACGAAAGGCCGCTGCGGATCGTGCCGCACTTCGAAATACGCCTCGCCATTGTCGAGCCAGACCTCGCGGCGGCCCGATGTCGAGGTCGCGCGGATCGCGCTGTGCGTGTTGAGTTCGACACGGCTGCCGTCCGCAAGCGCGATATTTTTGCGCTCCCCGACCCGCGCCTCATAAGTCGCGACAGCCGGTTCTGGCGCAGACGAGCCCCAATTGGACGGGACCGAAGCGATCCAGATCGCTGCAACGAGCGAAGCCGCAAGTACCGCTGGAATCCAATATCTTGCCAGGGACCGGCGCGGACCGGCGGGAGCAGCCTCGATACCCAGCGCACCGATCCGGTCGGCTTCCTTCCAGCTATGTTTCAGGCGCCAATAGGCGGCCTTGTTGCCGTCCGACGCGGACAGCCACGCATCGAACGCAGCCTGATCGATCTCCGACCAGTCGCCGTTCTCGCGCCGGATGACCCAGCCGGCCGCCGCATCATCAGCCTTTTCTGCCCGGCTCATACCTCCGTCTCCCGGCGCCCTTTGCGGACAAATTTCTGCCTCATGATCTTGCCCGGACCACCGAGCATAAAATCGGCGAGCGCCTTCATTCCCATTGCAAGCTGTCGTTCGACTGCATCGATGCCGATACCAAGACGCGCCGCGGTTTCCCGGGTGTTCAGTCCCTCGACCTTGCGGAGCAGCACGATCTGGCGAACACGCGGCGACAGCCGATCAATCCCTTCCTGCGCGCGCCGCAGGGCATCGCGGGCCAGGACATGCCGCTCGGCGGTGAGCATATCCACGTCGTGCTGCACCGCTTCGAGGTCTGCCACCAATTCAAAGGAAACGATGCGCGCCCGTTTCGCGCGATTGATGAGATGGTTCCGCGCGATCGTGAACAGGAATGCCCGGGCGTCATCGGGCAGCCCCCGCCGCGCACCGGCGATCGCCAATTCATACACGTCGTGGCGCAGGTCGACGACATCTTCTGCGGCCCGCCAGTTGTTGCGGATGAAACCGGTAAGCGCCCCCTCGTTCGGCAGCACCTCGCTGCAGAACCAGCTTTCGAGAATGTCGTCACTCACCATCGGCGCGCTTACTCTCCGGTAAAGCCCAGGCCCCTTCTACCGGGGGAAGACAATCGGCGACAGAAAAGCCGTAACGCTTCATTCTTTCGGCGGAAACAGCGGCGCAGCGCCTCGAACGAAAGTCGGCCAAATGGAGATTTGAACCAATGCAGTGTCAGACATCGTCTACCGCCACCGCCAGCACTCACTCCATGGCAATATCCGCAGTGAACGTATAACCGACGCCATAGACGACCTTGATCGCGGACGGGAGATTTGTGGCCCGTTCGAACTTGCGGCGTAATCGGCTGACGACCGCGTCGAGATGACGATTGTCGAAATGTCCACCGGGGCGGGCAAGCGCGGCCACGATATCGTCGCGCGCGCAAACGCCTCCCTGACGTTCGCACAACAGGTTCAGGAACGCGAACTCGGTCGCCGTCAGCTTGAGCGCCTGCCCGTTCGGGGCGATCATGGTCCAATTGGCGGTATCCAGAATCCAGCGCCCCTTACCGCTTTCCGCTACCAGCCGATTTCCGGTGCGCCGCAGCAGGCTGCGGATGGCGGCTTCGATCTCCCGCAATGTGCTGTGCTTGACGAGATAGATGTCGGCACCGCTGTCGAAACCGCGAACACGATCGGCGCTGTCGCCAAAGGCGGTCAACATGATGATGCCGCAATCGTGACTTTGGCGGATTTCTGTCGCCAGATCGAAACCGTTGCCGTCGGGCAATCCCACGTCAAGAATGATGATCGCAGGTCGAGGCTCCTCCGTGAGCGCCGCGCGCATGTCTCGCGCAGTGGCGACGCCTGTGACTTCAAAACCGCGCAACGCCAGAAAGTCGCCGAGATCCTGGCGCAGACGCGGTTCATCCTCGACAATCAGAATATGGGTCACGCCGTCACGCTCTGATGGAAAGGCTGGCTCCTACGGCCGGCGGGCAGCGGGATCCGCACGACCGCGGCGGTGCCGCCTTCGTCATGGGGCTCGAAATCCACCGTTGCGCCATGATAGGCGAGGAGCCGACGGGCGGAATAAATTCCGAGGCCGGTGCCCGCGATCGTCGTCGCATTGGAGGCGCGGAAAAAGCGGCGTCCGATTTTGGCCCGCTGCCCTTCGGGAATACCCATTCCCCGATCGCGCACCTCGATCACGAGGCAGGCGCGCTCTTCCCGGACGGCAATATGGACCGGGCAATGGTCCGGCGAATATTTAAGAGCATTGTCCACGAGATTGATCAGGACCGTGATCATCATCTCGACATCAGCGAGGAAAAATATCTCTGGTTCAGCCACGATCTCCAGACGATTGCCACACCCCGTCATTGCGAAATGCCTCTGCACTTCCCCGATGACCGATCCGATCCGGACTGGCTCGGGTCGATAGATGCGCTCGCGATCGTCGGCGATGAAACGGTCGATCAGGGAGAACAGGCGATCAAGCGCCTCGTCGATCCCCGCGAGCCGTTCTCGCGTCGCTTCGGGCGATTTGTCGCCGACAAGGCCAACCATTTCTGCGGCATTGCGAATGATGGCAAGCGGCGTACGGAATTCGTGGCTGACGATCCGCATGAGGTCAATCTGCTCTTCGCGCAAGGCGCGCTCGGTCTCGAGGCTCGTGCTCAAATCGCTTTCGAGCCGCCGCCGTTCCTGCACTTCGCGCGAAAGACTGTCATTCTTCTCGCGCAAGTCCAACGACAACCGCGAGCTCACCATGAAAAGCAGGCATGCGAAAAGCGCAATCAGAAACAAGGTGCCCTGCAGAAGATACCAGGCATTGCGGTCAGCGAGGACCGGTGCGCTTTGAAAATCGGCGGGCAAGCCAAATTCCAGAACGCTCTGAACGATGCTCGCCAGCATATATTGTGCAAGTACCGCGATCGTAGCCCAACGCAGGGCTGCCGGTTGCACGCGGTCGCGCACGAGACCGAGGCACATCATCGACATGATGCTCACGGTGAACACGGTCGAGGCATGAATGCGCGCGGCTATATTGCCCGGATCCACGGCGACGAGTGCGCTCCAGACTGCGGTATGGGCGATCAGCAAGGAAACGCCGATCCAGCTATAGCGCGGTTGGCCAAGAAAGCGCGCGAGCCCCTCGGCCAACAGGACGAGCCCGACCTTGATGATCGTGTTGGGGATGATGATCGCACCCTCCGCCGGATCGCCGCCGCGCACGAGCATCAGCGATATTCCAGCTGCTATCGCGACGAAACCCGCGGCGAGAAACTGGAGTTCGTAAAGGTGACGCCAGGCACGCCAGGCGAAAATCCAGACCAGCGCCTGAAGGCATGCAGTTGCCAGGGTGACGATCAGTATCGTCTCTAGATCAAGCATGTCGTTCGCGCACCCATGCAAGCGCCATCCGATATTTCCGGTCGCAACTCAATGCCTTGCGTTGGATTAACCATGCTATTCTACACCGGCGTCGGCAGAATCGGTCAGAATTCATCGGAATTGATCGGTAGAATTGCCGGCCCTCACCGCCCTAGTCTGGCCCGACGACACGACCCGGCGCAGGGGCAGCATCGCAGCATCGGCGCGATGCCTTCGCTCCTTGAGCCGGATGGCGGCATGTCGCCACGAACCAGGGGACAAATCATGCGTTCACCGCGCGTAATACTGCTTGCCGCCGCCACCCCGCTCGCCATCGCCACCGCGCTGATGCTGCCCACCACGGCCCGCGCCGACCCGACGCCCGAGTGCAATGTCGGCACCGGCGCGAACAGCACCGAATGCGGCGAGAACAGCGACGCCAGCGGCCTCAACAGCACCGCCGTCGGCCGGGACAGCACCGCGAGCAGCACCGCCACCACCGCGATCGGGCACGGCAGCACCGCCAGCGGCTTTGCCGCCACCGCCACCGGCAGGGGTGCCGAGGCGAGCGGCACCCGCAGCACGGCGACGGGTGCGAACAGCATCGCAAGCGGCGATTCCGGCGTTGCGATCGGTACAGACAGCGTCGCAAGCGGATATTATACCACGGCGATCGGCACCGAAAGCGTCGCATCGGGCGATGGCAGCACGGTGATAGGCAAGACCAGCTTTGCGTCGGGCGAGCTCGGCACAGCGATGGGGTTCCAGGCCAAGGCTGGCGGAACGGCGGGGAGCGGCTTCGCCAATTCCGGCACCACCGCGCTGGGTGCGCTGGCGCAAGCGGGCGCGGGCGCCGCTGGACAAGCTAACGCGACCGCGGTGGGTGAAAGCGCCATGGCCAATGCCGTTAACGCCTCTGCTTTCGGCCAGAGCGCGATTGCCGCGGGCAATGAAAGTACCGCGATCGGGCAGAACAGCCACGCCAATGGCACGAACAGCACCGCGATCGGCCAGTTCAGCTTCGCCGAAGCAAACCACAGTACCGCAATCGGCCAGTTCAGCATTGCTGACGGCGTCAACAGCACCGCGATCGGCCAAAATGCCACTATCACTGGCACGAATAGCACCGCCACCGGCCAGGGCAGTTTTGTCTACGGCGACTATGCCACTGTGAACGGCGTCCGCAGCCTCGCCGTGGGCGAATCGACGACCGCGATTGGCCATTCCGCCCAGGCCGGCGGCACGTGGAACGGCCAATATTATTCCAATGCCCGCTCGACAGCGATCGGCGCCAACGCGGAGGCGGGCGGGACCGCTGCCGGACAAACCGACGCGACCGCCGTGGGCGAAAACGCCAAGGCCCATGCCCTCGGCGCCTCCGCCTTTGGTCAGGGCGCCAGCGCCACCGGCGACGGCGCGGTCGCGCTGGGACAGGGATCGGTGGCGGATCAGGCGAACACGGTCTCGGTCGGCGCGGCGGGCGCCGAGCGCAGCATCGTCAACGTCGCCGACGGCACCGTCGCGGCCGGATCCACCGACGCCGTAACGGGCGGGCAGCTTCATACGACCAACCAGGCGGTCGCGGCGGCGCAGGCGACGGCGGACACCGCGCTGGCCAACGCCGCGACCGCGCAGGCGACCGCCGAAGGCGCCGCAAGCGAGGCGGCGATCGCGCGCACCGAGGCAGCGACCGCACAAACCCGTGCGAACGCGGCTCACGACCTCGCCAACGAGGCCATCGCGAGCGGCGCGGTAACGCGCCAGACGGCGGAGCTGGCACTCGCCAATGCGAACAATGCCCAAACCGCGGCCGATGCCGCCGCCGTGAAGGCCACGGAGGCGGAGACGGTCGCCGTTGCGGCGCAAACCAATGCCAACCTCGCCCGCTCGATTGCCGAAAGCGCCTCGGCCAACGCCCAGATCGCCAAGGCGAGCGCCGACGAAGCGCTTGCACGTACCGATTATATGGCGATCAACGGCAGCGGCGCCCGGCCGACCGCGACCGGCGCAAATGCGATTGCGATGGGCTCGGGAGCAAATGCCAGTGGCCGTGACGCGGTCGCGATCGGCACCGGCGCCCGGGCGACCGACGGCGCAGCCGTAGCGATCGGGCTCGGCAATGTGGCTTCAGGCGAAGGCGCAGTCGCCATCGGCGATCCCAATCTCGCGACGGGGCGCGGCGCGGTCGCCATCGGCGCCGACAATCGCGCGACCGGGCTCGCCGCCGTGGCCATCGGCGCCGACAGCGTCGCCGAGGGGCAGTCGGCAATCGCTCTCGGCAGCAACGCGCAGGCGACGGCAGCGGGAGCGGTTGCGATCGGCGAGAATGCGGTTGCGAACCGGGCGGGTCAGGTATCGCTCGGATCGACGGCCTCGACCTATACGCTCTCCGGCATCGGCTCCGCCGCGAGCCGCGCGGCGCAGTCCGGTCCGGTGAGCTACGTGACATCGGACGCAGCGGGCAATCTCGCGCTCGCCGATTTCGGTCCGGGCGATCTGGCAGAGATCCGCTTCGACCTCGACCGCGCCCGGCGCGACGCGCGCTCCGGCACCGCTGCAGCGATGGCGATGGGCTATGCCCCGATGCCGTCAGCGCCGGGGCGCACCAGCTACTCGCTCAACGGCGCGACCTTCCGCGAGGCGCAGGCGATCGGCGGCGCGATCTCGCACCGGCTGGACACCGAAAACCCCTTCGCCCTCACCGCAGGCTTCGCTTATGCAGGACACGGCAACAATGCCGTCCGCGTTGGTGTAGCAGGAGAATTCTAGAGCATTGGCGATCTGGAAACGGCGGCGGTCCATGTCCATCACACCTGCGACCAGCGGGATCGTCGCGCGGACCGGTCCGAGGAAGCGGCCGGCAAAGATCGACAGAAAACCGTAGCGGCGAAAGAAGAGCCGCGCGCGCGCGACCATCGGCCGATGGCGGTTGAGGGGCCAGCGGCGGTAGGCGGCGGGGCCGAGACGGCGGCCGAGCGCATAGGAAATCCAGTCGCCGATCGCCGCACCGACCATCGCCCAGCCCATGATCCAGAAGGGATCGATCACCCCGGTGCCGATCAGGCCGCCGATCGCGATCATCAGGGCGGTGGCCGGGAAGAACAGGCCGACGACGGCGAGCGATTCCTCGAAAACAAGCAAGCCGATGATCGGCCCGGCCCACATCCCGTGCTGCGCGATAAATGCCGTCGCGCGCGGGATCAGATCGTCCACATATCCTCCTGTCCGGCCCGAAAGGCCCGCCTCGAAATACTATGGCCTGCGATCCGGCAAGATCAGGTCACCGCGCCGCCCGGTTCGTCGCTTCATCGTCGCGTTCCGCGCCGGGCGGCTCCGCGAACAGCCGGGCATGCGCGATATGAAGGCCAAGACGTGCGCCGACCGCGGGGGGAGCTTCGTCCGCGCCGATGTCGATTTCGACGATCCGCTCGACGCCCGTGACCTCGCCCTCGACACGCCAGGCCCCGCCGCGGCGATATATTCCGGTTACCAGCATCGGCAGGCAGCCCGGCCGCTCGGCGCACACCGCCACATCATGCGGACGGAAATCGAGCCGCGCGGGGCCATCGGCCGTTCCCCCGGCATCGACGTCGATCCGGCGATCGAAGAAATGGACCCGCCCGCCGGTGATTTCGACCGGCAGGCTGTTCGTTTCACCGACGAAGCGGGATACGAACCGGCTGCCGGGCGCCATATAGATTTGTTCGGGCGTGCCGACCTGCTCGATCACGCCATGATCCATCACGACAACCCGGTCGGCCAGTTCCAGTGCCTCTTCCTGATCATGCGTCACGAAGATCGACGTCAGCCCCATCTGGCCATGCAATTGCCGAAGCCAGCGGCGCAGCTCCTTGCGCACTTTCGCATCGAGCGCGCCGAACGGTTCGTCGAGCAGCAGCAATTGCGGCTCGACCGCAAGCGCGCGGGCAAGCGCGACGCGCTGCCGCTGGCCGCCCGACAGTTGCGCGGGATAGCGTCCGCCGAGGCCGCCGAGCTGGACGAGTTCGAGCAGCTCCTCGGCGCGCGCCCTGATCTTCGTCTTGGCCGGGCGCTCCTTCCTGCGGCGGACGCTGAGGCCGAAGCCGACATTCTCGGCGACGGTCATATGCTTGAACAGCGCATAATGCTGGAACACGAAACCGACCTTGCGATCGGCGACTTTCAGCCCCGTCACATCCTGCCCGTGAAAGTCGAGGCGGCCGACATCGGGAAATTCGAGACCGGCGATGATGCGCAGCAGGGTCGTCTTGCCCGATCCCGAGGGGCCGAGCAGCGCGAGAAACTCGCCATCGCGTACTTCGAGGTCGATATCCCGAAGCGCCTCGAACGCCCCGAACCGCTTGGAAATGCCATGAACTGTTATCAATGCCCTGCGCCTCCGCGGCGGTGATCGAAGCGCCATTCGACGATCGATTTGAGAATGAGCGTCACCAGCGCCAGCAGCGCGAGGAGCGACGCGACCGCAAAGGCGGCGGCGAAATTATACTCGTTATAGAGGATCTCGACATGCAGCGGCATCGTGTTGGTCTGACCCCGCAAATGGCCCGAGACGACCGACACCGCCCCGAACTCGCCCATCGCGCGCGCATTGCAGAGGAGCACGCCATAGAGCAGCCCCCAGCGGATGTTCGGCAGGGTGACGTGCCAGAAGGTCTGAAACCCCGACGCGCCGAGCGACAGCGCCGCTTCCTCATCGTCGCGCCCCTGCTCGCTCATCAGCGGGATAAGCTCGCGCGCGACGAAGGGAAATGTCACGAAAATCGTCGCGAGCACGATGCCGGGAACGGCAAAGACGATCTGGATGTCGTGCGCGCGCAGCCATGGCCCGAGCCAGCCATGTGCACCGAACAGAAGTACATAGATCAGCCCCGCGACGACGGGCGAGACCGAGAATGGCAGGTCGATGAAGGTCGTGAGCAAGCTCTTGCCCCGAAAGTCGAACTTGGCGATCGCCCACGCGGCGGCGATACCGAAAACGATATTGAGCGGTACGCTGATCGCCGCGACGAGCAGCGTGAGGCGGATCGCCGACAGCGCATCGGGCTCGATGATCGCGGCACCATAGGCCTCGATCCCCTTCGACAGCCCCTCGGCAAAGACCGAGACGAGCGGAAGGACAAGGAACATCGCAAGAAAAGCGATCGCCACCCCGATCAGGCAAAGTCGCGCCGTGCTTTTGCCGAACTTCTCCATCAGCCGTTCACCCGCTTGCGGTTCCACGCCTGAATGACGTTGATGAGCAGGAGCATCGCGAAGGAGGCGACGAGCATCACCGTCGCGATCGCGGTCGCGGCTGCGTAATCATATTGTTCGAGCTGTGTGATGATCAGCAGCGGTGCGATTTCGGATTTGAAGGGCATGTTGCCCGCGATGAAGATGACCGATCCATACTCCCCGACGCCGCGCGCGAAGGCGAGCGCGAAGCCGGTGAGCAGCGCCGGCATGATCGCTGGCAGGATGATCCGCACGAAAATCTGCCAGGGCCGGGCGCCGAGCGAGAGCGCAGCCTCCTCGATCTCGACATTCATATCTTCGAGCACCGGCTCGACCGAGCGAACGATGAACGGAAGGCCGATGAAGATCAACGCGACGGCGATCCCGACGGGGGTGTAGGCGACCTTGATCCCCAGCGGTTCGAGAAACTGCCCGACCCAGCCGTTGCCGGCATAGATGGCAGTGAGCGCGATGCCTGCGACCGCGGTGGGCAGCGCGAATGGCAGGTCGACGAGCGCGTTGACGATCCGCCGCCCCGGGAAACGATAGCGGACGAGCACCCAGGCCGTAACGAGCCCGAACACCGCGTTGACCAGCGCCGCGGCAAAGGCGGTCCCGAAGCTGACCTTGTAGGCGGCGATCGCGCGCGGCGAAAAACCGGCGGCGACGAAATCGAACCAGCCCATGCCCGCCGAGCGAATGAAGACAGTGCTGAGCGGGATCAGGACAATCAGCGACAGCCAGGCGATCGTCAGCCCCATCGTCAGCCCGAAGCCCGGAATCGCCGACTTCGCCCCGACGCTCCGGTCGGGGGCCGCCGGTTCGGGCACATGCAATTGTCTGCCGGGGGCGATGCTGGCCATCGAGGATTATCGCCTGGTCTTGGCGAAAATCTTGTCGAACACCCCGCCGTCGGCGAAAAAGCGCTTCTGCGCCGCCTGCCAGCCGCCGAATTCATCGTCGATCGTCACGAGTTTCAGCTCGGGAAAGGCATGCGCATATTTGGCGGCCGCCTCGGGATTGTTCGGGCGGTAATAATTCCTGCCGATAATGTCCTGTGCCTCCGGCGTGTAGAGATATTTGAGATAGGCCTCGGCGACCTCGGTCGTGCCGTGCCGCTTCGTATTGCCGTCGAGCACCGCGACCGGAGGTTCGGCGAGAATCGAGATCGACGGCGCGACGATATCGAACTTGCCCTTGCCGAGTTCCTTCTGTGCGAGGAACGCCTCATTTTCCCAGGCGAGCAGCACGTCGCCGATGCCGCGCTCAACAAAAGTCGTCGTCGAACCGCGCGCGCCGCTGTCGAGCACGGGCACGTTGGCGAGCAGCTTGCTCACGAATTCTTCGGCCCCCGCGTCGGAACCATAGACCTTGCGTCCGTAGGCCCAAGCCGCAAGGAAGTTCCAGCGCGCGCCCCCGCTGGTCTTGGGGTTCGGGGTGATGACCTGCACGCCGGGCTTCACGAGATCGTTCCAGTCCCTGATTCCCTTCGGATTGCCGCTCCGCACAAGAAACACGATGGTCGAGGTGTAGGGCGCGCTGTTGTTCGCGAGCCGCGTCTGCCACGGCTTGGTCAGTGCATCGGAGCGCGTCGCGATCTCGTCGATGTCGTAGGCAAGCGCGAGCGTCGCAACATCGGCATCGAGTCCGTCGATCACCGCGCGGGCCTGTTTGCCCGAACCGCCATGGCTCATCGTGATCTTCACCGTCTGGCCGGTCTCGGCTTTCCATTGCGCGGCAAATTTGGGGTTGATCGCCGCATAGAGTTCGCGGGTCGGATCGTAGGAGACGTTGAGCAGTTCGACTGTATTACCCTTGTCGCCCCCGCCCGAACAGCCGGCGAGCAGACCCAGCGCGATCGAAAGCGCGGCGGCGCACCAGATCGGAGCTTTCTTCATCGTCATGGCAAGCAACTCCTCATGTGACCCGCGCATTCTCTATCTTTTTAATTATGATTGGCAAGCAACAGCCGTCAATGCTGATTCAATCCTTGCCGGCCCCCGCGGTTCCGCCGTCGCCCGTCAGGACCATTCGCGCACCAGCGCCTCCGCGGTGGCGTCGAGCGCCGCGGGTTCGCTATCGCCGACAAGCGCATAGGCCATGTCACCGCGGCGCCAATAGGCAACCGACTGTGCCCCTTCGCGGATCGCGTCCGGCCGTTCGGGCGCGTCATTCTCCTCGCGCTGCGCAAAGAGCGACATACGATTTCCCTCGCGGGTACGCACCGCCATGAGCAGGGCGGGCCCGCGTCCGGTCGGGAAGAGCTGGACATCGGTCACCGTCCAGTCGGCGGGAACGAGGGGCACGGCAATATCGGTCGCGAGACGAATCTCGCGGGCGTTGAACTGTGGCGCCTCGACCTGCGATTCCATGTCGGCCCGAAGCGCCGCGACCCGATGCGACGTCAGCGCATCCTCGACATAGGCGGGACGATCCTGTGCCGCCACGACGGCAAGAACGAGCATGGCGGCCACCGAAAGCCCGCCGAAGGGTGTCCACCTGCGCCAACGCGCCGGCTTCGCCGCCTGGCCAAGTCGTGCGAGGCTGCTGGGAACCGGCATCGGTGGCTCGCGATCATGCGCGATCAGTTGCAGCGCCGACCGCCGCCCGAGGTCGCCCATCACCTGCGCGGCCTCGGCGGGATGCTGCCCGAGATAGTCCTCGACGACGAATCGGCCTTCGGCGTCGAGTTGCCCGTCGATATATGCGTCGATCTCCTGGTCGCTCGGTGCCCTATTCATCTCGCCCTCCCACAACCCGCAGCCTCGGGGCCACTGCACCCTGCCCGTCGCGCTCGCGCAGCGCCGCCCGCGCCCGCGCGAGGCGCGACATGATCGTCCCGACCGGCACACCCAGCCGATCGGCGCATTCCTGATAGCTCAGCCCCTCCACCGCGGAGAGATGCAGGACGGTGCGATGCTGTTCGGACAGTGCGTCAAAGCTACGCGCGATTTCGGCGAGGCGGGCGTGATGCTCCTGCGCGGCTTCGGAATGAACAAGCCTCGTTTCGGCGAAGCGGTCGTTACGCCGCCGTTCCGCCGCCTTCCGGCGCAGGCCCGAGACGAAGACATTGTGCACGATGGCGAGCAGCCAGCTCCGCCGGCTCCGCCCCCGCCGGTAAGTTGTGTCGCGCTCGATCGCGCGAACGAGCGCATCCTGCACGACATCATCGGCATCCTGATGGTCGCGGGCGAGAGTCCGCGCATAGCGCTGCATCGCGGCGAGATCGCCGGGGATATCCTCCTTGCCGTCAGGCGCGTCGGTCATGGCGCCACTATAGGGGCATATGCAGGCGATGTCGCGATCATCAGGCGACCTTCGCATAATGGGACCCGGCTTCGCGGCTGGCAATCCGGTCGTAAACCCCGACGACCTCGCCCAATATCTCGTCCCAGCGATAGCGATCTGCGGCGACGCTCGCGGCGCGGCCGAGCGACGCGCGGCGGGCCGGGCGGGCGACAAGCTCTGCCGCGACTTTCGCATAGGCACCGGCGTCATCGGACGGCACGAGCAGACCGGTTCGTCCATGGTCGATCAGCGCCGATGCGCTCGGCACGTCGGCCGAGACAACTGCAAGGCCCGACGCCATCGCCTCGAGATTGACGTTGCCGAAAGCCTCGGTGACGCTGGGGTTGATCAACATGTCGGCGCTCGCGAGCGCACGGCCCAACTCGCGCCCTTCCAGAAAGCCAAGGAAATTGGCGTTGGGGAGCCGCCGCGCGAGCGAGCCGCGCGCCGGTCCGTCGCCGATGACCAGCGGGCGCACCGCATGACCCTGTGCTCGCAAGGCCGCCACCGTCTCGGCGAAAAGCCCCAGCCCCTTTTCGAGGACGAGGCGGCCGAAGAACAGCGGCACGATGTCTGTCGGCGCGTAACCCGAGTGCGCACGCCACGCCTCGCTCCGAAGCGCCGGGCTGAATGCCCGGCGGTCGACACCCCGCGACCATATCGATACCCGCTCGTCACCGAACTGATGCGCCAGCTCGGTACGGATCGGCGGTGTGGGCGCCAGTATATGGTCGCTATCGCCGTAGAAGCGTGTGAGATAGTCGATGACGCGGCGTCGGAGAAAGCCGAGCCGATAATAGTCGAGATAAGTCTCGAAGCGTGTGTGCAGGCTGGCGATCACGGGGATACCCGCCGCGCGCGCATATTTCTGTGCCTGCCGACCCAGCAGGTCGGGCGCCGACAGATGGACGATGTCGGGCGCAAAACGTTCCATGTCAGTACGCGCCGCGCGCGTGAAACCGAGCGCCAGCCGATATTCGGGCCGCCCCGGAATACAGGCCGAGCGCACCGGGACCACGTCGCCGACGGAGGCGAAGGCCTTGCGCGGCGCCGCGGGAGAATAGATGCGCACCTGCGCCCCCGCCTCTTCCAGAAGAAAGGCGACAAGCCGGTTCAGCGCCCGGTTGGCGCCGTCGCGGACGCAATCGTAATTGCCCGAGAAGAGGGCGATACGGAGCGGCCGTGACCGGGCGGGATGGAATTCGGGAGGACGGCGGACGGGGAGAGAGGCGATAGTCGACATGCCCCGCATACGCTTGCCGTGCATCGGCTATTCCACCGGTGAGCGATAATTATTCGGAGGCCCGCCGGACAGCCCCGCCCGATCCCGTCGATTGCCTCGACAAGCCGATCAACACGCTTCGATTGCCGCGCGAACGTCGTGTGAGCCGGATGGACGATCGCCGAAACCCGGACCGGATGACGCTGCGCGGCCCCCCCCCCGCAATGTCATGCGGCGTCGCCAGAGCCTTCGCAACGGGGGCAAAAACAGTTTCTGCGCGAGGATGCTTGTCTTCGCCCCGACACGCTGGTAGAGGCGCCCCTCGTTGCCGCTTTAGCTCAGTTGGTAGAGCACATCATTCGTAATGATGGGGCCACAGGTTCGAGTCCTGTAAGCGGCACCATAGATCCCATAAATTGACGGTTTGCGCGGGATCGCCCGCTCTTGTGCCCTTCAGCGCCCGCGCCCGCATGCCCGGTCCTCCGGTTTTGAGCGAACCGACCGGAACATCGGCAAGGGACATCGGCTCAGCTCCTGCAAGCAGACCCCGGCTTGTGTAGAATCATCGATCACATCATCAGCGGGCGGCCGACCGCAATTCTCTACGCTACCAGCGAACCCGCCATGTCCTCCCACCACGAGCTTCGGGCGATCATGAATCGAAGAGGTCCGCAAAGGAGTGTCAACGTGCCGCCCAACAACGTCGCCGGATGAATCCGCCCGCTCGATCGCAAGTCATGGATCGCAAGGACGGCCAGAAACATGTCTGAAAGATTATCGCCCCGGTCGCCCCCCGGGGCAGCACCGGGATCAGCCCGGTCATGCGCGAAAAGGCAGGAAAAACAACATTGATCGTCGCAAGGAGCATATAGCGCTTGTGATATGCGGGCCGGCGCCGGGCGGCGAAGGCGCAGCCGACGAACAGGCCAAACAATCCGATGGCAATGAACGGAAAGATCGGAAATTGCTCGCGGGTGAAGGGCGGCGCGGCAAGGCGCGGCGGGGTCGATCGGGTAATCGCGACGATAATATCCAGAACGACCATCGCCAAAGCCAGAACCAGGCCCATACCGCCGGTCCAGATATGGATGTCGATACGCCGCGCCGAGACCGGTCCGGCCTGGACACCACGCGGAGAAGATGCCCGGCCAAGGGCCGGACATCCTGCAAATCCGGATCAGGTGGCTTCGGTCTGCCGATAGCGGTCAGCCGGTTCAGCCCGCGAGAGGTTCGGCAGCATCTTTTGCCGTGCCGCCTCATAGGCATCCCAGTCGGCCTTTTCGGGCAGCGACGGAATGGTGACGAGCTCGCCGAGGTCGAACCCCGCGAGGGCGGCGTCGACGAGGTCGGTCGCCTTCATGACGATTTCGCCCGGAAGATGCTCGACCGGGGTGCCCGCGACATCCCAGAAATCGGTCGCGGTCGCCCCGGGGAGCACGGCCTGGATGCGCACGCCCCTGTCGGCGAGCTCATGGTGCAGCGACTGGCTGAAGGCGAGGACGAAGGATTTGGTGCCGCCATAAACGCCGTTGAGGACCTCGGGGCCGATCGCGACAATCGAGGCGATATTGATGATCGTGCCTTGTCCGCGCGCAACGAAACCCGGGGCGGCCGCATAACTCAGCCGGGTAAGCGCGGTGACATTGAGATCGATCATCCGCTCCATCGCGTCGACGTCGGAGCCGAGCAGCGGCGCGGTGGCACCGACGCCCGCGTTGTTGACCAGCGCGGTGATGCTGGCATCGGTCTTGAGCAGGGTTTCGATCTGACCGAGACCGGCCTTGTCGCCGAGATCGGCGACGACAATCTCGACCGAGCGCCCGGTCTCGTCAGCAAGCTTGCGGGCGAGATCTTCGAGGCGATCACGGTTGCGCGCCACGAGGATCAGATCATGGCCGCGGCGGGCAAGCCGGTCGGCATAAAGCGCGCCAATACCGCTCGAGGCGCCGGTGACGAGGGCGGTGCCGTGGTTCTGGGCAGACATTGCATTCTCCTGAAATTGGCCGGCTCCTTGCCGGTGTCTCCCGAGAATAGGCGCGCTCCATTTTGTCTCAAATGACCTTTATACCACCTTTTCGGACGTAACCCGGAAGCCCGTCGGAACCGCCGGTGGCATCACAAGGCGGCCGCGCTGCGCGAAATACTGCGCGTCGGCACCTCGGCGGGCGGTGCGCGCGCCAAGGCGATCATCGCCTGGAATCCTGCGACCAATGAGGTTCGTTCGGGTCAGGTCGCCGCGCCGGCGGGCTTTCAATACTGGCTGATGAAATTCGACGGGGTCGCGAACAACCGCGACCATGAGCTTGCCGACTCCAAAGGTTACGGCACGATCGAATATGTCTATTCGCTCATGGCGGTCGACGCCGGCATCGACATGACCGAGTGTCGGCTGTTCGACGAAGGCGGCCGGCGCCATTTCATGACGCGCCGTTTCGATCGCCTCAGCGATGGCGACAAGCTCCACATGCAGTCGCTTGCCGCGCTCGCGCATCTCGATTTCAACCAGCCGCGCGCCAATGCCTATGAGCAGGCGTTCACGGCCATCCGCAGCCTTGGCCTCGGCCAGGAAGTGCTCGACCAGATGCTCCGGAGAGCGATCTTTAACATCGTCGCGCGGAATCAGGATGACCATGCAAAGAATATCGCCTTCCTCATGGATCGTCGCGGCGCGTGGACACTCGCCCCCGCATTCGACCTTTCCTACGCCTATAACCCCGACGGCGACTGGACCGCGCAGCACCAGATGTCGCTCGGCGGCAAGCGCGACAATTTCACGCTCGACGACGTTGTGGAAAGCGGGAAAGTGGCGGGGGTCTCGTCACGAAACGTCAGGGCGATGCTCGCCGAGGTCACCGACGCGGTCCGCAAGTGGCGAATGCGCGCGATCGACAATGGTGTTCGCCCCGACCATATCAAGGACGTCGAGCAAAATCTCCGCCTGGAGATCGGCTAGGCAATCGGAATCGGGATAATCGGCCGTCATTCTTGCGCGGCGCTGTCCATCGCCATGGCATGCGCCTCGACCGGATCGGAGGTCGCAGGCGGCTCGCCCGCCTCGGTCTCGATCCGCGCGCCGCGCTCGAGCGTCCGGTGAACCGGGCATCGTCCGGCGATTTCCAGCAGCCGCGCGCGCTGGTCGGCGTCCAGATCGCCCTCGACCGCGATCCGGCGAACGAAATGCTCGGATTGCGGGGCCGCCTTGTCCTTCACGTGTCCGACCGCAGTCCGGATGCGGGCAACCGGCCAGCCCTTCATGTCGGTGTACATCCTGAGGGTCATCGTCGTACACGCGGCAAGCCCGGCGCTCACCAGGTCATAGGGCGTCGGGCCCGATCCAAACCCGCCGACATCCTCGGGTTCATCGGCGAGGAAACGGATCCCGCCCGCACGGATCGACACCTGGAACTTGCCCGCACGCGTCTCTTCGGCCACGACATCGCCCGGCTGCCCGGCGCTGCGCGTTTCGGGCACCGGCGGCAGATAGCGCGATGCCCAGCCACCGATCGCGGCGGCGACATAGTCGGCGTCGCGCTGCCGGCTCACAAGATGGTCAGCATCGTCGAGCGAGATGAAACTCTTGGGATGTCTTGCGGCGAGGAATATCTCGGATGCATTGTCGATCCCCACCGTGTCGTCGAGGGGGGCGTGCAGGATCAGGAGCGGTCGCTTGAGCGCGGCGATCCTCGCGCCTTGGTCATGGTTCCTCAAGCCGTCCACGAAAGACTGGCGGACGCGGAAAGGGCGGCCAGCGAGCCGAACCTCGCCTTCGCCTTCGCGCGCGATCGTCTCGAGCCCGGCGGGGTCGAACTGATGAAGCACATGGCTGACGTCGAAGGGCGCACCGATCGTCGCCACGGCCTTCACCATGGCAAGACCTCCGGCAGCCGCGAGGACGGCCGCGCCGCCGAGGCTATGGCCGATCAAAAGCGCGGGAGGCATGTCCCGCGCGGCCATCGCCTCGGCGGCGGCGGCGAGATCGGCGACATCGGCGCCGAAGCCGGCTTCGCCGAAGGTACCGCCGCTCTTTCCGAGCCCCGCGAAGTCGAAGCGCAGCGTTCCGATGCCGTGCCGGGCGAGCGCCCGGGCAATACGAACCGCCGCGACGCTTTCCTTGCCGCAGGTGAAGCAATGGGCAAACAATGCCCAGCCCCTTGCCGGCGCATCGGGTTGTTCGATCCGGCCGGCGAGCGGATACCCCGCCGGGCTCGTAAATTCGAAGGAAGATGTTGGCATAAGGTGCCCTCCCGCTGGATCCCGTCTGGATCGCAAGGCCGCGAGCGGGTGTCAATGCGGCCCCTGCAACGGTCCGCCTGCCGGGGAAGGCTGCGCGTCATAGCAGGAACCGGCGCCCCCGCATCTTCCCGCCCGCCTCCGTCAGGCCCCGAAGCCGCCGTCGATCGTCTGCATCGTGCCGGTAATCATGGCGCCGTGAGGGCCCGCGATATACGCCGCGAGCTCGGCGATCTCGTCGGCGCGAGCGTGGCGCTTGATCGCCATGAAGCCATGCATCGTATCCGCCATCGGTCCATCGGCCGGATTCATGTCGCTGTCGGTCGGACCCGGCTGGATGCTGTTCACCGTGATACCCCGATCGCCGAAATCGCGCGCCAGTCCGCGTACCATCCCCTGCACCGCCGACTTGGTGAGCGCATAGGCCGCACCGCCCGCAAATGGCATACGGTCGCCGTTGACCGATCCGATGACGATGATGCGGCCATTGTCGTTCATATGGCGCGCGGCTTCGACCGCCGCATGATAGGGCGCACGCACGTTGATATCGATCATCCGGTCGATGTCGTCGGCGTCGAGCGTCAGCGGGTCGCCCATGACGAGCGTGCCGGCATTGATCACGATGATGTCGAGGGCACCGCGCCCCGCAACGGCGGCGATCAGCGCGTCGCGATCGGCGCTGTCGACCCGCTCCGCGGCAGCACCGGTTTCGCTCGCCAGCGCCTCCGCTGCCTCGCGCGACCCCGCATAGGTAAACGCCACCTTGCCGCCGCCGCTCGCAAAGCGCCGCACCATCGCGGCGCCGATCCCGCGGCTGCCGCCGAGGACGAGGATATTGCTGCTCGTGAAGTTGCTCATGATGATCTCCCGTTTCCGGACATCGGTCGCCGCGCATTGCGGCGCCGTCTGGACAGGAAGATGCGCCCGATGCATTGTTCGAACAAGCCGGATAAATCCGAAACTGGACGACGGGATTTCCGAACAATGATGAAACTCGACGGAATGGGCGCCTTTGTCGCGACAGCCGAAGCCGGGTCGATCAGCGCCGCTGCACGGCGGCTCGGCCTTGCCAAATCGGTCGTGAGCGAGAGGCTGGCGGAACTCGAGCGCGGCCTTGGAATGCGGCTGATCCAGCGAACGACGCGAACGCTTTCGCTGACCGAGAATGGCCGCACCCTGTTGCCGCGCGCGCAACGCATCCTGCGCGAAATGGAGGAAGCCTCCGCCGAACTCGCCGCGCGAAGCGGAACGCTCGCGGGTCCGTTGCGGCTCTCTGCACCGATGGGCTTCGGCATATTGCACCTCGGGCCCGCCCTCGCCCGGTTCCTCGCCGAGCATCGCGAAATCGACCTGTCACTCGAGCTCGACGACCGGTTCGTCGACGCGGCCGCCGCCGGCTATGACGCGGTGCTGCGCCATGGCAATGTCGACGACACACGGCTGGTCGCGCACCGGCTGGCGAGCAGCCGCCGGCTCCTTGTCGCTTCGCCCGCCTATGTGGCCGAACATGGCCGCCCGCATTCGCTTGCCACCCTTGCCGAGCATCGGGGCATCCTTTATTCGAACCGCGAAGGCGACTGGCGCTTCGCAGGTGAAGGTGGTGCGACGGTCATCCGGCCCAAGCCCGCCCTGCGGGTCAACAACGGGATCGTCATGAGGGATGCGGCGGTCGCCGGCCTCGGCATGGCACTGCTGCCAAGCTTTTTCGTCCACAGCAGCATCATGAGCGGCGCGCTTGTCCCGATCGATATCGGGGCGCACCCCGAAGGCGCCGAACTCTTCATCACCTACGCCCGCGATCATGGAGCCTCGGCGAAGATCCAGGCCCTCGCAAGGAGCCTCAGGCAAAGCTTTGGCGAGCCGCCCTATTGGGAGCGCGGCATCGGCTTCCGGCCGACTGGCGCGATCCGGCCGGTTTAGAGGACTTCCGCCAGGCAAACTCCGGGTCGACACGCGAGTGATGGCAGGCTTGCCATCTGCATGATGAAGCGGCGACCAGCGCGAATCCGCCCCACCGGTTCGATCCGTGACGCATGCTTTGGATATGGCCTGAAAAGTGGTATATATGACATTTTAGCCATAACTATCCCGAGATAGGTTGGAGCGACATCAGCGTCGGCCCTTGCCGGCCCGAAGGAGATACGATCATGCAACGCCTTGCCCGGAAGACCTATATCGCCGCGGGATTACGGACCCCGTTCGGACGCGGCGGCGGCGCGCTCGCCAACCATGACGCGATCAGCCTGTCGGTACCGCTGGCGAGGGCGATGGCCGACATCGCCCGCCCCGACCTGTTCGTCTGGGGCACGGTGATCCCGAGCCTCGGCTGGAGCAATATCGGCCGCGAGGTCTGGCTCGACGCCGGGCTCGACCCGACGGTCCCGGGATTCTCGGCGGTTCTCGCCTGCTCGACCAGCATGGTCGCCGCCTTCGCCGCGGCGGGCATGCTCGGCGGTTCGGCCGAACTCGCACTCGTCGGCGGCGCCGAAGTGATGAGCAATCCGTCGATCGGATTGAAGCTCGACGCCTCGAAGCGGGTCACGAAACTCTTCCGCACCAATCCCGCCGACGCGATAGCGGCGCTCAAGGCGCTGACCGCTGACGATCTCACACTCCCGACCAAGGGCTGGGCGAACCGGATCACCGGGCGCACGATGGGCGACCATATGGAAGAGACCGCACAAGCGTGGGGCCTGACGCGCGAGGCGCAGGATGACTGGGCGCTGAAAAGCCACCAGCGCGCCATTGCCGGGTGGGAGAACGGCTTCTTCGACGATCTGGTGATCGCGCTCCCCGAACTTGCGCGCGATGCCAATCCGCGGGCCGACACTTCGGCCGGGAAGCTCGCGTCCCTCGCGCCCGCCTTCGACAAGTCGGGCAAGGGATCGCTGACCGCCGGCAACAGCTCGCCGATCACCGACGGTGCGGCGGCCGTGTGGGTCGCGACCGAAGCGGGCCTCGCGAAGCTACCGAAGGACACGCCCCATGCCGAACTCGTGGATCATGAGATCGCCGCGGTCGACCATCATGTCGACGGGCTGCTAATGGCGCCGAGCTTCGCGATCCCGCGCCTCCTCGCACGGCACGGGCTGCGCTACGGGGATGTCGCGCTCTGGGAAATCCACGAAGCCTTCGCAGCGCAGGTACTCACCAATATCGCCGCGCTCGAAAAGCCCGGCTGGACGCGCGAGCGTGCGGGCGTCGATTTCGACTTCGGCGCCTTCCCGCGCGACCGCGTCAATCCCAATGGCGGATCGATCGCGATCGGCCATCCTTTCGCCGCAACCGGTGCGCGCGATCTCAGCCAGGCGGTGAAGGAGCTCTGGGCGATGGCGTCCGGCTCGTGGGCGATCGTCAGTGTCTGCGCCGACGGCGGCCATGGCACGGTCGCGTTGCTGCGCCGGCCCTGAACGGCAAGAGGAGATAGCCATGCAGCGCATCGGCCTGGTCGCAGTCCCCGATTTTCAGGTGATGAGCCTCGCCGCCCTCTCGGCGTTCGAATTCGCCAACATCAGCGCTGGCGAGCCGCTCTACGAGTTCGAGATGCTTTCCGAACATGGCGGGCGTATCGCGAGTTCGCTGGGGATCCCGGTCGACACCAGGCCCTTCGGCGACCCGGCATTCGATACGCTGATCATCAGCGGCGGCACCGGACGGGTCGAGACATCGCCGGGCCTGATCGTCTTCGCGCAGGCCGCGCATGCTGCCTCCCGCCGGATCGCCTCGATCTGCACCGGCGCGTTCGCACTCGCCGAAGCGGGTCTGCTCGACGGCAAGCGCGCCACGACCCACTGGATCCTGGCGCGCGAGCTGGAGCGCGATTTCCCGAAGGTGAAGGTCGAGGACGACCGCATCTTCATCATCGACGGCGATGTCTGGACTTCGGCCGGCATGAGCGCCGGGATCGACCTTGCGCTGGCCATGATCGAGAAGGATTTCGGGTCCGGGCTGGCACGTTCGGTCGCGCAGAAGCTGGTGATGTATCACCGGCGGGCGGGCGGTCAGTCGCAACATTCCGAACTGCTCAAGATGGATGCGCGGTCGGACCGCATCCAGGGCGCACTCGATTACGCCCGCAAGAATCTGAAGGCGCCGCTGTCGGTCGAACAGCTCGCCGAGGCGGCGCATCTGAGCCCGCGCCAGTTCAGCCGCGCCTTTCGCGCTGAAACCGGCCAGTCGCCCGCCAAGGCGGTCGAACATCTGAGGGTCGAGGCGGCGCGGCTGATGATGGAACAGAGCCGGCACCCGATCGACATCGTGGCGGCCGAGACCGGCTTTGCGGACCGCGAACGGATGCGCCGTGCTTTCCTGCGCGCGTTCGGCCAGCCGCCGCAGGCCATCCGGCGCAGCGCGCGGGCGGTGGCGGCCTGACCACAAGGAAAGGCTACAGAAACCGGGCGTCGAACAATTGCTGCTGCACGTCACTGCCCCCCCCAAACGCCCCCTCACGCCCGTCAGGGTGAAGTCATCGCGCAAGCGATGGCTCACCGGTTCCTGCCCGCTTCGGTCACCGGTCTGTTGCAGGAGCGGCTACAGGTCCCGCTTTTTGGGTCAGGCCTTGTGAAGCCGCCATGCGCCGGAGGCCTGAATGGAGGACTCCCGATTGATCCGCTGTCATCCGGCCTCCGACCGCGCACGAACTGTGCCGAAGTCGTGGCGCACGAGCAGCTCGCCGTTCCGCCACACCGGCACCAGCAAATCCTCGCCCGCCGCGATTGCATCGAGCCTTGCCGCCGCCATCCGTCCGTCCTTCATCACTACCGCCTGTCGTCCGGCCTTGCTCGCCTTGCCAAGGTCGGTGCTCGGCATCTTGAACACGTCGTGCCACGCGCCATCGGCGCCGAGCATCGCATTCGCCTTCATCGCAAAGCGCAGCGTGTCGCGGTTGACGTGCTGTAACATCCCGCCCCCCATGCCGAAGGCGATATTGTCGATCGCAAAGCCTTCCTCGATCATCCGGGCGACGAGCAGCCCGATGCTGTCGACCGTCATCCCGTCGCCCTGAATCACCCGGACATGCGGATCGAGCACACGATAGCCCTTGCCGTTCACGCTGCCGCCGAACCTTTCCCACAGCATTTTCACCGTGCGCAGCGGCGTTTCGATCGGATCGCCGCTGTCGGGCCGCACGACGAGCGTGCCCTGCCGCGCCAGCACTTTCTCACGCAGGCTGCCGCCCCAGATGTCGGCGACCGCGGCGTCGAGGTCATAGCTGTCGGACACCACGGCGACGATCCGCCCCTCGCCCTCGAAGCGGTCGAGCATGTTGCGATAGGCGTCCTCCTCGCGCGCCCGGCCCCAGCTCGTCATCGTGCTATGTTCGGCCGCGGGAATCGAAAAGCCCGCCATGTCAGCGCCATAATATCGCCGCGCCGCGAGTAGCGCCTCCATCGTGTCCGTGCCCTGAAAATTGACCAGATGCGCCATCCCGCCAAGTCCCGCGCTTTCGGCGGAAGACACCCCGCGCGCACCAAAGTCGTGCAGTTTGAAAGGCAGTTGCCCCTCGACATCGTCGCTACTCTTATCGAGCCCTGCGCGGATTACGGCCTTGCACTTCCAGCTCAGCGTTGCGACCGTCGTCGGATACCAGATCGCGCGCAGCATCGCCGTCTCGATGAAGGTCGTCAGCCACGGCATGCGCGGATCGGTATTTTCCAGTTGCACCAGCGGCACGCCCGCGGGGACGATTGCCCCCTCGGGAAGCGCCTTGATCTCGAGCGGCAGATATCCGCCATGGTCGGCGACGATCGCCTCCCAGCCTGCGCGGTTGAACGGTACACCGTGCGCGGCGCAGATCGCCTCGGCCTCATCGATGTCGGCCTTCGTCACCGGCCGGGTGAAATAGTCGACGAGCAAGGGCTGGAGCCCGAGGAAGACGATCTCCTCGGAAAAGGGGTTCGGCCGCGCCTCGACATAGGCGCTGATGACGCGCGCTTCGGGCGGATATTGCAGGAAGTGGCTCTGCTTGTAGCTGTCTGTCGCCAGGATCGGGTTTTTCATGATGTGAACTCCTCACATGTATCTGTCGGCAAGACTCCCCTGCCGGGAATTACAGGTCGGCCATCTCTTCGATGATCGACCAATGGTCTTCGAAGAACATCCGCGGCGACAGGTCGCCGAGCCGGTACCAGCGCGCATGCGCGGCATCGTCACCACCCTTCACCGCGAACAGCTTGCGCCGTTCGGGCAGGCGAAACAGAAAGGCATGGGTGATCACCCGCCCGCGAAGGCTGCGGTTCGGTGCATCGAACACCCGCGTGCGATGGTCTTCGATGAAACTGCCGAGCATCGCGGGCGGGATTTGCCCCTTGCTGTCGGATATTCCCGTTTCCTCGCGCAGTTCGCGGATCGCGGCGTCGCGGATGCGTTCGCCGGCATCGACGAACCCGCCGGGCAGCGCGAGCAGTCCCTTCCCCGGCAGCCGCCCGCGCTCGACGAGAAGGATATGCCCCGACTGTATGACGACGGCGTCGGCGGTGACGAACGGCCCCTTGCCCCATTGGCCGGGATAGTCCGCGAGATACTCGCTTTCGTCGAGCAGGGTACGGAAATCGTCACCCAGCTTGAACGCGTCGAGCCACGTCACGACGTCGGCGGTCAGGATTGACGCAGGCACTTCCGGGATGCGCTGGAAATAGCGCCGCCGCACATCGGTCGAACTGAAAGTGCCGTACTGGCTGTCAATCTGGATATTGTCCCACTCGGGAAACAGGCGGAGATAATAAGAGGAGGCGTCCTTCCCGTAGCCGGTCAGCGCGACCTTGAAATCGGCGATCCCGTGGCTGCCGAACCCGTGGCCGTTACCGACGTCGAGGATGAGACGGTTCACGCGCCGCTGCACTTCGGTCACCCAGGCGGTGTCCGAATAGAGATGGTCGTCGAGCGGCTCGACGATCAGCCGCTCTTCGGCCATTTCGTGGCGGAAGGCGGCACGCAGCATCGCGGCGCGCTCGTCGAAGGTGAAGGGGTTGCGCGGATCGCGCGCGACATTCGCCGACCCCACCAGCACGATCAGTCGCTCGACCTGCTGCAACGCCTGCCGGATGACATGTTCATGCCCGATATGCAGCGGTTGAAAGCGCCCGATGAAGACGCCGAAATCTGCCTTTTTCATCGCTCGAGACTCCCTCGATCCAACTTCCCGCCCCGGACTCCCCCGGGCGGCCCGCCTTCGATTCGGCGGCGTTGAGCAGCTTATATTCATTTGACATATATCTAGTCAAGATATAAGAAAACCCATGCCCGGTGCCTATAATCCCGCCGACTTCCCGCCGCTCGCGGTCACCGTCGACCTTGTGCTGATGACGGTCGCGGACGGCCGCCTGGCCGTTCTGCTGCAGCGGCGCAGCGCGCCGCCACACAAGGACGACTGGGCGCTCCCCGGTGGCTTCGTCGGCGTTGCAGAAAGCCTCGATGCGGCCGCAGAGCGCATCCTCACCGAAAAGGCCGGACTCCTGTATGCATGGCTCGAACAGCTTTACAGCTTCGGCGACCCCGGCCGTGACCCGCGGATGCGCATCGTCACCATCGCCTATTTCGCGCTGTTGCCGCACGAGGCGCTGGCGGGGACGCTCGACGGGCGCCACGATCTCGCGCTCGCGCCGCTCGATATTCCTTGGCCGGGTGAACAAGGCGGCCCCGTCGCCGCACTCGGTCCGGATCGCCGCCCCCTGCCCCTCGCCTTCGATCATGACGACATCCTCGACCATGCGGTGAAACGGCTGCGGGGCAAGCTCGACTATTCGCCGATCGCCTTCGCGCTGCTCCCGCCGCGCTTCACGTTACGCGCGTTGCAGGATGTCCACGAAGCGATCCTCGGGATCGGCCTCAACAAACCAGCCTTCCGCCGCCGCATGCTCGACCGGGCCTGGATCGAGGGGACCGGCGAGCGTGAGGAGGGCGGCGCGTTTCGACCGGCCGAGCTGTACAGGGTGAAGCCGGAAGCCCCTTGATGACCGGTTGCTGACTATCAGCTTTGAGGCGTGCCGCGTGGGCCGGTGACCTTCCCGTCCCGGCCCGTAACATGGGGCTGAACTGCCTCGGGCCGAGGCGCGCCAGCGGCGGCCGGTGTGGCGATGGCGCACGGGTGCCGCGGGCTTGTGATCGACGCCGGCGTGCGCGACATACGTGATCTGACGCAGATGGGCTTGCGGGAGATGGTCATGGGCGAAGCAAGCGAAGTCGATCGGTTTTTCGAGACTCTGGCCCATCCCCTGAAAGCGGAGATGGTGAAGACGCGCGAGATCATCATGGCGGCGAGCCGGCTGCTCACCGAGACGGTCAAACGGGGCGACCCGAGCTTCGAGTATCGCGAGACGCTGGCGACCTTCAGTCCGTGCGTGAAGGATTGTGTCGCGCTGGTCTTCCATGACGGCGCGCCATTCATCGAACGCTTTCCCCTTCTGGAAGCCGTGCCGAAGGGCAAGGCTTATGCCAAATTCTGCTCGATGGACGATGTCGAACGCCACCAATTCGATCTTGGCGCGCTGGTCGCCGCGTTCGTTGAAAATATGAGCAAGGCGCAAGCGCGCCGACCGTTCCGGCAACGCGTTGATCCTGCTTGAACCTGCGGCCATTCCCTGTTTACGGGAAGCCTCTTCAGTGAGGCGACAGCAATGACGAATTCAAGCTTCTATCCAGTCGGCACCATGGGCCAGCCTTGGGGCGCCATCGAACTGGGCCAGTGGCGAAGCCGGCAATCGCGTTCGCGCCGCTACGATGTCGATGTGGTGCCGCGGATCGACGCCTTGGCCGATCGATATGAGAAGATCACCTATGGCGCGCTCGACTATGCCGGAGAGCGTTACCCGCTGCTCGCGCTGCGCGACCGGTATTTCGACCCTGCCCTGCCCATAGCGCTGCTGACCGGCGGCGTGCACGGTTATGAAACCAGCGGCGTCCTCGGGACGCTCGAATTTCTTGAGAAGAACGCGGCGGACTATACGGGCAAGATCAACCTTCTGGCGGTGCCTTGCGTCAGCCCGTGGGCCTATGAGCGCATCAACCGCTGGAACTATGATGCCGTCGATCCCAACCGGAATTTCCGAGCCGACGGGCCGGCACGCGAAGCCACCGCGCTGATCGAACTCGTACGATCCGTGCAAGGCCCGTTTCTCGTGCATATCGACCTGCACGAGACGACAGACAGTGACGAGAGCGAATTCGGTCCCGCGCGCGCCTCGCGCGACGGCAAGATTTTTGAAGCCGGGGCGATTCCCGATGGCTTTTACCTCGTCGATGACACCCAAAACCCGCAGCCGCAGTTCCAGCAATCGATTATCGCCGCGGTCGAAAAGGTAACCCATATCGCCCCTCCCGATGAAAAGGGCGAGATCATCGGCTCGACGGTCGTGGCCCATGGCGTGATCGAATATCCGCTGAAGGAACTGGGGTTATGCCCGTCGATCACCGGCGCGCGTTACACGACGACCACCGAAGCCTATCCCGACAGCCCGCGCACGACGCCGGACGATTGTGTTCGGGCACAGGTGGCAGCGGTGCGGGCGGCCCTGGATTTCGCACTCGCACATTCCTGATGACGCCTCTGCTCGTCGCTCGATAGCGGCCATCCGCTTTCGGGCAGCAGATTCGAATCCGAAAGCGAAGACGGAGGGCGTAAGTGCGCACCGACCTGCTCGCCGATGCGCACCGCCGATGGATCGATGCCGTCGCGAAGCTTTCGCCGCGCGGCCTCACGCAATTGCCTTGCCTCCGCCAGGCGCACTTCGGAATAGGCACCCAACACGATGCGGTTGTCCTTTCCGGGATATCGATATTTGAAGCGCCAAAGCTTCGCGCCGGTCGGCCGCCCTAGCGCGTCATGAGAAGGGTAAATGGTGCCCAGAAGAGGACTCGAACCTCCACGACCTTGCGATCGCCAGCACCTGAAGCTGGTGCGTCTACCAATTCCGCCATCTGGGCACGGGGTAGGAGCGGGCGCTTAGCGGCGCGGCCATCGGCTTGTCAACCGCGTCGCGGCGGCCGATGTGCATTTTATCGCAAAGCCATCGGTTTTGCGTCATATTGCCGCCGTCGCCCCTTGCCCCCCTTCCTGCTTCGCGGCATGGGGAGGCCATTCGGCGCATCCTCGCGCCATCCAGAGAATCGATACAGGCGGACGCAATGCAGAAACTCGACGGGCAATTGATCACGGTGCTGGGCGGTGGCGGCTTCCTTGGCCGCTATGTCGTGCAACGGCTACTGGCGCGCGGCGCGCGCGTCCGCATTGCGCAGCGCGAACCGCGCGCTGCGACCTTCCTGAAGCCGCTCGGCGGGCTCGGCCAGACGCAGTTCGTCGCGGTCGATGTCCGCGACCCTGCCAGCGTCGTTCGCGCCGTGCAGGGCAGCGACGCCGTCATCAACCTCGTTGGCGCATTCGGCGACATGCAGGCGGTACAGGCCGATGGCGCGGGCCACGTCGCCGCCGCTGCCAGGGCAGCGGGCGCCGGCGCGCTCGTCCATGTCTCGGCGATCGGCGCCGATCCCGAGAGCGCCTCGGCCTATGGCCGCAGCAAGGGCAACGGCGAAGCGGCCGTGCGCAAGGCCCTTGCAGACGCGGCGATCCTGCGCCCGTCGATCATGTTCGGCCGTGAGGACCATTTCATCAACCGCTTTGCCACGATGATGCGCATCGCCCCCGTCGTGCCCGTGATCGCGCCGAAGACGAAATTCCAGCCCGCCTATGTCGGCGATGTCGCTGATGCAGTCGTCGCGGCTCTCGGCAGCGACGCCGCAGGCAAGATTTTCGAGCTTGGCGGGCCGCAGGTGCTGACGATGGGCGAACTGCTGCGCTGGATCGCCGACGCGACCGGCCGTTCGCCACTGTTCGTCGACCTACCCGACTTCATCGCCTCGGCGCTCGCCAACGGCTTCGGCTGGGCGCCCGGCGCGCCGATCACCAAGGACCAGTGGCTGATGCTGCAGCACGACAATGTCGTCGCAAACGGCGCCGCCGGGCTCGCCGAACTCGGCGTCACGCCGACGTCGCTGGGATCGGTCGCCGACGGCTGGCTCGTCCAATATCGCCGCAACGGTCGTTTCGCCAAGCTCGCCTCGCGATAATGGGTATCTGGCTGACCGCAATCATCCTCGGCATCGTCGAGGGTTTGACCGAGTTTTTGCCCGTCTCCTCGACGGGCCATCTCATCCTCGCGACCGAACTGCTTGGCTATGACGCCGCACGCTGGGCGATCTTCAACATCGCGATCCAGCCGGGGGCGATCCTTGCGATCGTCGTGCTATACCGGAAACTCTTCCGGGATATGCTCATCGGCTTTTTCCGGCGCGATCCGGTGGCGATCGCGTTTGTGCGCAACCTGCTGCTCGCCTTTTTCCCCGCAGTCATCCTCGGCCTCGCCTTCGGCGACTATATAGAAATGCTGCTCGAGAACGCCGTCGTCGTCGCGTGGGCGCTGATCATCGGCGGCTTTGCGATCCTGCTCGTCGAGCGCTTCGCCAAGACGACTGATGTCGGCGGCGTCGCGAATGTCTCGACGCGGCAATCGATCCTCGTCGGGCTCGTCCAGTGCATCGCGATGATCCCGGGCGTCAGCCGCTCGGGCGCGACGATCCTTGGCGCGATGTCGTTCGGGGTCGATCGCAAGACGGCCGCCGAATTCAGCTTCTTCCTCGCCCTCCCGACGCTGACCGGCGCGACGGTGCTCCAGCTGTTCAAGCATCGCGACGCGATCACCTCGAACGATCTCGGCCTGATCGCGGTCGGCGCGCTCGTCTCGTTCGTCGTCGCTTGGGCGGTGATCAAGGCCTTCCTCGCGGTGGTCACGCGGTACGGCTTTGCACCCTTCGCCTGGTATCGAATCATCGCCGGCGTCGCCGCATTGATCTGGCTCGGTATGAGATAGGTCCGAAACGGTATCAATTGACGAAAGATAATTGCGCGAACCCATTTTGAGGCAAATTCACCCTCCATTTTAGGTTAGCAATATTGTCCTAACTCGCATTTCGCCCGTGACAGGGCTTTTCGGGCCATGCATTTCGCCTTCCAACGAAGGGGATATTGCATGGCTTCCGAACGCATGCTCCAGTTTGTGGGGCGTGAACAATCCTATCCGGACAAGCGCACCGCCGAAGAGCGCGCGCGCGACTTTCGCGAGATCGCCGAGCGCTATGCGGCGCCCGACGCCGACGCGCAGGCTTCGCGTTGCTCGCAATGCGGCGTGCCCTATTGCTCGGTACACTGCCCGCTCCACAATCACATTCCCGACTGGCTGCGCCTGACCGCCGAGGGGCGGCTGCGCGAGGCCTATGAACTGTCGAACGCCACCTCGACGATGCCCGAAATCTGCGGCCGCATCTGCCCGCAGGATCGCCTTTGCGAAGGCAATTGCGTCATCGAATTCTCGGGCCATGGCGCGGTGACGATCGGCAGCGTCGAGAAATATATCACCGACACCGCGTGGGCCGAAGGCTGGGTCGAGCCGCTGCACGCGGGGGCGGCGACCGGCCAGTCGGTCGGCGTCATCGGCGCGGGGCCGGCGGGGTTGACCGCCGCCGAATATCTCCGTGCTGCGGGGCACGAAGTGCATGTCTACGACCGCCACGATCGCGCGGGCGGCCTCCTGACCTATGGC
>JAGHZY010000029.1 GCA_017745175.1 Sphingopyxis sp. | reverse complement strand
TCACCAAGTCGGGCACGCGTAAAGAAGAGCTGCTGGTCGACCGCGCGACGCTGTCGAAGATGTGGGTGCTGCGCCGCATCCTCATGCAGATGGGCACCGTCGACGCGATGGAATTCCTGCTCGACAAGATCAAGGATTCGAAGACCAACGAGGATTTCTTCGACAGCATGAACCAGTAAGCCGGCGCCTTGGCCGTCATCGAACACGCCTTGTTGCACGTCCGTGCGGGCAGCGAAGGCGATTTCGAGGCGGCCGTTGCCGAAGCGCGGCCGCTGATCGAAGCATCGCCGGGCTTTATCTCGCTCAGAATTTGCCGCCCGACCGCAACCGGACAGGCCTATCTGCTGTTGGTCGAATGGAGGTCGGTCGCGGATCACCGCGACGGCTTCCGGCAATCGGACCGCTACGCGCAGTGGCGGGCGTTGCTGCATCGCTTTTATGACCCTATGCCAGAGGTCAGCTATTTCGGAGAGCCGCTGTGATTTTGGAATTTCTGACTCAGGCCGCGGCGCATGCCGGCGGTTTCGGCGGTCCCGCCGGGATGTGGGACGCGATCGTCAAGGACTTCTCGAACATCACCGAACCCGCGGCCTTCGCGGCTTTCCTGCAGGTGCTGATGATCGACCTCGTGCTTGCGGGCGACAATGCGATCGTCGTCGGCGCGCTCGCGGCGGGGCTGCCCGCCGACCAGCGCAAGAAGGTCATCCTGATCGGCGTGCTCGCCGCGCTGGTACTGCGCATCGCCTTCGCACTCGTCGTGACGCAGCTGATGCAGATCGTCGGGCTGATTTTCGTCGGCGGACTGCTCTTGATCTGGGTAGCATGGAAAATGTGGCGCGAGCTGCGCCATGCCGGCCAGTCGCACGGCTCGCCCGAGATTGCCGGCGACGAGCATTCGGGCCTGAAACCCGCCAAGAGCTTTGCCGGCGCCGCGTGGGCGGTGGCCGTCGCCGACGTGTCGATGAGCCTCGACAACGTCCTCGCGGTAGCCGGCGCGGCGCGCGAGCATCCGGGAATCCTGATCGTCGGTCTGATCTTTGCCGTCGCGCTGATGGGCGTCGCGGCGAATATCATCGCCAAATATATCGAGCGCTACCGCTGGATCGCCTACATCGGCCTCGCGGTGATCGTCTATGTTGCGGTCAAGATGATCTACGAAGGCTGGGTCGACCCCGGCGTCGGGATCGGGACGCTGTTCGGCTAAAAAGGAAAAGCCAGTCCGTCGCGGGGCTGGCTTTTTTCTTGTCCGTTCCCATCTTCGGCGCATGGCCCAGCTTCATATGACCCGTGTCGCTGTCGGCTGCGCCGACTATCCGGCGCTGCAGGCGCGGATCGCCAATTTCGCGCAAGACGGCGAGATCCGTTTCACGACGCGGTTCAAGCCGAAGCGGGCCGACGAGCTGATCGGCGGCAAGCTGCATTTGATCGTCAAGCACACGCTCGTGGCGCGCGTCGAAATCCTGCGCTTCGACGACCGGAGCGACGGGCGGATCGACATCGTCTGTGTGGCGGCGCTCGAGCGGATTCATCCGCAGCCCAAACGGGCGCATCAGGGTTGGCGTTACCTTGCCGACAGCGACGCGCCAAAAGCTGTAGATGAGGGCGATGGGCTCGCCGATCTGCCACCCGAACTCTATCGCGAGCTGGCCGAACTCAGCCTGATCTAGAGAAACTAATCTAGAAGAGGCGAGCTGGCGTCACGAAAGAACAAATGCGTCAACGGTATCATTCTAGACATCTTGCCGATTAGCTCGCCGCGCTGGCTGGCCTGCCATTCCTCACCAATCTTTTCGTCGGTATCGGACTCGCGCAATTGGCCGCGCCAATCGTTCAGATTCATGAAGCGAATTTCAGCGTAAACCATGTTGCATCAACCTGTAGATGGTGAATGAATAAAATGGCACAATATATGGTGTTTATAATCTGTTCTACTTGAGAATTCCATAGTATTGCGCAATACTATGTTTATGGACGATGACTTTACTTCTGCAGAAGCAGCCCGCTTGGCGGGCTTTAAGAAGCCGTACATGCTCAATCATCTTGAGCGGGAAGGCATCTTTATCCGTGAAAATTTTGACGATCGGCGCCACGGACGGGTGCGAAAGTACACCTTTGGCGACGTGATCGTTCTCCGGTCTATCAACAGAATGCTTGAGCTTGGCGCTCGGCCGGCCCGGATAAGATCGGTCATCCAAGAACTCACAAAAATGAAAGGCTTTACCGACGCTAGAGAAGCTTCAGAATTCGCTGCCCGTGCTTTGGGGACCAGCCTGTTCGTTAGCAGAACGGAAGCCTTCCTTATTGAGAGTGATCAGAAAGTCCTAGAGCTGCTGAAAGATGGCCAGATGGCTTTTGGTTTTTTCTTGACCGTCAAAGAAATTTCTCAAGACGTAATAGAGATTGTTGAGCTTTACACTCAAGCGAGGAGCAACAACCTGAAGGTTGATATGCCTATCCTCGAAGACCTCTGCGCGGCGAGGGGCATCTAGAGCGCTGCGCGGAAGCTGTCGGCGCGGGCCATCGCCCAGTAGCGGGCACCCGCGACCGAGCCTGGATCCTCAAGCAGCACGCCGCGGTCGTAGAATTTATAGATGCGGTCGATCGAATCCGAGCGCGCCGAATTGAGGCGCTCGTGGAGGTGGTGCGGCTGGATCTGCCAAGGCGATTCGAGCCCCATTGCCGAGCTGATATCCCAGAGTGCGTTGACCGTCGCAGCCTGAAAGCGGCGCACGCGCTCGGCCTTGTCCTCAACGATGAGTCCGCGCTGGCGGCCGGGGTCCTGCGTCGCGACGCCGGTCGGGCATTGGTCGGTGTGGCATTTCAGCGACTGGACACAGCCCAGCGTGAACATGAAGGCGCGCGCGGCGTTCGACCAGTCAGCGCCCAATGCGCAATTCATCGCGAGCCCCGCGCCCGAATGGACCTTTCCCGACGCGGCGACCTTGATCTCTTCCTTGAGCCCGCAGCCGACGAGCGCATTGCGCACGAAGATGAGCCCTTCGCGCAGCGGCATGCCGATGCTGTTCGAAAATTCGACCGGTGCGGCGCCGGTACCGCCCTCGGCACCATCGACGACGATGAAGTCGAGGCGGACCCCGGTTTCGATCATTGCCTTCATGACGGCATAAATCTCGTGCGGCTGGCCGACGCATAACTTGATCCCGACGGGCTTGCCGCCGGACAAGTCGCGCAGTCTGGCCGCCCACATTATCATCCCGATCGGGGTCGAGAAGGCCGAGTGCGATGCGGGCGAGATGCAGTCATGGCCTTCGCGAACGCCGCGCGTCGCGGCGATTTCGGCGCTGACCTTGGGCCCCGGGAGGACCCCGCCGTGGCCCGGCTTCGCGCCCTGGCTGAGCTTGATTTCGATCATCCTGATCTGGTCGTTTTGCGCGGCGTCGCGAAAGCGTTCGGGGTCGAAACGGCCCTCCTCGTCGCGGCAGCCGAAATAGCCGCTGCCAAGTTCCCACACGATGTCGCCGCCGTGGATGCGGTGATAGGGGCTGAAACCGCCTTCGCCGGTGTCGTGATAGAAATTGCCCATCCGTGCGCCGCGATTGAGCGCCTCGATCGCATTGGCGCCGAGCGAACCGAAGCTCATCGCCGAAATGTTGAGCGGCGAGGCGGCATAGGGCCGCGCACATTGCGGGCCGCCGACAAGCACGCGCTGCGTGCGGTCGGGCCCCGTCGCCGGCGCGATGCTGTGGCTCATCCACTCATATTCGTCCGAATAGACGTCGAGTTCGGTACCGAAGGGATGGCTGTCGAGTTCGCCCTTGGCGCGCGCATAGACGATGTCGCGCTCGGCACGCGTAAAGGGCCGCCCGTCGAACGGCCCTTCGACGACATAGGCGTAGAGGAAGGGGCGAACCTCCTCGAACAGCCAGCGGATGCGCGCGATGAGCGGAAAGTTGCGGCGGAGGCTGTGATGACGCTGGACCGCATCATGGGCGGCGATGAGGAGGAGCGGGCCCCAGAGCAGCAGCGTCCAGCGCGCGGGCGCCCACCACACCGCGAACGCCGCCGCGGCGAGGAGGACAGGGAAGGCGATCCAGCGGAGCAATGTCCGGCCCGTTATCCGCCCGCCTGTTCCGCGAGCATTGCCGCCATCTTTTCCCAGACCTTGTTGATCGCCTTGAGCGGGCGAACCATCACTTTGAAATCTTTTATCTTTCCTTCGTCGTTCCAGCGAATGATATCGACGCCGTTGATCTCGATACCGTCGAGGCTGCTCTGGAACTCGAGCATCGCCTGATCGCCGTCGACGATCTCGCGCAGATAGCGGAAATCGTCGCCGCCGAGAACATGACTCGCGGCGTGGAGATAGGCGAAGACCTTGTCGCGGCCTTCCTGCGGCGTGTGGACCACGGGCGAGTGGAACACGGCGTCCTCGGCGAGTAGCTCCCGCAAGGCCTGCGGGTCGCCGCCGTCTGCCATATAGGCGTGCCAAGCGGCGAGACCCGGGTGCGGCGCGTTCATGAAAGATGCTCGGCGAAGAAGGCGCGGGTGCGGCCGTCGGCGAGCTGCGCGCCATCCTCGTTGCGGCGGTTGCCCATCGTCGCAGCGAAGCCATGATCGAGCCCCGCATAGTCGTGGAGCGTGACCTTCGGATGCGGATCGAGCCCTTCGTGGATCTTCTTCTGCGCGTCATGGTCGACCAGATGATCTTCGGTCGGGATGTGGAGCATCAGCGGACGGGCGATCGCGTGGCTTTCGTTCAGCATCTGGTCGATCATGACGCCATAATAGCCGACCGATGCGTCGATATCGGTGCGCGCTGCGGTCATATAGGCGAGACGGCCGCCGAGGCAGAAGCCGACCGCGCCGACCTTGCCCGCGCCCTGGCCGTGCAGCCAGCGGATCGCTGCCTCGATATCCTTCACCCCGTCGTCGGCATCATATTGGCCGAAATAGCCGAAGGCCTCCTGCAGCTCGGATTCGACGTCGGGGTTGAGTTCGACGCCGGGCGCGAAACGCCAGAAGATGTCGGGGGCGATCGCCAGATAGCCCTCGGCCGCCCAGTCGTCGCATTTCTTGCGAATCCCTTCGTTGATCCCGAAAATTTCGGGAATGACGATGATCGCGCGCGAACTGTCGGCGTCGGGACGCGCGACATAGGCGGGGATTTCGTTCGTCCCGTCGAGTGCGGGGATCGAGGTGTTGGTCGCGGCCATGCGGGGAGCTCTCCTGTCTCTTGCTTCTTTGCTGTGAAAGCGCGAAGCTAGCGGGGCTGCGGGCATGGCTCAAGCGGCTAACCGGCATTTTCGGGGCGGAGACAGGCGATGAAGTTCAATATCGAGATCGATTGCACCCCCGAAGAGGCGCGGCGCCTGTTCGGGCTTCCTGACCTCGAACCGCTGCACGATATCTATCTCGACCGCGTCAAGGAATTGATGGCCAAGGGAATTACCCCCGACCTGGTCCAGTCGATGGTCAAGACGTGGGTTCCGATGGGCGGCAGCGGACTCGAACTCGTCCAGTCGCTGCTCGGCCAGTTCGGCGGCGGTTTGATGGGCGGTTCGAAATCGGCCGATGCGGCCGACGATGACAAGCCCGCCAAAGGGCGCAAGAACTGAACCAAGAGATTGTAAATGATACGATTTTTGCGCTGTCGAGCGGGATGCCGCCGGCGGCGATCGGCGTCGTGCGCGTCAGTGGCTCGGCGGCGGGAGCGGCGCTGAAGGCATTGGCGGGGCGCTTGCCGGCGCCGCGGCAGGCGTCGCTCGCGGCGCTCAACGACGCGAACGGCGCGCCGCTCGACCGCGCGCTCATTCTCTGGTTTCCGGGGCCTGCGACGGCGACGGGCGAGGATCTGGCCGAACTGCATCTGCACGGCGGACGTGCGGTGGTTGCGGCGGTCGAAGCAGCGCTGGGCGCAATGCCGGATCTGCGGCCTGCGCTGGCGGGCGAATTTACGCGGCGCGCGTTCGACAATGGCCGGATCGACCTCGCCGAAGCCGAAGGGCTGGCCGATCTGCTCGCGGCCGAGACCGAGAGCCAGCGGGTGCAGGCGCTGGGCATGGCAAGCGGGCATGTGTCGGGCGCGGTTGCCGGGTGGCAGGATCGCTTGCTCGGGCTGATGGCGGGGGCCGAGGCCGAGCTGAATTTTGCCGACGAGGATGATGTCGAAGTTGGCGAAGGTGTCGCGCAGCGTTTGATCGGGGGGATGGGTGACCTTGCGGATGAGCTGGGCATATGGCTGGCGCGGCCGGCGGCGGAGGTGATCGCCGAGGGGCTTTCGGTGGTGATCGCGGGACCGCCGAACGCCGGAAAATCCACTTTGATCAATGCCTTGGCGCAGCGTGAGCTCGCGATCGTGTCGCCGGTCGCGGGAACGACGCGCGATGTCATCGAAACCCCGCTCGCGCTCGACGGGATCGCGATGCGCTTTTCGGACACCGCGGGGATCCGGGCCGAAGGTGCCGATCGGATCGAGGCGATCGGGATCGACCGCGCAAGGGCCGCGGTCGAGGGTGCCGATATCCTGCTCTGGCTCGGGCCGCCGAAAGACGTGCCCGATCATCCGCGCGCGATCCTGATCGCGGCGCAGGCCGATCGCTGGCGCGGCGATGCTGCGGCCGAAGCCGCGGCGGCGCATTGCGACCTCGTTCTGTCGGCGGCGACGGGCGAGGGGATGGACCGGCTGCACCGCTATATCGTCGACATGGCGCGGACGCTGTTGCCGCGCGAGGGCGAGGCGGCGCTGCGCCAGCGCCAGCGCGCGGCGCTCGCCGAGGCGCGCGAATGGCTGACGGTCGAGCGGGGGTCGCGCGAGGCGGGCGACCTGATCCTGCTCGCCGAGCGGCTCCGGCTCGCCGCGACCGCGCTCGACCGGATCACCGGGCGCGCGGGGGTCGAGGAGATGCTCGACGCGCTGTTCGGGCGTTTCTGCATCGGCAAATGATGTTCCACGTGAAACATCGCGTCGAATGCGGCGCGGTGGATTCGGGATGCGCTTTGCGCTAAGGGCGCCGCAATCATGCACGATCCAGCCAATTTCGATGTCATCGTCGTCGGCGGCGGACACGCCGGAACCGAGGCCGCCGCCGCCGCGGCGCGGCTCGGCGCGCGCGTCGCGCTCGTCAGTTTCGACCCCGCGCTGATCGGGACGATGTCGTGCAACCCCGCGATCGGCGGGCTCGGCAAGGGCCATCTGATGCGCGAGGTCGATGCGCTCGACGGCTGGATGGCGCGCGCCGCCGACCGCGCGGCGATCCATTACCGGATGCTCAACGCGTCGAAGGGTGCGGCGGTGCAGGGGCCGCGTATCCAGGCCGACCGCAAACTTTATCGCGACGCGATTCAGGCGCTGATCGCGGCCGAGGAAAATATCGCCGTCGTCGCGGGCGAGGCGGCGGCGCTGCGGCTGTCGGACGCGGGGCGCGTCGAGGGCCTCGAACTCGCCGACGGCGCGGTCCTGATCGCGGGTGCGGTCGTGCTGGCGACGGGCACTTTCCTCGGCGGGAAACTATTCCGCGGCGAGGAGCGGATGGAGGGCGGACGCATCGGCGAGGCCGGAGCACACCGGCTCGCCGGGCAGCTTCGCGCCGCCGACCTGCCGATGGCGCGGCTCAAGACGGGGACGCCGCCGCGGCTCGACGGACGCACGATCGACTGGGTGCGGCTCGACGAACAGGCATCGGATAGCGCCGAGGGTGCGACCTGGACCTGTTCCACGTGGAACAACGCGCGGACGGTGCCGCAGATTTTCTGCGCGATCACGCGCACGAATGGCGAAAGCCACGCGATCATCGCGGCGAATCTCGATCGCTCGCCGCTGTTCACCGGGGCGATCGGCGCGGCCGGGCCGCGCTATTGCCCGTCGATCGAGGACAAGATCCACCGCTTCGCAGACCGCGACGGGCATCAGGTTTTCCTCGAACCCGAAGGGCTCGATTCCTTCCTCGTCTATCCGAACGGCATTTCGACCTCGCTGCCCGCCGACGTGCAGCTCGCGATGCTGCGCACGATGGAAGGGCTCGAAACGGTCGAGATGGTCGTGCCGGGCTACGCGGTCGAATATGATCATATCGATCCGCGCGCGCTCGACCGGACGTTGCAGGTCCGCGCGATGCCGGGGGTGTGGTGCGCGGGACAGATCAACGGCACGACCGGCTATGAGGAGGCGGCGGCGCAGGGGCTGATCGCGGGGGCCAACGCCGCGCTCGCGGCGCTGGGCCGCGCACCGCTGATCCTCGACCGGTCCGAATCCTATATCGGGGTGATGGTCGACGATCTGGTGTTGCAGGGCGTGACCGAACCGTACCGGATGCTCACCGCGCGCGCCGAATACCGGTTGCGGTTGCGCGCCGACAATGCCGCGACGCGACTGACGCCGAAGGGGATTGAACTCGGGCTGGTGCGGCCCGCGACCGCAGCGTTGTTCAAGGCGCGACAGGCCGCGCGCGCGCGAGCCGAAGCGCTGCTCGATGCGCCGGTGGCGACCGCCGATTATGCCGCGATCGGGCTTGCGCTGCCGGGCGACGGGATCGCACGCAAGCGGATCGACCTGCTGCGCTATCCCGACATGACGATGGCGGTGCTGGCGCGGCTCGCGCCCGAACTCGACGAAATCGATGACACCATTCTTTCGGAGGTCGCCGAGGATGCGCATTATGCGCCCTATATCGCGCGGCAGGATGCCGAACTGCGCGCACTTGCGGCGAACGAGGCGATCATGCTCGACCCTGCGCTCGACTATGCCGCGATCGGCGGATTGTCGCGCGAGATGGTCGAACGGCTGACCAAGGCGCGTCCCGAGACGCTGGGGCAGGCGGCGCGGATCGACGGGGTGACCCCGGCGGCGCTCTCCGCGATCATGGTGCACAGCCGGCGGCGGGCGGCGTAATTGGGCGGGAGCGTCGGGAATCTGCTTCATTGGCTGGGAAGCGGACGTTTTGCGGGTTACGCTGAGTGAATGATTTCGGCCGCTTTCTTCCTTCTGATCGCCGCAGCTTCCGAAGCGCCCGCCAAGTGCAGCCATGATTTTCAGGCGATGCTACGTCTCGACCGGAACGCATTCGATCAGGATATGATCGGTGGATGGCGATCGTTGGCGGCAAGCGGATGCGAGTTGGAAGCCGCCGAACTGATCCGGAAATGGCGCGAAGCGCATCTGGCGGAAGATCCGACACTCCATTGGCACGAAGGTCAGATGCGGGCCAATGTCGGTCAATATGAAGAGGCCATCGTTCTGTTCGAAGCCTCCCTCGATCCTGCAAGCCGCCAAAGGTGGGGCTGGAATCTCTATGTAGATGGAAGCATCGCCTTCCTGAAAGGCGATTTGGAGGCGTTGAGGCTTGCCCGGGAGAGGTTGGCGGTTCTCCCCGCGCCCCCCGAGCTGAAAAAGTTGAAAGACGTTCACGGGAACCCGGCTACGGTGAGATGGCCGATGAATCTTCATATTCTCGACGCGTTCATCCGATGCTGGGGACAATCCTACAAGGCCGCATATGGTTGCCCCAAATAGACCGATAAGATGGGCATTATGCTCAGGGTTCGCATCGGTCGGCGCAAAGGCCGGGGCCTTGCCGGCGATCACGAGATTGCTCCATTTCCGGCATTTTTCCTATTTTGGTGATAGCGGCCCCCTATCGTTCAGGGGCAGGCGTCGCGTGAGGCTTTCAAAGCCGGACGCAAAGGGGCAAAGGCGGGGAGATCGGGCTGGATTCCCGCTTTTGCGGGAACGATGAAATTGGAGGTAGAAGGCCGGTGGATTCCCAAGATGGGGTTTTGCAGAACGAAGAGGAGGCGCGCGCCTGGATCGGGGACGCGCTTTCGCCAACCGCCGTGCAATGGGCGCAGCTCGAGCGCTTTGTCGCGCTGCTCATCGCCGAGAATGCGCAGCAGAATCTGATCGCGGCGTCGACGATTCCGACGATCTGGGTGCGGCATATTGCCGATAGCGCGCAACTGCTCGCTCTCGATAGGGATGGCGAGGGACTCTGGGTCGATCTGGGGAGTGGGCCGGGACTTCCGGGGCTGGTCGTCGCGATCCTGCGCGCGCGGCCGATATTGCTCGTCGAATCGCGCAGGCGGCGCTGCGATTTCCTGCGCGCGGTCGTCGCCGAGCTCGATCTCGGACATGTCGAGGTTGCCGAGGCGCCGCTCGAACGCGTCGAAACGCGTCCCGCGGCGACGATCAGCGCGCGCGCCTTTGCCCCGCTCGACCGGTTGATCGGCTTATCCACCCGTTTTTCCACCGAATCGACGCGCTGGTTGCTGCCAAAGGGGCGAAACGCGGTTAAGGAACTGGCGTTGCTGCCGGAGGCGTGGCAGAGAATGTTCCACGTGGAACAGAGCCGCACCGACGCCGAAAGCCAGATATTGGTCGGTGATGGGCAGATCGGCGCAAAACAGCGAGGAAAGCGATGATCCGCATTGCCGTGGCGAACCAGAAGGGCGGGGTCGGCAAGACGACGACGGCGATCAATCTGGCGACCGCGCTCGCGGCGACGGGCTGGCGCACGCTGATCATCGACCTCGATCCGCAGGGCAATGCCTCGACGGGGCTCGGGATCAAGCAGTCGCAGCGCGAATATTCGAGCTACGAACTGCTGCGCGGCGACGCGACCGTCGCCGAATGCGCGATTCCGACCGCGGTGCCGCGCCTCGACATCGTCACCGCGACGGTCGACCTGTCGGGCGCCGAAATCGAACTGATCGAATTTCAGGACCGGCTGCAGCGATTGCAGCAGGCGCTGTCGGGTGCCGAGGCGGGGCAGTGGGACATCTGCCTGATCGATTGCCCGCCGTCGCTCGGCATGCTGACATTGAACGCGCTGATCGCTGCCGAATCGCTGATCGTGCCGCTGCAGTGCGAATTTTTCGCGCTCGAGGGATTGAGCCAGCTGCTCACCACGGTCGAGCGCGTGCGCGAACGCTTCAACCAGAAATTGTCGATCCTCGGCGTCGCGCTCACCATGTTCGACCGGCGCAACCGGCTGACCGACCAGGTATCGGACGATGTCCGCGACGTGCTGGGGCCCGTGGTGTTCGACACGGTGATTCCGCGCAACGTCCGCCTGTCCGAAGCGCCGAGCCACGGGCTGCCGGCGCTGATCTACGATCATCGCTGCGCGGGGTCGGCCGCCTATATCGCGCTCGCGCGCGAATTGATCGACCGGCTTCCCGAGATTCGCAAGGCGGCCTAAATGTCTGAAAATGAAAAAGAAAGCGGCGTAACACCGATTCGCAAGCGCCCCTCGGGGCTGGGCCGCGGGCTCAATGCGCTGTTCGGCGACGCCGCGGTCGAGGCGCCGGTGCTCGCGGCGCAGGGCGGCGCCGCGCGCGCGGCGCCCGCGCCGGTGTCGGGCGATGCGGTCCAGCATGTCGCCGTCGGCGCGATTCGCCCGCTGCCCGGGCAGCCGCGGCGTCATTTCGACGAAGCGGCGATCGCCGAGCTCGCCGATTCGATCGCGCTCCGCGGATTGCTGCAGCCGATCATCGTGCGCCGGTCGCCGGATGGCGACGGGTACCAGCTCGTCGCAGGCGAACGGCGCTGGCGCGCGGCGCAGCGCGCGGGGCTGCACCAGATTCCCGCGCTGGTCCGCGACCTCGACGATGCCGCGACCTATGAGATCGCGCTGGTCGAGAATATCCAGCGGCAGGATCTCAACGCGATCGAGGAGGCGAGCGCCTATCGCCGGCTGATCGAGGATTTCGGGCACAATCAGGAAGCGCTGGCGAAGCTGGTCGGCAAGTCGCGCAGCCATGTCGCGAACCTGATGCGTCTGCTCGACCTGCCGGATAGCGTGCAGGCGCTCGTCGGCGACGGATCGCTCGCGATGGGGCACGCGCGCGCGCTGATCGGCGCCGACGATGCCGAAGCGATCGCGCGCCGCGTCGCGAAGGAGGGGCTGTCGGTGCGCGCGGTCGAGGCGCTGGTGCGCGCGGGCAAGGGCGGCGAGGCGCCGCGCAAGGGACCGCTCGAATACAAGAGCGCCGACGGGAGCGGGCGCGATCCCGATATCGTCGCGGTCGAACGCCATCTTTCCGAACTGCTCGGCATCGGGGTGGGGATTCACTATGCGGGCGAGGGCAAGGGGGCGCTGACGCTGAAATTCGCGTCGCTCGACCAGCTCGACATGATCTGCCAGCGGCTTTCGGGCGAAGGCATCTGATTCGCGCCGCGGTTTGCGGCACAATGTACCGGTCCGGGCCGTCGGCGCGCGACGGCCCGTCGCCATTCGCCGCTTCATGGCGATATAAACCCTTGATCTACGGCGTTTATATGGCCAAGCGTGCGCCAATCCCTGCCGCCCTGTTAACCATGGTTGCTGGCAAAGCCTGAACAGGTCCCCGTCTAGACCGGCTGACGAATGGGGTGGGATTTCCATTCGAAAGTTCGACCGAAATTCTTCGGTATCAAGGGACCAGATCATATGCAAAAATCCGGAATGAAGCGCGCCCTTCTGGGTGCCGCGATTGCTGCCCTCGCGATGAACGCCCACGCGGCGCAGGCGGCATCGGCGACGGGGACGGCCACGGCGAGGATCCTGCGCCAGATCACGCTCACCAAGACCAGCGACCTGCAATATGCGACGATCATCAGCGGCGCGACCGCGTCGACCGTCGCGGTGTCGACCGCCGGCGCGGCGACCTGCGGCGCGGGGCTGACCTGCACCGGCACGACGACCGCGGGCAGTTTCAACGTCCAGGGCACGAGCGGTGCCGTGGTGCTCGTCGGCGGCGATTCGAGCGTCACGCTCAACGGCTCGCTCGGCGGCACGATGTCGTCGACGCTGACCTATTCGGCGCCGAACATCACGCTGGGCGCGTCGGGCGGCAGCTTCCAGGTCGGCGGCACGCTGAGCGTCGGCGCCAACCAGGCGTCGGGCGACTATTCGGGGACCTTCAACGTCACCGCCAACTATCAGTAATCGGGGGAGCTGGCGGGCCTCGATCCGCCAGCGGTAAAGATGGGGTCGTCGGGGTAGCAGGTCCGGCGGCCCCATTCTTTTGCCCGCCGCATCGACGGTTAGCGAAATATCAACCATGTTGGCGCAGGCAGGATGCGACCATCGGGACGGTGTGGGGCCGGCTCCCGGACGATTGTGGGGATCGTATCCATGTTTCGCTTCCTGAAGGCCTTTGGCCTGCTCTCCGCGGCTGCGCTCGGCGCCGCGGCGCCGCCCGCGCTGGCGGCGGGCGACCTGCTCGTCGCGCCGACGCGCGTCATTCTCGACGGATCGCGCGGCACCGAGGTGGTGCTCAACAATATCGGCAGCGCGCCCGCGACCTATCGCATCAGCCTCGAGATCAAGCGCATGACCGCCGAGGGCGGGCTCGACGAGATCGCCGGGGAGAATGTCACGCCCGCCGAGCGCGCGGCGCTCGACATGATCGTGTTCAGCCCGCGGCGCGTGACGCTGCCGCCGAACCAGCCGCAGGTCGTGCGCGTCGGAGTGCGCGTTCCCGAGGGGCTGCCGCCGGGCGAATATCGCGCGCATATGCTGTTCCGCTCGGTTCCCGACGCGGCGCCGGCGGCGGCGGCGGGCGCGAAGCCCGCAGGTACCGGGGTGTCGATCGCGCTGACGCCGATCTATGGCATCACGATTCCGGTGATCGTGCGCGTCGGCGACCCTGGCGCCGAAGCTGCGATCGGTGCGGCGTGGATGAGCGAGGGCGCCGACGGGCCTGCGTTCAACTTCGACCTGTCGCGGACGGGCAGCCGCTCGGTCTATGGCGATATCGAGGTGACGCGCCCGGGGGTGGCCGAGCCGCTGCTCGTCGCGCGCGGCATCGCGGTCTATCCCGAGGTCGGCGCGCGCAAGGTGTCGCTCCGCGTCGCGGGCGAGGTCGCGGCGAAGCTGAAGGGGCCGGTGCACATCCGCTATTCGGAGGACCGCGAGATCGGCGGCGGCACGATCGACGAGGCCGAGCGGGTGGTGAAGTGACGCAATAGAGCCGGAGCGAAGCGGGCGGGACGATGATCCGCACCGCGCTTTCAGGGTGGATGACGGCGGCGCTGGCCGCGCTGGCGCTGGCGGGCGTGGTTCCTGCCGGCGCCCGCGCGGCCGAAGCCAAGCCGGTTGCGCTCGCCGACGATTGGGTGCCGAACGAGGACGACGGCTGGCTGTTCGATGTGCGGTCGGGCCAGTACCGGCTCGGCGACGGGGTGCGCGGTTACCGGACGCCGCAGGGGATTTGCGTCGATCTCGGCGATGTCGTGCTCGCGCTCGACCTGGCGGTGCGCGTCGACCGGAAGTTGCGCCGCGCAACCGGCTGGGTCTTCGATGAGCGGCGCAGCCTGACGATCGACCGCGACGCGCGCGAGGTGCGCGCGGGGAGCGAGGGGTTCCGGCTGGGCGCGACGACGATCCGCGATACGCCGGCGGGCTGGTGCGTCGACCTCGACAGTCTGGGCCGGTGGCTCGGCGTGCCGCTGACCGCGGACCTCGCGAACGCGGTGCTGCGCGTCGATTCGAAGGACAAGCTGCCGTTCCAGCTCGCGGCCGAGCGGCGCGCGCGCGCAGCGTCGATCCGCCCGCAAGCCCAATTCGACCTTGCGAGCCTGCCACGGGCGGCGCGGCCGTATCAGGCGTGGGCGACGCCGTCGGTCGATATCGTCGCGTCGGCGGGCGTCGTGGCGGACAGGCGCGGCGGGTCGCATGCGCAGGCGCGCTACGAGATTTTCGCGGCGGGGGAGGTTGCCCGGCAGAGCTTCGACGCGCGGCTGTCGTCGGACGATGAGGGCGTGCCCGACAGCCTCCGGATGCGGCTCTATCGCACCGATCCCGAGGGGCGGCTGCTCGGCCCGCTGAAGGCAACGCATTATGGCGTCGGCGACGTCAGCCTGCTGTCGACGGGGGTCGTCGCGGCCTCGGCGCCGGGGCGCGGCGCGGTGCTGACCAATCGTCCGGTCGAGCGCCCCGACGCATTCGACCGGACGACCTTCCGCGGCGACCTGCCCGCCGGCTGGGATGCCGAGCTCTATCGCAACGGGCAGCTGCTGGCGTTCACGAGCCCGAACGGCGACGGACGTTACGAATTCATCGACGTGCCGCTGCAATATGGCGCGAACCGCTTCGAGATCGTGCTTTATGGCCCGCAGGGGCAAATCCGCCGCGAGATACGGCAGGTGCAGGTCGGCATGGATTCGATCCCGCCGCAGCAGACCTGGTACTGGGCGGGCGTCGCGCAGGAAAATGCCGATCTGGTCGAATTCGGCGGCCGGCGGGGCGGAGCCTATCGGCGCGGGTGGCGCGCGACGGCGGGAATCGAGCGCGGGCTCGACACACGGACGTCGGCCGCCGCCTATCTGCACAGCCTGCTGATCGAGAATGTCCGCCACCATTATGGCGAGTTGGCGTTGCGGCGCTCGATCGGGCCGACCTTGCTCGAAGCGGGCGGTAGCTATGCCCATAATGGCGGCATCGCGGCGCGTGCGAGCTGGCTTGCGGCATTCGGCGAGACCTATGTGCGCGCCGATGCGATACGCGGCTGGGGCGGGTTCGTCTCGGACCGGTTGTCGGGCAATATCAACGGTATCACTTCGGTGTCGGTCGACCAGTCGGTAAAGCTGGGGCAGACGATCCTGCCGCTCCATTTCGATGTGCGGCGGGTCGAACGCCGGTCGGGGATCGACAGTATCGAGGCGAGCGCGCGCGCGTCGGCGAGTTTCCGCGCGCTGACCTTCACCGGCCAGCTCGACTGGAGCCGGACGAAGGTGCCGGTCGGTCCCGATCCGCCCGACAATCTGATGGCCACGCTGCTTGCCAACGCGCGCCTCGGCCGGGTTCGCGTCCGCGGCGAGGCGCGCTTCGCGCTCTCGGGCGACAATGGCGACACGCGCATGACCATGGTCGGCGAATGGGCGGGGAAGGGCGACGCCGAATGGCGCGCCGAACTCGGTTACGATCGCGGGCTTGGCCGCGCGCGCGCGGGGCTTGGGTATACGCGCCGTTTCAGGTCGCTGCAGCTGACGGGATTCGGCGAGGTCGCGAGCGACGGGTCGGTCGCCGCGTCGCTCGCGCTCGCCTTCAGCTTCGGCCCCCGATCGGGCGGCGGCTGGCGGATGTCGGCCGAAAAGCTCGCGAGCCGCGGACAGGTGATCGCCGATGTGTGGATGGACGAAAATGGCGACGGGGTCCGCCAGCCGGGCGAGGCACCGCTGCCCGGCGTGCCGCTGACCGCGGGCAACGCCCTTGTCGATGCGGCGACCGACAAGGCGGGGCACGGCGCGATCGACGGGCTTGAACCCTTTCGCCCGGTGATGATCGGGATCGACGCGGGCAGCCTGCCCGATCCCTATGTCCAGCCCGCGCTGCCGGGCGTCGTGGTCGCGCCGCGGCCGGGTGTCGCAACACGCGTCGCGCTGCCGATGGTGGCGGCGGGCGAGATCGAGGGAGTGGTACGGCGCGACGGCGGCAATCCGGTCGAGGGGCTGGTCATCGAACTGGTCGACGCCGAAGGGCGCGTGCGCGCGACGACGCTGACCGAATTCGACGGCTATTTCCTGTTCGAGGGTGTGGCCTACGGGCGGTACATGGTGCGGCCGGGCAAGCTGTCGGCGGCGGCGCTGCGGCTCGACGGTGCGCTTGCGCTGGGTGCGGCACCGGGCAAGGCGATGCCGCGCGTGCGGCTGGGGACGGTCGCGCTGAAGCCGCTGGGCCGCGCCGTGGCGATACGGGACGAGGCGCCGCCCGGCGGCACCATGGCGCGCGGGCCGCCGGGCGCGGGGGATGGCGGGTCGTAGCCAGGCGGGATTGGAGTGGAGAGCTGTCCCTTTTGTGCACCCCGGCGAAAGCCGGGGCCCATGCGGTAACACGCCAAGTTCGTGTTAGAATTCTGGGCCCCGGCTTTCGTCGGGGTGCACATCCCTATCGGCCGCTCCCGGTCGATTGCGGACGTTCGGCCGGTATCCATCCGGCTCCGGTTCGCTCGCGCGTCCCGTTCGCGGTCGACCCTGATTGACTTCGCCCCCGCTCCGGACGATAGCAGCGGCAACGGGCCGGCGCGGACGCCCGTTCAGGCGGGGCTTTCCGCCCAAGTTCCGCTCCACCCGCCGCGCTTCGCGGCGTCCGGAGCGTTGAAATGACCACCGACCTTGCCCGTACCCGTCCTTCGGAACTCAGCCTGACGGCGCTGTTTCTGAAATTCCTGCGTTTCGGATTCCTCGCCTTTGGCGGCCCCGTTGCGCAGATCGCGATGATCCGGCAGGCCCTCGTCGAGGAAGAGCGCTGGATCGACCCGGGGCGCTTCAACCGGCTGCTCGCGGTGTTGCAGGTCCTGCCGGGCCCCGAGGCGCACGAGCTTTGCGTCCATCTGGGCATGGTCGCGCGCGGACGGATCGGCGGATTGCTCGCGGGGCTGGGGTTCATGCTGCCGGGGCTGGCGCTGATGCTCGTCGCGGGCTGGCTCTACGTCGGCTGGATCGCGGGCAAGGCCGGGCTGGCCGGTGTGCTGCTCGGCGTGCAGGTGGTTGTGCTCGCGATCATCCTGCGCGCGGTCGTGCGGATCGGCGAGCATATCGTCGAGGACCGGCTGCTCGCGCTCGCCGCCGCCGCGAGCCTGCTCGCGACGCTCGCGGGCGTGCCCTTCTGGATCCCGCTCGTCGCCGGCGGGCTGGCCTATGCGGTATCGCATCGCCCCGCCGCCGCGATCGCGATCGTTCTTGCCGCGATCGGTGTGGTGCTCGCGATCCATCCGGCGACAGGCCCCGTGGCGGGCGTTCGGGCGACGGCGGCTGCTCCGGTGACGCTGGCGGCGCTCTTCATCGCGGGGCTGAAGGGCGGGCTGCTGACCTTCGGCGGGGCCTATACCGCGATCCCCTATGTGCGCGCCGATACGGTCGGGCGCGGCTGGATCGCCGACGGGACCTTTCTCGACGGCATCGCGCTCGCGGGCGTGCTTCCCGCGCCGCTCGTCATTTTCGCGACCTTCGTCGGCTATGTCGCGGGCGGTCCGGGCGGGGCGCTCGCGATCACCGCGGGCATGTTCCTTCCCGCCTTCGCCTTTTCGCTGATCCTGTTCGAGCGGCTCGAGGCGATCGTGGAGAATCCGGCGCTGCACCGCCTGCTTGCGGGCGTCGCCGCCGCGGTGGTCGGTATCATTGCCGCGACCTTCGTGCAGCTGGGGCAGGCAACGGGCGCGCGGGTCGCCGAGCCGTGGTTCGCGTTGCTGCTGTTCGCGGTCGCACTGGTCGTGGTCTGGCGCGTGAAGGGGGCATGGGTCACGCCGGCGATTGTCGCGGGCGGGGCGATCGCGGGTTGGCTGGGGTTGTCGGCATAGGGGCGGGAGCGGACGTTAGCCTGTCCGTCATCCCGGGCTTGACCCGGGATCCCGCTTCTTGACGTACCACCGGCTTCGATCTCAAGCGGGGCCCCGGATCAAGTCCGGGATGACGAAATAGGATGGGCCGGCTGCCGGTCGTCGGCCGCCCCTCGATCAATCTCAGCTCAGCAACGGTTCCAGCGCGTCCCATTCGCGGTCGACCGCGCGACGGCCGGCGTCGATCGCGGCGCGGATTTTTGTCGGGTTGAATTCGAGCGTTTCGGCGACTTCCTCTTCGGGTTCGATGATGCGGATCGGCGCGAAGCGGTAGCGCGCGATCTGGACGTCGAGCGGGCGCAGGATGCGCGCGGCCTGCGCGCCGCCGATGCCCTCGTTCTGGAGTGCGCGAAGCTGGCCCTCGCGCGCGGCGATCAGGTCGTTGATCAGCGCGGCGCCGGCAAGGTCGTTCGCCGATACCTCCGACTGCAATATATCGACCGCGCGCAGCCCGATCTTGATGAGGTTGGGGAAGGTGCGCACCGGACCGGGTTTCGGCGCGGGCGAGGCGCGCACCGCGATCACCCCGCGCGGGTTCATTTCGAGCGCCGAACTGAGCGGCGTCACGTCGCGTACCCCGCCGTCGACCCATTGTTCCTCGGTGCCGTCGCTTGCGCGCGTCTTCAGCGGATCGAAGAAGAGCGGCATCGCGCAGCTCGCATAAACCCAATTGTGGATGCCGGGCACGCTTTCGTCGATGCTGCGATAAGTACCGGTGCCGAGATTGACCACCCCCAGCAATAATTTCCGCCCGCTCGCGCGCAATTTCGCGTCGTTCGCAAAGCCCTTGAGCAGGCGTTTCAATGGCGCGGTGTCGTAGAGCGCATCCTCGCCGAGCAGCCCGCCGACGACGCCGAGCGGGCGCGTCTTGTAGATCGAGCTGTTGCCCCGGATCCCGAGCCATGCGTCGAGCAGCCCCGGCACATCGTCCTGCGCGACGCCGAGCGCCTGGATCGCGCCGGTCGAGACGCCGGCGACGATGTCGAGCCGGACGCCGCGGTTGACGACGAGTTCGTGGACGACGCCGACCTGGAAGGCGCCCTTGGCGCCGCCGCCGCTCAATACGATTGCCAGACCGCCCGCCATGCCGTGCGCCTCCTTGCCGGCGCGAGCTTACCGCAGGTCCGCTCGCCGCCCAAGCCCGGGAGCGCACCCCTCACGAAAATGCGCGCCTTTTTTAATCCCTAGCGCAGCATTAACCGGTTTTTAGCGCGCGATAGCGTAAGGAGCGCGGCGGGCTGAACATGGCCATAGGAAGAGACCGATGGCCGAAACGACAGCGAAAATGCCCGGCGGCCGGAATCCTTTCGCCGCGCCTTCACCCGATCGGCTGGCGCTGATCCTGTGGCTGGGCTTTTTTGCGGCCAGCCTGTTCATCCATCGCGATTCGATCGCGACGCTGGCATTTTCCGATCCCGACAATGCGATGCGCCTTGTGCAGGTGCGCGATCTGGTGGCGGGGCAGAGCTGGTTCGACACGACGCAATATCGCACCAATCCGGGCATCGGCGGATTGACGCACTGGTCGCGCTTCATCGACGCCCCGATTTTCGGACTGATCGAGCTTTTGAGCCTGTTCGTCGATCCGAATACGGCCGAGCGCTGGGTGCTGGCGGGCTACCCGCCGCTGCTCGCATTGCCGTTGCTGCTGGTCTTTTCCCGGATATTGCAGATATTGGGCGACCGGCAGTTCGTCTTCATCGGCCTTGCAACCGCAGCCACGACGATCACCTATCTCCATCATTTCGCGCCGCTCAACATCGATCATCACAATTGGCAGATACTGCTTTCGGTCGTTCTTCTGTGGCTCGCGTTGCGGCCCGCGACCCTTGCGAACGGATTTCTGTCGGCCTTCATCGCAAGCATCTATGTCGAGATTTCGCTGGAAGGCTTTCCCTTCCTCGGAATTTTCTGGGCGCTCTTCGTTCTCGACTGGCTGCGCGACCCGGCCAAGGCGAGTCGCTTGCGCGGCTTTTCGGCCGGGATGATCCTGCTCCCCCTGCTGTGGTCGTGGCCGCTGCGCGGGACGAGCTATGTTTCGAGCGTCTTTTGCGACAGCTTTTCCCTGCCCTATATCGCCGCCGCCGCATCGGCGGGGGCGGTCTTCCTGATTGCGCTGACGGTGTCGCCCCGCCGGGCCGCCTCGCTCGCGTGGCGCGTGGCGATTGTCGGGGCGGCCGGGATCGCGTTTTCGGCAAGTTTCATCCTGACCGGCGCCGCGTGTCTGGCGGGACCGTTCGGCGAGCTCGAACCGCTTGTCCGCATCTTCTGGTATGAGCCCATTTTCGAAGGACGGCCCCTGTGGAAACAGGTGCCCGCGCGGATGATCGCGTACAGCGCCGCAACGCTCGTCGGCGGGGCAGCGACCGTCTGGGCCTGCAGCCGCGCGCGCGGTCGCCCGGAAGCCGAAAACTGGATGCGCCTCGGTTTCCTGATCCTGTGCAGCACGATCATGGCGCTTCTGGTGATCCGGTCGCTCGCGGTCGCCCACGCCCTCATGATTCCGGCTTTTGCCGCATTGGCGGCGGCTTTCTGGCGCTGGGGCGATGCCGGACCGGGCACGTGGCGCCGCCTGTGCGGGGCGATGCTGATGCTGCTGTCGATGCCGACGATCGATCTTGCGCTGGGTTTCAGATTGTCCATGCTGACGGCGCGATCGGCGGCGAGCGGCAGCACCCCGGTCTGCCTGTCGGGGGGGGATCTGGCCCTTGCCCACGAACCGCCCGCGCTTCTCTTTTCGTCGATTCACATCGCGCCCGCCCTTCTGGCCGGTACGCCGCACAGCGTGGTAACGACGGGGCACCATCGCAACCATGCCGCGATCAACCGCGTCCTGACGGCCTTTCTCGCGCAGCCCGCCGACGCGCGCGCGCTGGTCGGTGCGACGGGCGCGCGCTATCTTGTGTTCTGCGAGAATGAGCTTGTGATCCTTGCCCGGGCGCGCCCGCACGGACTGGCGGCCCAATTGCTGCAAGGCCGGCGGATCGAGTGGCTCGCGCCGCAAGCCAGGCTCTCCTCCGGCGGATTCCATGTCTATCGCATCGTCGATACCGCCGGGAAAGGCGCGCGACCCGAGCGAAATTCGGCACCCCGTTAACCGGTTCTTAGCCATGTTTCCGCCATTGCGGCGGGTAGCAACTTGTCTGTGTGGGGGAATTTCAAGTGATGAACGCCCGAGTGTCGAAAAGCCATCCGACGAGCGCCGACGTCGCCATCATCGGCGCGGGGCCGGCGGGGCTTACCGCCGCCTATCTGCTGACGCAGCAGGGGTATAGCGTGACGGTGATCGAGAAGGATCCGGTCTATGTCGGCGGGATCAGCCGCACGGTCGAGCATGAGGGCTTTCGTTTCGATATCGGCGGGCATCGCTTCTTTTCGAAGAGCCGCGAGGTCGTCGAGCTGTGGAACGAGATCCTGCCCGACGATTTCATCGAGCGCCCGCGGATGAGCCGCATCTATTATGAAGGCAAATTCTATTCCTATCCGCTGCGCGCGTTCGAGGCGCTGTGGAATCTCGGCATCTTTCGTTCGACCTTGTGCATGGTGAGCTATGCGCAGGCGAAGCTGTTTCCGAACAGGAAGGTGCGCAGCTTCGAGGACTGGACGATCAACCAGTTCGGGCGGAAGCTCTATTCGATCTTTTTCAAGACCTATACCGAGAAGGTGTGGGGGATGCCGTGCGACGAGATGTCGGCCGACTGGGCGGCGCAGCGCATCAAGGGGCTGAGCCTCGGCGGCGCGGTGATCGACGGGCTGAAGCGCAGCCTCGGGCTCAACAAGAAGCCCAATGATGGCATGGCGACCAAGACCCTGCTCGAAACCTTCCGCTATCCGCGGCTCGGCCCCGGCATGATGTGGGAAGCGGCGGCGGGCAAGGTGATCGCGGGCGGCAACCATGTGCTGATGGGCCACGGCTTCAAGCAGCTGACGCAGGATCAGAAGACCGGGCGCTGGCGGATGACCGCGACCGGCCCCGACGGCGACGTCGTGATCGACGCCGCGCATGTGATCAGCTCGGCGCCGATGCGCGAGCTCGCGCGCATCCATCCGCTGCCGGCGTGTGCGCTGACCGCGGCGCCGAACCTCAAATATCGCGACTTTCTGACCGTCGCGCTCAAGATTCGCTCCGAAGACCTGTTCCCCGACAACTGGATCTATATCCACGACAGCAAGGTGCAGGTCGGCCGGGTACAGAATTTCCGCAGCTGGTCGCCCGAAATGGTGCCCGACCCCGAACTCGCGTGCGTCGGGCTCGAATATTTCTGTTTCGAGGGCGACGGGCTCTGGGCGGCGAGCGACGAGCAGCTGGTCGCGCTGGCGACGAAGGAAATGGAAATCCTGGGGCTCTGCGATCCCGAGGATGTCGTTGGCGGCGCGGTGGTGCGGCAGGAAAAGGCGTACCCCGTCTATGACGATGACTATGCCGCGCATGTCGAGACGATGCGCAGCGAGCTCGAGGCGCGCTATCCGACGCTGCACATGGTCGGGCGCAACGGCATGCACCGCTATAACAATCAGGATCATGCGATGATGACCGCGATGCTGACGGTGCGCAACATCGCCGCCGGCGAAAAACTCTATGATATCTGGGGCGTCAACGAGGATGCCGAATATCATGAGAGCGGCACCGAGGGCGAGCAGGCGGCGCTGGCGTCGGTGCGCGAGGTACCGACGCGCGTCGCGAAGGCCGCCTGAGGCCTTGGCCGGGGGGATCGGCGCCATGCTTCCTGTCGCCAAACTGATCGCGTCGGTCCGGCGCGGCGAGATTCGCTGGCTGAACTATGTGCTCGCGAGCGCGCTCGCGCTCGGCAGCGACGCGGGGCTCTTCCTGCTCCTGCTCGATGCGGGGCTGACGCCGGTGACGGCGTCGGCGACGGGCTATTGCGCGGGCATTCTCGTCCACTGGATGGTTTCGAGCCGGCTCGTCTTTGCCGATGGCGCGGCGGCCCGCGGCACCGGCGAACGCCACCGCCAGAAACTGCTTTTCGTCGGTTCGGCGCTCGTCGGGCTGGCGGTCACGACCGCGATCGTCGGCGGCGGCAGCGCGCTCGGGCTCGACCCGCGGCTTGCCAAGCTCGCGGCGATCGTCGTGAGTTTCCAGACGACCTATCTGCTCCGCCGTCACATCGTTTTCCGGACGGCGGCGGCATGAGCGACGCGGCGGCGCCGTCCGCCGATGGTACGGCGCCGCCCGGTCCCGCGCCCGCATCGGGCGGTATCGCGCCGGGCCCATGGTTCACGCCGGTCCGGATCGCGCTGATCGTCTGGGGGTTGATGAGCCTCGTCGCGATCGTCGCGAAATGGCAGGCGATCGGCGCGCTCGATCTGGCCGATACCGACGATGCGATGCGCATGGCGCAGGTGCGCGACCTGCTCGCGGGGCAGGGCTGGTGGGACCTCACGCAATATCGCGTCAATCCGGCGGGCGGCGGGGTGCTGATGCACTGGTCGCGCATCGTCGATGCGCCGCTGGCGGCGGGAATCCTGCTCCTGAAACCGGTGTTCGGGCAGGCGATGGCCGAACGCATCGTGATGGCGCTGTGGCCGCCGCTGCACGGCGCGGCGCTCAGTGTCGCCTGCGTGCTCGGCTACCGCAATCTCTCCGACCGCCGCATCGCCTATGTCCTGCCGCTGTTCCTGATCATGTCGGGCTATATCCTCGTGCAGTTCCGCCCGCTTCGCGTCGACCACCATGGCTGGCAGATTTTCCTCGCGATGCTCGTGATGGCGCAGGCACTGCAGCCCGCCGGCTGGCGCGCCGGGCTGCTCGGCGGGCTGTTTGCCGCGGCGCTGCTCGCGGTGTCGATCGAGGGCCTGCCCGTCGTCGCGATCTTCGCGGGGCTGGCCGCGCTGCGCTGGGCGCTGCACGGAAAGGCCGATGATCGCGCGCGCCTCTGCGGCTATATGGGCGCGCTCGCGGGCGGGGCGCTGCTCGTCCAGCTCGCGACGCGCGGTCCCGCGGGCGTTGCCGGAGGCTGGTGCGATTCGCTGTCGGCGCCCTATATCGCCGCCTTCGCCGCCGCCGCGGCGGTGACCCTTGCCGCGGCGCGCGCCAATCCGCCGCTGCCGTGGGTGCGTTTCCTGCTGCTCGGACTGGCGGGCGCGGCGGCAGCGGGCGCGCTCGTCTGGACCGAACCGCAATGCGCCAACGGACCCTTCGCATCGCTCGATCCGGTCGTCGTCCGATACTGGTACCGCAATGTCCTCGAAGGCCAGCCCTTGTGGATGTCGAAGCCCGATGACGCGATCCATGTTCTCATACCCTCGCTCGTCGGGCTTGCCGGCTCCTGCCTCGCGTGGCGGAGCTGCACTGCGGCCGGAGACCGGCGCAACTGGGCGACGATCATCGTCGCGCTCGCCGGCGCCGTCGCCGTATCGCTCCTCGTCCTGCGTGCGGTGTCGACGGCCCATCTCTTCGCCTTGCCGGGCTGCGCCTGGCTGGGCCTGCGTGCGTGGGCGCGGGCGCGAAGGATCGTCCCGATCGTGCCGCGTATCCTCGCATCGGCGATGGCGGCGCTGACGCTGCCGCTGCTCGGCAGCATGGCGGTCGCGGCGGCGCTCGCGCCGGTTGTTCCGGCGCTGCGGGAAGAGGAAAAGCGCGCAGCGGAGGAGGCGTCGGACGCCAATCGCTACAAGGCGAACTGTCTCGACCCCGCAGCGATCGCCGATCTCGGGAAGCTGCCGGCGACGACGCTGCTCACCCCGATCGATCTCGGCGCGCCGCTGGTCTTCTGGACGCGGCACAGCCTCGTCGCAACGCCGCACCATCGCAACAAGGACGCGATGGCCGACACGATCCGCGCCTTTGCGGGCGATCCGGACAAGGCCGAGGCGCTGGTGCGGCGGCAGCAGGCGGCGCTGATCGTCTATTGCCGCACCGCCAACGACTTCACCAAATATCGCCGCGCGCGCAAGGATTCGCTGGGTGCGCAGCTCTATTCCGGAAACCCGCCGGCGTGGCTCGAAGCGGTGCCGGTCAGCTCGCGCGCGGGGCTGTCGGTGTGGCGGGTCAAACCCGAATAGCGCGCGTCAGGCGGGACGGAAAACCAGCGCCGCGCCGTTCATGCAATAGCGCTTGCCCGTCGGCTTCGGCCCGTCGTCGAAGACATGGCCGAGGTGCCCGCCGCAGCGCCGGCAATGCACTTCGGTGCGCGCATAGCCGAGGTCATGATCGGTCGAGGTTCGGGTCGCGTCTCTGAGCGGCGCCCAGAAGCTCGGCCAACCGGTGCCGCTGTCGAACTTGGTCCGACTCGAATAGAGCGGCAGGGCGCAGCCCGCGCAGTCGAACAACCCCGCGCGCTTTTCCTTGTCGAGCGGGCTGGTGAAGGCGCGTTCGGTCGCCGCCTCGCGCAGCACGCGGTACTGGAGCGGCGACAGGCGCTTTTTCCATTCGGCGTCGGAAAGCTGCCAGCCCGCCTGTGCCTTCGGCCGCGCCGGTCTGGCGAAGAGCATCGGCGCGCCGATGATGGCGCCGCCGAGCGCGAGTCCTCCGAGAAGATGACGACGTTCGATCATGTTTTCGATACGTACGCCCGGGCGCAAGGGTTACAAGGCGGCGTCAATATTTTCCGATCTGCACGGGCAGCGCCCGGAAACCGTGGACGAAGCAGGCGTGGACGCGTTCGGGGGTGCCGGTGACGGTCACGCGCATCCGCCGCGCCGCCATCTCCTCGAGCAGGATGCGCAGCTGGAGCTCGGCGAGGCGCGCGCCGACGCAGCGGTGGACGCCATAGCCGAAGGAGAGGTGCCGCCGGGCATTCTCGCGATCGAGCCGGAGCGCGTCGCCATCGTCGAAAACGCTCTCGTCGCGGTTTGCCGACAGGTACCAGAGAATGAGCTTGTCGCCCTTTTTGATCGCGTGCCCGAAGAGGTCGGCATCGGCGAGCGCGGTGCGGCGCATATGCGCGAGCGGGGTCTGCCAGCGGATGATCTCGCTCACCGCATTGGGGATCAGCGACGGATCGGCTTCGAGTTTCGCGCGCTGATCGGGGAATTTGTCGAGGCCGTAGGCGAGCCCCGACATGGTGTTGCGCGTCGTGTCGTTGCCGCCAACGATGAGCAGCACGAGGTTCCCGATGAACTCATACTTGTCCATGTTGCGCATCGCTTCGCTGTGCAACATCATCGACAGGAGGTCGGGGGTCGGCGGCTGGTCGAGCTTTTCCATCCACAGCCGCTGGAAATAGACGAAGGCCTCCTCGAGCACCGCACGGCGCTGTTCCTTGAGTTCGGGCTTTTGCGCGAGTTCGACGTCGCCCATCCAGTCGGACCATTCGGTGAGCTTGCGCCGGTCCTCCCACGGGAAATCGAAGAGCAGCGCGAGCATCTGCGTCGTCAGTTCCATCGAGACGCGGTCGACCCAGTCGAACCTCTCGCCCCACGGCAGGCCGTCGAGCACCTCGCCGGTGCGATTGCGGATATCTTCGGACAGCCGCGTCATTTCGGCGGGGGTGAAGGCGGGGGCGACGGTTCGGCGCTGGTCGGTGTGCTGCGGCCGGTCCATCGCGATGAACATCGGCAGCTTGAAATCCTCATCCTCATCGCGTTCGAGGATCGTGATCCCGCCATATTCCCACGACGAGCTGTAGATGTCGGGCAGCGCCTCGACATGCTGGATCGCCTGATGGCTCGCGATATTCCAATAGGGGCCGTGGACGCTGTCCTCGCATTTGACGATGCCGCCCGCCTTGCGGATCTCGGCAAAGGGCGCCTGCCAGCGATCCTCCGAATAGATCGCGGCGGGGCTCATGTCATAGCGATCGGTGACAGGCTGGGGCGCGGCTGCAGTCGCCATCGGGCATCCTCCTCCTCAAAAAGGGACTCGCCGCGACGCTTGCCGCCGTCGGCCAGATCAGTTGCAGGATGCCACTGTTTACAGCTTTGTCAACGAGACTGGGACGAAGCGGCTTCGACGGACGCCGCCGCGGCCGCGGCGACCCTTGCGCCGCGCCGGAATTTCCATCCGCCGCCGCCGCTCAATACGCCCGCGCGGAACAGGCGCACCGAAATCCAGACGACGAGCGCGACCCAGATCGCCTGCCAGCCGAGCGCGAGGAGATGGATCGCCTTTGCATCGTCGGTCGCGGCGCGCGCCGCCATCGCGAGCGGCGAGGAGAAGGGGAATATCTGCGCGAAACGCGCAAGGTCGCTGCCGGGCGCGCTCGCCGCCGCGGCCGACAGGCTGAACATGCCGACCTGGAAGATGGTGATCGGCAGGCTGAGCATCTGGATTTCGCGCACCGACCCCGCCTGCGCGCCGACGCCGAGGAAGACCGCGCCGAGCAGCAGGAAGGCCATGACGAAATAGAGGAAACCGATGCCGAGGAAGAAAGGCCAGCCCGTCGCCGGCATCGAGGCAAGCGTTGTCGCGGCCCGTCCCGCGCGGCCGGCGGCGTCGATCGCGGCGGGATCGACGTGCGTCGCCGCGACGAGCCCGCCGCCCGATGCCATCGCGAGCCAGAAGGCGATGAAGAGCACCGCGACGCCGAGCATGCCGACCAGCTTGCCGAGAAAGACGCTTTCGAGCGGAACCGCGGCGGCGAGAATCTCGATGACCTTGTTCCCCTTTTCCTCGGCGAGCGAACTGACGGTCTGGCCCGCAAGCAGCAATGTCAGGAGGAAGATGATGAAGATCGCGCCGAAACCCATCGACTGCTGGTCGGCGATGCTGGCACCGCCATTCTGCAGACTCTCGAAGCGCGGCTTGACCGGCGCGACCGGGCCCGCGGCGCGATCGCGCAGCACCTGCCCCGCGAGCAGCGCCAGATAGCGCCCCGACTTGCCGTCGGCATTGCGTTCGACGATGCGCGGGCTTTCGAGCGGGCCGCTCATCACGGCATAGGTGTCCGAGCCCTTTTCGCGCGTGATCGCGGCGGGGTCGATTCGCGCCGGTCCGGCGACGCGGAAAGCCAGCGGGGGAGGGGCATCGGGGCCGGTGAAGGCGTCGCGAAGCCGGCGATCGGCGTCGCGCAGCGCCGCGATGTCGGCGGGGTCGGCGATCACGACGATGCGGCCGGCGCCGCGCGCCTTGTCGGCGAGCTGCGATGCGCCCATGCCGCCGGCGAGCCCCATGCCGACCATGAAAAGCGGTGCGAGCAGGAAGAGCAGGAAGGTCGGCGTCGCGACGATCGCGAGGAAGTCGCGCCGCGCAACAACGAGGATGTTGCGGATGAAGGGGGTCATGCGCTCGCCTCCTCGACCGCATCGCGGGCTTCATCGGCGACGAAACCCGCGTCGACCTGACGCACGATATGGACGAAGGCGTCGTGCAGCGCGGGACGGCTGATCGACAGGCCGGTGACGCCATGACCGCTCGCGGTGATGCGTGCGAGCAGGGGCTCGACGTCACCATCCCCGATCGTGAAATGCCACGCGGCGCCGCGCAATTCGGCGCCGGCGGGCAGGTTGGCGGCGATCGCGGCGGGATCGGCCTGATCGCGCGGCGTGTAGCGCACCTGCATCGGCAGCAGCGCGCGCGCCTCGTCGACCGTGCCTTCGAAGCGCCCTTGCGATCGCGCGATGATCGCGATGCGGTCGCAGAGCCGCTCGGCATGCGCCATGACATGCGTCGAGAAGAGGATCGTCGCACCGCGATCGCGCTCGCGCCGGACGAGCATCTCGAGCCGTTCCTGGTTGACGGGGTCGAGGCCGGAGAAGGGCTCGTCGAGCACGATGAGGTCGGGGGTGTGGACGATCGAGCCGATGAGCTGGATCATCTGCGCCATGCCCTTGGACATCTTGCGGATCTTTGTGTCGATCACGCGTTCGAGCCCGAGTTCGGTCATGAAGGTCGCGGCGCGGCGGCGGCCCTCGCGCCAGTCGAGCCCGCGCAGCGCGCCCATGAAGGCGATCGCCTCGCGCGCCTTCATGCCGGGATAAAGGCCGCGTTCCTCGGGCAGATAGCCGATCCGCGCGCGCACGCTCTGCGGCCTCAGCCCGCCGAGCAGGCGGCTCGTGCCCTCGTCGGGGTCGATGATGCCGAGCGTCATCCGGAGGCTGGTCGTCTTGCCCGCGCCATTGGGGCCGAGCACGCCGTAGATGCTGCCCGCCGGCACCGCGAGGCTGACATGATCGACCGCCCTGTAATCGCCGAAATATTTGGTGAGGCCGGTTGCCTCGACGCTGTAATCGCTCAAACCCGGGTCCCCGATCTTCCGCTCAGCACGCTATGGCACGGCGAGGCCGCTCGCGTATAGAGCGCCAATGGTTGCCGAAGCCTTGCCTGTTGAAACGCCCCCTCTGGAAAAGCGCCTCGAAGCGGTCGCGCACGCGCACGGGTTCGCGGCGTTCGGCATCGCACAGGCCGACGCGGCGCCGCAAACCGCGGCGCGGCTGAACCAGTGGCTTGCCGAGGGGCGCCACGGCGACATGATCTGGATGGAAAGCCGCGCGGGGCAGCGCGGGTCGCCCAAGGGGCTGTGGCCCGAGGTCCGTTCGGTGATCGCGCTCGGGATGAGCTATGCCCCCGCGCTCGACCCGTTCGCGCTCGCCGGGCATCCGGGGCGCGGGCGCATTTCGGTCTATGCGCAGGGCGGCGACTATCATGACGTCGTCAAGAAGGCGCTGAAGGCGGTCGCGCGCTGGCTGGTCGGCGAGGTCGGGCAAGCCGAGGTCAAGGTTTTCGTCGACACCGCGCCGGTGATGGAAAAGCCGCTGTCGGCCGCCGCGGGGCTCGGCTGGCAGGGCAAGCACACCAATCTCGTCAGCCGCGAGCATGGCAGCTGGCTGTTTCTCGGCGCGATCTACACGACGCTCGACCTCGCGCCGTCGACGCCGGGGCGCGACACGTGCGGCAGCTGTTCGGCGTGTCAGGATGCGTGCCCGACGCAGGCCTTTCCCGCCCCCTACCGGCTCGATGCGCGGCGCTGCATTTCCTATCTCACGATCGAGCACAACGGACCGATCCCGGTCGCGCTCCGGCGCGGGATCGGCAACCGCATCTATGGCTGCGACGATTGCCTTGCCGTCTGTCCGTGGAACAAGTTCGCCGATGCCGCGCATCGGCACCGCGCCTTCCTGCCGCGCGCCGAGCTCGCCGCGCCGTCGCTGGCCGATCTGCTCGACCTCGACGATGCGGGGTTCCGGCAGGTGTTCGCGGGCTCGCCGATCAAGCGGATCGGGCGCGGGCGGATGGTGCGCAATGCCGCGATCGCGGCGGGAAACAGCGGCGACAGGCGGTTCGTGCCCGCGCTTGAAAGGCTGGCACGGGATGATTCGCCGATGGTGGCCGATGCCGCCTTGTGGGCGCTGGCCGAGCTGGCGTCGTGACGTCAGATCAGCGCTGCAAGGATTGCGCGCAGCCATTGACCTCGACGCTGCGGCCGTCGGGGGTGCGGGCGTCGACATGCGTCGCGACGGGGCTGGCGCCCGCGCGCGGGGCGTAGAAATAGACGTCGAGGATACAGGTCGGGCCGGCGAACTGGAGCTTGCGCCCGGCGCCTTCGGTGACGTCGAGTCGCGGCTTGCCGAACATGCGGCCGATCGCGTCGGCGCTGTTGCCGATCAGCGCGTTGTTCTGGACGGGCCTGACCACCGTCGGCTGCTGCGCGGCCGGCGGGGGTGTCGAGGGCCGCGGAATCGCGGGGCCGGCGCAGGCGCCGAGCGTCAGGCAAAGCCCGGCAATGACGCCAGGGCGGCGGTGTTCGGTCATGGTTTCGGATCCCCCTTGCCGAGATGCAGCATGTGGACGGCCATAGCGGCGCCCAGAATCGGCGCCAACAGATTGGCGACGGGTACCACGAAGCTTGCGGCGGACAGCAGTCCGAGCGACCAGCGCGCGCCGCGGTCGAAGCGCGAGCGATCGGGATGGCGCGCGAGCACCATCGCCTCGAGATCGCGGCCGAGGAGCAGCGCGTTGACGAGGAGCGCGAAGACCGGCGTGCCGATCCCGGTGACGAACAGCAGGATATAGACGGGCAGCGCGAGCAGGTTGCCGCCGATCAGCCGGCCGAGCGAGGCGAGCGCGAGACGAATATTCTGCCGCCAGCCGACATCGACGGCGCGCCGCGCGGCGGCGGGATAGTGGCGCCCCTCGACATCGGCGACGATCGCGTCGGCGAAGAGGCCGATGACGACGATCGCGACGGCGCGGAAGAGCAGCCAGCTCCCCGCGACGAGGAGGAGGACGATCAATACGCCCGCCATGTCGAGCTGCGCCTCGCCCATCCATTTCCAGTGCGCCAGCGCCCAGCGCGCCGCGAGGAAGATCGCGGTGCCCGATGCGGCGAGGAGCAGCAGCGTGAGCGCAAGGCTTTGCGCGAGAATGCGCATGACACGCGGATCGGGCAGATCCCCGAGCGCGAGCAGGAAGGCGTGGACGGCACGGGCCATGCAGCGGGGATGATCGGCACCGCGCGCTGCGTCAAGCGCCCGCGCTTGCCTTGGCGCGCCATCGCCACTAAAGGCGCGCGCAGCTTTTCCCATATAGCACAGGATTTTTCATGGCCTCCACCGCCCGTTTCGATGTTGTCGCCATTGGCAATGCGATCGTCGACGTTCTTGCGCGCGCCGACGACGCGCTGATCGAGGCCGAAGGCCTGACCAAGGGATCGATGCGGCTGATCGACGGCGAAGAGGCCGAGCGCCTCTACGCGGCGATGGGCCCGGCGATCGAAATGTCGGGCGGCAGTGCGGCGAACACGCTCGCCGGCATGGCCGCGCTCGGCGAGCGCTGCGCCTTCATCGGGCAGGTCGCCGACGACCAGCTCGGCCATGTCTTCACGCACGACCTGCGCGCGCTCGGCGTCGCCTATGAAACCCCGGCGCTCAGGGAAGGCGCGCCGACCGCGCGCTGCCTGATCCTCGTCACCCCCGACGGCCAGCGCACGATGAACACCTTCCTCGGCGCGAGCCACCTGCTCGCGCAGGCGATGATCGACGAGGCATGGATCGCCGATTCGGAGATCCTCTATCTCGAAGGCTATCTGTGGGATCCCGAACTGTCGCGCGCGGCGATGCGGCGTGCGATCGATGTATCGCGCGCGGCGGGGCGCAAGGTCGCCTTCACGCTGTCGGACGCCTTCATCATCGACCGCCACGGCGCCGATTTCCGCAAGCTGATCGCCGAGGGGCTGTTCGACATATTGTTCGCGAACGAGGTCGAAATCCGCGCGCTCGCCGAAACCGACGACTTCGAGGCTGCGGTCGCGAAGATCGCGCCGCAGGTGCCGCTGCTGGTCGTGACGCGCGGCGCGCACGGAGCGCTGGCGATCGAAGGCGGTGAACGCACCGAAGTCGGCGCCGAGCCGATCGAGACCGTCGTCGACACGACCGGTGCGGGAGACCTGTTCGCAGCCGGATTCTTGTCGGGTCTCGCCGAGGGGCGGGCGCTCAGGGATTGCCTGACGATGGGCGCGGTGTGCGCGCGCGAAATCATCGCGCAGGTCGGGCCGCGTGCGCAGACCGACCTCAAGGCGACGGTCGCAGCGCGCCTCGCGTAGGAACTTTCGCCGGCGCTGAAGCGTCCTGTGCCAGAGAGCATGGGAGCGAAACCCGCACGACGCGCGATCCGATGGGGCGACGCGCACCACGACGGTTGTCGCCCGCGAACCACGCCGTCGCGGCGGGACCGGTATGGGCCTGCTACTGCTCGTTGCGATTCTGGTCGCGGCGTTCTTCGCCTTCCAGTTCCTCGCGAGCGAAAAGACCGAGAGCGGCGCGATCACCGAAGCGGCGCAAAAGGTCGGCGATGCCGCCGCGGATGTCGGCGACGCGGCGCAGAAGGCGGTCGACTGACGATCAGGTCGCGGGTGCCGCGGCCGGTTCGGGATGTTTCCTGAACAATTCGCGGTCGGCGGGGCCGAAGCCGCGGGTCCAGATCAGCCAGCCATAGACGCCGAGGATGAAGGGGACGCCGAGCAGCAGTTCGGCCCATTCGGGGAGCTGTGTCGCGCCATAGCCGAGGAGCGTAGCGCCCGCGGTGGCCCAGACGAGCGCCCAGCGCAGGCTGTTCACCGGTGCCTTGAGGATATGCGAGAGCAGTCGCGCCTTCGCCAGCGAGGCAAAGCCGAGCGCAAGCATCAGCGCGAGCGCGACCGCGCCGGCGTAGGTGATCGGCGGCAGACCCATCGATTTCGCGATCAGGATCAACGCGACGCTGAGCCCCGCCTGCAGTGCGAGCGTCGCCATGCTGATCAGCAGATTGCGGTGGCGCGCGACATAGACGAGCGCCGCCTCGCTGACGACCGCGGTCGCGGCAACGACCTCGGCGGCGAGCAGGAAGGCGAGCGCGGCGGTGCCGCTGACGAATTCGGGGCCGACGAGGCCCATCACCGCTTCGCCCGGGATGCCGAGCGCGAGCGCGACACCGGCCTGCGCGGCGATGATCCAGAAACCGACCTGACTGACCTGTGCCGCCACGGCGGCAAGGCGCTTTTCGGCAAGGTTACGCGTGATGACGGGGCCGAGGATCGGTTCGAAGCTGGTCTTGAGCTTTTGCGGCAGCGAGGCGACCTGCTGCGCCATATAATAGATGCCGTAGATCGTCGGCGAGGTGAACTGGCCGAGGATGAAGAGATCGAGGCGGCGTGTGCCCCATTCGATCGCGTCGGCGGCGGCGAGCGGCGCGTTGCGCCGCGCAACCGTGATCAGATGCGCGGGATGCGGTTGCCACCCCTGCGGCCCGCCATAGTGGCGGAGCATGGGAACCAGCGCGGTGAGGAAGGCGCCGAGCATCGCGGCGGCGTAGGAGAGCATCAGCCCGTCGCGCTTCGATATGAAGAAGAAGGCGGCGGCGGCGATGCTGATCACCCAGGGTTCGACGACCGCGCGCGCGCGCACCGTCGCGCCGACGTCGAATTTATAGGCGCAGGCGGCGAGCGCGATGTCGGTGCCCGCGATCGCGAAGACGAGCAGCGCCATCCAGCGGTCGGTGCTGTCGATACCGCCCGAGGGGAACATCAGTTGCGGAAAGAGGACAAGCAGCAGCGATCCGGCGGCCGAGGCGACGAAGGCGACGAACATGCCGTCCCACACGACGGTGCGCTGATCGGCGCCGGGCGCACTCAATTGCTCGGCAAGGCCGCGTTTGAGGCCGAGTGTCGCGAGCTGCGCGACAAGTTCGATGACGAGCACGGCGAAGGCGAAACGGCCGACCGCCTCGGGCCCGTACCAGCGGCCCGCCACATAAAGAAAGGGCAGGCGTGCGACGAGACGGAGGATAAATCCGAAGAAATTGGTACGCCCGCCCTTGGCCAGCGCGGCGGTGTCGGCATCGCGCGACGGAGCTTCGGGCGCCGCGGGCGCGGCTGCGCTATCGGTGTGGCTCAAGCCTGGCGCCCCTTCTGCTTTGCCCTGATGCGCAGTCTAGCGTGGTCAAGGGAGGCAGGCAATCGGTCGAAGCAGTTCATCGCCCTTCGGGTCGCAGCGGGCGGCTGAGCAAAGCCTGAATAGCGTCGCCGACGCGCGTCTCGCCGGCCACGAGCCGCGCGACCGTGTCGGTGATCGGCATGTCGATCCCGTCGGCGCGCGCGGCGGCGGCAACGACGGGCGCGCTGAATGCGCCCTCGGCGACGGTGCGTCGGTCGGCCATCAGCATTTCGGCGGCTTCGCCGCGCCCGAGCCCCTGGCCGAGCGCGAAGTTGCGCGAATTGGACGAGGTGCAGGTGAGGACGAGGTCGCCGAGCCCGGCGAGCCCGGCGAGCGTTTCGGCCTGTGCGCCGCGCGCCAGACCGAAACGCGTCATTTCGGCGAAGCCGCGGCTGATCAGCGCCGCGCGCGCGTTGAGCCCCAGCCCGGCGCCGTCGACGATGCCGCACGCGATCGCGAGGATATTCTTCACCGCACCGCCGATCTCGGCGCCGATGACGTCGGTCGAGACATAGGGGCGGAAATGCGGGCGCGCGAGCGCCTGTGCGATATCGGTGGCGAGTCCCGCGTCGGCGGCGGCGAGGGTGATCGCGGTGGGAAGGCCCGCGGCGACCTCGTGCGCGAAGGTCGGCCCCGAAAGCACGGCGTGCGGGCGCTGCGGCGCGAGGTCGCGGGCCATGTCGATCGGGAAGGCAAAGCTTCCCGCCTCCATCCCCTTGCTGCAGAAGATCAGCGGCGCGTCGCCTGCGGGAAGCTCCGTCAGCACCGCGCGCAGGAAGGGAACGGGAACAACGACCAGCAGCGCGTCGGGACCGGCCATGTCGGCCAGCCTGTCGGTGGCCGTCAGCGACGGCGACAGCGCCGCGCCAGGAAGGAACGCCGGGTTGCGATGGTTGGTATTGATCGCCGCGACGACATCGGCCTCGCGCGCCCAGAGGCGGACGGGCGCGCCGTCGGCGGCGAGCAGCTGCGCGAGCGCGGTGCCCCATGCGCCGCCGCCGACGACGCCGAAGTTTCGATATGACGTCATGCTTTCACTCCGGCTCCGCGCACCGTTTCGGCTTCCGGATCGAGCGGCCAGCGCGGGCGCGCGGCGGTGTCGAGCGGATCGGTGAGTCCCGCCGCGAAGCGCTCGGCACCCGCCCATGCGATCATCGCGCCATTGTCGGTGCAGAGCCAGAGCGGCGGCGCGCCGAAAGGCTTGTCGAAGCGCGTCGCGAGACCGGTGAGAGCGGTCCGGATCGCGCCATTCGCGGCGACCCCGCCCGCGACGACGAAGGCGGTTGCATCGGGGCAGGCGGCGAGCGCGATCCGACTGCGGTCGACGAGGCAGTCGACCACCGCTTGCTGGAACGAGGCGGCGAGGTCGGGGACGCTGTGCGCACCCGATGCGGCGGCGCGCGCGACCGCGCTCTTGAGCCCGGCGAAGGAGAAATGCGGTTCGGCGCTGCCGACGAGCGGGCGGGGAAGCGGCACCGCGTGCGGGTTGCCATCCTTCGCGATGTGCTCGACCGCAGGGCCGCCGGGATAGCCGAGGCCGAGCAGCTTCGCGGTCTTGTCGAAGGCCTCGCCCGCGGCGTCGTCGATCGTCGTTGCGAGGCGGCGATAGTCGCCGACGCCCCGGACCAGCAGCAACTGGCAATGGCCGCCCGAGACGAGCAGCAGCAGATAGGGAAATTCGAGGGTTCCGTCGGCGAGGCGCGGGCTCAGCGCATGGCCCTCGAGATGGTTGACCGCGATCAGCGGCTTGTTCGCGGCGTGCGCGAGCGCCTTGCCGGTGACGAGCCCGACCATCACCCCGCCGATCAGTCCCGGCCCGGCGGTCGCGGCGATCGCGTCGACCTCGGCGAGCGACACGCCCGCGTCGGCGAGCACGCGCTCGACGATCGGCGCGAGCCGGTCGACATGCGCACGCGCGGCGATTTCGGGTACGACCCCGCCATAGGGGCGATGCTCGGCGTCCTGCCCCGCGACGCGGTGCGCCAGAATGCGCCGTCCGCTGTCGACGAGCGCTGCCGCGGTTTCGTCGCAGCTCGATTCAAGGCCGAGGATGAGAGTCATATTGTTGCGCGTTCCTTTACCCGCCCCTTTATCGACAGGGCAAGCCACGCTAGCAGCTAGTCCGATGACCGAACTTCCAACTCCTGAAAATCCGCTTCGTATCGGCACAAGAGCCTCGCCGCTGGCGATGGCGCAAGCGCATATGGCGGCTGCCGCGCTGATTGCCAGCCATGGCATCGACAGGACGGCGCTCGAAATCGTGCCGATGACCGCAACCGGCGACCGGATCCAGGACCGCGCGCTCGCCGAGGTCGGCGGCAAGGCGCTGTGGACGCGCGAACTCGACGCCGCGCTCGATGCGGGAACGATCGATATCGCGGTGCACTCGCTGAAGGATGTCGAGACGCTCCGCGATGCGCGCTTTTTCCTCGGCGCGATGCTCGAACGCGCCGACCCGCGCGACCGGCTGGTGGTGCGTGCGGGGATCGATGCGGCGGCGATCGCCGACCTGCCGCAGGGGGCGCGGCTGGGCACGAGCAGCCCGCGCCGCGCGGCGCAGGTGAAGCGGATTCGCCCCGACCTCGAAACGGTGCTGCTGCGCGGCAATGTCGCGACGCGGCTTGCCAAGCTTGCGAAGGGCGACGCCGATGCGACGCTGCTCGCGGCGGCAGGGCTCGAGCGGCTCGGGATGCACGATATCGGCGCGGTGCAGGGCAGCGACGTGCTGCTTCCCGCGGCGTCGCAGGGCGCGATCGGGATCGAATGCCGCGCCGACGACGTCGCGACGCGCGCGCTGCTCGCGGCGATCGATCATGCGCCGACGCATCGCGCGGTGATGGCCGAGCGCGCCTTTCTGGCGGCGCTCGGGGGCGATTGCCGCTCGCCGGTCGCGGCGCATGCGGTCTGGCAGGATGATGGCACATTGCGTCTCGATGCCGAGATTTTCTCGGAGGACGGCGCCGACCATGCCGCGGGGCATGCGATCATCGCCCATCCGGGCGCACCCGAAGCGCTGGCGCGCCGCCTGCTCGGCGAAGCGCCCGACAGCGTGCGGCGGCTGTTTTCGGCGTGACGCGCCTGCCGCTGATCGTCACGCGGCCCGAGCCGGGCAACGCCGCGACGGTACAGCGGGCGAAGGCGATGGGGGCCGATGTCCATGCGGTGCCGCTTTTCGCCGCGCGGCCGGTCGCGTGGCGTGCGCCGGCGGCGGGCGATTTCGACGCGCTGCTGCTGACCAGCGCCTTTGCCGCGCGGCTTGCCGGGCCGGAGCTTGCCCGGATCGCATCCTTGCCCGTTCATGCGGTCGGTGCGGCGACGGCGCGCGCCGCCGAAGCGGCGGGATTGCGGGTGGCGATGACCGGCACGGGCGATGCGCAGCGGCTTCTTGACGACATGACGTCGGAAAATATCCGGGCGATATTATGGCTTTGCGGCCGCGACCGGTCCGAATTCGACGCGCGTGGCGCGGCGGTGGTTGCAGTGCCCTGCTACGCGGTCGATCCCGTCGATCCGCCCGCCGGATGGTCGGAGCTGGTCGGCGCCCCCGCGGTGCTGCTCGCGCATTCGGCGCGCGCGGCGAAGCGTATTTCGGACCTTGTCGGCGATCGGCGCGCGCATCTGTCGCTCGTCGCGATCAGCCCCGTCGTCGCGGCGGCGGCGGGCGAGGGCTGGCGCGATCTTGCCATCGCGGAACAGCCGGGCGATGTCGCAATATTGGCACAGGCGCGTGCTTTGTGGCACAAGGGTGCAAAATAGGGTCGTTCGAAAGAGAAACATGGCAATCGACAGCATCGACACCACCTCGCCCGCGCAGGACGAGGCGGTCCCGACGAGGGGGCTATCGTTCCGTGCGCTCATCCTGGGTGCTTTCCTTCTTCTGCTGGTCGGCGTCGCCGGCGGCGGATGGGCGGTGAACCGCTGGCTGACGGGCGGCAATCTGCCGCCGGCGAAAATGGTCGAGGCGCCCCGGGGCGCAGCCAACCCGCTGCTGGCGGGCGCGACCGCCAGGACCGCCGCGGCCGGCACGGCGCCTGCGGCGCCGGTCGACGGAGCCACCGCGCTCGCGGCGCGCGTTGCCGAGCTCGAACAAAGATTGTCGCGCATCACGCTCGAGGCCGAATCGGCGTCGGGCAACGCCTCGCGCGCCGAGGGGTTGCTCGTCGCCTTTGCGGTGCGCCGCGCGCTCGATCGCGGGCTGTCGCTCGGTTATCTCGACGCGCAGCTCCGCCTGCGCTTCGGCGACGATCAGCCGAACGCGGTCAAGACGATCATCGATACGTCGCGCGAACCCGTCACGCTCGAACAGCTGCGCGCCGAACTCGACGCGATGGCGCCGCAGCTCGTCGGCCGCAACGGCGACGGCGGCGGGAGCCTGTGGACCGGACTGCGCCGCGAGCTCGGTGAATTGTTCGTCGTGCGCGCCGCGGGAACGCAGTCGCCGCGCGCATCCGAACGGCTCGACCGCGCACGGCGCTACCTCGCGGCGGGACAGGTCGATCTCGCGATCGCCGAGGTCGAGGCGATGCCCGGTTCGGAGGTGGCGAGCGAATGGCTGATCGAGGCGCGGCGCTACCATGAGGCGCGGCGCGCGCTTGACCTCATCGAGACCGCGGCGATATTGGAGCCGCGCGACAGCCCCGCTGCCGCGATGGCCCGCAAGACGGCCGAACCGACCCCATAGCGCGCAATCCCCGAAAGGGCTGCCCGCCCCTAGAGAGAAAGCCCGTTCCATGGCCCTCGCCGATCCGCAGCGCATCGAAGCGCTCGACCCGCTCGATCCTCTCCAGCTCGACGCCGAACTCAGCGAAGAGGAGCGGATGGTCCGCGACACCGCGCGCTCCTATGCGACCGACGCGCTGTTGCCGCGCGTCACCTCGGCGTTCCTCGACGAACGCTTCGATCGCGAGATCATGTCGGAAATGGGTCAGCTCGGCCTGCTCGGCGCGACGATCGACCCCGAATATGGCGGCGCGGGCCTGAACTATGTCTCGTACGGCCTGATCGCGCGCGAGGTCGAGCGGATCGATTCGGGGTACCGGTCGGCCTGTTCGGTGCAGAGCAGCCTCGTGATCCATCCGATCAACGCCTATGGCAGCGACGAGCAGAAGCGCAAATATCTGCCCGGGCTGACCTCGGGCGAACTCGTCGGCTGCTTCGGCCTGACCGAACCCGACGCGGGCAGCGACCCCGGCGGCATGCGCACGCGCGCCGAAAAGATCGCGGGCGGATACCGCCTCAAGGGCGCGAAGATGTGGATCACCAACTCGCCGATCGCCGACGTCTTCGTCGTGTGGGCGAAGTCGGACGCGCACGACGGCGCGATTCGCGGTTTCGTGCTCGAAAAGGGCATGAAGGGGCTGTCGGCGCCGAAGATCGAGGGCAAGGTGAGCCTGCGCGCATCGGTCACCGGCGAGATCGTCATGGACGGGGTCGAGGTCGGCGAGGATGCGCTGTTGCCGCACGTCTCGGGGCTCAAGGGGCCGTTCGGCTGCCTCAACCGCGCGCGCTACGGCATCGGCTGGGGCGCGATGGGCGCTGCCGAATTCTGTTATGAAGCGGCGCGGAACTACACCGGCGAGCGCAAGCAGTTCGGACGCCCGCTCGCGGCGAACCAGATCGTCCAGCTCAAGCTCGCCAACATGCTCACCGAAATCGCACTGGGCACGCAGGCGGCGCTGCGCGTTGGCCGGCTGATCGACGAGGGCCGCCTCGTTCCCGATGCGATCAGCCTGCTCAAGCGCAACAATTGCGGCAAGGCGCTCGATATCGCGCGCGTCGCGCGCGATATGCACGGCGGCAACGGGATCTCGGCCGACTATCATGTCATCCGCCACGCGGTGAACCTCGAGACGGTGAACACCTATGAAGGCACGCACGACGTCCACGCGCTGATCCTCGGCCGCGCGATCACGGGCATCAGCGCCTTTGCCTGAGCCCCGGGGCTCGAAACCTTTGCAGGGCATCCGCGTCGTCGAACTGGCGCGGGTGCTCGCGGGCCCGTGGTGCGGGCAATTGCTCGCCGATCTCGGTGCCGAGGTGATCAAGGTCGAGCGGCCGGGCGGGGGCGACGACACGCGCGAATGGGGGCCGCCCTTCGTCACCGGCGCTGCCGGTGAAAATCTCGGCGCAGCCTATTATCACAGCTGCAACCGCGGCAAGCGCAGCGTCGCGATCGATATCGCGCGTGCCGAAGGGCAGGCCGCGGTGCGCGCGCTGCTCGCCGATGCCGACGTCGTCATCGAGAATTACAAGGTCGGCGGGCTCGTCAAATACGGGCTCGACCCTGCACGGCTGCGCGCCGATTTCCCGCGCCTCGTCATCTGTTCGATCACGGGGTTCGGCCAGACCGGGCCCTATGCGCACCGCGCGGGGTACGATTATATCGTGCAGGCGATGAGCGGCTTCATGTCGCTGACCGGCGAACCCGACGGGGCGCCGCAAAAGGCGGGAATCGCCTATGCCGACATCTTCACCGGCATGTATTCGGCAGTGGCGATCCTCGCCGCGCTGCGACGTCGTGACGTCACCGGCGACGAGAGCGGCGGGGGTGCGCATATCGACATGGCGCTGCTCGACAGCCAGGTCGCGGTGCTCGCCAATCAGGCGGCCAACTATCTCGCGAGCGGGGTCGCGCCGAAGCGGATGGGCAATGCGCACGCCAATGTCGTGCCCTATCAGGTCTTCGCTACCGCCGACGGCCAGCTCGTCATCGCGGTCGGCAACGACGGCCAGTATCGCAAGCTCTGCGCGATCCTCGGCGTGCCCGGATGGGCCGACGATCCGCGTTTCGCCAACAATGCCGCGCGGCTCGCGAACCGCGGCGAGCTGATCCCGCTGCTCGCGGCGAAGATCGCGGCATGGGACGCGCAGCCGCTGTCGCTCGCACTCGAGGCCGAGGGGGTGCCCGCGGGGCCGATCAACGACCTCGCGCAGGTGTTCGCCGACCCGCAGGTCGTTGCGCGCAGGATGCGCTTCCGGCCCGACGGCGCGGCGATCGACGGCGTCGCGAGCCCGATCGTCATCGACGGCGAACGCATGGTGGCGGCGGGCGGGGCGCCGCCGCTCGGCCGCTGATCGCATTTTTCGGGTCGTCAGATCGCGAGGCCGCCGGCCAGTCCTCGCACTACCGGTATGGCCGCTGCCGGCGGATCAGTGGCTCTTTCTGTCGGGGCTCGCGAGTTCGGCTTCCGACGGCCAATGGCCCTGCGGATTTTCGCGGACGATCTCGGCCAGCAGCGCCTTCGCGCCCTTCTCGTCGCCGGCGAAGCGGCGTTCCATCGCGATAGCGAACTTGATCGTGCTGTCGCGCGTATCCTTGACCGCCGCCGGATCGAGCCGCCCCTGCATGATCTGGACCGCCTGATAATAAGTGAAATTCTCGATCAGCTTCAGCCCCGGCTCGATCGCGTCGATCGCGGCGCGCGCCTTCGCGTGCTCGCCCATCTTCCGGTACGCGATATAGGTCCAGTAGGCGGTCGGCACGCGCATGTCGTCGCGCGCGAAATCGGCCGACAGCTCGAGCGACTTCGCCATGCCCGACACCATCGCCCGATAGTCGCCCGTCGCGAAGCTCGTCTGCGCATGATAGTAGACGATGTTCCCGCGATAGGTGCTGATCGTGAGGCCGATCGGGTTCGGCATGCCGTCGGGTTCGAAGCTGTCGGGGGTATCGCCCATCAGTTCGAGCGCCTTTTCATAGTCGGCGAGCGCCTCCCTGAACCGGCGCGCGCGCGTCAGGTCGCGGGCGCGAAAGCGATAGAGCTTGTAGCTCTCCGGGAATTTCGCGATCCCGGCGCTGAACGCGTCGACCGCGTCGCAGATGCGCCCCGCATAATCGAGGCGGCGGCCGTACCAGATATGGCTGTCCTCGCGGCCCGGCGCGATGCGCAGCGCCGCGGCGGCGATCGCGATATCCTCGTCGAGCACCTTCTGCGTCGCGGCGGAATATTCCGGGATCGTCAGCGGCGTGCCGATCAGGCTGGTCGCGCAATTCCCCGCGTCGGCGCCAGGGACATTCGCCGACGCGGGGGCTGCTGCCAGCAGCAAGCCAAGGGCGAGGCCGGGGCAGAGGAGAGCGATGCGCCGGGTCATCATCCGATCACCTCCCGATAGATACGGCGGACGTTGGTCCCCATGATCTTCTCGACCGTGGTCGAGGGGTAGCCGAGCTTGCGCACACCGTCCCACACCACTTCCATCCGGCGCGGGCCGTTGAGTTCGTTGATGAACAGCGGCCAGTCGGCGTCGTTGAAATTGGCGCCCTCCTCGGCCTTCAGCTCGGCGACATAGGCGTCGGTCATCTCGACGACGCGGTGGTCGCGGTCGCTGCCGATCGCGACATGGTCGGTGCCCATCACCTTCACCGCATGGTCGATGTGGCGGAAATATTCGGGCAGCGCGTCGGCGCGCTTCGTCGTCAGGAACGGCCGCATCTGGCAGATGCCCGCGACCCCGCCGCGGTCGGCGAGCAGGCGCAGGTTCGCGTCGGTCGTGTTGCGGACATTGCTGTGTACCGCCATGCACGCGGTGTGCGAGACGATCACCGGCACCTTCGACGCGGCGATCGTGTCGGCCATCGTCTGCATGTTCGAATGCGACAGGTCGATCAGCATGCGCTGCTCGTTCATCCGCCCGACGAGATCGCGGCCGAAGTGCGTGAGACCATTCGCGCCGAGTTCCTTGCACCCCGCGCCGGCCCAATTCTGGTCGTTATAGGTGATCTGCGCCGACGTCACCCCGAGCTTGCGGAACAGGTCGACATTGTCGAGGTCGCGCCCGAACTGGGTGCTGTTCTGGAACAGGTAGAAAAGCGCGAGCTGGCCGTTCGCGCGCGCGACGTCGATATCGCTCGCCTTCGCCGCCTTCAGGAAGAGTTCGGGGTGCTTCGCGATATGCGCGTCATGATCGAGCACAGCCTGCACCGCCTCCTCATAGGCGCGCCCCTCATAGGCCTTGGGATCGCAGAGCGTGACGGCGATCGCGTCGAGCCCGCTCGCGCGCATCTCGCCGATCAGCGCGGCGTCATATTCGAAGCGCACCTCGCCCATCGCGTCGAAGGTGAGGGGACGCACCTTCGTCCGTCCGATCGCCGCGGGTGCCAGCGCCGTCGCCGCGGACAGCGCCGCCCCCGACAGGATGAATTGCCGTCTGTCCATAGCTTCGCCCTCTCCAATTCTTTATCGGAAAGAAATTAGCGTATAGGAAAATTATTGCAAGCGCCGATATGGAGCGGCCCGGCCGGCGCGATCAGCCGGTGTTGACCCACAGCACGACGGCGTCTTCCTCGCTCGTCGAGTAGGCGGCGTGCTGCATGCTGCTGTTGATGTAGATGCTGTCGCCGACGCCGAGGATCGCGGGTTCGTAATGCTCGGTCTGGAAGCAGATTTCGCCTTCGAGCACGTAGAGGAATTCCTCGCCGCTGTGCTGCGACCAGCTTTTGAAATCCTCGAGGCTGCGCGCCTTGATCGTCGTGACGAACGGCAGGATCTTCTTGTTCCTGAGCTCGGCGGCGATCAGCCGGTGGCGATAGACCGCGGTTTCCATGAGGCGCCCGGCGCCGTCCATCGTGACGCTGCGCCGGCCCGCGGCGTCCTGCCCCGAATTGCTCGCGAACAGTTCGGTGATGTCGATGTCGAAGCCCGCGGCGAGCTTTTGCACGACGTCGAACGTCGGCGACATCTGGTCATTCTCGATCTTCGACAGCGTCGACGCGGCAAGCCCGGTCAGGCGGCCGGCATCCTCGAGCGTCATCCCGCGTTCCTTGCGCAGCTGGCGCAATCGCTCGCCCAGGTGAAAGCCTTCGGATCGAGGCCGCTTCGCGGTACGAACGGCACCCAATACTTCCGGCTCGTCTCCCATTCTGGGCGGCATAAATCTCCAATCCTTGACTTGCTCGAGATCGCTTGGCGTTGGCCAACGGGGACGGCTTGGGGGAAGAGGTCCGGCCGATCAGCCGCCGCCATCTATAAGGCACAAATTTCCGATAGGCTACGGAATTGGCATATCCGCTATGCCAATTCCGTATGTGCCCACCGGAAATACGCGCCGATCTCTGACAGACGAGATCAGAATTTATACTTCGCATTCAAATAATAGAAGCCGCCGGCGACCCCGAATACGCTGTGATTGTCGTAGATCAGGCCGGCGCGCGCGCGCGCGGGGCCGCGGCCCGGCGGGAAGATGTTGAAGATGTTGCGCGCTCCGACGCTCAGCTCGACATCCTGAATGCCCGAGTAGGTCACCTCGGCGTCGAACAAGGTCACCGCCTTGCGCGGCAGGAAGGTCGCGCCGTCGAGGCGGCGCCACGCGCCATAGTGGATCGCGCGCGCCATGAAGCCGAAATCGCCGACCTTGGTCGTCGCCGAGAAATTGCCGCGCCAGCGCGGGGTGCCGCGTTCGAACTCGGTGACGATCGCGGGGCTGAAGCCCGGGGGCGGCGCGCCGCGCAGATGCTGTTCGTTATAGTTTACGGCCAGGCTGAAATCGGTCGAGGCATTGTCCGACCAGCTGTGGCGATAGGTGCTGACGAGGTCGAAACCGCGCACGCGCGTGTCCATCTCGTTCTGGAAGTAGCGCACCTGCTGGATGTCGGCGCCATTGGGGAAGTTGATCGCGGCCAGCGCGGCACGCTCGGCGGCGGTGGTATTCCGCGACGGGGTCAGCAGCAGGCGGTCGTCGACGTCGATCTGGTAGAAATCGAGCGTGGTCAGGAAACCGTCGAGGCCGGTGAAGACCATGCCCGCCGACATGTTGAACGAGGTTTCGGGGGTCAGCGCCTCCGAGCCGAAGACCCGTGCCGCGGGCGACCCCGGAACGAGCACGGCGTCGAGGATGAAGCCGCCGACGCCGTCGAGCTGCGACGTCAGGCTGGTGCCGAAAACCTGTCCGGCGGCCGGGGCGCGGAAGCCGGTGCTGACCGAACCGCGCAGCGCAAAGGCATCGCTCAGCTCGAAGCGCGTCGAGGCCTTGTAGCTGAAATTGTCGCCGAACTGGTCATAGTCCTCATAGCGGGCGGCTGCCGACAGGTTCCACCACGGCGTGATGTCGGCATCGATTTCGCCGAACACCGCATAGCTGTTCGAATCGAAGCTGCCGGCGAATTCGGGCGAGAAGCCCTGGAAGCCGTTCGAGCCGGCGGGCAGGTCCCGCAGCGGGCCGGTCGTGTAGCTGGCGACGTCGCCCTCGCCGATGACATAGGTTTCCTTGCGGTGGCTGGCGCCGGCAAAGACGAGGATGTCCTTGCTCAGCTCATAGGAAACCTCGGCGTCGAACTGGATTTCGCGCTGGGTGAGCGAGCCGGGCTTGAATGCGGTCGGCGACTTCACGCCCATCGAGGCGTTGATCGTGCCGGTGATCGAATAATCGACCGTGTTCGTGCCGTAGCGCGCCGAGAGGTCCCACGTCAGCGGGCCCTCCTGATCGCGCAAGCCGACGAGGGCGCTGAAATCCTCGAGGTGGCCGCGGAATTCGGGGGTGAAACCGCCCGGATAGATGGCGGCCAGGTTGAACAACTCGGGGTGCGCGGGCGTCAGGTCGAACGCCGAATTGGCATAGGTGCCGTGGCGGTTCAGGCCGCCCGCCGTGACGGGCTGGCGCAGGCCGAAGGTGACCGAGCTCTTGCCTGTCATATAGTTGCCGAAGCTGTAGAGTTCGAGTTCGTCGCCGAGTTCGATGCCGGCGTTCCACACCGACTTGAACGCCATGTAACGCGGATCGAGATTGCCTTCGGGGTGTTCGGGGATGCCGGGAATGCCCATCGCTCGCATCGCTTCGGCGCCCGAGTGGGTCGCCTTCTCCGCATAGGCCTTGGCCTGGTCGGTATATTGGGCGGCGATGTTGAAATAGGCATTGTCGCCGACGGGGACCGCGATGTGCCCCTGGATGTCGTAGGTGCGGCCGCCGGACGTATAATATTCGCCGACCTGGCCGATGATCGAGCCGCCGCTCTTCGCCTTCTTGAGCTCCATATTGATTACGCCGGCGATCGCGTCCGAACCATATTGGGCCGACGCGCCGTCGCGCAGCACTTCGACGCTCGACAGGGCGATCGGCGGAATGACGTTGAAATCCTGGCCCTGCGAGCCCGAGGTCGAGGCGTGGCCGGTGCCGATCTGGACGATCGACGCGCGGTGGCGGCGCTTGCCGTTCAGCAGCAGCAGCACATGGTCGGCGGGCGAACCGCGCAGCGTGACGGGGCGCACGAACGACGAGCCGTCATTGCCCTGGAGGCGCTGCGCGTTGAAGGCGGGCACCAGCGTGCGCAGCGCATCGTTGACGTCCGAATAGCCGGTCGTCGCGATCTGCTCGGGCGCGATCACGTCGATCGCGACCGAGCTGTCGGTGATCGAACGATCCTTGCGGCGCGTCCCGATGACGACGATGTCGCTGCCGCCCGCGCCCGTTTCCGCGCTATCCTCTTCGGGCGGCGCCGACTGGGCATGCGCCATCGGCGTGATGGCGACCGCAAGTGCAGACGACAACAGCAGGCGTGACACGAACTTCGACATTTTTCCCTCCTTTTGGACCCGTTTCCCCACCGGAAATTCCCCGATTTCCGTTATGTGTCATAATTTATAGAATTTTCCTATCATAAAAATTATTGCTCAACTAGCAAAAACTTCCTATGCCAATGGCGAGCGCTGCAGGGGCGGCCTCGCGGCGTGGGCCGACGGGAGATTTTCGCTTGAGCGGCATGGGAAAATTGTCGGCGCTGCTGATCGGCGCGTCGCTTCCGGGCGCGGCGGTCGCTGCACCGGCCGCGGGCGACGTTACGGACACGCTCGTGATTCACGCGGGCGCAGTCGTTGCGATCCCGGGCGAAAAGCCGCTCGGGCCGACCACGGTCGTCGTCCGCCGCGGTCGGATTGCCGAAATCCTGCCGGGCTATGCCGAGCGTCCCGATGCGCGTTCGATCGACCTTAAGGACCGGACGCTGCTTCCCGGCCTGATCGACACCCATGTCCATTTCAGCTTCGCGCCCGAAACGAAACTCTGGTCGGCCGCGATCGACACGCCCGAGGATGTCGCGCTGTTCGCTTTTTCCAATGCGAAAAAGACCCTCGAGGCGGGGTTCACCACGGTGCGCGATGTCGGGTCGGACGGCTATTCGATCCATGCGCTGCGCGATGCGGTGAACGACGGAACCGTCGTCGGCCCGCGCATCTTCCTGTCGGGAACGTCGCTGTCGATCGTCGGCGGGCATGGCGACATGTCGGGGCTCAACCGCAAGGCGACCGAGGCGCTCTATCCCTATGACTATACCGGCGCGTGCACGGGCGCGGTCGAATGCGCGCTGCGCGTCCGCGAAGCGGCGAAATATGGCGCCGACCTGATCAAGATCGCCTCGACCGGCGGTATCATGTCGCAGCAGGCGCGCGGGCTCGGCCAGCATCTGAGCGACGCGGAGCTGGTGTCGATCGTCACCACCGCGCACAGCCTCGGCCTGAAGGTCGCGGCGCATGCGCATGGCGGCGAGGGGGTTGCCGCATCGGTGCGCGCGGGCGTGGATTCGATCGAGCATGGCACATGGCTCGACGAGGAAACCGCGCAGCTGATGGCAAAGCGCGGCACGTGGCTCGTGCCGACGCTCGGTCTGCTCGACGGCCGGAAGGATGGCGACGCCAGCCCGGCGGTGCAGGCGAAGATGGCCGAGGCGCGCGCCGTTGCGGGACGGAACATCCGGCTCGCCGTCCGGTACAGGGTCAAATTCGCCTTCGGCACCGATGCCGGCGTATCGCCGCACGGGCAGAATGCGCAGCAGTTCCGCCTGATGGTCGAACAGGGGCCGATGACGCCCGCGGCGGCGCTCCGCTCGGCGACCGTCGATGCGGCGGCGCTGCTCGGCCAGTCGGACAATCTCGGCACGATCGAGGTCGGCAAATATGCCGACATGATCGCGGTCGCGGGCGATCCCTATCGCGACGTGACGGTGGTGGAGCGCGTCTCCACGGTGATCAGCGCCGGGCGCGTCATCGTGCACGACGGCAACGCGAACCCATGACGCCAACCCGCCCCCAACATGCATTTTCCCATTCAACGGACGACAAGATGAACGCTCTCGACACGATGATTTCTCCCGATGCCAATCCCGCCGCGCACGGCGATTTCGCCCGCTCGGTCACCGACATATTCGGCGCGATCGGCGTGCCGCTCGACGCCGGCCGGGGCGCCGACCTCAAGGTCTTTTCGCCGGTCGACGGGTCGGAACTCGCGGTGCTGCGTACCGACAGCGCCGGCGACATGGACGCGATGGTCGCGAAGGCGCGCGACGCCTTCGCCGCCTGGAAAGATGTGCCGGCGCCGCACCGCGGCGAGCTCGTCCGGCGTTACGGCCTGCTCGTGCGCGAGCACAAGGAGGCGCTGTCGCAGCTGCTGACGATCGAGAATGGCAAGATCCTGACCGAAGCGCGCGGCGAGGTGCAGGAGGTGATCGACATCTGCGAATATGCCGTCGGCCTGTCGCGCCAGCTCTTCGGCCTGACCATCGCTTCGGAACGCGCCGAGCACCGGCTGACCGAATATTGGCATCCGCTCGGCGTGCTCGGGCTGATTTCGGCGTTCAATTTTCCCGCCGCGGTCTGGGCATGGGGCACCACGGTCGCGCTCGTCTGCGGCGACAGCGCGATCTGGAAACCGTCCGAAAAGACGCCGCTGACCGCGCTCGCCTTTGCCGGGCTGCTGCAGAAGGCCGCCGCAGACTATGAGCTCGCGCCCGACCATCTGGTACAGGTCGCGGTCGGCGATGCCGCGTGCGGGACGATGCTCGCCGACCATCCCGACGTCGCGATCGTCAGCGCGACGGGCAGCGTCCGCATGGGGCAGGACGTCGGCGTGCGCGTCCAGCGCCGCTTCGGCCGCCCCGTCCTCGAACTCGGCGGCAACAATGCCGCGATCGTCGCGCCGAGCGCCGACATCGGGCTCGCGCTGCGCGGCACGATCTTTGCCGCGACGGGCACCTGCGGCCAGCGCTGCACGACCTTGCGCCGTCTGATCGTCCACGAGGATATCCGCGCCGGTTTCGTGAAGCGGCTGATCGCGGCGGTCGGCAGCCTCGCTATCGGCAGCCCGCTCGACGATGCGACGCACGTCGGCCCGCTGATCGACAAGGCGGCCTTCGATGCGATGCAGCGCGCGCTCGACGCGGCGCGCCGCGACGGCGGCATCGTCCATGGCGGCGAGCGGATCGAGGTCGCGGGCGCGCCCGATGCATATTATGTCCGCCCCGCGATCGTCGAGATGCCCGCGCAGAGCGAAATCGTGCGCGAGGAAACCTTCGCGCCGATCCTCTACGTCCTGTCCTACAGCGATTTCGCCGAAGCGATCGCGCTCCAGAACGGCGTGCCGCAGGGGCTGTCGTCGTGCGTCTTCACCGGCGATGTCCGCGAAGCCGAGAAATTCCAGTCGGCGCAGGGCAGCGACTGCGGGATCGTCAACGTCAATATCGGCACCAGCGGCGCCGAGATCGGCGGCGCGTTCGGCGGCGAGAAGGTGACGGGCGGCGGCCGCGTCTCGGGTTCCGACAGCTGGAAGAATTATATGCGCCGCGTTACCGCGACGGTGAATTACTCGACGTCGCTGCCGCTCGCGCAGGGCGTGAAGTTCGATCTCGACATCGATTGAAGACACAGGATCAGTTCGGAGAGGATAGATGATGAACCCCAGGCATTTGAAATTGCTGGCATCGGCCGCGCTGCTGCTGGTCGCCGCGCCGGTTCCGGCCGCCGCGCAGGAAGGCAGCTTCCAGGGCATGTCGCTGCTCGGCGAGCGGATGGTCACCGGCCCCGCACGCAATGCGAATGTCGCGGCGACCGAGACGCTCGAACGCGCCGCGCGCGATGCGAAGGCGGCGTTCGAAGCCAATATGACCGTCGACAGCGCGACCTGGTACGGCCGCATCCTCTTCTATCAGGGCTATACGAGGGAATCGGCGGCGGTTTACGATCAGGCGCTCAAGCGCTTCCCCAATTCGGGCAAGCTGCTCCGCCATCGCGCGCATCGCCATTTCTCGCTGCGCGAGTTCGACAAGTCGATCGAACTGGGGCTGAAGGCGGCGAAGCTCTATGAAAACCAGCCGCTCGAACGCGAGAAGCCGGGCCCCGACTATTTTCCGGGCGACCCCGATGTCGTGCAATATTATCTCTATTACCACCTCGGGCAGGCCTATTTCGGCAAGCATGATTTCGGCAATGCCGCGAAATGGTTCGCCAAATCGGCCGAATCCGCGGCCTTCACCCACGACATCGAGGCGCGGACGGCGAACACCTATTGGGAATATCTGTCGCTCGCGCGCGCCGGAAATCTTCGCGAGGCGCAGAAGCTGCTCGACGATTATGACCTGACGCTGTTCGAGGTTCACCCGAAGGGCGGATCGGACACCTATTTCGATGGTATCCAGCTGTTCAGGGGCAATCGCGCCGCCGACAGCTTCTTCAGCGACAAGGACAGCGGCCGCGCCTTTGCGACCGCCGACGGGGTCGCCGCGTCGACCGCCTACAGCCTCGCCAACTATTATATCCTGAGCGGCGAGCCCGAAAAGGCGAAGCCGTGGCTGAAGCGCTCGATCGCCGTCGACAGCTGGGGCTTCTTCGCGCGCATCCAGGCGGAGGCCGACTGGCTGCTGCTGTTCCCGAACGAAAAGCCCTGAACGGAGGCATCGAACCGAAGCATTTGGCCGAGCGGCGGACCCGGATGACCGGGCCGGATATGGGGAGACGCATCGTGAATAACTGGATCCGCCGCAAACCCGTGGGGCCGGCCGGCGAACGCCGCGCCGACGCGCTGCCGCCGAGCCTGTCGTGGCCGCAGCTGATGGCGATGGGCGTCGGCGCGATCATCGGGACGGGGATATTGACCCTGATCGGCGTTGGCGTCGATCGTGCGGGTCCCGCGGTGCTGATCTCCTTCGCCATCGCCGGCGCGGTCTGCGCCTGCGCGGCGCTCGCCTATGCCGAGCTGTCGGCGATGATGCCCGCGGCGGGCAGCGCCTACAGCTATTCCTACGCCGGTCTCGGCGAGATCTTCGCATGGATCGTCGGCTGGAGCCTGATCCTCGAATATTCGCTCGTCGTCTCGACGGTCGCGGTGGGCTGGTCGGGCTATGCCTCGCCGCTCCTGACGGGGATCGGCTTTCCCGGGGCGCTGACGCGCGGGCCCGAACTCGGCGGGCTGATCAATCTTCCTGCGGTCGCCATCATTGCGGTCGTGGCGGGGCTGCTGCTGCTCGGCACGCGCGAGAGCGCGCGCATCAATTCCGCGCTCGTGGTCGTGAAGATCGTCACGCTGCTGCTCTTCGTCGGCTATGCCTTGCCCTATTTCGACGCCGCGAACCTCGTTCCCTTCATGCCCTATGGCTATGCCGCGCATGTGGGCGACGACGGCGTCCAGCGCGGGGTGATGGCGGCGGCGGCGATCATCTTCTTCGCCTTCTACGGCTTCGACGCGATTTCGACCGCGGCGGAAGAGACGAAGCGCCCGGCGCGCGACCTGCCGATCGCGATCGTCGGCTCGATGGCGGTCTGCACGCTCATCTACATGCTCGTCGCCGCGACGGCGGTCGGGGCGACGCCGTTCACCGGCTTCGCCGACAGCCCCGAGCCGCTGGCGCTCATCCTGCGCTCGATCGGGCAGGGCGGGATCGCGCAGATCGTGGCCACGACCGCGGTCGTGGCCTTGCCGACCGTCCTGCTCGCCTTCCTCTACGGGCAAAGCCGGATCTTCCTCGCGATGGCGCGCGACGGCTTTCTGCCGCGGCGCCTCGCGCATATCTCGCGGCGCGGCACCCCGACGCGCATCACGCTGCTGACCGCGGCGATCGTCGCGGCCCTCGCCGGTCTGCTGCCGATCGGCAAGGTCGCCGCGCTCGCCAACGCCGGTACGCTGATCGCCTTCATCGCCGTCGGCACCTGCCTGCTCGTCCTGCGTCGCCGCGCGCCCGATGCGCCGCGGCCGTTTCGCGTGCGCGCGGTTTGGCTGGTGGGGCTCGGAACGATCGGCGGCTGCCTCTATCTTTTCCTCAGCCTCCCCTTCGAAACCCTGCTGTGGTGCCTCGTCTGGAATGCGATCGGCTTCGGCATCTATGCGGTGTACGGGCAGCGTCGCAGCAGGCTGAACGGCCCCGATGCGGGCGCCGAAACCGCTCCCCGCCCGGGTTCGCCGGCATAGGATCCCGGTTTTCACCGCTTTCGGCGGCGAGGCGCGCCCGCCGCCGATTTTTGCCTTGGCCGAAGCGCGGCAATCGCGGTACCGCGGGTGCAGCGAAGCGAAGAAAGGCATCCGGTGCGGCTATCACGACGGGAATTCTCATTGGCGCTGGCGACCAGCGCACTGGTGGCGCCGGCGGCGCGCGCGGCGGGCAAGAGCGATGCAACCGACGCGGCGCTTGGCGAGTTTCTGGACGCGGCGTTCGAGGCCGAACTCGCGCTCGACCCCGAGCAGCTCACCGGCCTCGGCCGCAAGGAACAGCAGGACCGCTTCACCGACCCCAGCGACGCCGCCGCCGCGCGGCGGCTCGCGTGGCGCCGCGCGAATGTCGCTGCGATGCGGAAACGCTTCGATCGCGCGGCGCTCGGCGAGGATGCACGGGTATCCTATGACATGTGGGTGCTCGAACTCGAACGCGCCGAGGCGTCGACGAAGTGGCGCGGGCATAATTATATCTTCGACCGCAACGGCCCGCACACCGGGCTGCCCAATTTCCTGATCAACCAGCACCGCGTCGACACGCCCGCCGATCTGGAAGCCTATGTCGCGCGCGTCGCCGCGCTCGGGCCGACGCTCGACGTCTATCTCGATCGCGCGAAGGCATCGGCGGCGAAAGGCATCCGCATGCCGGGCTTCGCCTACGACCAGTCGATCGAGCTGATCGGGCGGCTCACCACCGGCGCGCCGTTCGACGGGGGCGCCGACGCGGCGCTCTACGCCGACGCGAAGGCGAAAGCCGCGGGGCTGGCGAAATCGGGCGCGATCGATGCGGCAGCGGCCGACGCCGCGGTCGCGCGCGTCGCCGCGGCGATGACCGGCCCGCTCGGGGCGGCCTATGCCCGGATCGGCGCCTGGCTCGCCGGGGACCGGGCGAAGGCCGCGGCCGAACCGCGCGGCGCCGGTGCGCTGCCCGATGGCGCGGCCTATTATGACGCGATGCTGCGGCTGCAGACGACCACCGGCATGACCGCCGCCGAAATCCACGACCTCGGCCTGTCCGAAGTCGCGCGCATCCGCGCCGAGATGGAGGCGCTCAGGGCGAAGATCGGCTTCGGGGGCAAGCTCGAGGATTTCTTCGTCTTTCTGCGCAGCGACGATCGTTTCTATGTCGCCAACGACGATGCGGGCCGCGCCGCCTATCTCGAAAAGGCCGAGGCCTATCTCGCCGGCATGCGCGCGCGGCTGCCCGAACAGTTCGGCCGGCTGCCCAAGGCCGACCTGATCGTCAAGCGCGTCGAAGCCTTTCGCGAGGAACCCGGCGGCGCGGCGCATTATTCGTCGGCGGCGCTCGACGGGTCGCGGCCCGGCATCTTCTATGTCCACCTTGCCGACACGCGCGCGACCCCGATCTACGAAATCGAGGGGACGGTCTATCACGAGGGCCATCCCGGCCATCACATGCAGATCGCGCTTGCGCAGGAAATGACCGGCACACCCGAGTTCCGGAAGAATTATTTCTACGGCGCCTATGGCGAGGGCTGGGCGCTCTATGTCGAGCGGCTCGCCAAGGAGATGGGATTCTACACCGACCCCTACAGCGATTTCGGCCGGCTGGGCCGCGAGATCTGGCGCGCGATCCGGCTGGTGGTCGACACCGGCATCCACGCCAAGGGATGGAGCGAGGAACAGGCGTTCGCCTATTACTCCGCCAATTCGCCGCAGCCCGTGGCCAAGATCCGGTCCGAGATCCGCCGCTATTTCGTCACCCCCGGTCAGGCGACCTCGTACAAGGTCGGGATGCAGCGCATTCTCGCGCTGCGCGAAAAGGCCAGACAGGCGCTCGGCGACCGTTATGACCAGCGGATGTTCCACGAGATCGTGCTCGGACGCGGGTCGGTGCCGCTGCCGGTGCTGGAGGCGCAGGTCGACCGCTGGATCGCCGCGCCCGCCTGACCGTGCCGTGCGCGCGGCAGTCCGTGCGCAGCGTCCGGTGGCGCAGCCGGTCCTTCGCGTGTAGAAGGCGGCGGGGACAGATCCCCGGGGGAGGGGTTGATGAAGCGACTGGTTGCTCTGGCGATCCTGACGTTCGTCGCGCCGGCCGACGGCGCCGCCTATCAGCCGCGCGAGAGCCTCGCGTCGGGCAAGTCCTATTTCAGCCAGTGCGTCATATCGGGCGCGAAGGACGGCAGCGTCTGCCTCGGATATTTCATGGGCGTCTCCGACGCGCCGGTCCCGAACTCGGAGAAATCGCGCGAGGAAGCCGTCTACTGCCTCCCCGCCGGCGCGACCTACGAACACAACCGCGAGGTGTTCCACAAATATCTTCGCGACAATCCGCAGGTCCGGCACGTATCCACGCACCTTCTGTTCATGCTGGCGATGAATGCGTCCTATCCGTGCGCGCGGTCACCGAAACTCTCGGTCGATCCCCAAACCGGCGGTGTCTATTTTTCGGTGGCCAAACCCGGCTGAGCGAAGCGCCGTCACCTGCAGCAAGCCGCGTGGCGTGCGAACCGGACGGTGAATTCCGGACATTCGTCATCCCGGACCCGATCCGGGTTTCACCGCAGCGCCGACGTCATGGACCCCGGATCGGGTCCGGGGTGGCGATGAAAGAGCGCGGCAATTTCCGGCCGGACGCGCGCCTCAATGCGCGCGATGTTCGCCCTTGACCCAGCGCACCGTCCCCGACGAGGCGCGCATAACGACCGTCTCGGTCGTCATCACGCCGTCGCGGCGGCGCTTGACGCCGCGCAGCAGCGACCCGTCGGTCACGCCGGTCGCGGCGAAGATCACGTCGCCCTTGGCGAGATCCTCGAGATCGTAGACGCGCTCGAGGTCCTCGATGCCCCATTTCTTCGCGCGCCGCCGCTCGTCGTCGTTGCGGAACAGCAGGCGGCCCTTGAACTGGCCGCCGACGCAGCGCAGCGCCGCCGCGGCGAGCACGCCCTCGGGCGCCCCGCCCGAACCCATATAGATGTCGATGTTCGTGTCGGGGTTCGTCGTCGCGATCACGCCGGCGACGTCGCCGTCGGGGATCAGCGCGACGCCGCAGCCGATCGCGCGCAGCTCGCTGATGATCGCTTCGTGGCGCGGGCGGTCGAGCACGCAGACGATAATCTGTTCGGGCTTGCAGCCCTTTTCGCGCGCCACCGCCTCGACATTCTCGCGCACGCTATTGTCGAAATTGACCACATTGGGCGAATAGCCGGCGCCGACCGCGAGCTTGTCCATATAGACGTCGGGGGCGTTGAGCAGGCAGCCTTCCTCGGCGATCGCGAGCACCGCGAGCGCGTTGGGCCCGGCCTTGGCGGTGATCGTCGTGCCTTCGAGCGGGTCGACCGCGATGTCGATCCTCGGACCCTTGCCCGGCGCGTTGCCGACTTTCTCGCCGATATAGAGCATTGGCGCCTCGTCGCGCTCGCCTTCGCCGATGACGATCGTGCCGTCCATATAGAGCGTGTTGAACGCGGTGCGCATCGCCTCGACCGCGGCGGCATCGGCGGCCTTTTCGTCGCCGCGGCCGATCAGCTTCGCGGCGGCGATCGCCGCGGCTTCGGTGACGCGCACCATTTCGAGCACGAGCACCCGGTCGAGGTTGCTGCTATTCGTCATCTCGGCCACTCTCCGTCTTTACTTGTTCCGCCGCGTCGGCATGGTGGGCGCCATATGGTCGCCCGCGCCACTTGTCGAGAACGCTTCGCCCGATTCGGTGTCGCTTTTGCCATGAGCTGTGTCATCGTCATGACCGGGGCGATGACCGCGATGGCGCCCGCCGCGGCGCAGACGCAGGGGCCGCCCGCGCCGCCGCCGCCCCGCGACGCCGAAAGCGCGGCGGCGCGGGCAAAGGAAATGGTCGACCCGATCCGGCGCTGCAAACCCGCCGACGACGGATCGATCAACGTGTGCGCCTCCGACACCGAGCTCCACCGCCTGTCGCCCGAATTGCGCGCGATCGCACGCGAGGGACGCGAGGCACCGCCCAAGCTGCCGCGTGCCGAGGCGAAGGCGATGTCGCTCGACAAGCTGCCCTATAACTGGATGTCGATCGGCGGGCGGATGAAGCGCGGCCCCGAGTATAACGCGCTCTTCGAGGCGACGAAGCGCGCGACCGATCCCGAAACGGGCACCCCGGCGGCGCCCGAGGAAGAGCCCTAGGCAAACGCCTCGGCCGAGCCGCCGGGCTGCGAGGCGCGATACAGGCCCGCCGGAACCAGCGTGACGGCGGCGAAACAGAGGCCCCAGAACAGCAGCCAGCCCGCGCTCATCGCCATCGCGGCCGGTCGCATCTCCTCGCCGCCGAGGATCAGATAGCCGTGAAGCAGGAAGAGGAGCGCGACCGCGGCCGCCACGACGATGTTGAACGCGAGGCAGAGGGCGAACAGCCGCCACTGTGGCCGTTCGGTGCGGCGCCATGATTCGGCAAGCGCGGTCACCGGCTCCAGCCTGCCGCCCGCCGCCATGATCGGTCCGGTCAGGCAGAGGCGCGCGTTGAGCCACGCGCCGATCAGGGTCAGCAGGATCTGGCGTGCGATCGCGATCGGCGTGCCTTCGGCGCGCGCCACCTCCATCCCGACCGTCAGCCGGAAGGGCAGCGCGAGCAGGAAGCCGATGAGATAATAGAAAAGGAGCCCCGCGATCAGCCAGGCGGTGCCGGCGACCATGCCGTACATGATTTCGGCGATATAGCCCTCGCGGATATCGGCGAGCGTCGCGCTCCACAGGGCGAGCATCGCCGCGCATAGCAGGGTCGCGCAGATGCCCAGCAGATAGAGCGGTCCGACGATCGACCCCGTGAGCCGGAAATCCTCGGGTGCGATCGCCAGCGCAAGAATGGCGTCCATGCTGAGCACGGGCTCGCTCGCGAAGAGCAGGAAGGGCAGCACGACGCCCAGCAGCATATAGGCGAGCAGCGGCCGCCAATGCTCGCTCGCGAGCATCCGCGCCTCTGCCAGCCCGCGCCTGATTTCGATATCCATGATGCGCCCCCGTTTCCCGTCACCGGGGTAACAGCGGCGCGCGCCATTTCAAGCGGCTTAGAGCGCCAGTATGGGCATGTGCATCGGGGCGCCGACGACATGGTCCGATGCGCCGAGGATATCGAGCGCGGCGCGGATCGCGCTGGCGGGGCCCTCGTGCGTAACAAGGACGATCACGACGCCGCCGTCATCCTCGCTGCCGCGCTGGATCAGGCTTTCGATCGACACGCCTGCGTCGCGCATCGCCGTCGCGATCTCGGCGAGCACGCCGATCCGGTCCTCGACGATCAGGCGGACATAATGTTTGCCGACGCGCGCCCCGGCATCGGCCGGCGGCGCGGCATCGAGCGCGTCGACGGGCATTGCGAAGGCGGGGCCATATTCGTCGCGCGCGATGTCGATGATGTCGGCGACGATCGCCGACGCCGTCGGTCCCGCGCCCGCGCCCGCGCCCTCGAAGAACAGGCGGCCGACGAAATTGCCCTCGGCGACGACGGCGTTGAGCGCGCCGGGCACATAGGCGAGCGGATGGTCGGCGGGGACGAGGCACGGCTGGACATGCTGGTAGAGGCCGCCGCCATTTTCGCCGGCGTCGCGTTCGGCCATGCCGATCAGGCGGACGCGATGGCCGAGCGCCTCGGCCTCGCGAATGTCGGCGGCGATCAGGTTCCGGATGCCGTTCGCGGTCACCGCGCCGATGTCGAGCCTCGTCCCGAAGCAGAGCGCCGCGAGGATCGACAATTTGTGCGCGGCGTCGATGCCGTCGACGTCGAAGGTCGGGTCGGCCTCGGCATAACCCTCGGCCTGGGCGGCGGCGAGCGCATCGGC
>JAGHZY010000028.1 GCA_017745175.1 Sphingopyxis sp. | reverse complement strand
GGCCGATCCAGGGCCTGATCAAGCATTTCCGCCCCGAAATCGAACGCCGCATCCGCGAGAATGGCGGCGCGCTGGAGGCAGCCGAATAATGCCTAAAGTTACCGTAGATGGCGTAGAGCTCGACGTCCCGCAGGGCGCGACCGTTCTGCAGGCGTGCGAGATGGCGGGGAAGGAAATTCCGCGCTTCTGCTATCATGAGCGCCTGTCGATCGCCGGCAATTGCCGCATGTGCCTCGTCGAGGTCGCGCCGGGCCCGCCGAAGCCGCAGGCGTCGTGCGCGCTGCCCGCCGCCGAAGGCCAGATCATCAAGACCGACAGCCCGATGGTCAAGAAGGCGCGCGAAGGGGTGATGGAGTTCCTGCTCATCAACCATCCGCTCGACTGCCCGATCTGCGATCAGGGCGGTGAGTGCGATTTGCAGGACCAGTCAGTCGCTTATGGCCGCGGCGCGACGCGCTATGACGAGAACAAGCGCGCGGTTACCGAGAAATATATGGGTCCCATCGTCAAGACGGTGATGACCCGCTGCATCCAGTGCACGCGCTGCGTCCGCTTTGCAGAGGAAGTCGCGGGCGTTGAGGATATCGGCGCGATCTATCGCGGCGAGAATATGCAGATCACGAGCTACCTCGAACGCGCGGTCGCGAGCGAGCTGTCGGGCAATGTCGTCGACCTCTGTCCGGTCGGCGCGCTGACCAGCAAGCCCTATGCGTTCGAGGCACGTCCGTGGGAACTGACCAAGACGCTCGGCATCGACATGATGGACGCTGTCGGCACGAACGTGCGCATCGATGCGCGCGGCCGTCAGGTCCTGCGCGTGCTGCCGCGCGTCAACGACGACGTGAACGAGGAATGGGCGAACGACAAGACGCGCCACCATGTCGACGGCCTGACCCGCCGCCGCCTCGACCAGCCCTATGTCCGCGTGAACGGCGCGCTTCAGCCCGCAAGCTGGGCCGAAGCCTTTGCCGCGATCAAGGCGGTCAATGCCGGTTCGTCGGTTGCCGCGATCGCGGGCGACCTCGCCGATTGCGAGACGATGTTCGCGGCCAAGTCGCTGGTGACCGCGCTCGGCGGCAGCCTGCTCGAAGGGCGCCAGACCGGGCTCGACTATGACGTCACCAGCCTGTCGGCGGTCAATTTCAACACCGGCATCGCCGAGGCCGAAAATGCCGACGTGATCCTGCTCGTCGGGACGAACCTGCGCTGGGAAGCGCCGCTGATCAACACGCGCATCCGCAAGGCGGTTTGGAAGAAGGGCGCGAAGGTTTTCGCCATCGGCCCCGAAACCGACCTGACGTACAAGACCGAGTGGCTCGGTGACGACGCCTCGCTGGTAGCGAAGCTGCCGAAGCACGTCGCCGACGCGCTCGCGGGCGCCGAGCGGCCGATGCTGATCTTCGGCGGCGGCGCGCTGTCGGTTCCCGGCGTGCACGGCGCGGGGCTCGCGCTCGCCAAGTCGGTGAATGCGGTCAAGGACGGCTGGAACGGCTATAATGTCGTGCATTTTTCGGCCGCGCGCATGGGCTCGCTGATGCTCGGTTACGGCCTGCCCGGCGGCATCAAGGACGTGATCGCGGCCAAGCCGAAGCTCGCCTTCTTCCTCGGCGCCGACGAGGTCGATTTCGCCGCGCTGCCCGACACGTCCAAGGTCTATGTCGGTCATCATGGCGACAAGGGCGCGCACGCGGCCGACGTCATCCTGCCCGCCGCGGCATGGACCGAAAAGGACTTCACGACGGTCAACACCGAGGGCCGCGTCCAGCGCAGCGAGAAGGCGGTGTTCGCACCGGGTGACGCGCGCGAGGACTGGAGCATTTTCCGTGCGCTCGCCGATGCGCTCGGCGTTTCGGTCGGCTTCGACAGCTTTGCACAGTGCCGCGCGGCGATGATCGCCGCGGTGCCGGCGCTCGGTATCGAGGGGCTTGCGGACTATGGCTGGGCGGTACCGAAGCTGCCCGCAAAGCCCGAGGCGCGCGCGATCCCGTCGCCGATCAAGGATTTCTACCTCACCAACGCCATCTGCCGCGCGTCGCCGACGATGCAGCGCTGCTCGGAAGAGCTGATCCATGGCGCAGATTTTGCGGAGGCCGCGGAATGAACCCGGTACATGCAATCGCCGGCGTGCTGTTCGTCGGTATGGGCTATTCGGTCTGGCGGGGTTTCAACCCCAAGGGCAAATCGGAAAAGCCTGGCCCGCATAATGGCTGGAAGAACCAGGACGGGGCGCGGAAATGACCGAGACCTTCATCTCCTGGGGCATGGACCCGAACTGGGCGTGGGGCGTCGCGACGATTTGCGGCATCCTGCTGATCGCGCTGCCGCTGATGCTCAGCGTTGCGATGATCATCTATGCCGACCGCAAGATCTGGGCGGCGATTGCGCTCCGCCGCGGCCCGAACGTCGTCGGTCCCTTCGGCTTGCTGCAGAGCTTCGCCGACGGGTTGAAAGTGTTCCTGCAGGAAACGATCATCCCGACCTCCGCCAACCGCGGCCTGTTCCTGATCGCGCCGATCATCACCTTCACGGTGGCTTTGCTCGCGTGGGCGGTGATCCCGTTCAATTCGGGCGCGGTGCTCGCCGACATCAACGTCGGCCTGCTCTACATCCTCGCGATCTCGTCGCTCGGCGTCTATGGCGTGATCCTGTCGGGCTGGGCGTCGAACTCGAAATATCCCTTCTTTTCGGCGCTTCGCGCTTCGGCGCAGATGATTTCCTATGAAGTCTCGATCGGGTTCATCCTGATCGGCGTCGTGCTGTTCGCCGACAGCTTCAACATGAACGAGATCGTCAAGGCGCAGCAGGGCCACGGGCTCGGCTTCGTCAACGCCTTCGGCTTCAACCTGCTGCTCTTCCCGCTCGCGGTGATGTTCCTGATCTCGTCGCTCGCCGAAACCGCGCGCGCACCGTTCGACCTGACCGAAGCGGAAAGCGAACTCGTCGCGGGGTATCAGACCGAATATTCGTCGATGAGCTTCGCGCTCTTCTGGCTCGGCGAATATGCCAACGTGCTGCTGATGTGCACGCTCAACGCGGTGCTGTTCTGGGGCGGCTGGCTGCCCCCGATCGACTGGGCGCCGCTCTATGCCGTTCCGGGCATCATCTGGCTTTTCGCGAAGATCCTGTTCTTCTTCTTCGTCTTCAGCTGGGTCAAGGCGACCGTCCCGCGCTACCGCTATGACCAGCTGATGCGGCTGGGCTGGAAAGTCTTCCTGCCGATTTCGCTTCTCTGGATCTTCCTGATCTCCGGCTATCTGATGCTGACGAGGTATTCATGAGTACCATTGCCCACCTCATCAAAAGCTTCACCTTGTGGGAGTTTGTGAAGGCGCACGCCCTGACGCTGAAGTATTTCTTCAAGCCGAAGGCGACGATCAACTATCCGTTCGAGAAGAATCCGCTGTCACCGCGTTTCCGCGGTGAGCATGCGCTGCGCCGCTATCCGAACGGCGAGGAACGCTGCATCGCGTGCAAGCTGTGCGAAGCGGTGTGCCCGGCGCAGGCGATCACGATCGAGGCCGAGCCGCGCGACGACGGCTCGCGCCGCACCACCCGTTACGACATCGACATGACGAAGTGCATCTACTGCGGCTTCTGTCAGGAAGCGTGCCCGGTCGATGCGATCGTCGAGGGGCCGAACTTCGAATTCGCGACCGAAACGCGCGAGGAGCTGCTCTATGACAAGGCCAAGCTGCTCGCCAATGGCGACAAATGGGAACGCGCGATCGCGGCGAATCTTGCCGCCGACGCGCCCTGGCGATAAGGGCGCGCGCACATGATCCAACTCTTCGCCTTTTACCTGTTCGCGACCATCGTCATCGCCTCCGCGGCGATGGTGATTTTCGCGCGCAATCCCGTCCACAGCGTCATGTGGCTGATCCTCGCCTTCTTCAACGCGGCGGGGCTGATGCTGCTCGCGGGCGCCGAATTCATCGCGATGCTGCTCGTCATCGTCTATGTCGGTGCGGTCGCGGTGCTGTTCCTGTTCGTCGTGATGATGCTCGACATCGATTTCGCCGAGCTGCGCGCGGGTTTCGTGCGTTACCTGCCGCTCGGCGCGCTCGTCGCGATCATCCTCGCGGCTGAGCTTGTGTTCGCGGTCGGCGCATGGAGCGCGGGCGGGGTCGATCTCGCATCGCGGGCGGCGCCGGTCGTCAGCGACAAGAGCAACATCCAGCAGATCGGCGAGCTTCTCTACACGCGCTACATCTTCCTGTTCGAGGCGGCGGGTATCGTCCTCCTCGTCGCGATGATCGGCGCGATCGTGCTCACCCACCGCACCCGCGGCGGCGTGCGCGCCCAGAACATCGCAAAGCAGAACCGCCGCCGTCCCGAGGACGCGACGCGCCTGGTCGATCCGGGCGTCGGGCAGGGGATGGAACTGTGATTTCGGTCGGCCATTATCTCGCCGTTTCGGCGGTGCTCTTCACGCTCGGCGTGCTCGGCATCTTCATCAATCGCAAGAATATCATCGTCATCCTGATGGCGATCGAACTCATCTTGCTGGCGGTGAACATCAACCTTGTCGCGTTCAGCGCCGCGCTCGGCGATCTTGTCGGGCAGGTCTTCTCGATGTTCGTGCTGACCGTTGCCGCTGGCGAAGCGGCGATCGGTCTTGCCATTCTCGTTATCTACTTCCGCGGCCGCGGCACCATTGCCGTCGACGATGCCAACCGGATGAAGGGGTGAACCGGTGATCCAGGCGATCGTTTTCCTGCCGCTCTTGGCGGCGCTTGTCGCAGGCCTCGGGCAGCGCGTGATCGGCAATGTGCCGTCGAAAATCATAACCACGGGCGCGCTGTTCATCAGCTGCGCGCTCAGCTGGCCGATCTTCCTGTCGTTCGTAACGGGCAGCGGCGAAGCGACCGTGACCCCGGTGCTTCACTGGGTTTCGTCGGGCGCGCTTCAGTTCAACTGGGAACTGCGCGTCGATACGCTGACCGCGGTGATGCTCGTCGTGATCACGACGGTGTCGGCGCTCGTCCACCTCTATAGCTGGGGCTATATGGAGGAAGATCCGGACCAGCCGCGCTTCTTCGCCTATCTCTCGCTCTTCACCTTCGCGATGCTGATGCTCGTGACCGCGAACAACCTCGTCCAGATGTTCTTCGGCTGGGAAGGCGTCGGTCTCGCATCCTATCTGCTCATCGGTTTCTGGTACAAGAAGCCGAGCGCCAATGCCGCGGCGATCAAGGCGTTCGTCGTCAACCGCGTCGGCGACCTTGGCTTCATGCTCGGTATCTTCGGGACCTTCCTGGTGTTCGGCACCGTCTCGATCCCCGAGATTCTGGCCGCCGCACCGGGCATGGCGGGTTCGACGATCAGCTTCATGGGCATGCGTCTCGACACGATGACGATCCTCTGCCTGCTGCTGTTCATCGGCGCGATGGGCAAGTCGGCGCAGCTCGGCCTGCACACCTGGCTTCCCGACGCGATGGAAGGCCCGACCCCCGTGTCGGCGCTGATCCACGCCGCTACGATGGTCACCGCGGGCGTGTTCATGGTCTGCCGCCTGTCGCCGATGTTCGAAACCTCGGACGTCGCACAGGGCGTCGTGATGTTCGTCGGCGCCGCGACCTGCTTCTTCGCCGCGACCGTCGCAACGACGCAGTGGGATATCAAACGCGTCATCGCCTATTCGACCTGTTCGCAGCTCGGCTACATGTTCTTCGCTGCGGGCGCGGGCGCCTATGGCGCTGCGATGTTCCACCTGTTCACGCACGCCTTCTTCAAGGCTCTGCTGTTCCTCGGTGCCGGTTCGGTCATCCACGCGATGCACCATGAACAGGACATGCGTTATTACGGCAATCTGCGGAAATCGATCCCGATCACCTATTGGGCGATGATGCTCGGCACGCTGGCGATCACCGGTGTCGGTATCGCGGGCGTCGCGGGTTTTGCCGGCTTCTATTCGAAGGACGGCATCCTCGAGGCCGCTTATGCGAGCGGCGGCGGCGGTGTGATTGCCTTCTGGGTCGGCATTTTCGTGGCCTTCCTCACCAGCTTCTATTCGTGGCGCCTCGTCTTCCTGACCTTCTATGGCAAGCCGCGCTGGGAACAGAGCGAGCATATCCAGCACGCGGTCCACGACGATCATGGCCACGGTCATGACGATCATGCGCACGCCGCGCACGACGGTCACCACCACCATGATGCGCATGGCGACGGCACCGCGGGCTATCACCCGCACGAAAGCCCGCTCTCGATGCTCATCCCGCTGGTCGTGCTGTCGATCGGCGCCGTGTTCGCGGGCATCGCGTTCCACCACCAGTTCATCTATCCCGAAGAGGGCATGGCGTTCTGGAAGGGCAGCCTCGCGTTCGACGAGCATCTGATGCACGCCGCGCATGAAGTGCCGCTGTGGGTGAAATGGACGCCGTTCACGGTGATGGCGATCGGGCTATTCTTGGCGTGGAACAGCTATATCCGCAACACCAGCCTGCCGGCGCGTTTCGTGGCGCAGTTCAAGCTGCTCCACCAGTTCCTGTACAACAAATGGTATTTCGACGAGCTCTACAACATCGTCTTCGTGAAGCCCGCCTTCGCGATCGGCCGCTTCTTCTGGAAGCGCGGCGATGAGCAGACCATCGACCGCTTCGGTCCCGATGGTGCGGCGGCGCTCGTCGCTGGGGGGACCCGTCTCGCGGTCCGGCTGCAATCGGGTTATGTTTATGGATATGCGTTTGTGATGCTGCTCGGTCTTGTCGGCCTCGCCAGCTGGGCCATGGTGAATTTCCTGTGAGCGGCTTTCCGATCCTTTCGCTGATGCTGGCGGTCCCCGCGGTCGCCTCCATCCTCTGCCTGTTCACTGGCGACAAGACGGCGCGCTGGGTCGCGCTCGGCGCGACGCTGGTGACCTTCGTCCTCGGCTGCGTCCTGTGGGCCAATTTCGACATTGGCGGCGCGCAGTGGCAGTTCCAGGAACTGCACGAGGGCATCTTCGGCCGCTTTGACTATGCGCTCGGCATCGACGGCATGGCCTTGATGCTGATCATGCTCAGCGTCTTCCTGATGCCGCTCTGCATTCTGGCGAGCTGGGAATCGATCAAGAGCCGCGTCGGCCTCTACATGTCGATGTTCCTGGTCATGGAAGTCGTGATGATCGGCGTCTTCATGGCGCAGGATCTGCTGCTCTTTTATATCTTCTTCGAAGCCGGCCTGATCCCGATGTATTTCATCATCGGCATCTGGGGCGGGGCGAACCGCAAATATGCGGCGTTCAAATTCTTCCTCTACACGTTGCTCGGCTCGGTGCTGATGCTGATCGCGATGATCGCGATGATTGCCGAAGCGGGCACGACCGACATCCCGACGCTGCTGAACTATGACTTCCCGGTTCAGATGCAGACGTGGCTGTGGCTCGCCTTCTTCGCCAGCCTCGCGGTCAAGATGCCGATGTGGCCGGTCCACACCTGGCTTCCCGACGCGCACGTGCAGGCGCCGACCGCGGGTTCGATGATCCTTGCGGGCGTGCTCTTGAAGCTCGGTGCCTATGGCTTCCTGCGCTTCATGATGCCGATGTTCCCCGACGCGTCGGGGCAGTTGATGTGGATCGTCTTTGCGCTGTCGATGGTCGCGGTGGTTTACACCAGCCTCGTCGCGCTGGTGCAGAACGATATGAAGAAGCTGATCGCTTACTCGTCGGTCGCGCATATGGCGATCGTCACCGCCGGCCTCTTCGCGTTCAACCAGCAGGGCATCGAAGGCGCGCTGATCATCATGCTCAGCCATGGTGTCGTCTCGGCCGCGCTCTTCTTCTGCGTCGGCGTGATCTACGACCGGCTCCATACGCGCGAGATCGACCGTTACGGCGGCCTTGCGGTGAACATGCCGGCCTATGCGCTCTTCTTCATGCTGTTCACCATGGCGTCGATCGGTCTGCCCGGCACAAGCGGCTTCGTCGGCGAATTCCTGAGCCTCGCGGGCATCTACGAAGCGTCGAGCGTCGTCGCTTTCGTCTGCACCACCGGCATTATCCTCGGCGCCGCCTATATGCTCTATCTCTACCGCCGCGTCGTGTTCGGCGAACTGACCAAGGACGATGTGAAGGCGATGCCTGACCTCAACGCACGCGAATGGACGATCATGGTGCCGCTGGCGGCCGTGGCGCTGTGGATGGGCGTCTATCCCGAGAGCTTCCTCGCGCCGATGCGCGGCGATGTGACGACCGTCGTCGCGCGTCTTGCCCCGGCGAAGCCCGCGGGCGACGCGCATCTTGCCGCCGGCAAGCCGAAGCCGGCTGCCGCGCACGGAGAAGCCGCCCACGGATCGAGCCATGCGGGAGGCGTCCAATGACCGCCGATCTCGCACTCATCTGGCCCGAGCTGATCCTGACGATCGGCGGGCTGATCACGCTGATGCTCGGCACCTTCATGGGTGACCGGCAGGTCGGCATTTACCAGCTGAGCGCGCTGCTGACGCTCGCCGCCGCCGCGGCCGCCGTCGTCGCGCTGTTTGGTATCGAAACGACAGTCTTTTCGGGCACGCTGTCGGTCGACAGCTTCGGCGGGTTCGCCAAGCTGCTGATCTATGCCGCGAGTTTCGTCTGCATCGTCATCGCGCCGCGCTTCTTCAACGGCGCGATGCGTGCCGAATATCCGACGCTCATCCTCTTCGCGGCGCTAGGCATGGGCATCATGGCTTCGTCGCGCGATCTGATGACGCTCTACGTCGGGCTCGAGCTCAACAGCCTTGCCGCCTATGTGCTGGCGAGCTTCATGCGCACCGACGAGCGGTCGAGCGAAGCCGGCCTCAAATATTTCGTCCTCGGCGCGCTCGCCTCGGGCATGCTGCTCTATGGCATTTCGTTGCTCTACGGCTTTTCGGGAACGACCGATTTCGCAGGCATCGCAAAGGTGCTTGGCGGCGAGCTCAACATTGGCCTGATCTTCGGCATCGTGTTCGTGCTCGCGGGCCTCGGTTTCAAGATCAGCGCTGTGCCGTTCCATATGTGGACTCCCGACGTCTATGAGGGCGCACCGACCCCGGTGACGACCTTCTTTGCGACGGCACCCAAGGTCGCGGCGATGGCGCTGATGACGCGCGTCGTGATCGACGCGATGGGCCCCGCGGTCGGCGCCTGGCAGCAGATCGTGATCTTCCTGTCGCTCGCCTCGATCATCCTCGGTGCGGTCGGCGCGATCGGACAGAAGAATATCAAGCGCCTGCTCGCCTATTCGTCGATCAACAATGTCGGCTTTATGCTGATCGGCCTTGCCGGGGGCACTCAGCAGGGGGTTGAGGCGGTACTGACCTATCTGCTCGTCTATATGGTGACGACGCTCGGCGCTTTCCTCGTTGTGCTGCAACTGCGCGACGCCGAAGGTAACCAGATCGAAAGCATCCCTGCACTCGCGGGTCTGTCACAGCGTCGCCCCGGCCTTGCCGCGGCAATGGCGGTGTTCATGTACAGCCTCGCCGGCATCCCGCCATTGTTCGGCTTCTGGCCGAAATTGCTGGTGTTCTGGGCTGCGGTTGAAGCGAACCTGGTGCCGCTGGCGGTCGCGGGCATCGTCGCCTCGGTGATCGGCGCCTATTATTATATCGCGATCATCAAGATCATGTATTTCGACGACAAGTCCGACACCGAAATCCCGAAGGGCGGCGGCACGATTGTCGAGGACGCCGTGATCACCGCGAGCGCGCTGTGGCTCTCGGTCATCGGCTATCTCTTCATCCCGGTGCTGGCGGTCCTTTCGGCCAGCGCAGCGGCGGTATTGTTCTGATACCGCCGATCGAGCGGATCGCGCAGACAGGTTCGACCAACGCCGACCTGCTGGCGCGGCTGGCAGGCGGCGAGCATGTCGGCGAGGGGCATTGGCTCGTCGCCGACCGCCAGACCGCCGGGCGCGGTCGTCTGGGGCGCGCGTGGGGCGATGGCTCAGGCAATTTCATGGGCTCGACCGTGGTCCAGCTGCACGCGAGCGATCCCGTCGCGGCGACGCTGGCGCTGGTCGCGGGCGTCGCGCTCGCGCGGACCGTCATGGCGCTTGCCCCGATGGTCGATTTCCGGCTGAAATGGCCGAACGACGTGCTCGTCGACGGCGCCAAATGCTCGGGTATCCTGCTCGAACGCACCGGTAATGCGGTGGTCATCGGCATGGGCGTCAATCTGGTGTCGGCGCCCGAACTGCCCGACCGCCCGACCGCCTGCCTTGCCGACAAGGGAGCAAGTATCGATCGCGATCGCTTCGCCGATGTGCTGGCAGTCGCGATGGTCGATGCGCTGTGGACGTGGCGGCAGGAGGGCGTCCAGAGCATCGTCCGTGCTTGGCTGCCGCTGGGACACCCCGTGGGAACGCCGCTGCATGTTTCCGAGCAGGGGATCGACGGTGTCTTTGACGGCCTCGCCCCCGATGGCGCGCTGCGCTTGCGCCTGGGCGGCGGGGAGACCATGCTGATCCACGCGGGCGACATCGAACTGCGCCGCCCCGTTGCGGAGGGTAAATAGATGCTGCTCGCGATCGACGTCGGCAACACCAACGCCAAATTCGCGCTGTTTCGCGGGCAGGAACTGCTTGCGCGCTGGCGCATCGCGACCGATGACCGGCGGACCGCCGACGAATATATGGTGTGGCTCGATCAGCTGATGCGCATCGAGGGCCAAGACCGCACCGAGGTCGAAGCGGTGATTATCTCGACCGTCGTGCCGCGCGCGCTTCATAATCTGCAGCTCCTCGCGGTCAAATATTTCGGCGTCGATGCGCTCGTCGCAGGGCGCGAGCCCGTGACGTGGGGGATCGCGCTCAAGGTCGACGAACCGCAGTCGGTCGGCGCCGACCGCGCGGTCAATGCGATCTCGGCGCAGGCGGTCGAGCCCGGGAAGGACAAGCTCGTCATCAGCTTCGGCACCGCGACGACGCTCGACCATATCGGTCCCGACGGCGCCTATCGCGGCGGCATCATCGCGCCCGGCGTCAACCTGTCGCTGGAAGCGCTCGTCGCCGCCGCCGCCAAATTGCCGCGCATCGCGATCGAGGCGCCGGCAACGAACAGCGTTATCGGGCGGACCACCGAAAGCCAGATGCTGATCGGCGTCTATTGGGGCTATGTCTCGATGATGGAAGGCCTGATCGGGCGGATGAAGGCCGAGATCGGCAAGCCGCTCACCGTGATTGCCACCGGCGGCCTCGCGACACTTTTTCAGGAACAGGGACACCTGTTCGATCGTATCGAACCCGACCTGACGCTCAACGGGCTGATGCACCTTTATAATCAACGGAAGCCAACAATATGACGACTCCGGGCAAGGAGCTGCTTTTTCTCGCATTGGGCGGATCGGGCGAGATCGGCATGAACGCCAATCTCTATGGCTGCGACGGCAAATGGATCATGCTCGACCTTGGCGTGACCTTTGGCAGTCACGATTATCCGGGCATCGACATCGTCATGCCCGACCTCCAATTTATCGAGGATCGCAAGAAGGACCTGCTCGGCATCGTGCTGACGCACGGGCACGAGGATCATATCGGCGCGATCCCCTATCTCGCCGCCGAACTCGGCGTGCCGCTCTATGCGAACCGCTTCACCGCGGGGCTGATCGCGCACAAGCTCGCCGAAGAGGGGCTGGAGAATGAGGTCGAGATCAAGACCGTCGATATCGACGATAGTTTCCAGCTAGGCCCCTTCGGTATCCGGCTGGTTCCGCTCGCGCATTCGATCCTCGAAATGAGCGCGGCAGTAATCGACACGCCCTATGGCCGTGCCTTCCACACCGGCGACTGGAAACTCGACGAGGAACCGATCCTTGGGCAGCCCGCGACGGCCGCAGCGCTGACCGCGATCGGCGACGAGGGCATCGATGTACTCGTCTGTGATTCGACCAACGCCTTCAACGCCGATGCCTCGGGTAGCGAGGGGGCGCTGCGCGCGGGGCTGGAGCAGGCGGTGGGCGCGGCCAAGGGCAGGGTGGTCGTCACGACCTTCGCGTCGAACGCGGCGCGGCTTGCGACGCTGGGCGCGGTCGCCAGGGCAACGGGGCGCAGCCTGTGCGTCGCCGGGCGATCGCTCGACCGCATCCTCGGCGTCGCGCGCTCGGTTGGCTATTTGAAGGATTTCCCGCCGACGGTCGATTTCGACGAGGCGATGCGGCTGCCGCGCGACAAGGTGATGGTGATCGCGACCGGCGGGCAGGGCGAGCCGCGCGCGGCGCTCGCGCGCATGGCGGCCGATATTCACCAGATCAAGCTCGAGGCGGGCGACACCGTCGTTTTCTCGTCGAAGCAGATTCCCGGCAACGAGGTCGCGATCGGGCGGATCATGAACCAGCTCGCCGCCAAGGATGTGCTGACGGTCACCGAGAAGCAGGCGCATATCCATGTCAGCGGGCATCCGGGGCAGCCCGAGCTCGCGGCGCTCTATGGCTGGCTGCGGCCGAAGCTCGTCGTCCCGGTGCATGGCGAGATCCGCCATATGCACGAACAGGCGCGCTTTGCGCTCGAACGCGGCGTGCCAGGCGCGCTGGTGCAGGAAAATGGCGATCTGGTGCAGCTCGCGCCCGGCGCGGCAAGGATCGTCGAGCGCGTGCGCGCGGGGCGGCTGATCCTTGATGGCGACGTGATCCTGCCCGCCGACGGCGAGACGATCAACGAGCGTCGCAAGCTGTCGCTCCACGGGCATATTACCGTCGCGGCGATTTTCTCCGACAAGCGCTTCGTCGAAAGCGCCGTCAGCTACCGGGGGGTTCCGGTCGAGGACGAGCGCGAGGCCTTTATCGACGAGATGCGCGAAGCCGCCGAACAGGCCGCGACCGGTCCCGCGCGCGACGAGGAGAAACTGCGCGAGGCGATCCGGCTCGGCGTGCGCCGGGTCGCGACCGACTGGACGGGCAAGAAGCCCGTCGTCGATGTCATGCTCGTCGATATCTGAACCGGGAAGCCACCGCGATGAAATGGACCTCGGCGCTCGCCATCTATCTGCTGTTCTGGGCGTTCAGCGCCTTTTTCGTGCTGCCCTTTCATGGCCGGCGCGCGAGTGATGACGCAACCCCGCTGGTACGCGGGCAGGAACCGGGGGCGCCCGCGACTTTCCGGCCCGGGCGCATCCTGCTGCAGATGACGATCGCCGCGACGATCGCCTTCGGTCTCTACTACGCCGCCTATGTGAACGGCTGGGCTGATCCTGATGTACTGACCGGGCGGGCCTGAGCGCCGACGGTGCGGACTGCCAGCTGGTCATAAATATTTGAAAGCTGCCATCGAGCCAGCTATTTTCCGGATGCGGGGACCCGGCAACCGTAGCGAATTCTGCATCAGGCAAGGAAAAACCAATGGCGACGTCGCTCTATGAATTGAGCGTCCCGACATTCTTGCAAACCCTACGTGCGATGGCGGGCTTTCTCGACCGCGCTGTCAGGCATTGTGCGGAGACTGGCGCTGACCCTGACGACTTTGTCAACGCGCGCCTCTTTGAGGATATGGCGCCCTTCCACTTCCAGATCGAAGCGGCGTGGCACCATTGTGTTTGGGGTGTGGAAGCGCTCAAGACCGGTGCGTTCACCCCGCCGCCTCTTGTCGGACCGGTTTCCTTTGCCGACCTGCAAGCCATGATCGGTCAAGCGGAAACTGCGCTCGAAGCGTTTACGCCGGAAGAGATCGACATCTGTGCCGGCAAGAATCTGGACCTCCAGATCGGGCCGCGTAGACTCGCCTTCACCTCCGAGACCTTCATCCTGTCGTTCTCGTTGCCGCACTTCCATTTTCATGCGGTCACCGCCTACGACATTCTGCGCTCGCGGGGCGTACCGATCGGCAAGCGCGACTATGAGGGACAACTGCGCGTCAGGTCGACGTAGATTTGATGCGTCCCGCCATGCAGGTTAACCGGTAACGACTTTGGGGGCGCGTGCGCACAGCGCTCGGCGGAGCCATGTCGCTGCCATGGCGCAGAGTCGGCTATTTCCGGCCTGCTCAGCCCCGCAGGCGATCAATCGCCTGCGCCAGCGCGACGTAGAGCTTGCCGATATCGGAGGAGAGCAGGGTGACGCTGATCGCCGACCCGTCGCGTGCACCGATCAGCACCCGCAGCATCGCCTCGAAATCGTGGATGAACTGGTTCACCGACGCGTGGAAGGCGTCGTCGCCCTGGTAGATGCGCAGGATTTCCTTCGCTTCGCTATTCTCGATCAGCTTGACGGCGCGCCGCGCGAACACGCCGCGATCGCCCTTGAGATAGGCATCCCAAGCGGTGTCGCTGACTTCGGTCGACAGGATTTTCGTCACGTCGATCGCGGTCGATTTCAGGGCCTCGGTGAGCAGGCCGACCTGCTTCGCCAGCGAATCGCGATCGGACGCGGCGATCGCCTGTTCGGCCTCGCTGACGCGCTGTTCGACGCTCGCGCTCGTATCCATGATCGTGGTCAGCTGGTGCATCAGGCGGTCTGCGGCGGCATTCGCCGCGGCCACGGCGCGCTCCGAGGCGTCTTCGATGGCAGAGAGCTGCGCCATCACTTCGTTCCTGAACGCGGCATCGATCGCCTCTGTCGCGGTCGCCTGCATGGTCTCGCGCGCGCCGGACACGAGTTTTTCGAGCGTCAGCCGCGCCTCTTCGGCGGCCGAATCGGCGGTGGCGCGAACCTCGGCCAGCGTCGCGATCATCCGCGCGCCGCCCTGTTCGGCAAATTCGTCGGCACCGTCGCGCAGTTTCGCCAGCGCCGCTTCGGCCTCGGCGAGCGAACCGTTGAGGCGGTCGGCCAGCTCCTGCTGGCCGGTCGCATGGCCGGCCATCTGTTCCTCGTTGACCTTGAGCGTCGCCTGCACCGCATTGACGTGCGACATCGTCGATTGGGCGACGAGTTCGGACGCGTCGAGCAGCGGACGCAATTGCGACAGCGCCGTCTGGGTCGTCTTGCCATGCGACGTTATGCGGTCGAGTGCATGCGGCAGCGTTTCGTCGAGTTCACGCGTCACCGCGTCGAGCGCGAGCAACAGCGATTCGGCGTGGGCGATAAGCTGGTGCGCCGAGGCGTTGCCGCTCTGCACTTCCTGCATGAAGGCGCCGAGCTGCGCCTTCGTATCGTCGATCGCGCGCCCGATGACGCCGGTGCTTGCCCCGACGCCGACATCGAGAATTTCGAGTTGCTTGCCCACCTCGGCGACATGCGCGGTGATGCGTGCAGCCAGCGCATCGCTGGCGTCGGCGTGGGCTGAAAGCTGGGCGCCCATCGCGTCGCCCGCTTCGCGCGCGGCCGAAAGACGAGCGTCGAGTTGCGCGGCCGCGGCGTCGACCCCGCTGCGAAACTGCTGCCAGCTCGTTTCCATCTGGCCGGTCATTGTCGCGACCGTCGACGCCATGTCGTCGCGTGCCGACGCAGCGAGGTTCGTCATCCGGGCCAGCGCGGCGCCATGGGCGCCGGTCACCTGCGCCGAGGCCTTGAGCAGGTCCGACTCGGTTTCCCTTGTCTGACCCTGCAAGGCGACGATCGCCTCGAGAATGGTTGCCGTCGATGCCTCGCCGGTTTGCGCGGCCTTTGCCGCCTCCTCGCCCAGCGCCGCGAGCTTCGCCTCGAGGTTCGCGCCTTGCTGGTGCGCGACGAGGCCGGCTTCGCGAAAATTGACCGCGAGCCGCTGCGCGACATCGTCGATCCGTGGAAGCCCCGCGAGAAGCCCGTCCATCCGCTGCATGGCGACGTCGCCCGAACGCGCGAGCTGGTCGTGCGCGTTGGCGATGACCGAAGCGTTGCTCGCCAGCTTGTCGCTGCTCTCGCTCAGCCGCGCTATGGTATCGAGGCCGAGCTGCTGGACGATACGCGCCTGGTCGCCGAGCTGCCTCTGGGCATCGGTCAGATGCAGGCCGAGCGAATGCATCGACTGGTTGAGCGCCATATTCTCTTCGCGCAGCGCTGCCGCGACGCGGGCAAAGCGTGCCTGTTCGGAGCGTCCCGAGCGTGCCAGGGCCATCCACAGCACGGCAAGCAGCGTGAGCGGCATCGCGATCGTCGCGACGAGCGTGGGCCAGGCGGCGACGGCGGGTCCTTGCGCGAAGCCATCGGTCGCGACGGCCAGTGCGAAGCCGGTCCAGCCGAGCGCGAGAAGGGCAAGCAGGGCCGGCGCACCGCGCTCGCGCCACGACGGCGGGGTGCCGGGAAGGTCGTCGGCAGGGACGGTGCCGGTGAGCGAGGACATATCGAGCCAGTCCCGGTCTGCGGGCGCCTCGACGTCGGGCGCAGCCATGGCTTCAGGCGCCGCCACATCCGCCGGCGTCGCGCCGTCCGCTTCCGGGTTTGCCGCGGAATTCCGCCACAATCCGACGATTTTCTTTTCCCCCGTCATGGGGACATCTTAGCATCAAATGGCTATCATGAAACGGAAACTTAACCGCAGGATGACAATCCTGTGGAATGTCGTTCGATAGTGGCCCTCTCGATCGTTATCTCAGCGCCGCGTTCGGGGACGACCCGGCGATGGCAATGGATCTGCGCGGCGCCTTCACAGGCAGCGCGCGCGACCTCGCCGACCTGATGCGCCGCGCGCGTTGCGATGCCAATTGGGAGGTCGCTGCGCTGCGCCTGAAAGGGCTCGCCGCGACCTTCGGCATCATCCCGCTGATCGAGCTCGCCGAAGCCGCGATGGCCGGCGCGCCGGGCGATCCCGCGGTTCTTCGCCAGATCAATCGGGTCATCGAAGAGATCGCCTGACCGGCAGACCGGGTTCAATTCCCGTTCAGCCGCTTTTTTCCAGTGAAATATCGATGCTGGCTGTCTTGCCATGGCAACGCGACGGGTTTAGCCGCGTTATCGACGCGCGGCCGGACCTGCGTGCGCGAAACCCGCATGCCGGGGCGAAGGCGGCCGAGTACAAAGGAGAGATTTCGATGTTGAACCGTTTCCGCTCGATGCCCGCAACGGCGATGGCTGCCGTGCTGGGCTGCGCGCTGATGACGACCGCCGTTCCTGCCGCTGCGAAGGAAAAGCCGAAGAAGGAAGAGGCTGCCAAGGGCAAGGGACTGACGGCCAGCAAGGGCTTTGGTCCGGCGCTCAAGAAGATGACCGACGCCACCGCCGCCAAGGACGCGGCGACGTTGCAGGCGGCTCTTGCCGAAGGGCAAGGCAGTGCCACGACGCCCGACGACAAATATCTTGTTGCCTTTTACCAGCTCCAGCTCGGCATCCTGAACAAGGATCAGGCCGTTCAGGCGCAGGGACTCGACGCGATGCTCGATTCAGGCATGACACCACCCGAAAATCTGGCCACCTACAGCTTCTTTTCGGGCAATTTCGCCTATGCGGCGAAGGATTATCCGAAGGCGATCAAGCGGCTCGAGGCCGCCAAGGGCGCCGGTTCGACCGATCCCAACCTGCCTGTCCTGCTGATGGACAGCTATCTGAGTTCGGGTCAGGTCGATCAGGGTATCGCCACTGCGAAGGCAGCGGTCGAGGCAAGCCGCGCCGCCGGGCAGCGTCCCTCCGACGAACTCTATGTCCGTCCGATCAAGGCCTTGCAGGCGGCCAACCGCACCGACGAGGTGCTCGACCTGATGGCGCTTCGGCTGCGCGACTATAATCAGCCGGCGGTCTGGCGCCAGGCGCTGTTCATCCAGCTGCAGGCCAATCCCGACAAGGAAGTCGGTCTCGACGTCCTGCGCCTGATGCGCGCCACCGGCGCGATGCAGCAGCGGCCCGAATATGCGGAATATGCCGCGCTCGCGACCGAGGCCGCGCTGCCGGGCGAGGTCGTCTCGTTGATCAGGGCGGGCAAGCAGAGCAAGGTCATCCCCGCAACCGACGCGAAATTCGACGAGCTGCTGAAGAGCCAGACCGAGCGTATGGGCGACGAAGAGTCGACCATCACCGCCTATGCGCAAAAGCCCTCGACGCTCTCGAATCCCAAGGTCGCCGGTGCGACGGGCGATACGATGGTCGGCTACGGCCGCTATGCCGACGCGATTCCGCTGTACAAGGCTGCGCTTGCGGCGGGCGGCGACAAGGAACTCTGGACCTATCGACTGGGCGTTGCGCAGGCGCTGTCGGGTGACAGCGCGGGCGCCAAGGCGAGCTTCGCGCAGATCAGCGGGTCGCGCAAACGGCTGGCCCAGCTGTGGACGGCCAAGATCGAGGCGCCGGCAGCACCGGCTACCGGCGGCTGAACTCCTCCACCGTCAAATGGAAATCGGGGCGCCGTTCCGGAAGGGAGCGGCGCCCTCTTTCTTTTGTCAGCCCCCTGATGCGAGGGGATCAGGGCTCGACCGGAATCCCGGCCAGCTGCTTCGCCGTGCGAATCGTCAGCGACGTCTTCACGCTCGTGACATTCGGCGCCGAGGTCAGGTGCGCGGTCAGGAAGGACTGGAAGCTCTGCAGGTCGCGCGCGACGACTTTCAGCAGAAAGTCGATCTCGCCGTTCAGCATATAGCATTCGCGTACCTCGGGCAGGCCGCCGACATAATCCTCGAACGCCTTCAGGTCGGATTCGGCTTGGCTGCGCAGGCTGACCATCGCGAAGACGGTGATGCCATAGCCGAGCTTGGCGGCGTCGAGATCTGCATGATAGGACCGGATGACGCCCGATTCCTCGAGGGCGCGCACGCGGCGAAGGCACGGCGGAGCGGTCAATCCCACCATCTGTGCCAGTTCGACATTCGTCATCCGCCCGTTTTTCTGCAGCTCGCCCAGTATCTGCAAATCAATCTGATCGAATTTCTGACTAGCCATCGTTGAAACATCCGCTTTCCAAAACTGCGGTGACCATAATATTATTTCAGGCGATTGCAATTGTCCCACAATGCGACGCGGAAGGTTAAGGCACTTTCATGACCGGATGATTCACGCTAGCCGGTAAGCATCCGCTAACCAACAAACGAGGGTGTGGGGCTCATTTCGCGTGACTGCTGACTCGATGATTGCGACCATCTTGCGCCAGGCGCCTGCGGATCGCCGTGCGAGCATCGCGGCGTGGCGGCAGCTCTCCGATATTCTGGCACAGCGCGGCAATCAACTGGGTGATGACGATATTCGCCGCAGCCTGCATGCGCTTGCCGTGTTGCGGCCGCGGGTCCCCGAGGCCGTGCGTCGCGATTGCGCGCGCGCGATTGCACGCCACGGCCGTTTTGCTCCGCTCGTCGCGCTTTATGCCAACGATGTTCCTGCGGTTTCGGCGATCATGCTGCGCGAGGCGAGACTGTCCGAGGCCGACTGGCTTGCGCTGCTGCCCGCGACCGGCGCGATGGCGCGCTCGGTGCTGGCGGGCCGTTCCGATCTGCCTCACGGCGTCAATCTTGCGCTTGCGAGCCTCGGCAGCGCCTCGGTCGCTTTGCCGGGCCCCGACACGGAGGTGATGGAAGAGCCCGCGCCCGTTACGGCGATGGCAGCCGAACCGGTCGTCGAGGCCGGCCCGAGCCAGATCAGCGAACTCGTGCGCCGGATCGACAAATATCAGGCGACCCGCGGCGAGCCGGCTGCGCCGCGCGAGCCGCGTGCGACATTTCTTTTTGAAACCGGTCCTGACGGCGTCATTCACTGGGTCGACGGCGTGACGCGCGGTGCGGTGATCGGCCTGTCGATCGCCGATGCCGCGTTCGGTGGCGAACCCGGCACCGATGGCGTCGCCGCCGGCGCCTTTCGCCAGCGCGCCGAAATCATCAATGCGCGCATGCTGCTCGAGGGTACGCCCGCCGAGGCCGGCGAATGGCGCTTCTCTGCGCTTCCCTGGTTCGATCCGGCGACCGGTCAGTTTCGCGGCTATCGTGCCAGCGCGCGCCGGCCCCATCAGGGCGAAATGCCCTTCGGCCGGACGGCGCCGCAGGATTCGGGCGATTCGATCCGTCAGCTGATTCACGAACTTCGTAGCCCGCTGAATGCCATCTCGGGGTTCGCCCAGATCATCTCGGGGCAGATGTTCGGGCCGGTGAGCCATGGCTATCGCGCGATGGCCGAAACGATCATCGCTGATGCGGCGGCGGTTCAGACCATCATCGACGATCTCGAAACGGCGGCACGCAACGATTCGTCGCCGGCAGCGCTGCCGGCCGAGGATGCCGTCGATATCGGTGTGGTTCTGGCACAGGTCGAAACCGAACTCGCACCGCTTCTTGCCGATCAGGGTGTCGATCTCAGCATTTCGCGGGTCGGAGGACCGTTTCTCGGCCTTGTCGACGATGCCAATGTGCGGCGAATGGTCGGGCGTCTGTTGACGGCGCTGGTCGATATATCCGAACCGGGGGCAATATTGGTCGGGCAACTGGTGCTCGAATCGCGCCATGACGACATGCTGCAGCTGCGCATCGTCCGACCCGCAGCGATCCGCTTTGCGACAGCGGCCGAACTGCTCGATCCCGGTTTCAGTCCCGAAGGCGAAGCGCCTGGCGCCGCGGTGCTCAGCCTCGGCTTTTCGCTCCGGCTGGTCGAAAGCCTTGCGCGCGGAAGCGGCGGACGGCTCGATATCGGGCATAACGCCTTGACCTTGCACCTGCCCTCGGCCAACTCGAAAGCCGAAGTCGAGCTGGAAGCCCAGCAAGGCGAATAGGCCCGCCGGGCCGGGCAAAGGGGAGCGCGGTGCAGCCTGCGGGCAATTTCTTCGCATATCCGGCCGCGTCGGATCGGGTGGAACCGGAAGCGGGCGAACGGCCGCGTTTCTGGGTCACGATCGATACCGAAGAGGATTTCGACTGGGAGGCGCCATTCTCGCGCGCCGGTCATCGTCTCGCCTCGGTGCCGGCGCTTGCCGAATGCCAAGCCTATTTCGAGGGCGCCCATGTCCAGCCGATCTATCTCGTCGACTGGCCGATCGTCGCCGACGACCGCGCGGTCGAGATACTGGGGGCGGCGCAAAAGGCGGGATCCTGTGAAATCGGGGCGCAACTCCATCCGTGGGTGACACCGCCGCACGACGAGGATGTGAACGCGCACAACAGTTATACCGGGAATCTGTCTCCCGAATTGCAGCGCGCCAAAATGACCGCGTTGCGCGATGCGATCCGTGACCGGTTCGGCGTCGCGCCCACAGCCTATCGCGCCGGGCGTTACGGGCTCGGCGCCGATACGGCGACGATGCTCGCCGAACTCGGCTTCCGCTGCGACACATCGGTCCGGTCCGGGTTCGATTATCGCGAGGGTCACGGCCCCGATTATCGCGCCGCGCCGCTGGCCCCATGGTGGGTGCACACCGCCGCCGGTCCCATACTCGAAATTCCGGTCACGACGGTTTTCGGAGGGCTGCTCGGCAGTGCGGGGCCGCCGGTCTATCACCGTCTGGCGCGAAACGGCACGCACATCGGCGCCGCGCTCGCGCGGCTCGGCCTTGTCGAGCGCATCGCGCTCACCCCCGAAGGGATTCCCGCCGAACGCGCGTTGAAGGCGATCGACATTGCAATCGAGGCGCGGTTGCCGGTGCTCAACTTCTCCTTCCATTCGCCTTCGCTGCAGCCGGGCAACACACCCTATGTGCGCAGCGCGTCCGATCTCGACCTTTTCTATCGCTGGTGGGATGTCGTGCTCGACCATCTCGCGCGCCGCGGCGTCGAGGCGACGACGGCAGCCGGCATATTGGCGATGGCCGAACGGAAATCGGGACGACTGCAGACGGGCTGAGCGTTGGCGCTTGCCAACGCGCCGCGGCCTCCGCTATCGCCCGCACACCCCCATCGGGTTTGAACGGGGGCCTGTAGCTCAATGGTTAGAGCTGGCCGCTCATAACGGCTAGGTTGCGGGTTCGAGTCCTGCCGGGCCCACCATTTCCCTTGCAAATCGAAACCGATACCTCTCCATTGCGGATGCAGAAGGAGAGGGTCATGGGGAAGGTACGGACGATATTTCTCGGCGGGCTTGCCGTCGTCGCGGTGGTGGCAGGAACGGTGGCGGTACGGACCGCGACCTTCGCGCCAACGGATAACGTCGACGGCAGTGATGTCCGCCTTGCCGCCGTACCTGCCTATGATCTCGAAGCGGCGGTGAAGCATCTGGGCGAAGCGGCGCAGATCCGAACGATCTCGCATCAGGACCCGGCCGAGAATGATATCGCCGAATGGGACCGGCTGCATGGCTGGCTGGCCGCGACCTATCCCGCGACGCACCGCGCGATGCAGCGCACGATCCTGCCGAACCGCACGCTGATCTATCACTGGCCGGGCAGCGACGCATCGCTCGCGCCGATCATCGTCATGGCGCATCAGGACGTCGTGCCGGTCACCGAGGGGACCGAGAAGGACTGGAAATATCCGCCCTTTGCGGGGACGATCGCCGAAAAGGCGGTCTGGGGACGCGGCACCGTCGACGACAAGGGGTCGCTGATCGGGCTGTTCGAGGCGATCGAGGCGCTTGCCGCACAGGGGTTCAGGCCGAGGCGCGGGATTTACCTCGTCTCGGGGCACGACGAAGAGGCGGGCGGATCGGGTGCGGTCGCCGCCGCGGCGAGGTTGAAGGCCGAAGGCGTGCGCGCGCTCTATACACTCGACGAAGGCAGCGTCGTGCTCCGCGACACGCCGGTGATCGACGGTCCGGCGATCCTGATCGGGGTGGCCGAAAAGGGATATGCGACGCTCCGGGTCACCGCCAACGCGCCCGGCGGGCACAGTTCGATGCCGCCCGCCGAAACGGGGGTGACGACGCTTGCCCGCGCGGTGCTCGATATCACCGAAAATCCGTTTCCGATCGAGATGCGCGGCCCCGGTGCGGCGATGGTCGAGGCGCTCGCCGCGCACAAGGGCGGCGTGACGAAGCTGGCGGTCGCGAACCAGTGGCTGCTCGGGACGCTGCTCAAGAAGCAGCTGTCGGCCTCGCCCTCTTCGGCGGCCGCCTTTCATACGACGATCGCGCCGACGATGCTCGAAGGCAGTCCCAAGGAGAATGTCCTGCCGCAGTCCGCCACGGCGCTGATCAACTATCGCATCGCGCCGTGGAACCGCTCGGCTGATGTGATGGCGCGCGCGAAGGCGGCGGTCGGCGACGCGCCGGTCGAACTGAGCTGGGTCAAGCCCCCGAACGAGCCGTCGCGTGTCTCCTCGAGCAGTTCGCCGGGATGGAAATATGTCGTGGCCGCTGCGCGCGCCGACGCGCCGGACGCGGTCGTCGCGCCCTATCTGGTCGTCGCCGCGACCGACAGCCGCAGCATGGAGCCGATATCGCAGGATGTGTACCGCTTCATGCCGATGCACTTCACGCTCAAGGAAACCGCAATGATCCACGGGACAAACGAGCATATGACGATCGACAGCTTCAGGCGGATGATCGATTTCTATGCGCGGCTGATCGCGACCTCGGCCGGCTGATTCAAGCGGCCAGAGACGGCCGGACCGGTCGGGCCGATGCCGGGGCAGGGAAGGACGCTGCCGGCGCGGGGAGGTTCCGATTTCCCTGTCGGGGCATCGTCACCCGGCTGTCTTGCAAACGGCTTCCAGCGGATACCCGTCGGGGTCGACGATGAAGGCGGCGAAATTGTCGGGGCCATAATGGCGGCGCAGACCCGGCGCGCCATTGTCCTGACCACCATGTGCGAGAGCGGCCTCGTGGAACAGGGCGACCGCGCTTCGGTCGGGAGCGGCGATGGCAAGATGGAAACCTTGCCCTGGGCAACGGGCGTTTTCGCCCCGAAGCTTGATGGCGAATGCGTCCCCATTGCCGGGCAGGCCGTAACCCACCGCCTGGCTTGCGTCTCCCGGGTCCAAATCCTCCCAAACCCTGGAATAGCCCAGGGGCTTGAAGACCGCGTCGTAGAAGGCGGCCGATCTTTCGATGTCGGAAACGCCGAATGAAATATGGTGGAGCACAGGCGATCTTCCCTTTCTGCGAAATCCCGAAGGCCGGTTCGCATTCTGCAGCCCGGCGGCCCCGTCCTGTTGACGAACGCCGCGTCCGTCAACGGCCGGCTCAGCTGTGTGCCGAGAGCCTGCGCACAAGCGCACCCAGCTTGTCGACCGAGAGGATATGGAGACGGCGGCCCGACTGGTAGATGATCGCATCTTCCGCAAGCAGGCCGAGTTCGCGGGTAACCGACTCGCGGTTCGTGCCGATCCGCGCCGCAAGGTCGGCATGGGTCGGCGCATTGTTGACGATGGCCTGGTCATTCTCGATGCCATGCTCGATGCACAGGCGCATGAGCTCGCACTGCAGCCGGCTTCCAACCGACATAGTCGCAAGTTCGTAGACGCGCGCGGTCAGGAAGCGGACCTGTGTCGTCAGATGACGGGCGATCCACGGCGCTAGGATTCCCCCCGATCCGATCAGGTCCATAAACACGCCGCCGCCCATCACCGCGAGCCGGGTGGGTTCCGTCGCGGTAACATTGGCCGAGCGGGCCTCGCCGTCGATGGCCGCCAGTTCGCCGAACAGCTGCCCGGGCCCGATCTCGCGGATGATCGTTTCGCGGCCCTGCGGCGACATCAGCGTCACCTGCACCCGGCCCTCGATCACCAGAAACACATCGGTGGCGTCCAGCCCCGCCGCGATCAGCATATGCCCCTTGCGCGCGCGGACCGGCCGCGAATGCGAAAGGAAAATGTCGCGGATGTCGTCCGGAACGACCGTCTCCGACATTGGTATTGGAGCGCTGGCCTGCTGCATTGTCCCCCCGGCGCCACAGTGCGCGAATGTACCAAAAATCACAAGAATGCTGTGTCGTGCGCGACCGACGTCCCCGGCGTCCGGGTCCAGACTTTTCCGATCAGGGGAAGAGGAGGTCGGGATGTCGCGTTACAAAGTCTGGAAAACCGGCGCAGGTGCCGTCGAAGTGCATGTGAAGTCGCTCACGCCGTTCGTCATGAGCCCGCTGCTCAGGCTGATGATGCCCGGCCCCGATATCGATCTTCCCTTCACGAATACGGGGCCCCATTGGGTTCGCCCGCTCACCGCCCACGAGGTTGCGACGCTGCGCGGCGCTCCGACGTCGGACAATCCTCCGTCGCTGCTTTTTGCCTGCGGTGCGGCAAAATCGCCGGGCGCCCCGAGCAACAACTGGGGTTGGGGCATGCGCGTGACCCGCGGCGGCACCATCCTGCCGGCCTTCGACGACCAGGGTGCCGCGCTGACGCTCGACGCCGACGGTTTCGTCCGGACGGCGCTGCGCCAGTTCGCCGCCGGAAAGTCCGTCGCGATGGGCTTCGACATCATCAGTTTTTCATAGGGGGGGGCATCATGCGTCGATTCCACCTGTCGGGCCTGCCGATCGCGGCGTTTGCCTTCGGTCTCGTGCCTGTTCATGCGCAAGAGGCACCCGCCGATGCCGAGCACATCGTGACGGTGTTCGAGGACGCCGCGCTCGACGATTCGCTGTTCGAATTTTCCTATGATTCGCCGAACTCGCCCGTCCTGCCGCTGATCGGGGTGACGAACGACCAGATCACGCGGGTGGACTCGCTGCGGAAATTCGGTGTGAATCTTCTGAGCGGGATCGGCTCTGGCGATGCATCGCCCGCGGTCGCGATCGACTTTTCGCCATACTGGCTCCTCTCGACAGCGCCGACGAGCCTCTGGGATTATCGTCGCCAGTCGGCATTGGGACGGATCGCGGCGCGGACCAAGATTGGCCTTGCCGTGAGCGAGGGCGACAAGGGTACCGGGAAACCTTCGTCGTTCGTCGCGTCGGTCGGCGCAAAGCTGCTCGACGCGCAGGACCGGCTCTATGACGCCGATTTCGATACCTGCATCGTCGGCGGTCCGGTCGGCAGTTACTTCAAGGAAGCGACGAACGCCGTTGCCGACGCCATCGAGGCCGGGAAGGTTCCGATCGGCGACCAGCTCGCTTTTGCCGAGCGCACATATGGCGAGTTTGCAAAGTCGAAGGAGGCAGCGATCAGCAAGGCGTACGCCGAATGCGTTACGCAGCAGGCCAAGCGCATGGTCGGCCGCCCCTCGCTCGACGCGGGCGTCGGCTTCCGCTTGTCCGGCGATCCGGGCAAGCTCCGCAACCTCGAATCCTCGGGAACGATATTCTGGGCCACTTTCGCAACGGGCATTCTGGGACGCTCGGCGAAGCGGCAGGAGGAAGGGCCGCTCGGCGTGCTGCGCGCGCGCGCGCTGGCGCATGTTCGCTACACGCTCAGGGAAACGCTCTACGACGACGCGTTCCTGCCGCAGGGCAAGCGTAACGCGCTGTCGCTGGTGGGCGGAATCGAGTCGGTGCCGTCGGACGATCCCAAGCGGATCGAGCGCCTGCGCTGGAGTCTGCAGGCGGGCTGGAACCGCCAGAATGCGGTTCTCCCCGACGAAGAGGACCGCAACTATTGGCGATTCCTCGGCAGCGCCAATTTCCGCATCGGCAATGGCATCTGGGCCACCGCGTCGCTCGGTCGCGTGACGGGGAAGGGCGTTGAGCCGGATACCAAGGCGCTCATCGGCATCACCTTCACGCCGCCGACCAAGGCCTCGGCAATCACCTCCTACTACAACAGTCGCGACTGATCCGTGCGGTCCCGGCGTCTCCGTCGATATCGTCCGGTGGAGAGGCGGCGATGATTTCCTGTCTCCGGCTCAGGGGCGTGAGCCAGACCGTTGCGGAAGCGGGGGGCGAGAAGCGCACGCTTGCGCCGCTGACCGCCAGCCTTCCGGCCGGGATGCTCCATGTGATCGGCGGGCCTGCGGGGTCGGGCAAGACCAGCCTCCTCGCGATCCTGTCGCTGACCGCGGCTGCGGCGCAGGGCGACATCTATTGGGGGGCGCGGAAATTGTCGACGCTTGACCCGATCGAAGCGCAGGATTGGCGGAAGCACAATATCGCGACGATCGGACCCGCGAGCGCTCTGGTTCCGCTCCTGACCATAAGGGAGAATATCAAGCTCGCCGCGGCCGTGCAGGGGAGGGCGGACGCCGCCCGTCGCGGAGAGGCGATGATCGCGGCGCTGGATCTCGGCAGCGGGCTCGACCGGTTGCCGGCGGAGCTGACGGAAAGCGACATCAGGCAAATCGCCGTGGTGCTGGCGCTTTGCCGCGAGCCGGCGATCGTGCTCGCCGACGAGCCGACGGCGGCGCTCGGTGACGCGGCCGCCACCGCGATTGCGAGGCTGCTTCGTACCTATGCCCACGACCGCCACGCGGTTGTGATCTGCGTCTCGGAAGATCTGCCCATGCTCGCGATGGCCGATAATGTCCTGCGCCTGCAGCCGCCGTGAAAGGAGACAGTGGGGGCAGGGCTTACGGGCGGGGGCCATTGCTACGGGCGGAAAATCAACTACTCATTGTGCGACGGGGGCGGACATGGAACGGACAAGGATTGCAGTTCTGGGCAGCGGGCCGGGGGCGCTTGGCGCGATATGGGAAATCACCCAGTCGCCCGACTGGCAGGAGCGGTTCGAAATCGACGTCTATGCGATGGGGTGGCGTCTCGGCGGCAAGGCCGCGTCAGGCCGGAATCCGGCGCATCGTTTCCGCAATGAGGAACATGGGCTGCATATCCTCGGCGGCTTTTACCATAACAGCTTCCAGCAGCTGCGCCCGCTCTACGAGGCGTGGAACGCCAATGCCGACGACCTGCCGCTTCCGTTCGCCGACTCGTTTTTTCCGTACGGCAGATTTTCGATCATGCAGCGCGAACCGGGCGCGCCGATGCGCGAGACACGCTTCGACATCGCGGGCGACGACAGGGAGCCCGGGATCGATCCCGAGGAAATCACGCCGACGATGATCATCCGCCGCCTTCTGCACTGGGCGCGGCTCGGCTTCACGGCGATGAGCGCGGGCCTCGCGCCCGATTTCGGCAAGGGCGTCGTTTCGGGCGATGCCACGGAGGACGGGTTCATCAAGCTGAGGTTCGACGCGATCGAGCTCACCGCGCTGGCGAGCTCGCTGCAGGTCGCGGAAACCGCGGCCGAAGACCTGGGGCGTCCGGTCCCCGGCGGCGGGGCGGCCGAGCAAACGGTGTTCGACGCAGCGAGCGAGGTGCTGGGCTGGATATCGGACAAGGATGACGGGATCCTCCCGGTCGAGAATGCCGACTGGCTGGGACTCGCCGGATTGGCGATGGTCATCGTGCGCGGACTGGTCCGCGACCGGGTGTTCGCGACGGGTTTCCACGCGATCGACCGCTATGACGCGCGCGAATGGCTGACGCTGCATGGCGCGAGCGCGCGTGTGTTGCGCAACGGCAACTACATGGCCGGATACAGCTATGCGTTCGCTTTCACCGACGGCGATCCGGACTGCAAGGATTTTGCTGCCGGTACGGCGCTTCGCGCCTATTTCAGAATGCTCTTCGCATCGCACGGCAACCTCTTTTACCACATGCGCGGCGGCATGGGCGAAGTGTTCGTTCTTCCCTATTACGACGTGTTGCGGCGCCGGGGCGTCCGCTTTCATTTCTTTCACAAGGTCACGAGCCTCCATCCCGACGGATATGGCAGCCTCGGCGCGATCGAATTCCAGCTTCAGGCCCGGCCGAAGGACGCCTATGATCCGATCCTGCGCTACCGGCCCGCGCCCGGCGCGCCCGAGCGGCGCAGCTGGCCGACCGAGCCCTTGTGGGACCAGCTCGAACAGGGGGAGGTGCTGCGCGACGCCGGCCTCGACCTTGAGTCCTTCCACGGTCCCGCGCCGCCGGGCAGCGGCTCGAAGCGCCTTGAATATGGGACCGGTTTCGATCTCTGCATCCTTGCCATTCCGCCCGGAATGCTTCGCATCATCGCCCGTCCGCTGGCCGAGGAAAATGCGGCGTGGCGCACGATGCTCGACGCGGCGGGCACGGCGCCGACAATCGCGGCACAAAGCTGGCGGGAGGAGAAGGTCGACAGTTTCGGAGGCTTGTCGGGTCGCGGCCTCATGACCGCGCACGAACTGCCTCTCGACACCTGGGCCGACATGAGTTTTCTGTTGCCGTTCGAGGAATCCGACGCCGATGGACGACGCCCGTCCAGCCTTTCCTATTTTTGCGGTGCGGTGCCGCTCGCGAACGGCGTCGCCGACGATGCGTCACCCGAGGACGAGCGCGAAAGGGCTGCGAGCCTTGTCGGCGCGTGGATGGACGCGCATCTCGCCGAAATTTTTCCGGGGCTGCGCGACACGGGGGATGATTTCAAGCCCGAACGCGAGCGATTGACGCTTATCAACTCCGATCCCGCCAAGCTCTATGTCACCTCGCCGGCGGGATCCACGGCGGCGCGTCTTGCCCCCGACGGGAGCGGTTTTGCCAATCTGTTTCTCGCGGGAGACTGGACGCGGCACAATTTCGATTGCGGCGCCGTCGAAAGCGCGATCATGTCGGCGCGCGTCTGTTCGCGCGCGATCTGCGGGCATCCCCGCTTCATCTACGGCGAAACCGACAGGAACTGACGGATGGCGTCGCTCTCGCCCCCGTTCGGCGGTGACGATGTGCTGGTCGCCGGCTACGACATCAATGGCTTCTCGATCGCCGTCGAACAGATCGGCGAGCGCCATGGCCGCGAGGCCGGGGAAATTGCCGCGGCCGCGCTGGCCCGCGGGAGCCGGGTGGTGGTCGAGCGGCTGGCGGCAGCGGGGCTCGAGCAGTTCGACAGCAGCGGCGACGGACTTTTGTTTATGGGCCGTCCCCGCGGTCCGGACGAAGCGCGGGCGATGACAAGCGCATTGCCGGATGCCGAGCGTCTCCATTTCGAGGCGTCGGGCCTCGCGATCCGATCGGCTGCCACCTCGGGAACGGTCCGCCGCGCCGACCTCGGGAGTCTGGTTCCCGGACAACGCGTGCTTCACTGGGGCGATCCGATCGACCGGCTGCACCGCGCGCTGGCTGTCGCGCCGCGCGGCAAGCAGGCTTCGCGGTTCGCAATGCGGGACGGCGCGCGTAACTGGATCGCCGATTGCGACGGAAAGCTGCAGTCCGGGCAATGCATGTTCGTCCGGATTTTCGACGCGGGGAGCTGGGCTCAACTGCTCGAACCCGATCTTCGCGCTTATCTCGCGATGATCACGGACTGGTGCGGTCCGATGGAAGCGTGTGCCGAAAGACTGAGCCATGACGAAAAGGGGATCATGCTGCGGCTGGCAATCCCCGCCGAACGGCGGCTGGCCAACGACGATGTGCAACCCCTCGTCGACGCGCTGAACGCGCGCGGGGCGAATTGCGCGGTCGCCTGCGCCAGCGGCGACATATTCCGCGGGCAGCTCGGCGGCGTCCCGATCGTCCACGGGCATCCGATCAACCAGGCCGCGAAAAGCTGCGCTTCGCTCGATCGTGGTTCGATCGACATCCGGCAGGTGCGGGGATTGTCGCGCGAGCGGGCGGCGTCTCCCGTCGCGCACCCGCTCGTCGGGCGGGATGAGGAGCTTGGCGAAGCCTTGGCCCGATATCGGGAGGGGGCAAGCGGCCTTGCGCTCGTAGGGGAGGCGGGGATCGGGAAAACCCGGCTTGCCCGCGCAGTCTGGGACGCAATGCACGACGCGCAGACGCCCTCCTACTGGCTCGAATGCAATATGCGGCGCCGTTTTCAACCATTCGGACTTGTTCGTGAATTGATGGCGGCGCTGACCCGCGATGCCGCCGGAGCCGCGATCGAGGAAAGAAGAGCCTTTGTTCGGAGCGCGATCCGGCGCGCCGGGCGGACGGCTTGGCCGGAGGCCGATTGGCTCTGGCTCATTGACGATAATTCGCCCGCGTTGCCCGCCCATGTCGAGGGGGATCGCGCGGATCGCGCCGGGCGGATCGGGAAGATCGCCTTTGAACTGATGGGGGCGCTGACGCGCGACCGGTCGATCCTGGTCGCCGTCGATGACTTTCACCTCGCCGACAGCTATTCGGCGGCGCTGTTCCGGAGATGGGCGCAATCGGCGTTTGCGCTGCGAATCCTGCTGACAATGCGGGCCGAGAGCGGCGCCGAAAATGCGAATCTGCCGCCGGACGGAGCGATCGGGACGATCCGGCTCGGGCCGATCGATCCCGACGCGGTCGCTCGGCTCGCGCTGTGCCACGAACCCAAGCTCACGCAGGCCGAGGTCAGGCACGTCGTCAACATCGCTGCCGGAAACCCCTTCGCCACGACGGTGGCCGCAGCCTGGGCATCGCAAGGGCACGACGGGGGCGCCGATACGGTTGCGCGCCTCCTTCGGCGCCGCGTCGATACGCTGCCGCGGATCGACCGGCTCGTACTGCGCGTAATCGCGGTGGCGACCGATGATATCCCGGTCGACCGCGTCGATACGATCCTGACCCGGCTTGGACAGACGGCATCGGCGGCGGCCGCGATCGAAAGGCTGGCAGCCGACGGCCTGATCGAAGCCGTGGATGGCGCGGCGGCGCGCTTTCGTCCCGCGCACGATCTGATTCGCGTGGCGGTGCGTGGAGAAATGTCGGCGGGCGCAACGATTCTGGCGGCGGAGGCGCTGGTGCGCACCGTCGTTCGCGCCGCGGTTCCGGGCCGCCACGCCGGCGCCACCTGGAGCGAAATCGCGCAGCAATGGGAACTGGCGAGAAATCTGCACCGCGCGGCCCTTTATTATGCGCGCGGCGCCCATGCCGCGCTTGAAGCCGGATTTGCCGCGGCATCGGCGGATCTGTACGAGCGTGCTCTTGCCGCATCCGAAGGCATCGGTCTCGCCGAGGGGCTGCATGCATCCATCTGGCGCGCCTCGCTTGCCGAAGCCTATTGGGCGGCCGGAAAGCCCGGAGAGGCGGGCGAAGCGGCGGCGTGCGCCGGGAATCGCCTGCGCCGGTTCAGGCGCGCCCGCCGCGCGCGCGGCGCGCTGGTTCGCGCCGGCGGGATCATGTCCGAGACCGGTTATTTTCGGGGGCGGCTGGGCGATGTGCTGCGCGGCGGCGCGATGGCAACGCGCTATGGCGGACTTCATGCCTCGCGAACCCTCGAACATTGCCGCAGCAATTCGACGATCGCCTATGTCGCCGGCCTCGCGCGGATCCCGGCCCTGCCCGCGGCGCTTTTCGGCCGGGCGCATCGGCTGGCGGTGGCGAGCCGCGATGCCCGGCCGGAAGCCTATGTTCGTGCGACCGAAGGGATATTGGCGATGATTTTCTGTCGCTGGCCGGCGTGTGACGCGCACCTGGCCCGGAGCATGGCGTGCCTCGCGGATTGGCCGGCCGAACGACAACTACGCGAGGTTGTCGTTACGGCGCAGGGGCACAGCGCGATATTCCAGGGCGATTTTGCGGCGGCGCGCGAACGTTTTCAGGAACTGATGACCGTGGCCGAGGAGCGTGACAATCGGCTGCACGCTGGCTGGGCGTCCTATATGCTGAGCCTGCTCCATCTCGGCGACGGCGATCTTGGTGCGGCAGCGACGGGTCTCGACGTCGCCAAGGCACAGCTGGCCGGCCTCGGGGATGTGCTTTCCGATCATATTGTCGCGGGCATCGAGGCCCGTATCGCCTGTAGCACGGGCGATCCGGACACCGCGCTCGACATGGCCGGGAAGGCCGGCGAGCTGTCCCTCGCAACGCCGCCGACCAATTTCTCGTCGCTTGAGGGTTTTGCCGCCGCGCCGCTGGTCGCGGCGATACTGCTCGGGCCGGAGGCCGGCCATGAGGCCCGGGCCAAGCGGCTGTTTGCCCGCTATCGGCCAGCGTTGCGGCGCTTCGCCTATATCTTCCCGCACGCTCGTCCCCGGCTCGCCACGATCGACGCGCTGGCGGCGGCGAATATGGGCATATCGGGGGCCGGGGGCGCAGCCCGGCGTGCGATGCTTCGCGCTGCCGCCGCCGGGATGCACGGGGAATTGCGTCTCGCCGAAACATTGCTGGGCGCAGCGCGCCGGTCAGGAGGATAGCATGACCTCGTCGTCGACTTATGTGAGATTGCCGAACGACCTGCTCGGAACGCCGCCGATGGAAGCCGGCAAAGCGGTGATGCATGCGTTCCTCGTCAAAGGGGACAGGGCATCGCAGCAGCGATACTGCGATGCGGCGCTGAACGGTTTTCGGGATGCAAGGTACAGCTTCTCGGTGCTTGGCGACAATGTGCTGGTGACCTCGATCTACGCGTCGGAAATGCGATCGCTCGATCCGCTCGAGCGTCGCAACGGCAGCGTCGGCGAAATCGACATCGCTTTCTGGAGCATCGTCCGCTGCACCGACGCCCTCAAGGAGCAACAAGATCGCTACATGTGGCTTCCGAGCTTCATGTTCGTCGATTCCGGACCCGCGATGGCGTCGGGCCGGGAAATTTACGGCTATCCGAAATGCGTGTCGGACATAGTCAGGCCTGCGGATGATCCCCGGCGCGCCGAAGTCAGTGTGGCGACGCTTCATTTCGAACGCTTCGGGCCCGACCAGCGCGCGTCGGTGCAGCCGATCTGCGCCATTCGGGAAGCCTCGGGAGCGAAGGCCCCGGGCACCTCTTCCGGAGACGAACAGGTGATAGCCGGGTTTGGCACCTTGCTGGGTCTGGAGGGGGCTGACGGCGCCTTGCCTTTCCCGCAACTGGGAATTCCGCAGGTTATGCTCCGCCAGTATCGCGACGCAACCCGCGCCGGCATGGCTCAGCTCAAGGAGGTTATCCTCGTGACGCCGTCAGCGGGTACCATCGGCGACGGCGGCGCGCTGCCCGCCGGTCTGGAGATTTGCGTCCACAGGTCGGCCAGCCATAATATCCGCGACACTCTCGGTCTGTCGGAGGTGAATGCGGTGACGCTTGGTGCCTGGCTCGAGTTCGATTTCAGGGTGGGGTGGGCAACGCGCCTGTTGCCCTGAATCTGACCGCATCAGCTCGGCGCGAGCATCGTGACCTTGTCGTCGGTGCCAAAGGTCAAAAGTGGTCGGGGAGACAGGATTCGAACCTGCGACATCCTGCTCCCAAAGCAGGCGCGCTACCGGGCTGCGCTACTCCCCGACGACCGACCCGCGCCTTAGACAGCGTCGGGCCGCAAGTCTATATATTGCTTGCCGCGGGCCCCTTGAGTTCGATCAGATTTCCTTCGGGGTCGCGGAAATAGACCGACGGGCCTTCGCCCCCGGCACCATAGCGCGACCCTGCCTGCTCGATTTCGACGCCGTGAAGGCCCAGATGCGCGCGGATCGCGGTCTCGTCGAACGGGGCGATGGCGAGCGCGAAATGATCGACATTCCGGCCTCCGGTTCCCGGCGGGGCGCCGCCGGCGGCGCCGAGCGGGCCGTCGATCGTCACGAGATCGATCAGCGATTGTCCGGCACGAAGCTGAAAGAGGCCGATTGCCGCCTGCTCGCGTTCGTCGCTGCAGCCGACGACCTCGCGATAGAAGGCGAGTATCCGGTCGAGATCGGATACGCGCAGGACGACGTGGTCGAGACCCTGAAGGGCGAAGGGCGGGGCAGGCATCGGGCTTTCCTTTCCGATCCGGAAGACGCCTGACGGCCTCACCGGGTTTCATCGCGCGCAGGCAAAGAAAAAGGCGGCCTTCCCGAAGGAAGACCGCCCGATTCCGTTTCAGTCATGCCCCGAAGGGCTGCGACTTACTTCTTGGCTTCAGCCGGAGCGGCCGGAGCAGCAGCCTTGGCGTCAGCGGCCGGAGCGGCAGCAGCGTCAGCGGCCGGAGCAGCAGCGGCGTCGGCCGGAGCAGCAGCTTCAGCGCCAGCAGCGGCAGCGTCGGCACCAGCAGCGGCGGCTTCGGCGCCGGCAGCGGCGGCGTCGGCGCCTTCTTCAGCAACAGCTTCAGCAGCCGGAGCTTCGGTGGTGGCTTCTTCAGCAGCCTTTTCACCGCAAGCGGCGAGGGCGAACATGCTGGCAGCAACGGCGATAGCAGCAAACTTCTTCATGATGTGTGGGCTCCCTAAAATGCCTTTCCGCGTCGGGAAAAGTTTCCCGGACCGCGAGCGGCGGGATTTAGCCGTTCCGCATGAATCGTCAACAAAAATAATTGAGATGGCCGGCGGTCGCGGGAATCTGTCATTTCTCCGTAACAGTCACGGAAGCTCGCGGTCCTCACTGTTCGCGAGAATCGTTAGAACCGCGCTCCAGACCACGACATTTTGCCGAAGCTGGGCGGGATCGATCTTGTCCAGCGTGTCGTCGGGCGTGTGGTGCAGGTCGAAATAGCGCGTCCCGTCCTGGGCCAGATCGATCGCCGGGACGCCGGCCTGAACGAGCGCGCCGATGTCGGCGCCACCGCTGGCAGCTTGCTTGCCGCGGACGACGCCGAACGGCATCACGGCGGCGGCGAGCCGGTCGGCGAGACCCCTGGCGCTGTCGGGCAGCTTGAAGTCGATCCGCCATACGCGATCGGCGCCGAAATCGGATTCGAGCGCGACGGCATGCCTCGCCTTGCCATGTTTCGCGAAATAGGCCTTGCCGCCGAATACGCCGACCTCTTCCGCGCCCGCCCACAATATGCGGATCGTGCGGCGCGGCTGGCCGGCGGTCATGACATGCTTCGCTGCGGCTGTGACGATGCCGCAGCCCGCGGCGTCGTCGATCGCGCCGGTGCCAAGGTCCCAGCTGTCGAGATGGCAGGCGACGATGACCGGGCTGGCGGCGGGGTCGCTGCCCGGCACTTCGGCGATGACATTGCCCGAATGCTTCGTGCCGAGGTTCCGCGGCGTGAGGACGAGCTTCATTCGCAGCGGTTCGGAAACATAGCCCAGCGGCGTCTCGCTTTTCCGCATCTGCTGCGCACGCTTCCACTGGCGAACGAGCTGGTCGGCGTCGGGGTTCGAGATCGCTCCAGCGGGAATCGGCTTCACCCCGGTTTCGAAATTCGTGCCGCCGGTATGCGGATTGCGATGATGGTCGGTGCCTATCGCACGGATCACGGTCGCGATCGCACCCTTCTTCGCTGCGACATTGGCACCCGTGAAGCGGCCCCGGCCATAGGTGCCGTACCCGCTGCCGTCCTGCGCGGGAGCCATGCGGTGATCGATAAAGACAATCTTGCCCTTCACCATATGCTCTGGCGCTGCGACGAGTGCGTCGAAGCTGTCGAAATAGGCGATCTCGCCTTCGATTCCCTCGGGTCCGGTCGAGGCGCTCGTCCCGAGCGCGGTAATCGCCAGTTTTTGCGGCAGGAAGGGACTGGTCAGCCAAGCCTCTTCGGCGCCACGCACCCATACCGGCATGTCGAACTGTTCCTCGCGCACATTGGCAAAGCCCATCGCCTGCAACCGGGTGACCGCCCAGCGCCGTGCCGCGGCTTCGGCCTCGGTTCCCGCCATGCGCGGGCCAATCTCGGTCGTCAGATCCTCGGTGATCGTCCACGCGATATCGTCGCCGCGCTGCGCCAGCTCTGCTGCACCCGGCGGCGGCGGGATCGAGGCGGATGCGCTGGTCGAGGCGAGGAGGAGGGCGGCGAGCCCGGCGAGGCGGGCGAAGGGAGGCATGGCGTTCATGCCGCTTTCGTAACGACGGCCCTCGCACGCGCAAGCGCCGATTGCCAACCGCGCCCCCATTCGCTAACCGGCGCGCAACATCTCTCCCGGCCGCGGACCGCGGCCCAGCCCATACCGGAGCATATCCATGGCCGCCCAGTACAGTTTCGTGATGAAGGGTCTGAGCAAGACCTATCCCGGCGCGCAAAAGCCGACGCTCAAGGACCTGAGCCTGCAATTCTACCCCGACGCCAAGATCGGCATCGTCGGCCCGAACGGCACCGGCAAATCGACGCTGATGAAGATCATGGCCGGCATCGACAAGGATTTCACCGGCGAAGCGTGGCCGGGCGAGGGGATCACCGTCGGCTATCTGGCGCAGGAGCCGCAGCTCGACCCGACCAAGACGGTCAAGGAAAATGTGATGGACGGCGTGCGTCCCGTCGCCGACATGCTCGACCGCTTCAACGAGATCAGTACGCTGATGGCCGATCCGCCCGCCGACGCTGATTTCGACGCGCTTATGGAGGAAATGGGCACGCTGCAGGAAAAGATCGACGCGATCGACGGCTGGACGCTCGACAACCAGCTCGAAATCGCGATGGAAGCGCTCCGCTGCCCGCCGGGCGACTGGAGCGTCGAAAATCTGTCGGGCGGCGAAAAGCGCCGCATCGCGCTCACGCGACTGCTGCTCGAAAAGCCCTCGATCCTGCTGCTCGACGAACCGACCAACCATCTGGACGCCGAAAGCGTCGCGTGGCTCGAAAAGCATCTGGTCGACTATCCGGGCAACGTCATCCTCGTCACCCACGACCGCTACTTTCTCGACAATGTCGTGAACTGGATCCTCGAACTCGATCGCGGTCGCTACTTCGTCTATGAGGGCAATTATTCGACCTACCTTGAAAAGAAGGGCAAGCGCCTCGAACAGGAAGCGCGCGAGGATCAGGGTCGCCAGAAGGCGATCAAGGACGAACTCGAGTGGATCCGGCAGTCGCCCAAGGCCCGTCAGGCGAAATCCAAGGCGCGTATCAAGAGCTTCGACCAGCTCGTCGAGGCGCAGGAAAACCGCACGCCGGGCAAGGCGCAGATCGTCATTCAGGTTCCCGAACGCCTCGGCGGCAAGGTGATCGAGGTTGCGAACATCTCGAAGGCCTATGGCGACAAGCTGCTCTTCGAAGACCTCTCGTTCACATTGCCCCCGGGCGGCATCGTCGGTGTCATCGGCCCGAACGGTGCGGGCAAGTCGACGCTTTTCCGCCTCATCACCGGTCAGGAAACGCCCGACAACGGCAGCGTCGCGATCGGCGACACCGTGCGCCTCGGCTATGTCGACCAGAGCCGCGACGCGCTTGATCCGAACAAGAATGTCTGGGAAGAAATTTCGGGCGGCCACGACATGATGAATATCGGGAAGCACGAGATGCAGACGCGCGCTTACGTGGGCGCGTTCAACTTCAAGGGCGTCGACCAGCAAAAGAAGGTCGGTCAGCTCTCGGGCGGTGAACGCAACCGCGTTCACATGGCGAAGATGCTGAAGGCGGGCGGTAACGTCCTGCTGCTCGACGAACCGACCAACGACCTCGACACCGAAACGCTCGCGGCGCTCGAGGAAGCGCTCGAGAATTTTGCGGGTTGCGCCGTGGTCATCAGCCACGACCGCTTCTTCCTCGACCGTCTCGCGACGCATATCCTCGCGTTCGAGGGCGACAGCCATGTCGAATGGTTCGAAGGCAATTTCGAATCCTATGAGGAGGACAAGATCCGCCGCCTCGGCGAAGGCGCGACGCGCCCGCACGCGACCACGTACAAGAAGCTGTCGCGCTGATCGGCATGGCGGGAGAGGCCGCACCGATATCGTCGGGCGCGATCCGCATGGATGCGGACGCGCTCAACGACTTCATGGCGGAAGCGTTCCCGCATTCGCAGCCCGGTTCGCGTGGCCGGGTGGTCTCGGCCGTGCCCGGGCATATCCGGGCACGGCTCGACCCCGACGAGCAGGCGCTTCGCCCGGGCGGGCTGATCTCCGGCCCGACCCAGATGGGCTTTGCCGACATGGCGGCCTATGCGCTCGTCCTCGCGCACATCGGCCCGGTCGCGATGGCGGTGACGAGTGCGCTCAACTACCAGTTCCTGCGCCCGTGCCGCCCCGGATCGCTCTTCGCCGACGCGCATATGTTGCGGCTCGGCAAGCGGCTTGCGGTGATGGACGTGCGCATCTGGACCGACGATGCCGAAAGGCCGGTCGGGCAGGCGAATGTGACCTACGCGATTCCCTAATATTCCAGCGACGGATACCAGTCGGTCCCGCGGCCTGCGGGGGTCAGGTCGAGGATATTCCACAGGCTTGCGATATCGGGCGCACCGCGCGGATCCTGCCCCGGATCGGCCATCTCCGCGGTCATTTCGCTCTTCCAGAACAGCCGGATATCGTCGCCGTCCTTGCGGAAGACGGCCAGCATCGGATTTTCGCTCCCGTCGGCATTCAGAAGCCTGAAGTCCTTCGCATAATCATCGCCGACCGGTTGCACGAAATCGAGCGCCTGCCATCCGCGCGCGGCGGCGAACGCCTGCTGGCGTTCGACCGGGCTTCGCCCGAAGACGTGGAACGCGACGCGGCGCCTGATGTCGTTGACGTTGCCGTCGACCGAACCGAGCCAGTTGGTGCACATCGGGCAGGGCCGGTCGCGTTCGGGTCCGTACATCCAGAAATAGGCGACCAGCGTGTCGCGGCCGCCGAACAGGTCGGCAAGGCCGAGTTCGATCGCGTCGTTCAACCTGAAGCGGTAATCCTTCATCAGGGGGCCCGGCGGTAGCGCCCGGCGCTGGGCCGCGACGCGGGCGATCCGGCGGCGCAGGTCGATTTCCTCGGCGAGCAGCGATTTGCGGGCTTTGATGTAGGATTCATCTTCGCCGGGAAAAGCATGTCTGCGCGAAGCAAGCGCCGGCGCAGCCAGCAGGGTCTGGCGAAGGGCCATCCGATTCTCCTTTTTCGGGAGAACGTGCGATTGTTGCGATTGTTGCAGCGGTGTTTCACCGCTGCCCGCAACCAAGCCCCGTTTCGTCGCCGATCAGGCGGGGGCGACTTCCCAGAGGATCAGCCTGGTTGCGTTCACATTCTCGCGCGCCTTCGCGTCGGCGAGCCGGGTCAGCTTGGCATCGCCCTTGAGTGCGCTCATCTCGAACATTGCGTCGATGACGGCGACCTCGCCCGCGCCGACCTCGATCTCGATCGTCCCGGCATTCGCCATGATGCCCTTCGCCATCGCCGCGTGCAGGCGATGCGTGCCGGGCGCGACATCGGCCATCAGCATCTGCCCCGACTTGATCTGTCCCCTTGCGGTGTCGTCGAGAATGACGTTCATTCCCTGTAGCGCGGCGACGAAGCCGCGGCGGGTGACGTAGATGCGCGCCTTGCCCTCGGGCGCGCGCATCGCCCGGGCGTCAGCGAGCGCGGCGGTATCGGCCTTCTTCCCCGACTTGTTGCTCGACAGCGACCAGACGATCAGCCCCGCGATCGCGACGAGGGTGACAATCGAAAAGGTCATCATCGCGCCGGTCGAGAGCGATTGCGCTAGCGCGGGTCCCAGAAACGCCCCGATGATTGCCGCGGCGAAAATCATGGTTACCCAGAATGCGTTCTTGCTCATATCGCCCTCCTGCTCAGGCGGGAGAGAAGTCCCCCGTTGCTTCGTCCATCAGGTGCAGCACCCCGTCGCTGATCGCGAAAAAGGCACCGCGCAATTTCAGCGTCCCGCGCCGTTCCTTTTCCTGAATGCAGGGAAAAGTCCGGAGATTGTCAATACTTACTCGCACGGCCGCCATTTCCATCGCGCGTCCCGCCTCGCGGGTGCCGATGTCGGCGTGGCTGCTCCGTATCTTTTCGCTCGCATCGTCGAGCATCGCGATCCAGTCGGCGATGAAACCGCCGCGGCCGGGCTCGGCGCCTTCCATCGATTTGTGGAGCGCCGCGTGGCAGCCGCCGCAGAGACCGTGGCCCATCACGACGATTTCCTCGACCCTCAGGAACTGGACGGCGAATTCGAGCGCGGCCGACACGCCATGACGGCCCGGAGTCGTCTCGAACGGCGGCACCAGCGCCGCGACGTTGCGCACGACGAATATTTCGCCCGGATTGGTGTCGAAAATCTGCGACGGTTCGGACCGGCTGTCCGAACAGGCGATGATCATCACCTTGGGCGACTGCCCCTCGGCAAGTTGCTCCCAGCGTTCGCGCTGCTGCGCCCAGCCGCCGTTACGGAAACGCCGGTACCCCTCGATCATGTCTGCAAAGTGAGTCATGGACGCGCCTTAGCATAGGCAGAGAGGTTGAGAAGAGGCGCGCGCACGACTATGTGGGCGCCATGAACGCTCCCGTATCGCCCGTACAGCCCGCTTCGACTCCCAGCCAGCGCGCGCGCAAGCCCGACTGGATCCGCGTCAAGGCGCCGACCAGCCCCGGTTACGCCGAGACGCGCAAGCTGATGCGCGAGCTCAATCTGCATACGGTGTGCGAGGAAGCGGCGTGCCCGAACATCGGCGAATGCTGGACCAAGAAGCATGCGACGGTGATGATCCTCGGCGACACGTGCACGCGCGCCTGCGCCTTCTGCAACGTCAAGACCGGCATGCCGCGCCCCGTCGACCTGCTCGAGCCCGAGCATACGGCGATAGCGGCCGCCAAGATGGGACTGACGCATATCGTCATTACTTCGGTCGACCGCGACGACCTGCCCGACGGCGGCGCGAGCCAGTTCGTGAAGGTCATCAATGCGCTGCGCCGCGAAACGCCGCAGACGACGATCGAGATACTGACCCCCGATTTCCGTAACAAGCCCGAAAGCGCGGTCGCTGCGATCGTCGATGCACGGCCCGACGTCTATAATCACAATCTGGAGACCGTCCCGCGGCTCTATCCGACGATCCGCCCCGGCGCGCGCTATTATGCCTCGCTGCGGCTGCTCGAGAGCGTCAAACGCCGCGATCCGTCGATCTTCACCAAGTCGGGCATCATGCTCGGCCTCGGCGAAGAGCGGATGGAAGTGCATCAGGTGATGGACGACATGCGCAGCGCCGACATCGATTTCATGACGATGGGGCAGTATCTCCAGCCGACGCCGAAGCACGCCAAGGTCGCCGAATTCGTGACCCCCAAGGCGTTCGATGCCTATGCCCAGATCGCGCGCGCGAAGGGGTTCCTGCAGGTCGCCTCGTCGCCGCTGACGCGGTCGAGCTATCACGCGGGCGACGATTTCGAACGGATGCGTGCGGCGCGCGAGGCGCAGCTGGCGCGCGTCAAGGCGGACTGACGGCCCGTTGCCGAGGCATCACGAAACGCGAGAGCTTCCGTACAGCGACGAACAGATGTTCGCGCTCGTCACCGATATCGCGCGCTATCCCGAATTTCTGCCATGGGTCGTCGCGCTGCGCCTTCGCAGCGACAGCGAGCATGAGGCCGTTGCCGACATGATCGTCGGCTTCAAGGGCCTGCGCGAGAGCTTCTCGTGCCGCGTCCACAAGGAACGCCCGCACGAGGTGATCGTCAGCTACATCGACGGACCGATGAAGCATCTCAGCAACGAGTGGCATTTCCGCCCCGCCGAAGGCGGCGGGTGCCGTGTCGATTTCATGGTCGACTTCTCGTTCCGCAGCCGCATGTTCGAAGCGCTCGCGGGGCAGATGTTCGACAAGGCGCTGAGGAAGATGATCGCGGCGTTCGAGGCGCGCGCCGACGAACTTTACGGCGCGGGAAGGGCGATATCCTCGGACGGCCGCAGTCCGTCCCTGTCGGGCTGAAGCAGATCGAGCGCGAACAGCGTCGCGGCCTGACGGATCGCGGCGCGATCGGTCGATTCGAACTGGACGCGCTGGGTGAAATAATCGTCGGGATCCTGCCCGCGCAACGCACGTGCGAAGACGACCTGTCCGACCGGTTTCTTTTCCGATCCGCCGCCGGGACCGGCAATGCCCGTGATCGCGACCGCAACATCGGCATCGCTGTTTGCCAGCGCGCCTGCAGCCATCGCCCAGGCGGTCGCGAGCGAGACCTCGCCGAAGGTCTCGATGATCTCGCTGCTGACGTCGAGCTGGGTCTGTTTGGCATGGGCCGAATAGGTGATGAAGCCGGCCGAGAAGACGTCGGAGCTTCCCGCGATGTCGGTCAGCGCGGCGCTGACCATGCCGCCGGTGCAGCTTTCGGCGACGGCGACCCTGCGTCCCGCGGCGCGATTGTTGGCAAGAACGCTTGTGGCGCGTTCGTCGCGCGCGGCGAGGCGCGCTTTTTCGACAGACTGCAAGGTTCAATTCTCCGGAAGTTTCAAGGTCGCGACGGCCTGGGCCGCTATCCCCTCGCGGCGGCCGGTAAAGCCCAGCCGCTCTGTCGTTGTCGCCTTCACACTAACCCGTTCGCGCGGAATCGCAAGGATTTCGGAAATGCGCCCACGGATACTGTCCCGATGCGGGCCGATTTTCGGCGCTTCGGCGATGATCGTCAGGTCGAGATGGTCGATGCGCCCGCCACGCGCCGCGACGCGATCGCCGGCGAAGGCGAGGAAGCGGTGCGATGCGGCGCCGCGCCACTGCGGGTCGCTCGGCGGAAAATGGTCGCCGATATCGCCGTCGGCGAGCGCGCCGAGGATCGCGTCGGTCAGCGCATGAAGCGCGACGTCGGCATCGCTATGCCCCTCAAGTCCATGGCTATGCGCGATTTCCATGCCGCCGATCCATAGCGGCTTGCCCGCGACGAGACGGTGGACGTCATAGCCCATTCCGACGGCTGTTCTCATGGCATCCGCCCCCAAAAGTCCCGAGAGGATCGCCATATCCTCGGCATATGTCAGTTTATGCAGCCGCGCGTCGCCGGCGACCGTGGCAACGGCGACGCCCAGCCGGCGAACGAGCTGCGCATCGTCGGTCGCGGCGGCTTCGACCGCCTCGGCGTGTGCGCGCCGCAAAATACCCAGACGAAAGGCCTGCGGGGTCTGGACGCGCGCAAGGACGCTGCGATCGACCGCATCGCCGGCATCACCGTGCGCCTGTTCGACCAGCGTGTCGGGAACGGGCAGCGTCGGGATGGCAGCCTCGGCCGTTTGCAGGGCCGCGAGCAGGCGATCGATGACGTCCGTACGCACACCCGGCCGCGCGGCGTCGTGAACCAGTACCAGCGTGGCATCGTCCCGGGCAGCGAGCGCGCCGAGCGCATTGGATACCGATTGCTGCCGTTCGGTGCCGGGCTCGGCGGAAATCCACGCATCCGGCAATGGGCCGACGGCGGTTATGACGTCGTCATTCGCCACCAGTACACCGCCCGAAATGGCAGGATGCGCGGCAAAGGCGTCGAGGCTCCACCGGAGGACCGGTTTGCCACCCAGCGCCTCGAGCTGCTTCGGCCGGCCGAAACCGGCACGCGTTCCCTGGCCCCCGGCAAGCAGGATTACCGTGACGCGCGGGGCGGGCGAGAGGACGGACTCGGTCATCAGCCGCGCCGGTTAGCGCAGCCGCGCCTTGCGGGAAAGCGGCTTAGCGTGTAGGGGCTGCTCAAAATTTAGGCAATTTTGACGAAAGCTCCCCGCCATGGCGCCGCTCCGGCCCATCCAGATCGGTAATATCACGATCGCGGATCCTGTGATCCTCGCGCCGATGACGGGTGTCACCGACCTGCCGTTCCGCAAGCTCGTCCGCTATTACGGCTCGGGGCTCAACGTCACCGAGATGATCGCGAGCCAGGCCGCGATCCGCGAGACGCGCCAGTCGATCCAGAAGGCGGCTTGGGACCCGGTCGAGGAGCCGGTGTCGATGCAGCTCGTCGGTTGCACGCCCAATGAAATGGGCGAGGCGGCAAAGCTCAACGAGGACCGCGGCGCGTCGATCATCGACATCAATATGGGCTGTCCGGTGCGCAAGGTTACCAACGGCGACGCCGGCTCGGCGCTGATGCGCGACCTCAGGCTCGCCGCTGCGCTGATCGAATCCTGCGTGAAGGCAGTAAGCGTTCCCGTGACGGTCAAGATGCGTATGGGCTGGTGCCACGACAGCCTCAACGCCCCCGAGCTGGCGCATATCGCCGAGGACCTCGGCGCGAAGCTGGTCACCGTCCACGGCCGCACGCGCAACCAGATGTATCGCGGCGAGGCCGATTGGGGGTTTGTCCGCACGGTCAAGGATGCCGTGTCGATTCCCGTCATCGTCAATGGCGACATCTGTTCGGCTGACGATGCACGCACCGCGCTTGCACAGAGCGGCGCCGATGGCGTCATGATCGGCCGCGGAGCCTATGGCCGCCCGTGGCTGCTCGGGCAGGTGATGGCGGCGCTTCGTGGCGAGGCCGAGCGGCCCGATCCCGGCCTCGATGAACAATATGACGTCATCACATCGCATTATCGAGCAATGATCGACCATTATGGCGAGATGACAGGCGTCAATATGGCGCGCAAGCACCTCGGCTGGTACGTCAAGGGGCTGCATGGTTCGGCCGAGTTCCGCAACAAGGTCAACCAGATTCCCGATAGCAAGGGCGTGCTCGACGCGCTCGAAGCGTTTTACGGCCCGCACCTCACCAGGGCGGCGGCGTGATCACGCTCGCGTCGAGCATCCCGAGCTTCGACCATGACGAGCTGATCCAGTCGCATCCCGTGCCCACCCTGCTGATCGACGGGGGCGGCGTGGTCCTGTTCGTCAATGCCGCGGCGGAGCAGCTTTGCAATATCGGCCGTTCGGCGATGGTCGGGCGCGTCATCTATGACGTCATCCAGATGGATCGAAGCTATCGTCTGCGAATGAACGACGCCGCGACGTCGGCGCTGTTCGCGCATCGCGCCGAAATCTCGATCGGCGGCCGCAAATCGATCTTCGTCGACATGCAGATGGTCCCCTATGGCCAGAGCGGCCACCGCATCCTTGCGCTCGTACCGTCGCAAAGCGATGCCGAACTGATGGGCGGTGCCATCGGCCGTTCGGGGCGCGCCGCGGGCGCCGCTGCGTCGATGCTGGCGCACGAGATCAAGAACCCGCTCGCGGGGATCAAGGGAGCGGCGCAGCTGCTCGCGCGCAAGACCGATGCGGGCGGCGAGCGCTTTACCACGCTGATCTGTGCCGAGGTCGACCGGATCGCGACGCTGATCGACCAGATGGAGCATTTCTCGCGCGGGCAGCCGATCGCCTGCGCGCCGATCAACCTCTATCAGCCGATTCACCAGGCCATGGAAACGGCGCGGGCGCGTCAGTTCCCCGGCGTCCGCTTTGCCGAGGATTTCGACCCTTCGCTGCCGCTGGTGCACGGAAACCATGACGCCCTTGTCCAGATATTGCTGAACCTCCTTACCAACGGTTGCGAGGCGCTCGGCGGGCGCGACGACGGTGTCGTCCGGCTCACGACCGCTTACCGGCACGGCCTGTCGATCGACAATGGCGATGGACGCGGCCGCATCGCGCTGCCGATCGAGGTCAGTGTCAGCGACAACGGACCGGGCGTGCCCGCCGATATCCGCGGCGACCTGTTCGATCCCTTCGTCACGACCAAGCGCGAGGGGCGGGGGCTTGGCCTCGCGCTCGTCGCGAAGCTGGCGCGCGACATGGGGGGGACGGTCCAGCATATTCGCGACGGAGACTGGACGCGGTTTCGCGTGCATCTGCCTGCCGCGCCAAAAGGGCGCACGGCATGACCGGCGGCAAGACGATCCTGCTGGTCGAGGACGATCCGGCGATCACGATGATCATCCGCGAAACGCTCGTCGGCGAATGCGCGCATTTCGTGTCGGTCGGCAGCGTCGCCGAACGCAATGCATGGCTGGGCGCCAATCGCCCCGACCTTATCATCACCGACGTCGTCCTGCCGGACGGTGACGGAATCGACTCGCTCGCCGGCGCGTCGGTCGATGCCGCGACGCCGGTGATCGTGCTCTCGGCGCAGAATACGCTCGATACCGCCGTGCGCGCGACGGGCATCGGCAGCTATGATTATCTGCCCAAGCCGTTCGATCTCGACGAATTGACCGCCGGCGTCCGGGCAGCGCTCGAAAGGCGTGCCGAGCCCGCGGCACGCGACGCGGCGCCGGCCGACAGCCACGGTCTCGTCGGACGCGCGCCGGCCATGCAGGCGGTGTATCGTACCATCGCCCGGCTTGCGTCGAACGATCTCGCGGTGCTGATCCTCGGCGAGTCGGGTACCGGCAAGGAGGTCGTGGCGCGCGCGATCCATGCGACCGGGCTGCGTCGTTCGGGGCCGTTCGTGGCGATCAACATGGCGGCGATCCCGCGCGAACTGATCGAGGCCGAGCTGTTCGGGCACGAAAAGGGCGCCTTTACCGGGGCACACAGCCGCAATGCGGGACGCTTCGAACAGGCGGCCGGCGGCACGCTCTTCCTCGACGAAATCGGCGATATGCCGATCGAGGCGCAAACGCGGCTGCTCCGTGTCCTCCAGAGCAACGAATATTCGACCGTCGGCGGCAATCAGGCGCTCCGCGCCGATGTTCGCGTTATCGCCGCGACGCATCGCGACATGCGCTCGCTCGTCGCCGATGGCCGGTTCCGCGAGGATCTTTTCTACCGGCTCAACGTGATTCCGGTCACGCTGCCGCCGCTGCGCGACCGGCGCAGCGACATTGCCGCGCTCGTCGGCCATTTTGTCGAGGCCGGGCGCAGTTCGGGCCTTCCCGACCGCCAGTTCGCGCCCGAGGCGATGCAATGGCTCGAACGCTATGACTGGCCGGGCAATGTGCGCGAGCTAGGCAATGTCGTGCAGCGGCTCGCCGTATTGTCGCGCGACACCGTTGTGACCGTGCGCGATGTCGAGACGGTATTGCACGAACGCGGCGAGGGCGGGGGCGCGGTCGAACCCGCCGTCCTGATCGCGCGCGCCGTCGACGACTGGGCGCGCGAGCGGATGGCCGCGACGGGCGAAGGCGATATTCACGAACAGCTCGAGGCGATCGTCGAAGCCGCGCTGTTACGCCGTGTGCTTCGCGACGTTCGCGGCAACCAGCTGGAAGCGGCACGACGCCTTGGCATCAATCGCAACACGCTGAGAAAACGCCTCGGGCAGCTCGACATCGATCCCTCGCATCCCTGATATCGGGCAATAATCGTGAAATCGGCGCAGTCGGGCGACGCTCGGGCCGATTGTGTGTTTTCTATGCAACAGGATTGTCGTAACACGGCAACAATGGAGTCCGCCGCGTCCCTGACCAAAGACGATGATCGTGACAGCGCGCGCGCGAACGGATGGCATTTCGCCCCCGAATATTACACGCTTGCTGCCATCGTCAGCGTCGCGATCGCGACCTATATCTTCGTCACCGGCGACGCGCAGAGCGAACGGTTGCTCACGCCCGCGCTGGTTGCCGCGATCATGGTCGTCAATCTGGTGCCCGCGATGGCGCTGATCGTGCTGATCGGCAGCCGCGTCGCGCGCGCGCGCGCGGTGCGGTCGATGGCGGGCGGTAACGGCCGCCTCCATGTCCGGCTCGTCGCGCTCTTTTCGCTGATCGCGGCGGCGCCGACGCTGCTGGTCGTGATCTTCGCGTCGCTCCTGTTCCAGTTCGGGGTGAACTTCTGGTACTCGGACCGCTCGCGCGGGATGTTCGAAAATGCGGCCAACATGGCGCAGGCCTTTTACGAGGACAGCCAGAAGTCGGTGAGCGCGAACACCACGACGATGGCAAAGGACCTCAGCGATTATCTGACCCGCTATCCGATCGACAGCGATACGTTCCAGAACGCCTATGGGCAGCAGGTCGTGCTTCGCGAGCTCAACGAGTCGGCGATCATCGAGATCGGCGCCGATGGCATCGCGCGGACGCCGGTGATGGTCGATCCCGACAATCGCGCCGCCGAGGCGCGGATTTCGCCCGAGACGGTCGCGAGGCTCAATCGGGGCGAACCGGTCGTCGTCCTGCAGAAGTCGGACCGCATCGAGGCGGCGACGCGGCTTCCGGGGCGGGCCAATGCCTATGTCTACGCGTCGCGCGATGCGAACATATTGGGATTGGAACAGTTCGATCGCGCGCGCAGCGTTCTCGCGGACTATAATGCATTGTTCGGCCGGTCGCAGCAGCTGCAGCTTCAGTTCAACGGTGCGCTCTATCTGGGCTCGTTGCTGCTTCTCGCGCTCGCGGTCATCGCGGCGATCGTCGTTGCCGACCGCATCGTCCGCCCGCTGGGAACGCTGATCGGCGCCACGCGGACCGCGGCGGGCGGCGACCTGTCGGTTCGCGTGACCCCGCCGGCACGCGGCGATGAAATTTCGGTGCTCACCCGCGCGTTCAACCGCATGACCGAGCAGATCGAGCGACAGACGGGGGCGCTTGTCAGCGTGAATGAGCAGCTCGAGGCGCGCCGCAGTTTCATCGAGGCCGTGCTGAGCGGCGTTTCGTCGGCCGTGGTATCGGTCGACGCCGATCGCCGTATCCTGCTGGCAAATGCCGCCGCCGAGCGGCTCATCTGCCAGTCGGCCGAATGCCTCACCGGCCAGCCGCTCGACGACGTCGCGCCCGAGCTGGCGCGGCTGCTGACGAGCGAGGAGCGCGAGGGGATCGTGCAATTGTCGCGAAAGGACGCCGAACCTGCCACCCTCGCGGCGAAGGCGGTGGCGCAGGGCGACGGCTTCGTTCTCAGTTTCGAGGATATCACCCAGCAGCTGCTCGACCAGCGCCGCGCGGCATGGTCCGATGTGGCGCGGCGTATCGCGCATGAAATCAAGAATCCGCTTACCCCGATCCAGCTCGCGGCCGAGCGTCTGCAGCGCCGGTTCGGCGACAAGGTCGAGGGCGATGCGGCAACATTCCGCAAGCTGACCGACACGGTGGTCCGCCAGGTGCACGACATGCGGCGGATGGTCGACGAATTTTCGAGTTTCGCGCGGATGCCCAAGCCGACCTTCGGGGTCGAGGATGTTCGCGACATCCTCCGCCAGGCGGTATTCCTGTTCGAGGTCGCCAAGCCCGATATCGTCTTTTCGGTCAGGACGCCCGCCGAGATCGAGCCGCTTGTCTGCGACCGTCGTCTGCTGTCGCAGGCGCTGACGAATATTGTGAAGAATGCGGTCGAAGCGATAGAAGAAAAATATAGAAATTCCGAATCCGTGGCAACCGGACATATCGGCGCGACGCTCGATGCCGGTGCCGTGGGCGAGATCGTCATTCGCGTGACCGACGACGGTATCGGGCTTCCCGAAGCGCGCGATGCGATCGCCGAGCCCTATATGACGACGCGGCAGGGCGGGACCGGCTTGGGGCTCGCGATCGTCAAGAAGATCGTCGAGCAACATTATGGGGAACTGGAATTTTCGGACAATCCGGCCGGGCAGGGGACGTGCGTGACGCTGACACTGCATCCCGACCGGCTGCTGCCGCTCGCCGGCAAGGGAAGCGAACAGAATATGGGGCAGGGTGAATCGGTTCCGGGACGTGTCCGGAACCGGCAGGACAGAGAAGATCATGGCGCTTGATATTCTGATCGTCGATGACGAACGCGACATCTGCGACCTCGTCGCCGGGGTCATGGAAGACGAAGGTTATGAGGCGCGGACCGCGTCCGACAGCGATTCTGCCCTCGAGGCGATCCGTCAGCGGCGGCCGTCGCTTGCGCTGATCGACGTCTGGCTGCAGGGGTCGAGGCTCGACGGGCTCGGGCTGGTCGAGGCGATCAAGGCCTTCGATCCGACCTTGCCGATCATCGTCATTTCGGGCCACGGCGGGCTCGACACCGCGGTCGCGGCGATCCGCCGCGGCGCGTTCGATTTCATCGAAAAGCCGTTCGAGGCGTCGCGCCTGCTTCACCTTGTCGCGCGTGCGACCGAGAATGAGCGGCTGAAGTTCGAATATGAGCAGCTCCGCGAAAAGGCGGGGCCGTCGGACGAGCTCACCGGGACGAGCGCGGCGATCAACAATGTGCGCGCGACGCTCAAGCGCGTGGCGGGAACAGGAAGCCGCGTGCTGATCACGGGGGCACCCGGTGTCGGCAAGGAAGTCGCAGCGCGCGTGCTCCACGGCTGGAGCGGCCGGCACAATGCGCCGTTCCGCGTCATTTCGTCGGCACGCATGGACCCCGAAACGGTCGAAACCGAATTGTTCGGGTCGGAGGCCGAGGACGGCTCGATCCGCGTCGGGCTGCTCGAACAGGCGCATGGCGGAACGCTGTTTCTCGACGAGGTCGCCGACATGCCGCTGACGACGCAGGGCAAGGTGCTGCGCGTCCTGACCGACCAGAGCTTCGCCCGCGTCGGCGGCCGCACGATGATCCGCGTCGACGTTCGCATTATCTCGGGCTCGGCGCGCGACTTGATGACCGAAATCGCCGAAAGCCGGTTTCGCGAGGATCTTTATTACCGGCTGAACGTCGTGCCGGTCCATATTCCGCCGCTGCGCGAACGGCGCGACGATATCGCGAGCCTGTGCGATCATTTCGTCCGCCGCTATGCCGCCGACCGACGGGTGCCGCCGCCCGAAATCAGCGCCGAAGCGATGGCGGCGCTCCAGGCACATGAATGGCCGGGCAACGTTCGCGAGCTGCGCAATGTGGTCGAGCGCGTGATGATCCTCGCGCCGAGCGACCGGCTGAGCCGGATCGACGCCGACATGCTGCCCGCCGAGCTGGTGCGCGGTGGAACCGACATATTGCCGAACGCGGAATCGATTACCGCGATCCCGCTGAAAGAAGCGCGCGAGAATTTCGAGCGGGAATATTTGCGTATCCAGATCAATCGCTTTTCAGGCAATATTTCGCGCACCGCGACCTTTATCGGCATGGAGCGGTCGGCGCTGCACCGCAAACTGAAACTTTTGGGCCTTACCGAGAGTTCGGACGGGGAAGGATGAAGGCTTTGCGCTAGACCTGCCGTTCGCTTTGCCGCATATTGGCAAAAGAGAAGGTCTTTTTGAGCCGGAATGCCGGCAATTACCCTGCGGTTATACCGCCAAGAACAGGAGGCAAATGTGTCCGATAAAAACCAGAATCTCCAAGATATTTTCCTCAACGCCCTCCGCAAGAGCAAGACCCCTGTGACCATGTTCCTGGTCAAGGGCGTCAAGTTGCAGGGCATCATCACCTGGTTCGACAATTTCTCGCTGCTGCTCCGCCGCGACGGCCAGTCGCAGCTGGTGTACAAGCATGCGATCTCGACGGTGATGCCGTCGCATGATTTCGACCTGTCGCTGCTCGGCGACAATCTGCGCGACGCGCCGGCGAGCAAGGGCAAGGCGCTGCAGGACGTGTTTCTGAACGCGGTTCGCCGTTCGGACGAGTCGGTGACCATGTTCCTCGTCAACGGCGTGATGCTGCAGGGCGATATCGTCGCCTTCGACCTGTTCTGCATGCTGCTCGAGCGCGAGCGGCAGGTGCAGCTCGTCTACAAGCACGCGATTTCGACCGTCCAGCCGAACGGGCCGATCAATCTGACCGACAATGGCGACGCCGACGGTGAAGCGGACGACGCCTGATCGACCCGGTAATCGACACTGAAGACGAGGTAACGCGCGGCGCCGCCGCGCTTGTCGTCGTGCCCGAATGGCATAGCCAGCGCCTCGCGCGCGACCTTGACGCGCGCGCCGAGGAGGCGCGGGGGCTTGCGCTCGCCATCGGGCTCGATGTCGTTGCGGTGCATACGCTCCGGCTACGCCAGACGCGCGCGGCGACCCTGCTCGGAGTGGGGCAGATCGATGCGATCGTGCCCGATATTGCCGCGAAGGGTGTCCAGCTTGTGGTCGTCGACGCCGCGCTCAGCCCGATCCAGCAGCGCAACCTTGAAACCGCCTTTGGCACCAAGGTTATCGACCGGACCGGGCTGATCCTCGAAATCTTCGGCGAGCGCGCCGCGACCGCCGAAGGACGGTTGCAGGTCGAACTCGCGCATCTCGATTATCAGGCGGGCCGTCTCGTCCGCAGCTGGACTCACCTCGAACGCCAGCGTGGCGGCTTCGGCTTCCTCGGTGGCCCCGGCGAAACGCAGATCGAGGCCGACCGCCGGATGATCCGCAACCGCATGGCGCGCATCCGCCGCAGCCTCGAGGATGCACGTCGAACCCGGCAGCTTCAGCGCTCGAAGCGCCAGCGCGCGCCGTGGCCGGTGATCGCGCTCGTCGGCTATACCAACGCCGGAAAATCGACCTTCTTCAACCGCCTGACGGGAAGTGACGTCATGGCGGAAGACATGCTGTTCGCGACACTCGATCCGACGATGCGCGAGATACGCCTGCCGGGCATCGACAAGGCGATCCTCTCGGACACGGTGGGTTTCGTGTCCGACCTGCCGACCGAACTGGTCGCGGCGTTCCGCGCGACGCTGGAAGAAGTGACCACGGCCGATCTGATCGTCCATGTCCGCGACATCGTCCATCCCGACAGCGAGGCGCAATATGACGATGTGCGCGCGATCCTCAATTCGCTGGGCGTCAACGGACCGCAGGAAGGCGCGGAGGGCGATGCACCCGATGCGATCCCGCAGATCGAGATATGGAACAAGATCGACACCGCCGACAGCGACCGCCGCGCCGATATTGCGGAAATGGCGGCGCGGCGTCCCGACGTCGCGGTGATTTCGGCGGTGACCGGCGAGGGCGTCGAAGCTGCGCGGACATTGATGGCGTCACAACTGACCGCGCGCCATCAGGTCCAGCGCATCTATCTCGGCTATGAGCAGGGCGAGGCGATGGCATGGCTCCATGCCCGCGGCGAGGTGCTTGCCGACGAGCCCGAGGGCGAGGGGCATGTGCTGACCGTCCGGCTCGATCCCGCCGACCGCGCGCGGTTCGAACGGCTCTGGCCCGTTAGCGACGTTCCGAGGCCTTGACCGCCTGCCAGTGATCTTCCTGCGCGTCGAGTGGCAGGCCGGCGAGGCTGCCGCCCGCGCGTTCTTCCATGGCGGCAAAGCGCCGCGCAAATTTCAGATTGGCGTCGCGTAGTGCGCCTTCGGCGTCGATGCCCAGCTTGCGGGCATAATTCACGACGGCGAACAGCAGGTCGCCGACCTCCTCGTGCCGTTCGGCGTCGTCGGACGCCGCGGCTACCTCGGCCAGCTCCTCGGCAATCTTGTCGCGCGGGCCTTCGGTATCGGGCCAGTCGAAACCGACGCGCGCGGCGCGGCCTTGCAGCTTTTGCGCGCGGAGCAATGCCGGCAGCGACAATGCGACGCCGGCGAGCGCGCCCGTCGGGCCATCGGCGGCGCGCTCGGTCGCCTTGATCTGCTCCCATTGCTGGCGGACGTCGGCCGTCTTGCCGTCGCCGAAAATATGCGGATGACGGCGCTCCATCTTGTCGCTGATCGCATTGGCGACATCGTCGAAGCCGAATAGCCCGCCGTCGGTCGCGATCTGGCTATGAAACACGACCTGGAGCAACAGATCGCCCAGCTCGTCGCAGATCGCGGCAGGATCACCGCCGGCGATTGCGTCGGAAACTTCATAGGCTTCCTCGATCGTATAGGGCGCGATCGTCGAGAAGTCCTGCGCGAGATCCCATTCGCAGCCGCCGTCGGGATTGCGCAGCTGGCGCATGATTGCGAGCAGGCGGTCGATGGGAGCTCGGGGTGCCGTGTCGGCCATAGGGAAAAACCGGTGCAAGGAGGCATTCCGGAACCGGATGCCTCGGGTGGAGAAAAATAGTCGCGTTCGATCGAGAGCGGCGCGTCAAGGGCTCTTCCCATAACGCAACCTCCGCCGCGCTCAAGGCCCGACCTGCTCCGATATTCGCGCAGCGTCCCGGGTGCGGCGCGTGAACCGGCCGCTCGTCGGGCGGCCAACGGTCTTCAGCGTCGCGCGCGGCTTGCGCTGCAGTCGAGATAGACCGGATTGCCGATGAGCAGCGGCTTGCCCCTGCCGTCGCGCACGTTGACCGCAAGCCAGCCGCAAGCCTGCCCGGCATCCAGCGTCCACGTCAGCCGGGCATTACCCGAGCTGACTTCGTGACGCGCACCGGTGGGCTGGCCGTTCAGAACCAGCTCCGACAATGCTCCGGCCGCGTCGATCACATGCGCCCCGATGGTTATCCGGCGGCGCCCCGGCAATGTTTCGCCCATCGCCGCGCGTTGTCGGCCCGCCATGGCTTCCACCTCGAGGATGCGCGTGCTGGTCCCCTCGATGTCAAGGAACACATTGCCTGCGCGAAGGCCGTCGAGGATCGCCGGTATCGACAGCGCGTCCGCGTGGACAACGGTCCGTGGCCGGCCGACCGGCGCCGGGCCGGGTGGCGGATTGCCGGGCGCGACGTCGGGATCGTGATTGTCGCTGGCGGCAATACCCGCAAGACGGTGGCCTTCGTTGAGCCGCGCATACCAGAAGCCGAGCCCCGCAAGGGGGCCGTCGGTCGTCGTTCCGTTGATCGCCTCGATCGCGGTGACGGCGCGATAGTCGGTGCCCGGCCACGTCCATCCGCAGCCCATGCATTGCTCGCCGGAGGGCAGGGCGGGGTGGTTGATCGACAGGATCGCTCCCGACGCCGCGACGGCGCGCTGCAGGGCAGCGATGTCGGGCACGGCCGCCGTTCCGACGCGAAAATCGACGAAGCGCGCGGGACCGAAGATGTTGGCATGGCCGCCGAACGTCGTCACCTCGATGCCCGGGATCAGCAGCATTGTGTCGAAATAGGGCTGGAGTTCGCGCAGGCCGCCGAAATGCGCAGTCGTATTATGGTCGGTGACCGCAATGAAATCGAGCCCCGTATCCGCCGCGGCAGCGACGGTGCGGAACAGCGGGCAGGGGATCTTGCGGCCACCGCGGCTCCGGCAGCTTCCGTCGCTGTGCGCGTCGTGCATATGGAGGTCGCCGCGATACCAGCCTGGAGCGTCCCCGAGCGGCGGGTCGGCGATTGCGGCGCTGGCGTTTCGCGTTCCGGCGCGGTCGAACGAGACGCCGATCGAATAGGCCGCGCGGCTCCCGGCACGCGCGTTCGGAACGCCCAGCAACAGTTTCCAGTGCCCGGCGGGCAGGGCGCCGGCCAGATAGCCGGGCGTCGCGTCGCCCGGCGCGATCGTGAAGCGGTCGCGCGTGCCGCCGCTCCAGCCGCGAAAACGCGCCGGATCCCATACCCCCATATCAACGACGGTCCGGTTCGCCTTGTCATAGCTCAGCGTTACGGTGATCCGTTCGGTGCCCTCGGGCACGTCGAACGGCACTTCGCGATAGGTCTGATGGTCGGCGCCGGTGATCTCGCCCGTGACCCTGATGTCCGGCCTTGACTGTTCGGCCTCCGCCGCTGCGCCGGCGATCGCCAGCGCGGCGGCAAACAGGGTTGCGCGATGCAACATCAGAAGCGGAAGTCGACGGCGAAGCGGAAGTTGCGGCCGACGATAGGACGCCCGATGAACAGCAGGTCATTCGCCTGTCCGCTGGTGAGTTCGCCCGCGCGCGGATTGCCCTCGGTGAGCCCGATCTCGTTGGTCAGATTGTCGCCATAGGCCCAGAGCGTGATCTGGTCGGTCAGGTTGAACCGGACGCTGGCGTTGAGGACGGTGTAGGCCGGCAGCTTCGATATGTTCGCAGCATCGGCATAGCGTTTCGTATAATGTTCGACGTCGAGCTGCGCGCGCAGCCGGTCACCCAGCAGCGTCACCGCCGGCGTCGCCCGCAGCGCGATCCTGGGGACGCGGATAAGCTGATTTCCCGAATAGTCTCGCGGTACCAGCGTCTGCTGTCCGTTCACCGTGGCGAGTTCGTCGTAGCGCAGGTTGCGGAAGGTCGGGTCCTGCCACGTCGCGTTGAGGGTGAAGTCGAACCAGGGCGCGGGGCGTACGGTGCCTTCGAACTCGACGCCATAGGCACGCGTGTCGGTATAGACCGTCTGCGACACATAGCCGTTGGTGACCGGGTCAAACCTTGTGTTGCCGATCCCGTAGGAATTGAAGTCGGTCAGGAAGCCGGTGAGATAGACGCTGGCGAAGCGCGACTGATATTTGAGGCCGGCCTCCCACAGGTCGATGCCCTGCGTCCGCGGAATGGCGGTGGCGTTGGTGATGAAGCTGCCGACGCTCGGCAGGCGGAAGGCCGAGGTATAGCGCGCGAAGACCCCGGCGCGCGGCGCGAACTGCCAATCGGCGCCGATCGTGTAGCCGAGCTTGTCGAACTTCTGATCGAACGGCGTGAAAATGCCGTTTCCGGTCAGCACATTGTTGTCGGCGAGTGTCGCCGCATTGCCGAGGTTGACCGTCTTGCTGCCCTCCTGCGCGCCGCGGGTCTTGACCGTTTCCCAGCGGACACCAGCGTCGATGCGCAGTCCGGGCATCACCTGCCATTCGTCCGCGGCATAGAGCGCGAAACTGTCCTGCGTGCCGCTGCCATTGGCAAATTCGGACCCATAGCGGACGATGCCATTTTCGGTTGCCGCCCCGACGACTTGCCCGGCGCTATTGAGCGCGACGAGGTCGAGGAGGCGCGAATTGTCCGACACATCCTGCAGCGTCGACGCCGAATAGCGGCGGAAGGTCTCCTCGATCCGGGCGTAATAAAAGCCGATCGAAAAATCATGCGTCATCCCGGCGATGTCGAAGCTGTGGGCAAGGCGGAAGTCGTTGAGAAATTCGCTCTCGTCGACGGTGACCGGCCGCGCGGCGTTGATGAAGACGTCGCCATTGCCGTTCTGCCCGGTGACATCGAATGCCTCGCCGGTGTCGCTGTAACGGAGCTGGACGCTGGCCGCGCCGGGGAAGGCGGCGAGGAGCGAGGCGCGGTTCTGGGCGAGGAAGGCCGTCGCGGTGCTGATCGATGCCGGATAGACGCCGTTGCGCACCGTCAGCGAGTCGCGGTAGCGCGCGCGGTTGCTGAGCTTCCAGCCCGGCGCGAACTCCCATTCGGCGAGCAGACTGAACTGGTCGAGATTGACGTCGGTTCCGTCGGCATTGTCGAATTGGACCGGCCCGTTGGCATCGCGCAGCGTCAGAAAGGCCGTCGCCCGGCTCGCGGTCGTTCCGTAATGCGGGTTGAAGCCGGGGAGGCCGACGATGTCGCCCTTGCGGTCCTTGGTGAGCGGGATGCCGGTGTAGAAGATCGTGCTGTCGTCGATCCGCTTGTATCCGAGCGTGATCCGGCCATCGCCGAAATCATAGTTGAGATCGGCGCGAACCTGTCCGCCCTGATTGCCCGCGAAGCCGGGATCGCGGACACCGTCTTCCTTGCGATAATAGCCGCCGACGCCGAAGCTCCATCCGTTGCCGAGCGGTGTGCCGATCCATCCGTCGAAGCGGAACAGGTCGGCGGTGGGGCCATAGAGGACGCGTGCAACACCGGTCAGCTCGTCTTTTGCCTGACGCGTGATGAAGTTGACCGCGCCGCCGGGCGCGTTCGAATAGAAGATCGACGACGGGCCGCCGCGCACCACTTCGACGCGTTCGATCGATTCGTCGATGCGGAACGCCTGGTCGGCATTCAGATAGCCGAGCGAGGGATCATGCTGCACCGGAAGGCCGTTTTCGAGCAGGGTGATCGAACCGAAGCCGTCGACCGGGATGCCGCGGGCGCGGACATTGCCGCTGCCTTCGCCGCCCGACGCCTCGACCCAGAAGCCCGGGACCGACTTCAGCGCTTCGGTCACACTCGACGGCGCACGCGAACGCAGCGTGTCATTGTCGATCGAGGTGATCGCATAGCTCGTCTCGATCCGCGTGCGTTCGCCAGCGCCGGCACGGCCCGTCACGACGATCTCGTCGCCCGGCGGATTCGCGGCAACAGCCGTCTCGCCAGCATCGGTTTGTGCCAGCGCGATGCTGCTCGTGCCCGAAAAAAGGACAAATAGGCTGGCGGAGGCTAAACCCCTGATCGTCATTCTCGAAACCCCTGGACTGGATTGCCGCCGGTCGCGGCCCGCGACGTCGGCTAGGCCTGCAGCGTTGCGATTCGATGGCCGCGACAGGACGCTTTGATGACAGCCATGCTGCGAGGTTGTGACACCGGTTTCTCATCGCGGGGCCCTGTCGCAATGTGCGCGGGATGCGATGTCGGAGGCGGCTTCGGCTTGGCGGTTATCCGGACAAGCGACCACTGGCCGCGGTATCCGGCCATCGCGGAAAATCCGGCTGGCAAAATCGCCATGGATCATATCGTCGGGCGCGCTCGGTCATGGGCAGTAGCGCGGAGGGGGCGCGGCTTGTCGGCAGCCGGAGATGCGGATAAAAGTCCGATAATATATATTATGTTAAATAAAAGATACTCAATGAGGGAGGCGACGCTATGTAACAGCCTGCCATGTCCGGATGACCAGAAATACCAGACCGAAGATCGCGACCCATGCGAGCGCCATCTTGATCCAGTCTGCCATCGGCAAGCGCCGCGCGAGCAGCGAACTCAGCACCAGAGCGAAGGCTCCGGCAAACCACAGGATCTGGACTGTCGTGTCACCGTTCATAGCTGCACCTCCAGCCCGTCATATCCGGGTTCGACGCCCGGCGGCAATTCGGCCGCAAGGTCGTCATAATCCATTGTATTGTCCATATGCGTGATGATCGCACGCGGGTTGCCGACCTTGGCCAGGCCCTCGAGCGTCATCTGAAGATGCGGATGCGTCGGATGCGGATAGCGGCGCAGCGCGTCGATGACGAACAGGTCGACGCCCTGAAAGAAATCGACCATCTCGTCGGTAAATTTCGAAAAATCAGTTGCATAGGCGATCTTGTGCGCACCGTCGCTAAAGATCAGGCCGGTCGCCTTGATCGGGCCGTGCGGCATTTCGATCGCCGACACTTCGATGGGGCCGATCGACTGGTGATCGTGAAGATCGATCGGATCAACCGACGCCGGATAACCCGCGTTGCCGGCGAAAGCATAGGTGAAGCGCCATTTCAGGATATCGAGCACATGATCGCGGGCATAGACCGGCACAGCCGAACGGCGCAGGTGCATGACCTGCCGCAGGTCGTCGAGGCCGTGCGTATGGTCAGCATGCTCGTGTGTCCAGATCACGGCATCGATTTCGCCGACGCCGGCGTCGAGCAGTTGCAGCCGCATATCGGGACTGGTGTCGACGAGGATGCGAAAACCGCCGAGCGAGACCATGATCGACGCGCGGCTTCGCAGGTTGCGCGGATTGTCGGGATCGCACGCCCCCCAATCGTTGCCGATCCGCGGAACCCCCGAAGAGGTCCCGCAACCAAGGATGCGGAGCTTCATGCGGCGTACGACGTCATGGTGCTGCCTTGTTGAAAAGCATATAGAAGTTGGCACCGGTCGCGGTTGCAAGCGCATCCTCGTCCTCGCCGCGCAGAGTGGCGAGGAATGCGAGCGTATCGGCGACGAACGCCGGCTCGCCGATCTTGCCGCGGTGCGGGACGGGGGCAAGGAAAGGCGAATCCGTCTCGATCAGCAGCCGGTCCTGAGGCAACCATTTCGCGGTCGTCTGAAGGTCGGCGGCGTTCTTGAAGGTGACGATGCCCGAGATCGAGATATAGAGCCCGAGGTTGAGCGCCTTGCGCGCAAAATCGTCGCTCGCGGTGAAACAGTGGATGACGCCGGGGAAAATAGCCCTCGCCATTTCCTCGCCCAGCAGCGCCAGCGTGTCTTCCTCGGCATCGCGGGTATGCACGATGACCGGCAATCCCGTCTGCTGCGACGCATGGATATGGCGGCGAAAACTGTCCTGCTGCCGTACGCGGTCGCTCTTGTCGTAATAATAGTCGAGCCCGGTTTCACCGATGCCGATCACGCGCGGGTGCAGCGCCCGTTCGACGAGTTTGCCGGTGTCGACATCGGGATGATGGTCGGCATCGTGCGGATGGATGCCGACGCTCGCCCAGACATCATCATTGGCTTCTGCCGCCGCGAGCACCTCATCCCATTCGCTTTCGCGCGTCGCGATGTTGAGCATTGCGGTCACGCCGCGGCTCCGCGCGCGCGCGAGCACCTCGTCCTGCTGCTCGGCAAGCCCCTTGTAATTGAGGTGGCAATGCGAATCGACGAACATCTGCCGATCATGCCAGCGCGCCAAGGCGCGCACGGCGGCCGGTCAGATGGTCTGGGTGCTG